>JAIEQI010000037.1 GCA_019747875.1 Candidatus Obscuribacterales bacterium
AACCGGACTCCCAAATGAGCGAATTGCTTTGGAAAGATCGAAGCCGGCAAGATGCCGGCGCTCCCGGGATCGAACCGGACTCCCAAATGAGCGAATTGCTTTGGAAAGATCGAAGCCGGCAAGATGCCGGCGCTCCCGGGATCGAACCGAACTCCCAAATGAGCGAATTGCTTTGGAAAGATCGAAGCCGGCAAGATGCTGGCACTCCCGGGATCGAACCGGACTCCCAAATGAGCGAATCGCTCCTTTGTTCCGGCATTTCATCGCCCTGGCAAACGAGAAGCTTGGATCTTGCTAAAAGCCTGTTTCGTTGGGATCTTTCTGTTTCGGTGGTGCCGTATCTACTGGAGTTACATTCGGCAGCGTGACTGCTTGTCCTTTGGCTAGTGCTGCAAAATCGGGCGCGAGTCGTTCGTTGGGATGCTTTCGTTGAAACTCCTGGACGCCATAGGCTGCTTCACCTTCTTTACCCAATCCGTTCAGCGCGACTGCAAGATGCAGCCAATCTACCGAGCAGGATGGGCAAAGATTGAGAACTCTGGCGAAATGATCCGCGGACTCCTGAAAATCGCCATTAGTAAGCTCGAGTAATGCGACTTCCCTCATAATGTAGAAATCCGTGGGCGCGCTATCGAGGGCATTCTGCGCTAAGCGAAGAGCATCTTGTACTCTGGCATTTTTGCTCGGCGTTTTCTTCTTACTATCAGATTTTTTTCCGCTCCTAGCTTCCCGCTCTTTTGATTTCTTCCTGCTCTGGGCGTCTTGGGTGCGCGCCGCTAAAAATCGGCCTGTGTCAAAGTTATCGACCAAGAATGGATCCCAGCGAAAATCATGTTGGCTTGGATACCCGATGGCTGTCATCGGACGTTGAAGCGAGCTTGTTTTCTTTGATGATCCACGCGCAGTAGATGCAGTTTGCCATTCACGTATGCGGCGTTGTCCTGCTTGCGGATCACCTTGTAAGTAGTCCAGTTTAGCAAGCAGTAGGATAACTGGATAATATGATTGGATGGATTGGGCATGGTCAGCCGCTTTGCGGGCTGCGGCAAAGTTACCCGCCAGATAATTCACTATCGCAAGTCCGTGGTAGGCGAGCTGCGAGCTTGGCTTTGTCCGTAGCAAAGCTCGAAATGCTGCGTCAGCTTTTTCAAAATCTCCTTTGCGCAAATAGGCAAAGCCGATATTTCCTTGAGCTTCAGCCATTTGCCCTTGGGGCGCTCTTTCAAGAGTCTTTTGCCAGGCATTTATGGCTGCGTCATAGTCATGTTCGAGATAATAGGCGAATCCTGTTGATAGTAGTGTTTCAGGATCTTTGATCAGATCGTATGCTTTTTTCAATGCATCTAGTGCTTGCGAACTTTTCCCCTGGCGCAGGTATGTCATGCCGAGTGTTTCTAACGGGAGAGGATCCGATGGATCTGTATTTGTAGCTTGCACAAGCAAATTTGAAGCCTGTTCCAGCTGCCCTTTTGTCAAATGATTCAATGCAGCGGAAGTTAAACGGCGCGATCTTTCGCGGGCATTGATATTCCATGTTTGCAGAGTTCCTTGTGCTCGACTCTGAGGTGTGGATAGAAACCACGAGTTGGAGGCGAAAAGAACGGAGAGAGCTAAGCTAATGTGGCGCTGAATTGGATTCGACTTTCTGATCATGGAACTCATAACTTTGGATGCCTAAGAAACTTGTGAATGGATTTCTAGAAAACAAAAACCGGACGGTCTGGCAACTTTTCAAAATCCTCTTCAGAGAATGAGTAAAGTCGCGCGGGGCGATATGACCCTTCCTGGCTGGTTTCATCAAGCTCTTGCAAGACTCCCGAACTCAAAAACTTCTTTCTGAAGTTTCTGTTGTCTATGGATTTTCCGATCACCGATTCATAGACAGTCTGCAGATCGCGCAAGGTGAACTTCTGGGGCAGAAGCTTGAACGCCGCCGGAGAATATTCGATCTTGTATTTAAGTCGTTGAGCTCCGTATGTGATCATTTTTTCGTGATCAAAGGCAAGTGGTGGCAACTCTTTTAACGGCCACCATGCTACTCCGGATGCATCGGTGCTTGCTCTTAGCTCGAGACCTTCTTGTCTCAATAATGCCAGATAGGCGACTGTGATGACGCGTCCTCGCGGATCTCGTCCGGTGTCGCCAAATGTATAGAGTTGCTCCAGGTAGACATTTGAGATGTTTGTTTCTTCAACGAGTTCGCGGCTGGCCGCATCTTCGAGGCTTTTGTCGCTGTCTAAAACAAATCCACCTGGTAATGCCCAGAAGGATTTGAAGGGCTCGTGTTTTCTCTTAACAAGAAGGACTTCGAGTTCACCTTGTTGAACGGCAAAAGCCAAAGTATCAACTGTGACCTTTACGAATTCCGATGGCATAATTTTTGCGCCTGGTAATTGGAGGGTAATTTTCAATTTCGAATCTATTTTATCCGATAATTGGGCTTAATCGAGCACAATATATCCAGTTTATTGCTTAAAAGATCGTATCGTTTACGATTACCTTGATCAATATCCCATATGCATGCCAAATGCGCAAATCGGTTTTATTGCAACTCTTTTTCTGCAACTATTTGCCTAAAACGAAGTTCAAGCCTTTTGCGTAAAAGCTCGCTGCCGGAGCCCGATGCTGTCCGTCGATTTCTTCGAATTGGACTGGCACTGATCGCTTTTTTAGCTCCTCAACAACTGCCTTTTGTAGCTCCGGCGGTACAATTCTGTCAGCGCGGGCTGAGAGTATGTACACCTTCGCGCCTGTCGGCAATCCGTCAATATTGCTCAGGAAGCTTTTTCTGCGATAAACGTCTGGGATTTGTTCGGGAGTTCCGCCAAATGCAATCATCATCGCAGGGCGAATATCTCGGTGTGCACTTATTTTGAACAGCTGGACGAGGTCTCCGGATGCTTCCATACTGACCACGCCGATAATTTTCTGTTTGATGTCTTCCGGCGCAGTCGCAGCGAAGTTTAACGCTACGCAGCCACCCATCGAAGTTCCCATAACAACTATTGATTTGAATGGAAATTCTTGTAACACCTGCCTGGTGTTCTGAATGATGTCAGCCATGGCGGCGTCGCTTCCCCAGGCTGCGTCTTTCCTGTAACTGCATGAAAGAAGTCCGACACGGGGAATATCGCGGGTCAGTGCGCTAGCAATTGTTTGTTCGGAAGGCGTAACAAAAGGCTCCATGTAATTAGAGCCCATTCCATGTAGATAGACGACGAGCGTGTAATCCAGCACGTTGGGTGTGTATGATGGAGCTTGGAACGCGTATGTGTCCATGTTCGCATCAAGTGTGCTGACGAAAGTCCGGCGCTGAACCGAGTCTGAGCTGAGCGCTTGATTCATAACATTGCCGCTGCGAATGGCTGCCAGATTTCGTTCTAGCGCTAATTTTTCCCGCTTTGCGCTCTTGTAATGTCCCTGCGCATTCAGGAATAATATGAAAAAGACAATTCCGGCAGCATTTAGTAAAACAGAGCCTATAAGGGCGCCAATCAGAATCTTGACTTTCAGGATTTAGTCCTCAAAACTTATGCTTGTTATCTTAACGCACCGGTGACGAGCGCTCGGTAAGAAATACAGAAGAATCTTCAAATGACCAGTAGAAGCCGCTATCTATCGAATTTGCAATTGTCCATTTTGCTGCTTGCATCTTTTGGGTGTCTGATTCCTGTGTGGGGAATCCAGGACGCCTTGGCGCAGTCTCCTCAGAGTAACGCGCAACAGTCGTTATCGGCAGAAGCGCTCAATTTGGCGGGGCTGTCGAGTGAAGAGAAGTCTCGAGCTTATAACAAGGAGGGCGCGAATCTTCTAAGCCAAGGCAAGTCGCGTGAAGCGGCCGAAATGTTTAGAAAAGCGATCACGGTTAATCCGCAGGGGGCAGCTGCTCATAACAATCTGGCACTCGTTCTAAAAGAGATGGGCAATTTGATCGAAGCAGAGAAGGAAGCTCGATTGGCTTTAAAACTAAAGGCTGATAAAGCTAGCTATCACTTCAATTTGGGATTAATTTTGCAAAGACAAAACAAACATGCCGAGGCTGAACCGTGTTTTCGCGAGGCGCTGAAAATTGATCCGATGGATCCGGAGGCGCATTATCGTCTTGCTCTTTCTTTGAGTGCATTGTCAAAGCCGGCTGAGGCCGAGGAGGAAGCGAAGCTGGCAATTTTGATGAAGCCGAATGAGGCATCCTATCACCGCGTCCTGGCAGATTGTTTATTGCAGGAGAAGAAATACGATGCTTCTCTGTGTGAATATCGGACGACGGTAGAACTTGACCCGCAAGGGCATGATGTAGGTGATATCAGAAATAAGATCGATTATCTGAAGCAAGTTTTGAACGTCCGTTGATTATCTGAAGCAAGTTTTGAACGTCCGTTGATTATCTGAAGCAAGTTTTGAACGTCCGTTAGTCCGTCCAGCTGTTGCCAGCGGTTTGGTCCATGAACAATCAAGCAGAGAAATTATTAGTCTTCCAGCGGCAATTGATCATTACCGTGTTGTTGCTCGTGGTGGTGGCACTGGTCTTGTTGATTGGATTCTATTTTGGCGACATCCTGAGGATCTTTGGGATTTCGTTAGTGCTTTCTTACATGGTGATCAACGTTGTTGATTGGCTGGAGTTGAGGCTTAAGAATCGTGCACTGGCGGTTATTCTTGTCTATTTACTATTGTTGGTGCTTATGGTGGTGGCGGCGCTATTGATTGTTCCTGCGATTGTTTTTCAGATCACCTCACTCATTCAAACTACTTTTAATGCGATACCCTCAGTGGTGCAGAATTTGACGAATATGTTACTGCCTCTCGAAGAGAAGTTTCGTGCTTATCGGATTGAGATCAAGGCGGTTGATATTTTAAATAACGTATTGGCGACCGCACCAAAACCGGATCCGACTGCCATCATGTCGCGAGTGACTGATGTCGCGATGGGGACGATGACATGGTTGCTCTATGGTGTGTCTATTTCTGTAGTGACGTTTTATTTTCTGTTGGATGGCAACAGGATCACAGAAAGATTGATTCAGTGTTTCCCGGGGTCGCAACAGCCTTTCCTGCGTCGTGTGGCTGTTGATGCGGACAAGAGCTTGCAGTCGTTTTTCCGTGGGCAGATTGTTCTCGGATTTGCTTTTGCTCTTGTGATGCTTATTGTTTATTCTGCGTTGGGCGTGCAGTATGCCTTGTTGATTAGTTTGTTTTTGGGCTTTATGGAAATCTTGCCGGTAATTGGTCCACCGATTGGTTTCTTGCCTGCAATTTTGGCTGTGGCTTTTCATGGCATGAATATTCTGCCTGGTAACAAGCCTGCAGAGATAGTCGTGCTTACTATGATTTTTGCGGTGTTGCAGCAGTTTAAGGACAATGTTGTTGCGCCTCGGTACATTGGAAATGTGATCGGTCTGCATCCAATCATGATTTTTCTTGCCATCATGATTGGTGCCAGGCTTGACGGTACTCTCGGGATTATATTTGCGCTGCCGGTGGCTTGCGTCGCCAACGTATTCTTCAATCATTTGAGAATGGGATGGCGGGAGGAAGAAGCTGGGCGTGCCGGAGCGCAGTCCACCGGTGATGGATCGATATTTATTGGAGAAGAAGTTTTGGGTGGCGGCGATGCGTCAGCTGCAAGCGGCAAGGGGGAGGGCGATTCTGGAGCGCTTGAATCCGTATTGCCAGGAGAAGCCGCCAGTTCTGGCTCGATGAATGAAGTTGGCGATTTGTTTTCTGCAAGTCCGGAAATCGCTGGCGATTCGACCACGAAGGGAGTGTCGTCGACGGACGAGAAGTGATTGTGACTGGACCGATCTTGCCGCTTTCTTAGCGTGTCTTTACGCGGATAGGTGCAAGCACGGGCATTCTATTGGGGGAAATGTCGCTCAGCAAATTTGTAAGACCTGTGAGCAATGAGCGTATGTCCAACATTTCCAAATCTCCAATAGCAATAACGGGCTATTAACGGGGCTAACTTGAGCGCTCCACAATATCAGCATCCCATAAGTAGGCGATTGCCACCATGTAGAATTGAACATTGTTGCTGACAGCAGTGCGCAAAAATGGGCGGGTGGGCAATTTCGGGGTCATCTTTGTGTTTTGAACTGTCAATTTGATGGGCAAATTCATTTTTTCGCAGAGAACTTTAGACTGACAGGCCTGCAGTACCAGAGGCGGGACAGGCAGCACAAGGCAGCAATCTTGGACTGATAGTTGGCTCGTTGGAACTTCTCAATTACACCAAGCTCCATTCTTGGGAAAGCGGGGTTGTCGCTTTCAATTCCTCAAATTCGAATACCCTAATTGCGACCCGGCTTGATCGGGAATTTGCGGAGTTCGAGACTGAACAGCGTGGTCAATTTAAGATTCAAGTTCCTGCGTAGTGTTGGCGGACTGACCGGTGCTTGCCTATTGCCACCGCTTAGCAAGGTGGCCACAAATAATGGGCCAAAACGGGCGGAAAATGGCCTACCGCCTGTGGCCACCTGCAAAGTGGCCACAAATAATGGGCCAAAACGGGCGGAAAATGGACTACCGTCTGTGGCCACCCTGCAAAGTGGCCACAGACGGTAGGCCAAATCGGGCGAAAAATGGTGTGCCTATACAAGGATGACTTCAATCTAGTTGGTCGCGATTACTTGTCTGCCGAACGTGCATACTAGAGATTCAAGCTTGTATGGGTGTATTGGCATGGTGAGGTCAGGGTTGAGGGGGGCGAGTTGAGCCTAGTTGACGTCCAACTTCTTTCACACTGACATCTCTCGGGCGAAATCCCGAAAGCCTTATCAAACAAGGAAAAAAGATCGGATGCGCGTCTCTTGATATGTGCAAGATCTTTCACCTCAACCTGGGCGATTATGAGAGGGCAAATTTACTTCTTGTAGATTTAAAGGGGTTGACGAACCATACGTCTGTATGTCTTAATGATGGATAACAACACAATATATCCGAAGACCTGATTCGCTCAGGGCTCTAATTTTTCGTGGTTTGATTTGAGCTAGAAGATCCACTGTCTGACGCCGGAGGTGTCGGGCTGTTTGATGTCGCAATAGTAATGATCCTGCTGAGACTTCTCGTGGGGATCTTGCTGGTGCGCGCCTGTACCATGACCCGATTGAAGAAAGAAGAGGCAGCCAATGAGTATGCAAGGACGAGTTGAAGCACTGAAACAGCAATTTGAACAACTCTTTCCCGGCAAGTGGATGAGCGGCTCTAAGCGCCAGCGCAACTTGAGCACCGGTCTGGAAGCGATCGACAATGGCGTAACCAGGGGTATTGCACGCAAGCGCATCACTGAATGGAGCGGACCTTTATCATCTGGAAAAACAACACTATTGCGTTCTGCAATTGCTCATTGGTGTGCACAAGGGTTGAACGTGGCTTATATCGATTGCGAAGGCAAGCTTTATCCCGCGGATTGGTCTTCCATCGAAAAGCCAGGCAAAGGAAAATTCTGGATCGTTCGTCCGGAAGAAGACAACCGCAAGTCCGAATCAGAAGCTGTTCCGCTCGTCTCAAGAAAAAATCTGATGCTTCAAGAGGCACTTTGGAGTGTCGATCAGTTTATCCGCAGTAGTGCATTTGATGTTGTTATTCTCGACATTGGCAGTAATAGGCTGGGCAAGAAAAAAGGTTTAGGTATGGGCTATAGTTCTGCTCCAACCAGAATCTATGCTCGCTTGCAGCGTGCACTTGAGAAATCGAAGTCGGCACTAATCATCGTTTCCGATACTTTCTCGGATCTGAATCGCCATGATAGCGCTGCGCTTCCTGCCAACAAGGATCAAATTATTCCGGCTGCAATAAGCAACAATTGGGGCTGTCACGCGCGTTTTGTATTTAATCGCGGTGTGGCTGTGCGCTGCGAAGCCGGACTCAATGGTGTCGCCATGATTACGCCGACAATTCGCCTTTCGGCTTGGCGAGATGGTTTAGCACAAGAAGTGGAGGTACGCCTTGGTTCTTCCGTCCCGAATCGCTTGTTTACGCATACCCAGATTCCAGATCGTCGCACATCAAAAGGATGAGCCTTCGCTGAAAGGCAAGCCTTTAGCGATATTGCGAGGACGTGGCAATCGGGCGCAAGTAGTCCTTTGCTCAAAGGAAGCGGCTATGCAGCGCGTTTATGCCGGTATGAAATTGTCAGAGGCCAGAGCCGTCTGCTCAGATTTACTTGTGCGTGAGTATGACGAAAAACTCTATAGCAAATTTCACACCCATTTGCTTCATCACCTTGTAGCGGCTTCACCGAAAATAAGCACTGTCGATTTTGGAATATTTCTGATCGATGCTAATGGTCTCAATCATCTAGGCGGTGAAAGTAGATTTTGCTTGAATGTTCAGAAGTTGATTAACACTAGTGGCTATCCCGACATGCAAATTGGTATCGCCGATTCAGCTTTTGCTGCACAAGTTGCAAGCAAGTCAAAAAAGAAGCGTCACTGCATCGTGCCGTGTGGGAAGGATAAAGAATTTCTGTCCAAACTTTCTGTGCAGCACTTGCCTGTCGAACCAGACATGCAGGAATCTCTTTATGGATTAGGTATAAAAACTATCGGGCAACTATTGGAACTCCCGACCGAGGAAGTTCAGCAACGCTTTGGCAATGAAGGAGCAAAAGCACTTGAACTAGCTGAAGGTAACGATCAGCTGCGTGCTCAGATCGTTCAGCCAGAGATTCGATATGAATCCTATCTTGATTTGAATTTTCCAGTTGAATCATTGCAGCAAACACAATTCATACTCAAGTCAATGCTTGAACACATCAGCAACAAGCTCAAGGAAAATAGTTTGCTGGCTGAGGAACTGGAAGTTTCATTTTTCAATGATAATGACAAATTCGACAATCGCAGTTTGAAGCTTTTGCGTCCTTCTAGCAACACCAAGTTCTTACTGGAGATAGTCAAACTTTCACTGGAAGCCAATCCGTTAAGTCGTGAATATACAGGTTTGCACATCATTGTGAGCCGCTTTGCGGAGGAAAACTGGTGGCAGAATAAAGTTCGTGTAGTGGATGCTGAGCAGCAGAGTGCACAAGCAAAACTGGCTGCGAAGATAAGTGCAAACAAAGAGAACTCCGCCTTTGTCATCGAGAACAGCAGTGAAGTTCATGCCGAACCATTTTCGCTTTTGCTTCAACGCTTTATGACAAGACTTGGCGCTGGTTCAATTGTTCGCCCTGTAGCGAACGATCAGCATCTACCTGATGAATCAGGTAAGTGGCTCCCGCTTTCGAGCGATAATCCTGGTGCCGCGGTGCTTCCTATAGACATCAGTTTCATGAGTCAAGACACTGGTCCGTCGGCTCTTGCTTGCGGATTGATATTGAAGAAGTCTCCTGATCCTGAAGTCGTTCTGGTTGAATATTCAGGCAAGACTCCGACCGCTATAACTTATCAGGGGCGTTGGCACAGAATCAAAGAACTTACCGAACCAGAAAAATTATCTGGTTTATGGTGGGAGAAGCCTGTCCGTAAGTCTTATTATGTTGCGCTTATCGAAAGCGCAAGCGATCGTGATCGACCAAGGGGACTGCGTGCCGTCAGCAACGAACGTAGTAGGGTGACTGCAGTAGCCGAGTGTGATCACTATCTGGTTCTACTTGTACACGATCATGAAACAAATAGCTGGCAATTGGAGGGATTCTTCGACTAATACCAAAATGCAGAGATCCACTGACCCCCACATCCTATGGAGGTGCTTATAAGTATGGGAAGCGGACATCCCGTCCGCTTCGATGTGAACTAGATTCGTTTTTCATATGATCGCACACTCCTGTCCGTGGATTGTTTTGTACATGATGAGATACCCATCTGCTTTCTTGTAGGGCGGCGATGCCATGCGTCGCCCGCAAGTTGTTCTCTTACAAAAGGAGGAATTATTTTGAGCTGTGCACTACGCTGAGTTACATTGTCATTCTGCCTTTTCCCTTTTAGATGGTGCATCAAGCCCTGAAGAATTAGTTGAACGTGCTGCTGAGCTAAAACTTACTGCCCTTGCGCTTACTGATCATGACGATTTGGGAGGTGCAATCCGTTTTGCCGCTGCCGCGAAGGAAGCCGGTGTTGACGGTATTATCGGAGCTGAATTAAGTTTGGAGGGAGAGTACCATCTGACGCTCCTTGCAAAGACTTTGCAGGGATACAAAAATATCTGCAGCTTGATTACTGGCGCGCGTATGAGAGCGACTCGTGGTTCACCTCGAGTCACCTTTGACGAGTTGTCCGCGCATACAGAGGGAATCGTAGCTCTGTCGGGGTGTCCCCATGGCGCGGTGCCAAGTATGATCGCGCGTTCTCGATTCGAGGATGCCGAGAAGGAGCTCAAAGCCTTGGTCGAAATTTTCGGCAATGATTTATTCGTTGAGCTTTGGGATCACCATCTTGCTCAGGAGTCGATTATCTGTCGACGCCTTATTGAGTTATCTAAGAAATGGTCAGTACCATATCTTGTAACCAATAATGTTCATTATGCGCATCCGGATAAAAGGATTATTCATGATGTTTTGACGTGCTTGCGTTATGAGGTAACGCTAAGCACTGCGGGGAGAAAGCTCCGCCCGAATGGCAGCTGGTATCTAAAGTCCCCTCAGGAAATGCACCAGCAGTGGCAAAATTACCCCGAGGCATTGTCTAACACGTTAGTGGTCGCTGAAAGATGTACATTCCGACTGGGACTACTCAAGCCAGCACTTCCCGAAATAGATCTTGCCCGTGCGCAGAATGTGATTCAATCGAATCTGAGAACTAATGAAATCGATACTTCCTCCAGTGCAGTCTTCTCCATGTCACGCAATGAGATATTGCAGTCTCTAACTTGGCGCGGTGCTCGCGAGCGCTATGGTGCTGTTCTCAGTGAAGCACAAATACGTCAACTCAATCACGAACTCGATCTGATCACGCGCCTCGATCTTGCACCCTATTTCCTCATAATGTGGGACATTGTTCAGTTCGCGGAATCACACGGCATCGCAGTGCAAGGGCGTGGTTCTGCTGCCAACTCTGCTGTTTGCTATTGCTTGAAGATCACGGCAGTCGATCCTATTGCAATGGATCTTCTATTTGAACGCTTCATTTCAGAAGATCGAAATGAACCACCCGATATAGACCTTGATATTGCGCATCAAGAGCGAGAGAAGGTTCTGCAGTATGTATATGAGAAGTACGGGCGCGATCATGCGGCGATGGTTTGCGAGCATATTACTTACCGCGGTCCGTCAGCTGTGCGCGATGCTGCCCGAGTCTTTGATTTTTCGCCCGAGCAGCAGGATAAGCTGGCAGCACAGGCTCATCATCATGAGGCGGATGGTGCAGCCGCCTCGCTTGCAGATGGTGGTGCTGCACGTGCAGGGCTTGATCCGCGCGATCGAAAGGTGCAATTGCTGATAAAAGTCGTGCAGGGTTTGCATCAACTTCCGCGCCATCGTTCTATCCACGTGGGCGGTTTCGTTCTATCCGGCGAGCCGATTGGCAATATCGTCCCAGTCGAACCAGCGTCAATGCCTGGTCGCACAGTAATTCAGTGGGACAAGGACGATCTTGATCTGGCCGGTCTGATCAAAATCGATCTACTCGGCTTGGGTATGCTCACACTCCTGCAAGAGGGAGTGAAACTTATCCAGCAGCACCGTAATTTCAAGCTCGATTTAGCGAAGCTGGAAATGAGCGACCAGAATATTTATCAGATGATGCAGAAAGCAGATACGATCGGTGTGTTCCAAATTGAATCTCGTGCGCAGATGAGCATCCTTCCAAAGATCCGCCCACGCTGCTTTTATGATGTTGTTGTGTCGATTGCAATTGTGCGCCCAGGTCCAATCCAGGGCAATATCGTGCATCCATATTTGCGCCGCCGCCGTGGATTGGAAGAGGTGACATATCTGCATCCATCGATCGAACCCATCCTGAAGCGGACACTGGGAGTTCCTCTGTTTCAAGAACAAGGTATGAGGCTGGCGATTGTTGCAGCCGGATTCACAGCATCGCAGGCGGATCAGCTGCGCAGAGTTATGAGTCATAAACGTTCCGTTGAACGCATGGCGAAGGTTTGTGTTCAATTAGCCGAGGGCATGCGCGCTAATGGTCTATCGGAGGAAGCTGTTGAAACTATTACTTTTCAATTGAAGGCGTTTGCTAATTACGGCTTTCCCGAGAGCCATGCAGCTTCATTCGCTCTCCTCGTTTTTGCCTCGGCGTACATGAAATACTATTACGCGCCGGAATTCTACTGCGCAATTTTGAACGCGCAACCAATGGGATTCTACTCGCCTGCTACTTTGATTCGCGATGCAATTCGACACAATGTCGAGGTGCGTCCTGTAGATCTGGCGCATAGCTACTGGGACTGTACACTTGAAGACAAGCCCGATGAAATGCCTGCGCTGCGAATAGGTTTGCGTTATGTTCTCGGCTTGGGGCCGAAAGCAAAAGTTGCTCTGGAGCGTGCCTGGAATACGGGTGGAAGATTCAGCAGTTTGGAAGATGTGTGTAAACGTAGCGGATTGCGCGAGAAAGATCTTCAGCGTTTAGCACAGGCGGGTGCATTCGAATCTTTCTGCAAAGGACGGCGCCAGGCGTTGTGGAAGGTGCTAAAAGTGATTCGGAAGAAGAGAGAAATGCCATTAGTAGATTATTTTGATTCTCTTGTATTGAAACAACTTCTCTCGGAGCAGCAAGTAAAGTCTGATCAGGATGCGCTCAGGAGAGCGAATGATGATCAGATAGATACAGCGATTGCGATAAACGATGCAAGTGAGCTTCAAATGATTCATCCATCAGACAACTACATAACCCCGATGACTGATATGGAAGTCACTGTTGCTGACTTTAATATTATGGGTTTATCGACTGGCGATCATCCAATGGTGTTCTTCCGCGAATGGGCGAGTCGCAATTCGATAATCTCCTGCGCAGGGCTGGCGACTCGCAAGCACGGCGAACAGATTGTCTTTGCAGGCAGCGTAATTTGTCGCCAGCGCCCGCATACTGCAAAAGGATTTGTCTTCATGACTCTTGAGGACGAAACCGGCACGGCGAATGTAATTATCAATCCGCAAGTTTTCGAGAACTTCAGAGAGGAAATTCTGCACTATAATTTCGTGGCGATTGAGGGGAGACTACAGTTGGAAGATGGCGTAGTTAACGTAATCGCCAGTTCAGTGCGCGCACTCCCACGTCTTGCGGCTCAAGACGAGATCCGAATCACCTCACGGGATTTTCACTAGAAATAACAGATGGAACCCATTGTTCGTCTTCTCACGAAAAATGCCGCAAGGCGTGCACCTGACTGCAGAATGCTGCGCCAGATCTTGGATAACAATTACGATAGGGTTTCCGATATTTTGCGCAAAGCGCTCCTGCAAAAGTGCAGACCAATTTTCAGAGAAAGCCAAGTCTTAGTCTTTTGATTCGCGGCACATGACGTTGGGGATCCGTTTGACTTATTGCGGATCGGCAGAGCCGTTTGACTCATTGCGGAGTGGCAGAGCCGTTGAAGCTATTGCGGCGTTTGGACTAATATAGGGAGCGCCCGACTATTGTCCCGGGATTCTGATCCGCTCAAAGTTTACTTGGTCGGCGCCCGGCACTGGTGCCGGATGTCCGCCTGCATTTTCGCCATTTGCAATTGAATTACTCAGTGTTTGGGCCGCTGATCGATCGAACATAGCATTATTCAATCTGGTCCCTTGCCAATTATCCACTGCATTATTGGGAGTCTGGTTTCCGGAAGGTCGGACGGCGCTCAGTGCATTTATGCTTGGAGTCCGTTGCGCATTACTGGTTGAACTAGGGATAGGATTACGAGTTCCTGCTGCTACTGGTTCAAGATCTGCAAGTGGATTCTGGACAACAGGACGCTTTGCTGTTTTTTCTACCTTTGGCGAAACTGGAGCCTGCCATTGCATGTAAGGTGGATACATTGCCGGATCGATTGTATAAAGCGTGGGCGGAGGCGGTGGAATGAACATGCTCTTCGGCGTCTTTGCTGCGCGGATTGCCTTCTCCGGCTTAACCGTATTAGTTTCGCTACTTTCAGATGATATATTTGGGCGCTTTATTTTTGCGGTGCGGTTGGTCGCAGTTATTAAACGGGGTCGTGAAACCTGCTTTGGTGCATCTCGAACTATTTGCATGGAGTCAGAAGCGGGCTTGCTTTCTTTCGGAGCTGGACTCCGTTTCTCGGAAGCCGCAACGCGGGATCTGTGAATTCTTGAAGCAGTCTTAGCGGCTTGAGTAGGCGTAGCCTTGTGTAACGCTGCCTGCCCCGGCATAATGCTCGCTGCTTTAACCCTTGCTGCCTTTAACAATGCATATGGGCTTTCCGTCACAAAGTACAATCCTGCTGCGATGCCTAAGACAACGGTGAAGATAGCCATCCCCAGCTTCGATTCATTGCGGCTCTGGTACGGAGTGTAGCGATGAGGATCGAAAAAGGATCGGGACATTGAAATGCAGGGAGTGCTCGGTCCAGCAATTGCTCTGTGCACCGGCTGTTCAGCAAGAGGCATCACGCCGTATTCATCATTGAAGAAACTCAAAGAAAGTTTGACGTTCGTTCCATCAGACAGCCTCAATGCCAAATCCGACACTGATGCCATCTCATCCTCATTCAGAGGAACACTTGTGCGCGCCGCAAGGCAAAGAACTTTGTTGGAGCCAGGTCTGACAATGCGCTTAGCCAGAGTGACCTGAACAGTAGGATTGATCTCCCTGCTGGCTTCGACGAAGCTGTCGATCACTCGACTTTCGTCCTCAGGAGCGGCGACAAGTGTTTGATGAGTGTAGCCCATTGAATTCAACCCCGCTCCAAAGCCAGTTTCCGGTCGCTCGCGAAAGCGACTGCACAAAGAGAATTGCTATATATTGAAGCATGTTTGGCGCTTGTCTGCTCAGGACTGTTTCCGATCTAGACCTGAGTTCTCTTATCTGTCTGCCTGATGTAAGGCAATACCCACTTAACCGCATCATATGAAAGATTAAGTTCCACCGCTTCGGGACGCAGTGTATCAATGTTTCGCCAGTCCGGGACGGGATGCCCGCCACCTTTGACTAAATCGATCCGCATGGGAGCACCGGTGCAATTCGCAAAGAGGCTCTCAACGATGCCTGATTTGTTAACCGTCGGAGGAGTATCGTCGCATCCATTGATAGCTGCCCAATTCGAGAGCATCTCCTTAGGGCGAGATTTATAGGAATTGTTGCTTACCACCATGCTGTACGCCCAACTTCTCCAACCGCGTCCACCTTCAAATGGCAAAGTATTGTCTTTGTTTCCGATGATAAAGCGCGTTGGAATTGGTGTCGTGTGTTCGGGCTTGCGGTCGCCCTGCATCCATGTGCTAGTTATTGGAACGATAGCAGCCACTTCCTCCGGATGACGCATCGCATAGAATTGAGCCATTCGACCGCCATCAGAGTGGCCAATCATTCCGACTTTGTCTGTAACATTTATTTGTGAACGAACGTCCGCGATCATTTCCCGAATGACTTCGGTGTCGTCATACGAGTCCTTTCTCGGCAGAATGTTGACACTATCTTTGATGTTCCATCCAGCCAGGTTGAGTTTGCCCAGGGCATGGCGACTTTCAGCGTGCGGGTAAATCACAGCGAATCCCAACCTATCTGCTAGCATGTTAAGTCCAGCCATATTACGCATGGCTCCCGGCACTTCTCGATCGGTAAGTACACCATGCAGCCCAACGATCGTTGGAATTTTCAGTTCACCATTATCATCGAACGCATTTACCGACCTCGGAATGTAGATTTCGTAAGTGCGTCCATTCTGCAAAGTCCTCGTTTGGACTCTTCCGATCTCTAGGTTGCTTCCCTCTTTCAAGAATTCGTTCGAAGCGCGTTGCGATTGTTCGGGAATCTCTGAAATGAGTTTTTCTCGAACCAGCATTGCAAGGCGCTGATAATAGCCATGCGGTAAATTACCTCTAGCTTCAGCTAACACCTTCCCGATGGATTCCATGTTTGGATCTAGGTGCGAACGCTCCGGCAAGTTTGATTCACGACTCACTCCGCCGAGCAGAAAATTTTCTTTGTACTCTTTCGCGATTGATCCTATTTCAGAGAAGGACTTTTCCTCTAAAATCTTCCAGGCATTTTTGAACTTCGTCTCCAATGTGTCGGACGTTTTCGTCGAGGTAAAAATGCGTTTCAAATCAAATGCAGCAGACTTTGCGTCATCTGCTGAAATCCTGTCACGTTCTGCGTTTGAACGATAGTTTTCCATTCGTCCGGGATCGATTTGTATTTGCTTCCACCCGGGGCCGAGATTCCCCATCCCACACTAGCGGAGGATCTTCTGGCGAAAAAGGAAGAATTGCACAGTGAGCACCTGTAGATCAAAACATCAAGGAATCAAACAGCGTAGCCTCGTTAATTAAAGAGATTGCGCAATCAATCAACTCCACAAATAGTTCATACCTACTCAACATGCGTTTCACTGAGCCGCAATAGACTTATTAGTATCGGAGCAGCAGGGAATCCACTCACTCATCACTCTACCTGGTCTGTTCCGCTTCTCTTAACGAACCAATCCATTTCGGAATACTTCTGGTAAACCAGTAATTTGCAAGTGAAATTGGCATCCGGCTCGAAGAGGACTTGGCACGGCGGTGGTATAGGGGATGCAGAAAATGCATCTCCTATTTTTTTTGCGTGGATGATTCCTTAGCAGAAGAAAATTCGGTACAAATAGCGAATCCAACCAGAGCTATTCTACTGAGAGAAATGAACGCATTTTGATGACTTTCCCCGTTATTCCCCCAGCTGCAATGGAAGTGACAGCGGCCACCGAAATGAATATTGATGAAAGTAGCGCTTGCCAGCCCAGGTTCAGACCAAACTGGACCTGATCGAGGGGAAGCGAGATTGCATTCATGAGAACATTCAAGAAGTTAGCGATAATAATTGGCGACGAGGCTATCATTGGAATAGCGATTGCGCTGTATGTATTTCTTATGCGCGACATGTAGGAAGCAATGAAAGCGGATGCGAATAGCGTGCACAAATAGATGCCTAGTTCGAGGATAGGATTGATTGTGCCGCCATGCCAGAACAACAGCGTTCCGAATACGATAACCTGCAGTGAAATAGCTGCAAATATTGGTTTTGTGCGTATTCTTTTATGAATAGCTGAACAAAGGCTCTTGCCTATGACTAGTCCAGATACCCCCATCGTAAAAATCGAAGCATTATAAACCCACAGATCTGGATTGGTCAGTGTATCTAAGAAGAATGACAATGAGTCAACTGATATGCAGGCGATTGCGCTCGAACCGAAGGTAAGGAGTAGCCCAACGGGAAGCCAGAAACGCCAGTTTCTTTCCCTGGCAATAGTTGCTCCAAAACACATTCCGAAGAACATAGGTAGAATAGCAAAACCGAGCGTAATGTTTGCCATCATGCCCTGGTTCGAGGCGTTAGCTTGCTCAGCTATTGCTTCGACTGCATGGTATCCCCAGTCGTAACCGATGTTGACTGCGTTAGTCAATGCAAATGCAGCAACATAACAACCAGCAAGGGCAAGCCAAAACGCAACAAACTTTTTCAGCGGGTGCCTGCTAATGGTAGTGCTTACATTTGTCCCCGATAGCAATGTACATGCTGGCATCCACTTTTCTTCAGTAGCATATGGATCGCCCGCAATCGTCTTGTATTTAACCTTTTCCTTGTTCATGCCCAGGTCCTTGCTTTCCCCATTAGCATTGCCCGTATGTGAGGGCAATATCAGTCCGATCTTCATTATTGACCGTCAGATGTGTTCCTTTGTAAGAATCGAGTTCGCCGCCTGTTAATTAACATATTAGATGAGAGCACCACCCTACTTAACGGGTGGCGCTCTCGAATTAGGGAGGATTATTTGAAATGAGCATCTTGATGATTTTACGAACCTCAATATGCGCTTCTTTTACCCTTTGATGCAGATAATTGGTTCAAGCTTTGCAATCGGCTTGACCAGAGTCTTCTGCGCTGCCATAACTGCGCTTAGATCCTTGTAAGCAGCAGGACTCTCGTCGATAATGCCTTCATCTTTTCGGCATTCAACGTGCTTCGTCGCTTCTATGTGATCTGATAGCGCAATCTTGTTGCGTGCTGCGGAACGGCTCATCTTTCGTCCCGCTCCGTGTGAGCAGCTTTCGAATGATTCGGGATCTCCCAAACCTTCGACGATAAATGTTCCGACTCCCATCGAGCCTGGGATGATACCACGCATGCCTTTCGATGCGCGCACCGCTCCTTTGCGTGTGACCATCACATCTTCGCCGAAGTGATTTTCGGCGCTGATGTAATTGTGGTGGCAATTCACGATGTCTCCTGAAGTGCTCCATCCGGTTTTCAGCAAAAGATTTTGTAGCATCGTTTGGCGATTTTGTGCGGCATAATCTTGTGCCCACATCACAGCTTCCAGATAAGCGCGGTAATCTTGGTAACCTTCGCTCAGATACGCCAGGTTAGGATCTTCCAGCTGGATCAGCTCTTTTGCCATTCGGCTTTTCGCTTTGTCGATAAAGTATCGTCCAAGCAAGTTGCCGACACCGCGGCTGCCAGAGTGCAGTACGACCCAAACAGAATCGTTTTGATCGCGGCACACTTCTACAAAGTGGTTTCCGCCACCTAAAGTTCCGACTTGCTTGGCGCAGTTGTCGACGTCTGTTTCGAATCCAGTTTTCTTCATGAACTCTTTTAGGCGTGGATGCAACTTCTCGAACGCTTTTGCAGCGCGATTGGATTCTGGAGTTGATCTAGAGTGCTTTGCTTGTCCGACTGGGATTGATTCTTCTAATGAGAGTCTCAATCTGTTGAGATTGTCAGGCAAGTCTTCAGCGGTCAGCGTGGTTTGCACCGCAATCATGCCGCAGCCGATATCGACACCAACGGCTGCTGGAACGACGGCACCTTTGGTTGCAATTACGGTGCCAACAGTCGCGCCGATGCCAACGTGTGCATCAGGCATTAGAGCTACGTGCTTAAATACGAAGGGCATCTTTGCGGTACGCAATGCTTGCGCAACGGCGTCGTCCTCGATTGGCACGCCCTTGACCCAGGCTTTGACGATGGTGTTGCCTTTTCCGTATTCGATGTAATCAGCGTCCACGGGATTACCCTCCAGACATTTTTGGTGCAGTGTTTTCTGTTGAAGTAGACAAATTGGTTACGGTTTGTAGAACATAAATAGAGATGAGTTCGCTATATTGGCGGTTGGGATGAACGGTTCTTGCCACTTGTGCGGACAAGATGTCCGCACCCCATACTATGGGCGGACGGGACGTCCGCGCTCCATACACGGACGTGAATCCGCGACCTGTTTACTCAGCTCCTCCGCGATTGGTCAATTAGCGGATATGACTATCCGCGCTTCGTACCACAAGGGATCTGTCGCTTATACCACAGCATCCTGTGTCGATGCTTTGAAGCGCCGGCCGGTGAACAGTTAGAGGATCTGTTAAATCAATCTGCTGAAAACACGACGAGCGCACTCGCTTAGCCTATATAGCGGCTTGCGAGGAGTGGCATATTCGAACTCGTCTGTCTTGTTTTCATAATGATCCGATGTTATCACGGACACTCAAAAAAAGGCAATCAGCTATTTTCAAAGTTAAGTTTCGAGTTTATCTTTCGAATCATTCCCTGCAACATTCCATACTCGCGAGTCGATGGTTTTGCCCTTTGATAAAGTTGCCGAAGTTCCGCAAGAACACTTTCGCGATTAAACGATCTGCTGAAACCAACTTCGTGAAGTAGAAGATCCAGTTGCGCAAAAAATTCGTCGTCCATTTGTCCGGTTGTGAAATTCTCAGAAGGATGCGAAACCTGATTGTAGTGATCAGTCTCAATTCCAAGTTGTAACTCCCTTGCAAGAGCATCCTCAGAAGCCGGCAGGCTCCCTGGAGCGAACCGAGTATCCCCTCCAACGGGAAGACTGGCTGACGAACTTTGGTAATCTGGTTCGGCAACGTTCCATTTACTAAGTTCGTATGCAAATACCCCAATCGCTTGCGAAACATTCAGTGATGGAAAATCTGGGTTCGTTGGAATTGAAACTACGATGTCGCAACGATTCAATTCTTCCTTTGAAAGACCATCTCGTTCTTCACCAAAGATGAACGCGATGCGCTTTGAGTGACTCTTTACCTGCGATAATAGATCAGGAAGTGCGGAAAGAGAAACGAGCTTGATCTCCCGTTGTGTTCCGCAGCTGCTGCCGATCGTGTAATCCACATCCTTCAGAGCTTCTTGAAGCGTTTCGAAAACTTGTGCGTTTTTCAGAAGGTCAAAAGCACCTAATGACATTTTTCTCGCTTCAGCATCTTTGTAGTTTTTCGGAGGTGCCACCAAACGCAGATTCACGAAACTAAAGTTTTTAAGCACGCGCGCGGTTGAGCCAATGTTTCCGAGAAAGGATGGGCGAACTAGTACGAAGCAGAGATCCATACGATCACCCTTGTCGCCGTACTTTGGCCATGTCGCTGACTTTCTTGCTCTTGTCGTCTTTTAGTTTGGCGTAAACTTGATCGCTGATATGTGGTGGCATATCATCGATGTTGCACGCAACGCGAAAACGTACTTTGGAATCCTTATCATCAGCCATCTCAAGCCACATAGATTCAAAAGACGGATAATGTTTGATCAGTTTTCGCAGCCAAGTTCCAGTTTGCTCCCAGCCGCCAGAAGCGGTCCTGGTAAACGACGCTCGCAGGGCTGTTCGAACGCTTTCCTCTGAACCATTCCCCTCAAGGAAATCATGAATAGAATCGACGAGATCAAGTACTCTTTGCTTTTCCGGATCTTTGGCACTCAAATAGTAAAGCGCGCTTTGCTTTTCCTTCTCTCTGCCAAAGGTAAACATGAAACCTCAGTAGATTATGCGCCGCTTGCCCGCCAGAGATGGCAACTCTTTTGTTTCTAGTTTGATATTGATGTTCTTGAAGAGCGCGTCACAAGCGCGACGAGAGACCCCGTATTGACCTTCCATCCACGGACATGGATAGAGAGCTAATTCAACGGCTGTAGCTTCGCCTCCAAGCAAGTCTGTCGGTATCAGATCGTGGATTTCGAATTCTCTCCAATTCGGCTTTGCTTGCAACGCGCGAGGGTTCTTTCCGAGAATTTGTATGTTTCCATTTTTGCCCTTGATCGCGCAGAGAATTCCGACCTCGCCTGCGTTATGCAGAGCTTTGAGATCGCCTGTAATCTTCACAGACAGGTGGCTTGCTGGTGCCAGCTTCGCCACGGGGAAATCTGCTCCAATTCGCCGTGCAGCATAGAGGACAGTTTTGTTCATGCGAAGAGCGTCGAACGAGTTAGTGTCATAAAGAACGGGATCGAAGCTCTTGCGATCAACTTTTATTGTTATTGATCGAGACTCGTCATTATTTATTGTAGCTTTTGAATGTTGCTGAGCAGATACCGGCGAGACACCGGCGGTCGCGCGCTTCACTTCGGCTTGATTTGGGTTCTGGACCACATTACTGGCGGACTCATCGGATGACCGGACAATCACACTTGCTGCTTGAGAATTTCCGTTACCACTAGATGTTGCCTTTAGTTCTGATGATGTCGCGCTCGCTTGCTCGCCGCTTGTGATCGATAGAGGGACTACTGCCAGCTTTATGCGGAGGGAGCCTTTTAATTTCTCAAGTTTCGACGGATGTTCGTTCTTATCGTATTCATCGACATTTCTATCTGCTTGCTTCGGATCTGGGGATATGAATGACTCCTCGATGCACTTTGCCGTCAGGATCGGTTCAACTAATCTAGATTCGGCACCGGCAGTTACTGGTGCAGCGGCCAGAATTCCGTAATTGCAATAATCAGGCGAATAGGCATATCGGAGATGCCGTCCATCGCTATAAATCGCTGAATCCTTTGATTGGGCGGTGATAGTGATCTTGTTTGGACCGTTCCAATTGATCAAATTCTTGCTCACGGGCACAGCTCGCCACTGGCGAAGATCATCGACAGAAATGCGCATTGCAGGAGCAAACTCACGCATCTGATCAAACAATAAATAGTGCGGACCATCAAAATGCATTGTCGAACGCAACGGTTCATTGATTTGGACGCCGTTCACCACAATCTTCGACTTTTCAAGATTCTTATTGCCGTCGACTAGCAAAAATACTTTGTCGACCTGCTGGGGCACGCGAACACCGTCGAGGTAGATCAACTTTTCTGCGAATTGATTCTTTTGCAGCGCATGTTCGCGCTCCTTGAAGTTTCGGGGATCAAAGTACGAGCATATATTCTCCGCGTTGATCAATGCCCCGATTAATACTAGTGCGAATGCAGCGCAACTTGCCAAAATCATTCGGCGTTGTTTGTCATCAAATGGAAGCTTCGCTGCTTGCCAAATCCCGTATGCAGCAAGCAATACCACAAAGGGCATCGCCGTGAATGTGTAGCGCGGCTGGCACTCCACCATGAGATAGGCGAGATGCGAGAAAACAATTGCGAACGAGGATAGAACGATTGTTCGCTGGGTGTAGTTCAGAAAGCGGCGCGCACACCAGAAATATATCGCGGCGCCAAATGCAGCAAAGCAGAGAACTAGCCGGTGGAAGAGTATTTGCGCATTGGCATCGAGACCAAGCGCGCGCCCCTTAAAGTCATTCCAAGGGCAAGAGCTAAGTCTACTGAGTTTAGATATTCCCAAACGGATTGACTCAGTTGGGTAGCTGGTCCAAATTCCCTGCACAGTATTGATTGGACCTTCCTGTTCAGTATAAAGGTCGGTCGAGGGGGGATGAGGATTGAATGCCCAGCCGTCAGCCTCATGATTCCAGCCAGTTACAACATTGTAGAGAGGTTGGCGTTGGGCCGTCGGATTGAACTTGCCCGTCGCCGCGTATGAAAATGCTGACCATGCAATCAAGATTGCGGAGGCACCGAGGAGAAGTCCTATGATTGTTTTGGTCCTGTTGCTCAATGCGAGCAAAGCATTCCGTCCAGAATTGTTAGAGCCATTACTATTACCTGCGGCTCTTCTGTTCGCCTCAAAGAATCGTTGAGCGCGACTGCCAGAAGAAGCGCATGGTATGGGGGCTATACATAATTGCGAAGGTTCAATCGACAAATCTTGGGACTGCGCCGAATTAGCTTTTACAAGAGATGGTGTCGGCGCTATACATAATTGCGAAAGTTCAAAAGCTAAATCTTCGGAATGCGACGGCGTAACAGGCTGATGTGACGGTGTCGGTGCAATGCATAACTGTGACAGTTCAGAAGAGTCTTCAGATTGCCCTGGTTTCGTAAGAGTGGGTGATGGCGTCGGTGCCAGACATAACTGAGACAGTCCGCCGCCGCTGTAATAATCTTGAGTATTTGCCTCATCGATATTTGATATTCTTGAACGTAGACTGAATCTTTTAGGTCCATTGGCTCGCAGAATTCCAATTGTAGCTACAACGGCAATGCAAGGCATCAGCGCTGGCTTGCTGAGCGCAATTAGCGCTCCAAAGATACCTCCAATTATTGTTACTGGGAGACGGCTCTTGGTACCGGTTAACGAGAGTAGGAAACCGATTAACAACATCGTGACCGGAAGCTCTGACATGAAATGCCCGCTTTGCAGGATAGCAGCAGGATACATGCCATACAGCAAAATCGCTACAGCAGCGAAAAGCGGCACTCGCGTTACCCGCAAAACAAGGTAAACCAAACCAGATGTTGAAATGGCATGCATAATCGATTGCGCGATTACCAGCGTCATCCAATCTCTGGGATCCGGAACCTTGCCGAGCACTACAAATAGTGGCGCATAGATCGACGACATCAATGGACCATCGAGCAAAATATGACCTGCTAGTTGTGAGTCTGCAAGAAATGTTGGTGAAAGGGGAGCATGGAAAATGACGTGGTTCAAGAATTGAACCAAGAGCTGGGTTGTCGTAAGAAAGTGCTTACCATCAGTGGCAAGAACAATCCGCGATTCGCAGAAAAAGAAGTTATGCAGCAGGCAGGCTGAGAGCGCTGTAACAAATGCAAACGGGATTAAAAGCCAATAAGATAAGGAAACCTTCTCTGGAGTTTCCGGGGGCGTGCCGAGCTTTGGGCTCGTAACATTTATAGGCCCAATCTTTGAAGTATCCGAGCCAGGTGCTGTTTTGGTGAGTACTGTCATGGTTTCCAGTTCTTAGGCGTCGCCACACCTTTTTCCAGCCTCAATGGTATGACATGACAGCCATTCTTCCTTTAAGCAAATCCCATAGTTGTAAGTTGCTGAAGAAGTTAATCAGCGCTGGATTTTGCCACATATCTGAGCCGCGAAAAATTTGGACCTTCTAAGACTTTTCTGATGGAGGAGCTTTTATGCTTGAACTGAGCTCAAGCGGTATGAGTGCCTAACGGAGAGCAGGCTGGAATAACGGCGAGCAGGCGGGCCTTAAGCGAGGGCAGGCTGCGGAATTTTGCAAGGCCGAGCTGGTGAATTTCTTCGCCTAAGTTTAGGTGAAAGATCTTGCACAGCTTGATAACCAGGTTGAAGGATCTCGTCAATCGCGGAGTGCTCGGTATATCAATGCTTCTCGGCATCTGTTGGAAGCGGCCTGGAGGGGCTGTCATGGGGGAAGATCTTTCACCTAAACCGGGGCACTCTCCAGGACCATTGTGTGTGTGATGCTGATTGTCAACAAGAGGCTCACAATAGCCAAAACAGAAAAGTTCATGCGAAGATTATCTTGTCTGATCAGGAGACGATCTTGGAATCGATTTGTCACATCTGTGGACGACCCTACACCGGTCTTCGATGTCTGGCGTGCACGCAGCAATCGATCGATCTGATGGATTTCGGCGCAGAAACTCTGGGCAGCAGTTCCATTGAAACCGGAGTTAGTGGCACTCCTGCAACCGATGACAGCATGGCGAAGCTCCGCCTAACCAATTCGGAGCAGCTCTTTGTCGTGATGAAGCCAGTTTGCCGGATCGGAATGGATCCATCAAACGATATTGTCCTGACCGGCGAACCAAGTATTGCAAAGTTTCATTCGCAGTTGGTCCTCGAGGAGAAGCATTACATGTTGCGAGATCTCGGCACCAAAGATGGAACTTGGCTCAACGGCGAGAAGGTTGTGATCGATGCCACCATTTACGATGGCGACCAAATCAAAATCGGACCATACACCTTTTACTTCATCTCAGACATTCCTGACGAAGAGTAAATTCCAGACCAACTCGACGGCTACGTCTACTTGCGCGGTGCTGCTTTCTCTTGTGCGCTATTGAGCGTTTGAGCGCCGCCATCTTTCGCATCGGCAAGATCCTTCGCCGGATCATGCTCGTCTCGTGCTGCTGATTCCGAATGATTCAGCGCAGCATCAACAAAACCGATGAACAGCGGATGCGGACGATCCGGGCGCGACTTCAATTCCGGATGGAATTGGCACGCAACAAAGTAAGGATGATTCGTTAATTCGATCATCTCCACTAATCGATCATCTGGCGAAACTCCCGCAAACACCAATCCATGTTTCTTCAGTTCTTCTCTGTAGCGATTGTTCACTTCATAACGATGTCTGTGGCGTTCGTAAATTACAGGTTCTTTGTAGAGGGCGGCTGAAATTGAACCAGCTTGCAAATGGCAAGGGAATCTTCCCAGGCGCATCGTGCCACCTTTGTTCACAATGTTGTGCTGATCCGGCATCAAATCAATAACCGGGAAGGGCGAGTCCGGTGCAAACTCTGTCGAATGCGCGCCGGTCATCTTCGCAACGTTGCGGGCGAACTCAATTACAGCAACCTGCATTCCAAGACACAATCCTAGATAAGGCAGCCCATGTGTGCGTGCATATTCGGCTGCTTTAACCTTGCCTTCAATGCCTCGATCACCAAATCCGCCCGGCACCAAAATGCCATGTACATCACTCAAGTACTCACTGCAACCGTTCTTTTCAATGTCTTCCGAAAGAACCCACTTTATCTGAACATTGCAGCCGACTTTCGCGCCACCATGCTTGAGTGATTCAACTACAGAAATATAGGCGTCAGAAAGCATCACATATTTCCCGACGATTGCAATCTTGACGGTCGGTTGCGGTCGGCGTATACGTTCAATCAAACCACGCCAGTCCGCCAAGTCCGGCGTCTTGTCAGGCATATGGAGCCGCTCCAGGACGCGCGCGGCCAAACCTTCTTGTTCCATAATCAACGGAACTTCGTAGAGATTCTGCACATCATGGCACTGAATTACTGCTTTGGCATCGACGTCAGTGAAAAGCGAAAGCTTCTCTCGAATTGAACTCGAAAGGTGTTTCTCCGTTCGGCACACCAAAATATCGGGCTGAATACCTCGGCTGCGCAGTGTGTCCACACTATGTTGCGTCGGCTTGGTTTTTAATTCAGCCGTCGTGCGCAAGTTCGGAATCAAGGTGACATGAATATAGCAAACGTTATCTCGTCCAACTTCCTTACGCATTTGGCGAATGGCTTCCAAGAAAATCAGAGACTCAATGTCGCCAACTGTTCCACCGACTTCGACAATGGCAATGTCAACCTCAGCTTGCTGAGCTGCTTTCGCAAGAAAACCTTTTATTTCATTGGTAACATGCGGAATCATTTGAACCGTTCCGCCAAGATAATCGCCGCGACGTTCCTTCTCGAGCACGTTCTTGTAAATCGCGCCAGCCGTAACGTTGTTCATACGAGTCAAATCAACATTGATGAAGCGTTCATAGTGCCCGAGATCCAAATCTGTCTCGGCGCCATCTTCAGTTACGAATACTTCTCCATGTTGATAGGGGCTCATTGTGCCCGGGTCAACGTTCAAGTATGGGTCAAGTTTGATAATTGTGGTTGATAGGCCGCGGGCTCTCAACAGTCTTCCAAGAGACGCTGCGACTATCCCTTTTCCGAGAGACGAGACGACTCCACCAGTGACGAAAACAAATCTGGTGTCCATGTCCTCCTCTCCTGTCTCTCAGGCTTTCTTGTTACCTTGAATAGCTTAGCAACAAGCTCCAACAAAGGAGCCATGAATTTTCTATCATTATGCTATTGACAAGTCTAAGCTTTTCTCAGTCACCAATCTTGGGAACGCGGAAGAAGCCGTTTTCAGTGGCTGGAGCGTTCGCCATGAGCTTTTCACGACCCAGCGATTCACGCACTTCATCCTCTCTCAAGACGTTAACGATCGGCAACGCATGCGCAAGAGGCTCAATTCCAGTAGTGTCCACGGCGCTCAGGTCATTGAAATTGTCGATAATCTTGGACAATTGCTCGGCAAATAGCTTCTTTTCTTCCTCCGTAAGGTCGAGTCGCGCCAATTTTGCGACATGTTCGACATCTTGGATGCTAATAGCCATTTTTGCCCCCGGAATAGAAGAAAAGTAGGACCAAAATCTTGTATAGTGAGCCATATTATCACGGCATAGACCTTGGTTCGAAGTTGTGATGAGTAGCGGAGGAGTTGAGGGGGCGATAGCCCTGCAATACTTCGGAGCGATTTGATCGAGTAGTGTAGGAGTCGAGAGGGGCGATAGCCCTGGTAAACTCCGGAGCGTTTTGATCAAACAGCGCAGAAGCTGAGAGGGTCGATACCCTAGCGAAACTTCATAGCGTTTTGATCGGGAAAGCAGGCTTAGTAAATGGATGTAGACGGCAGATGCTCCAAGACGTAGCAATCCTCTTCGGTGCGCTGCTGGTGATTCTGGCTGCCGCCGAGCTTTTCACAAATGGCATCGAATGGCTTGGCCACAAGCTTAATCTGAGCGAAGGCGTAGTTGGTAGCGTCTTAGCCGCTGTTGGGACGGCGCTTCCTGAAACACTAATTCCGATCGTCGCGGTTATGTCAGGCACTGGTGGCGAGTTCCACGACATTGGAATTGGCGCGATCGCCGGGGCTCCATTCATGTTGACCACGTTGACTATGAGTGTCTGCGGCATTGCCATAATGATTTTTACTATGAGCAAGCGACGTGATGGCGATCTCAAGTTAAACAAAGTTGTGCTCGCCCGCGACCTCACTTTTTTTATCCTGGCTTACACAATTGCATTGCTCGCCACACTGCTCACCGATATGCTCATCGCCAGACAAATAATCGCCGTCGGGCTGCTCTTTATTTACGTCTATTATTTGAAACTGACATTCGCCCATGAAGGCGAGGCTGGCGAGGCACCAGAACATTTGCATTTTGAGCGCCTTCTGAAACTGAAGCAGAACTTGTTTATTATTGTGGTTCAAGCTCTGGCCGGATTAGCAGGTATTGTTTGGGGCGCGAGCGTTTTTGTTGATCGGGTAGATTCGATTGCGGAGATGGTTGATGTTCCCGGCGTAATCTTGGCGATGATTATCGCTCCTGTCGCAACCGAGCTTCCAGAGAAATGCAACAGTGTGCTCTGGGTAAGAAACGGCAAAGACACACTCGCTCTGGGAAACATTACCGGTGCGCTAGTTTTTCAGAGCTGCTTTCCTGTGGCATTCGGCGTTGCTTTCACAAAATGGCATCTCGGACCTGGAACCATAGTCAGCGGTATCGCGGCACTTGCCTGCGCAGCCATTTATTTGATATTGATAAAGAAGGATGCTTTGAAATACCAGCATATGGTTCTCGGAGCCATCGTTTACAGCTCAATAGTCGGTTGGCTGCTTTATACACATTTGACGGATTAGAGAATGGCTAGAGCGTCGACAACGAATTTGAAGGTCACGTTGTCGCTGCTGGCATTAATTTTGATTTGCGACAAACAATTTGTGCAAGCCCAGGAGCAAAAGGCTCCGTCCTCGTCGGATTCTGCAAACGAAATTCCAGCTCCCGCGTCTCCACGCTCTGAATCTGGTGAAGCTGGGATTGACGCAGGAGATGGCGGTTGTGTCGGTTATGGAAAAAAAATTCCTCAGCCAAAAGATCCAATAGAAGAAGATCAAGAAACACTTCTTTCCGATGCACGATTATTACTTCGCCAGGGAAAGCAGAATGAACTTGTGGATCTCAGCAGCAAGATACTAAAACAATGGCCCGATTGCATTGAAGCACAGTCGATGCGAGGAATGGCTTATCTAGCGCTTGAAAAAATTCCAGAAGCAATAACTGATCTTACAGTGGCGATAGATTCCAGAAAAATGCGCTCGCGCCAAACGCTCATGTATCTCTCAAGAGGAATTGCATACTCGCATCAAGAAAAGTACCCTCAAGCCATAGCCGACCTAACAAGCGCGCTTACAATCGATCCCAAAAATCAGCAGCTCTGGCTCACTCGCGGAAGCCTTTATCAGCGCAGCAAGAACTTCGATAAAGCTGTTGAAGATTTCACAAAAGGACTACAAGTAGATCCCGCAGGACCTAACGTCGCAATATTCCTCTCCTCACGTGCAGACGTTTATTCACAAAGCGGGAAAAGCGAGCTGGCGATGAAGGATCTCAGTCGTGCGATCAAGTTAAAAACTCAAGATCCGAACGCATACATGAATCGTGCCGCGGAATACATCAAAGCAAAAGATTGGAAGAACGCGATTGAAGATCTGGACAAAGTGATCGATTTGGCGCCGATGGGCAAGCTCAGCAATAACGCTTTGATTCTGCGAGCAAGTAGCTTGAAGAACGCGGGACGCTATGCGGATAGTTTGAAGGATTATTCGAATCTTGTGATCGCGTATAAAAGCGATCCCAAATTCTTGAGTGCAAGAGCTGAAGTTTATCTAGCACTAGGACAAAAAGAGAAAGCGCTAGAGGATATGAACCTCTGCCTAAAGAAAGATAAGACTCAGAAACAATACTACGATCTGCACGCCAAGATTTGCCAATCGATGAATCTCTTGGTCGAGGAAGCCAAAGATCGCGAACAAATCAAAATTATTGAGGAAAAAGAAAAGATCGATACAAAGTCAGCTGGAAATCAATGACGCATTTGATAAGTGCTTGTGTGCCGTCGCGTTGAAGGCGAATACTTGTTGATGCGCCGTTTTTCTTACAGGTCTGATTTGGGCTCACGAGTGCCGGTTCATCCGGGAGCGCCGGCATCCTGCCGGCTTCTATTCCTACAGGTCGGTCTTGTGCTCAGTCAAGTGTTCCAGTTCTGGAGCGGCTGTCTTAATCGATTCGCCTGCACCATCTGGAGCTAACAGTTTGTCTGACGAGATATTTCCGCCAGAGATGGTTGGCGGCGGTGCTTCCGGCGGATGCCCAAGCTCTTCATGGCTGTGCTTTTTCTTGCGGTCTTTCGGGTGCTCGTCGTCCGGAAGCTTGCCAGTGTAGTAGTAGTCCAGAATCAACTTGATACAAGCTGCCACCGGAATAGCGATCAACATTCCCAGACCGCCTGCGAGTGTCTCTCCACAGAGAACGGCGAATATAACCGCCAAGGGGTGAAGTTCGACGGCATGTCCAATGATCTTCGGAACCACGACATAATCTTCGATCCACCTTGCCAGAGTGTAAAAGACGATGATCGCAAGTGCAGCTTGTGGACCAAACTGCGAGATCCCTACCAATGTGGCTGTTGTCGTCGCCAGGATTGGACCCAGCACGGGGATTATTTCAAGGAAACCACTGAAGATTGCAACCGGCAGAGCATAACGCATGTGCAACGCGAAATGCAGGAAGAGCCACGCAACGGTGGACATGATCACGATCAGTAAAATTTGCCCACGCACATACTTGCTGAGCATGACGTTCATCTGCCCGAACAATTCAATCACGCCGGCTCTGCGATTCTCAGGAACATAGCGTAGAAAGAATCTTCCAACTGCCTGCGAATCAAGCGTAAAGTAAATCGATGACACCACACAAACTAAAAGAGATAAGGCTCCATGCGAGAGTAAACCGCCAAGATGCATCAACTCCTCTGGTTTACCAATCCCATGCTGAATACCCGACATTATATTGTTTGTGACTGTATCGACATCGATGTGCAGCTTCATCATCTCTTTTAATTGAGTAACTGCACTGTGGATTATTTGCGTTTGATTCACTGGATCTGCCAGATCCTTTAACTCACGAGCGACGCTCGGCCCAAGAAAGCAGAGTGTCGCCACGATGCTACCGAGAATCAAGCTGTACATAATGAAGGTAGACAGCCCGATCGGCATCCGTGTTCGGGTGCTAAGCCCTTGCACCAAAGGCAGTACCAGATAGGCAAAAATGCCTCCGACAATGATCGGTGGAAAAACGTGCCTTACTTGGTAAATGAACCATAAGAGAACGAAGGTAGCAATCCATTTGATCATATTAGGCCTTTCATACCAGAGAGAGACTCTAAAGGGGTGACGCCATGCGTCGCCCGTCTAATCTCGAGTCTAGCGAGCAGCGACTGGTTCCTGAATCAGTGCTTTGCAGTCGTGGATACCGCCACGAACGAGTTTACGCAAAATCCAAGCTGGACGGAAGCGCTCACCATGGATTTTCTGCTGAGCATCTAGCTCACTCAAACACCAATCAAAGCCCTTCTCTTCAGCAAGCGATACAAGACCGCGGTTCAAGCCGCATCCCCACTGCATCGCGACATCTACATCCAGAGGTGCTGCCACTTTTTCCTGGATCGCATAGAGGGCTTCGTTGAACATCGGCATGATAACTCTGTGAACGTCAAACTTTCCTGGGGCAGAAACTGACGGTCTTTCTTTTTGTGCCTGCGCAAGCAGGTTTTCCAATTCAGGGTTGATTTGCTTCGGCTCATCTTTCTTGGGGATGTGCCCTGCCGGATGAGAGTAGAATCCGGCGCCGGACTTCTGACCGAGGAACTTGTTCTCAACCATCAGGTGCAATAACGGAGCCGGCTCAAAGCGCTGACCGTATTCCTTATATAGGAACTCAGTGACATGCGCACAGACATCAATGCCGGTCATATCGAATAGAGTGAACGGACCCATTGGCAAACCGAACTCGACTGCAGCTTTGTCGATTTCCTGCGCAGTCACATTGCCTTCCTGGAGAAGATATAACGCTTCATTCAGGTACGGGAATAGCAATCGGTTGACCAAGAAACCAGGACACTCTTCGACTTTTACGGCGACCTTATTCAAAGTCTTGCAGAGTTGCATCGCTGTCTCTGTTGTTTGTGCTGAGGTTTTCAACCCGGGAATCACTTCGACCAGCTTCATGGTTTGCGCAGGATTAAAGAAGTGCATTCCGAGCACCTTGTCAGGACGCTTGGTCGATGCTGCAATTTCAGAAATCGAAAGTGCCGAAGTATTACTTGCCAGGATCGCATGCGGAGGGCAAAGCTTATCGAGCTCAGTGAAGATCGCTCTCTTGACTTCGATGGTTTCCAGAGCTGCTTCGATGACAAGATCCACATCATCGAATCCTTTATATTCTGTTGCCCCTTTGACATTGGCAAAAAGAAAGTCAGCTTCGCTTTCGGTTAAAGTGCCCTTCTTGACTCGCGAATCATACATTCTCTTAATGTTTGCCAGTCCGCGGTCAACAAAATCTTGCTGAACATCTTTGAGTATTACCTCGATTCCCGCCGCACTAAGCACTTGTGCGATACCGGCGCCCATCGTTCCGGCTCCAATAACTGCAGCTTTCTGAACCTTCATCTACCCTTCCTCTGAAACTCAATTCAAATCTAAAAACGCTACGTTATGCTAGCATAGCCAAGTTATTCGGGTCCCTCATTATTACTTCAAGTCAAGGTTCTGTGTCTGAGTTTGTATCATCGCTTTTAAGACGAACACCGGCTGTCAGCAGCCATTCTGAAGGTGCGGAAAAAAACAAACACTTAGGTTGGATCATGCTCACCGCATTGGGCATTGGTGCCACCATAGGTGCTGGCATATTCGTCATGCCTGGTCGTATAGCACAAATGGCAGGTCCAGCTGGAATCCTGTCCTTCTTACTAACTGGTTTCATCTTTCTCTTCGTCGGCATTTGCTACGAGCGGTTCGCAACACTGGTTCCGCAAGGCGTGTCAGCTTACAGTTACGTCTACCATTCAATGGGCGAATTGCTCGCCTGGGTCGTTGCCTTCGGCTTGTTTCTGGAATATAGCTTCGGTGCATCAGCAGTTGCTATCGGATGGAGCGTCTACCTCAAACGTGTCTGGGATCCTCACTTGCCCAAGTTCTGGACTGGTCCGCAGATCATTAATAATCAATTCGAGCCAGGGATTAACATCGTCGCCCTGATTGTCGTAGCCGTTGTTACGGTGATTCTGATTTTTGGTGGGATTCAGAAGTCAGCCAAGCTGAACTTCTTCCTAGTCCTTTTGAAATCCGGACTCCTCGTCACCTTCATGATTGCTGGTTTGAAGCATATCGATCCTAATAATTGGCAGCCATTCATGCCAAAAGGATGGGACGGCGTATTGAAGGGCGCTGCGGTTGCGGTGTTTCCCTACGTTGGCTTTGACGCGCTTTATACTTTCGCCCGCGAATCGAAGAGTATTAAGGATACGCGTATTTCAACATATGTTTGCATCGGCTTGGTTGCGGTCTTGTACGTTGTTGTGATGGCTATCGCAACTGGAATGGCTCCGGTGTTTCTCAACGCTGACCAGGTCACCGATCCATCTCAGCTCCAATCTAATCCTCTGTTCATCGGTACTGAGGCTTCAGCACCGCTGGCAAACCTCTTGGTTGCCGCCGGTGAAAATTGGGCGGGCACATTGATTGCTGCAGGCGCTGTTATTGGTATATTCAACGTGTTGTTGGTACTCTCGATGGGTGGACCTCGCATCTTCCGTAATATGGCGGAAGATGGATTGTTACCGCCAATCTTTGCAAAAACGCATGCAGGCAATCCAACATTTGGGTTGATAGTTAACGGTATTATCGTCGGCGCTGTAGCCGGTTTCGTTCCGTTTGACAGCGTAACCGACATCATGGTGCTTGGCACTCTGGTGGCATTCATTTGGGTTTGTATTGGCGCTTTGCGCCTGAAGCTGGTGAATCCACTTGTATGCCTGGCTGGCGGACTTGGCTGTTTCATTTTGGCATTCAAGCTTGATCCGCTGGTTTGGCAGGTCTACAGCATTACATGCCCGGTCGGTTTGGTCTTCTATTTCTTGTACGGACGTAACCATAGCAAGCTAGGTCAAAGCGGCGAAGCTGTCCCCGTGACAGCAGCCAGCTCCAGTGCAAACGACCCACCGCCGGCCGAATAAAACGTGTTAGACGGCAGGAGCATTTATAAGAGTCGTGGATCTTCTTGGCAGATCTATAGTTGGCTGTTTATTGTCGCTCTTGGTCTCTGGCTCACTAACTCAGTCCAATCAGTTTGTTGTAAGGAAAAAACTGATGCGCGCTGGCAAGTTCCGCTTCTCTATTTGACGGATCGTAATGCCGAAAAGCCCGATTATGGCAGCAGACGAAAATACGTCATTGATTGCAAGCATGATATGTATTACGGAGTTGCTGACGTTGTGGTTGCTGATTACAACAATAAGAAAGATCAGCGGTTAGCCGACCAGCTTGGCTGGACACGCGATCCAAAAGCGAATGTTGACTCTGTTCATTGCGAGCAGATTGAGGGAGCTGACCCACACGAGATCAAAAGGAAGTTTTTTGATCGCTTGACTGCGATGCTCGATAAAAGTGGCGACAACAAACTTTGCTTGTTTGTGCACGGAGCTGCCGAAGGATTTGATGACGCTGCGCTTGACGCCGCCGCCCTGGCGTACTCGCTTGAGTATCCACTGGTGTTTTATTCATGGCCATCTGTTCCAAAGCTGTTGGGATACAACGTTGATGGTGGCAACAATGAATACTCGCAAGCACACTTCAATACGTTTTTGAGGGATTTATTGGATTATCACAAGGAACATCCTCTGGAACTGATAATCGTCTCGCACAGTATGGGTAACAGGCTAGTCATACGTGCGGCTCATTTGTTGTATCGGTCCGGCTTGGTAAAAGATGCGGAGTTAGTTTCACCGGACATCGACGCAGAGACATTCAAACACTACATCCTCGGCATGGAAGCAGAACACGCAATTATCCGAATATACACTTCCAATAGAGACAAGATGCTACCACTGTCTCAAATGTTTTACGGTGGCTATTATCGGTTAGGCGAAGGTGTTGGAGCTATGTTCTCGGGACTGAAGAAGACCGATGATAATTCGGGAAGTAGTTCATCCGGCGAGCAAACTGATGTTGGGACCGACGGAAAGACTGGGAAATCCGATGTCTCGGCAGCATCGAAGTCGTCTGCCCGTTCCGCTGATTCCACAGCGATAGCCAAGGCGTATTCTGATGATGAACCCACCTCGATGCTGGCAAGAGATATTGTGAATGTCCCATCTGGAAAAGCCATGTCTGAAAAAAGTCGGGGTCTTGCCGAACGAATTGATTTCACCGCAGTTGACGAAGGGTTCCGCGGTCATAGTATTCCCTTCGATATGCTAGCAAGTATGATTCGTACAGACACCCCTGGAATGGGATTGGCCCTTGCCCCTGCAAATCCTGGAAAGGGAAGTAATCTCGCTAGATTTATGCGATGGTCTCACCATTTAGGAAAAGTCGACGATCACGGCGATAGCGATCTCTGCAAACGCATTGTCAAAGTTCTTCACGAGCGTACTGCGAAGTAGTTTTTAGTTTCTCAAGATCCGCTGGACTAGAATCAGTGGCGCAGACGTTCGATGATCAACAATTGGATTGCCGACCTTTGCATCTACGGTTTCGTGGCTATGTCTTCCGAACTTGTATGATCTGAAATGGCACTGGCCATTGCTTCAAGAATTTCCTCAGCGCTCTTAAACCTCTCATCTAATTCAAGCATTGTTGATTTGGAAACCAGATCATCAGCCAATCCAGATAAAGTGTCATCATGCAAGATCGGATGCGAACACGAAATTGGTTCCGGTTCCATCCCCGTCAGCATGAAAAACAAACTGGCACCAAACGCATAGATGTCACTCTGCGGAGTCGCCTTGCCGCGAAACTGTTCGGGTGGGAGGTAAGCGTGCTTTCCAACAATTGTTCGGGTTGCTTCCGTTTCTAGTTCTTGTGCGACGTTGAAATCGATCAGCCTCAGCACGCCGTCTCTTCCCAAAATCAGATTCTCAGGTGTAAAGTCTCTGTGAATAATTGCCGGGCTCTGTCCGTGAAGATGTTTCAAGATTCTCGCCATCGATTCAGCAAGTTGCAAGACTTGCTTCTCAGGAAGCGCTCCTTGCTGATCTACCAAAGCGCGCAATGATGGACCGTCAACATGTTCGAGAACCAGATACGCCCTGTGATCTTCGACAAAAATATCGTGATACTTCACAATGTTTTCGTGAGCAAGCTTCTTCATCAAGTCAAATTCGCGTTGAATATTTGCAAGCGATCTCTGGCTGACATCAGCTCCGGCATGCGCAGGAAGAATGAATTCTTTTAACACAACGCGCCTGGCGAATGATTCAGATTTGCTGGTTGCCAGATAAACGCTTGCTTGTCCACCCGCTCCGAGGAACGACTCAATCTCATACTCACCATTGCAGAGATTATGTCCCTGCGCGAGGCTGCCCTCAAATTGGCGGCTTGATGCAGTGTTAAAGCTGTCCATCCAGAGCTTTGTGTAGGAGGCTACATCAGTGGGGTTTAGAACCTCTTTTACGGAACCATCGATCACTTCATCGGGAAGATTGAGCTTCAATGCGCGATAGAGGTTTTGCTTTCCATTCTCACCGGCCAATCCATTTACTTGCAAACAGAACTCTAGTCCATCGCTCCGCTTGGTTATAAGCTTAGGTGCAAAGAATCGCAAGATCTGCAAATGTCTAAGCTTGCTCTGTTTATCCTTTAGCATTATCACGATAGATTGAGTATTCTGGCTGGGGGCGCTTTTCGTTTTCTCCTCACGAACAAATACCCTGCTCACACAGTCCCATGGGATGGGCGGGCTTTTGCTCATGGTGTTGGCGGCTTCTCCTGGTGATATAGCGCTCTTCCATAGAAGCGTTATCCCTTCCCGATTAAACAGGAAATGTGCCTTCTCACTCTGAAATGGATTCAGGCATATCCAGGCTGTAAGACCGATGACTAATAGCACAAGGAGCTTTGCCAAAATCAATCCTTGTAAAAGGAAAGCAATCGCTGGAATAGCTATTAGTAGAGTGGTAATGAGTAACTCATACTTCTTGAGAAACTTGGAACGGGATTCGTGCGTCAGTCGCTGAGGATGGTATGTCACTAATTTTGAATCCGAATCGACTTCTTGACGCTCCGTGCCACGCTCTTGCTCCGCTTCTGAACAATCCTTATCTGAAATTGCCAGATCGGAACATTGGGGCAAGGGGAGCAGCTTGCATGTGATCGATCTTTCAGCACACTGATTAGCGATCTTATCGAGAAGTAGGCTGTAGCCCTGTTCGCTTGCAAATGTGCTGCTCCTCAATTGGATTCTTTCAACAAAAAGCGGATAGTCGAATAGGTCCTGGTAAGCCCACCGGCAAAACATAGGCATCTCATTGCTCTTAAGTTTGATCGTAAGTTCGCGATCTGACCCTGCCGTTTGCTCGGTAACTCGTTCGACCAGCTTCCAGTTAATTTTCAGCGTTGTCCAACCGAACAGATCTTTCTTAGAGAACTTCAAAGCGGAATCAGCAGGATCTACTTTGTATTTGCATCCAAAAAAGTTCAGTTTGGCGATAAGGAAGCAGATGCTTATCCAATAGAGCAGCGTGATAGCAGCCACGTTAGTGTAGATGACTGTGAAAACACCTGCTCCGAGTGCTCCGAGCGCAAAGATGTTCCGCTCATGTTGCTTGAATCGCTCGAATGCCGCCAATACGAGGGACCGATTTGGTTCGAATACTATTTCTTCGCTTACATCAATTTCGGATACTATCTCACTATGTTCAGTTGCCTTCGCGCTCGCTTCGATCCCTGGAGCGCCAACATCCTGCCGGCCTCGATCTTTTGAAAGCGATTCGACTTTGCAGGTTGACTCATCATTCCGATATGTTTCGGGGTCCGGATTCTCCTGCTTCTTAATGAGCTCCTTAAATGATACTTCTAGCTCGGCACTTTTCAGCTCCGTTTCTATTTGCTCATTCTCAATGGTCGATTGCTTATCCATAGATCGCTTCGTTCTCTTTTACTGTGATCGATTGCGCACCATTGGTCGAAGATGTTGTATCTGTGGAGAGCGAGTCCTGCGATTCCGCTAACAGCGTCAAAAGCGCCTTCGCTGTAGGTAATCGTTTCGATATTTCAGGTTCAGTACATTTTGCAACTATGCTGTCGATCCGCTCGGAGAGTTTGTCATTTACTTTCGCAGGATGAGAACGCATGAGGGCTTCAGGATCCCGCCCTGTTAGCAGATAATGCAGCGTTCCACCAACGGCGTAGATGTCACTGGCTGGTTCTGCTTTGCCTCGGAATTGCTCTGGCGAAATATAGAACTGTTTTCCGATGATGGTACCAGTTGCAGCGCCGAGGAACTGATTGGCTGCGCCAAAATCAATCATAACGATCCTGCCGTCAGGAGTGATGATTAGATTATCGGGAGTAATATCGCGGTGAATGATCGGTGGATCTTGACCATGCAAATATTCGAGAATCTCTGCCAACTGCTTTGTCCATTCGATTACTTTCGCTTCCGACTGCGCCCCATGCCTGCGAACATATTCTCTCAATGTAACCCCTGGGATGTACTCGAGAAGAAGATAGTCTCGATTGTTCTCTTGAAAGTGATCGAACACTTTTGCAATTCTCGGGTGATCTAACTGCATGAGGAGTGATGCTTCACGTTGGAACATTTGGCTAGCCTTCAGGCGGTTAGCATCGCTGGTGCCGGGTGGTACAACTGATTCTTTGACGATCGCCATGCCCTTGCCGAACTCTGCCAAATAGACTGCTGATAGTCCACCAGAAGAGAGGTGCATCGTTATTGACAGCTTTCCATTTTGAAGCTTCTGTCCAGGTGTGAGTGCGACGAAATTTGTTGCTGCAAAATGCGATGCTAATTCTTCTTCCCAAAGCTGAGTGAAGGAGTGATCACTTTTGTCGGAAAACAATTTGTGGCGAAATGCGACCAATTCAGGCGAACGAATGCAATGAGGCGCAAGCTCGTCGAGCGCGTGAAAAAGGGACTCTATTTGTGCCTTCGAAAGGCGATCGCACTTAATGTTCGCCTTTCCGGAGGTAAAGAGTAGTTGAATTTCTTGATTCGTCTTTTCGGTGCTTACAGAACCAGGAACGGCGCTTTCGGATTTACGCGCTAAAACAATTGCACTTAGTTCGGACCAACTCCTTTTAAGTTTCCAGCCAAGCGGCGCAGCCATAGCCTTTGGAAACTGGATGCCTTTATGATCCATATACAGTCGCTTGTCTTTTCCGGCAAAGGCGAGTGCTAACGATAGTGCCCCCATAATGAGGAGCAATGCCGAGATACGGTCGCCAGCCTTTGCGTTTCGCTGAACGTCCTCGAAAGTGAGAAACTGGTCGCCTTGCAGTTGTCCAGGAAAAAGTCCTGGGACGTCTGATGGTGCAACACGAAGCGCTGGATCTTGAGGATTGTGTGGGTGCAATTGAATGACAGGCGGTGCTGAAATCAAGCCTTGATTTTGTATTTTTTGTATGGATGTGTTCAATCTGTACAGATGGTCCAGATATCCCTGCGTATTGCTTGCCAATGCAACGGCGAATAGTAGAATCCCTGTGCACAAAGTTAATGGTACAAACCACCCGGGCAGAGCGCGGTAGGAGAGCAGCAGCTTTGGACTGGACTGTCCTGAGTGATCGGGCGATTCGTATTCTGGCATTTAGCTAGAGCTTTGGGGGGGCGCACAATCTTTTGGTAAAGTCTCGACTTTGGATCGAAACCGCAGCGAATGCAGAAACCTTTAGAGTTCCTTGGGATACGGCTGCAAAGAGCTATATTAGTTTCTTTCTCTTTGAAGGTCAAATAAATAGGAAAAACCCTGATTCAGGACTAATTAACCAGAATCGGACATTTTTCGACCAACATGTTCAACAGCGTTTGAGTCCACGACGGAAGGACCAGGACAAAACCGATGAAGGCAACCCCGAGAGAAAAACAACCGAAGACAAACTTGTGTGCGGTAAATGCTCTGTAGCAGCCGAGAAATAGCAATACTGCCCCCCATAAACCGAATCCGGCTTGCAATGCATTGACGAGTATGGTGCCCCAAGTTTCGATATATAAGTAGCCGGCTGGATCGCGAGGATGCCACACTCCACCTGACGGGAGTAAGGTCGTAAGTTCGAATTGACCCGTTCTGGTGGCGGCAAGATAAGCAAAGACGGCTCCAGCGAGCCAAGAAGTCACCCACACCCGCAACATGTAATCATCGAAGCGTACTTCATGACGAAACGCCATCCGCAAGCTTTCGGTCAGTTTGCCTGTGCGTTCTTCCTTCGGTCTAGTGCGATTTCTTGGTCTGTGCATACAAGCATTAAACACCCCAGCCGATCGCCGCGCAAGTGGTTCGTAACCCGCTACCTCGCTGCAGAATTTTCGATAGCGGCTTCCTTAGAAGCCTGCAAGATGCCGCGTCCTCGGATCGAAGGCATCGAATCGAGCTCAAAGCTGCCCCCGCATTCTAAGATCGTATTCGGAGCACCTAGTTAGAGTATTTGAATTTAAACACTCTATAGGGAGATGGCGGCTTAGGCATCAGGTTGATCTGCGATGACGTAACATACATCCAACCGTTTGCAGCCTTAGAAAGCGTGTCCGGCCAAATCATGTTCTTGTCCTGAACAACAACAGACATCTTTTTATCCTTCAGGTTAAGTCGTTTGATCGAGTTATCTTCGATTGATGTGATGAAAAGATTGTCCTCGTCGTCACCAAATTCGATACCATCGGATGGACAAGTGTCTGCGATCTTTTCGACCACTTTCGCTATGCTGTCATTCGTGGCGTCGTCGAGAGAAAGCTCTTTAGCCGGTACTCGGTACAACGATTTTCCTGTTAGTGCTTTGTAGTAAAGGTAATCTCCATCAAACGCAATCCCGTCGGACGCAACTTTCTTAGTCCAGGGCTTGCCATTTATCACTACCGGTATATTTTCAGCGATTGTTGACGGGTGTTTGTCAAGAAGTCGTTTTGAGGTGCTGGTTTTCAAATCGAGCACGATGATGGCACCAAGCCCGGACTCCGTGATATAGATTTTGTTGTTTGCAGAATCGACACGCAAGTCGTTGAGATAGCTTCCTTTCGGACAGATTTGATTGTTGAACTTGAAGGTGCTCAAGACTTTTCCAGTCGTGAGGTCCACCTTTAATAGCTTGGCGCCATCTTTAACAGGTCCCTGAAATTTCGGAGCCGCAGGGTCAAGAATCCAAAGGTTATCATCCTTGTCCGCGAATACCGATTGCACGCAAACAAAGCAATCAGCGGGCTTACTTTTGTTGTACTGATTCCATTTTTTGTCAGGGAAGGCTCGAGTTGAGCCATCAGGCATCAGTTCTGCAACAGAAACCGGCACATCGTCGGACCATCTCGGATAACAAACAAAGACTCGACCAGTTTTCGAAACTGTAATTCCGGTCCACTGCTTCGAAGATTTTGCAATCTGCATAATGGTTGGAGCTCTTTTTTTGGCTCCCACGGGAGGCTTGTCTGCTAGAGCAGCAGAAGAGGAAGATAAGAATCCTGAAATTGCGATGATTGATACCAATTTACTATTCATGGCTGCTCCAAAAATTGAGGAGAGAATTCAACGGGAATTCAACGGGAACGACATTAGTTCGCAAAATGATCAAGTCGCACACATTATAGTGATTCACAACGCGAATCACATATGCCGAACGTCGACATGTTTTGCTGAGCCGACTGGGGGCGGAAAATATTAGCGTTTCCGCATTGGTGTGGCTTTCGTGCTAGTCTTACATTGAATTGGGATTGCCCTGGCGAAACGCTGATCTCAAAGGACATCGATGGTAAAGAGATTCTATGTCATGGAAATACTATTTGTAATTGGTTTCGTTGTGCTCTATTTCGCGCTTCAGCTCTGGATTCTCCCGAAGCTGGGAATTCAGACGTGAATGTCGAGAAGCTGCTCGGTCGAGCAGAAAGAAAGTGGTAATAGCAGCAATCAGAGCAATAGAGCTGATCTTCTCAATGCGAAGGGGAACGAAGAATCACTGCCGCCTGAGAAGCCGATCAGTAATTAACTGTTTGAATTTAAGTGGGAAGAAGATTCGTAGATCGTTCGAGTAAAATGCGGACGGGACGTCCGCTGCCCATACTCATGGGCGGACGAGACGTCCGCTGCCCATACTCATGGGCGGACGAGACGTCCGCTGCCCATACTCATGGGCGGACGAGACGTCCGCGCTCCATACTTAGGACCGCTCCATACTTAGGACCCGCTCCATATCTAGCACTTGCGCGCTCCTGAACGTAACCTGCGTACAGGCTTCATACAGCTTGAATCTGATCACTGCGGTTGCAAACCGCGTCAGTGGATTTATCGAAAACAGATGCGCTGATCTAGAAAACAGACGCTGGACGCCAGTCGGTCCAGTGCAGCAAATGATCAAGTACGTCTTGCACATCCGATGCATCGGCAATCGGATCTGACGAAAGAATGTCTTTTGGTAGATTGAGTTCTTCCAAAATGTCTTGCGAGCTTTCGTTAAATGAACGGATGATTGATATATCAATCGTAAGTGTTGATTCGGTTTCCAATACCGAGCTCACCAAATTTCCCATTTTCTACCTACCCCTAGTTACCACCCCGTGTGTGTGTATCTACACTCTCCTCCTCGGAACTTTGACAGTGACTAGATTAAATCGCCCAATGCCAATAAAAAAGCCCCCGCCCCTTGTGGGGCAAGGACTTTCTCAAAACGAACTGTATTGGACTAGGCCGGTACTAGCCCGAGACTTCTGTTTCTTGTCTCGTTTAGTTGGCCAAGCAATTCCTTATAGGTAGGATGGTCCTCATTGGCGCCAGGCTCAATAATCGCCAAGCACTGTTGCATGTAATTCATGGCTTCTGGGAGTTTGTCCATTGCGGCATAAAGATCAGCCAGCACCCAGTAGAGCTCGGAAAGCGTTTCTTCGTCATCGCGACGATGGAGCTTAGTGATGTTCAGAGCCTTAGAAGCGGTCTGAGCAGCTAGTTGGAAGTGCCTGCGCGAAGCAAAGAAGCTTGTTAGCGCTTCAGCACATTCGAACTCTTCGAAATACTCTTTTTGTTTGCAGCCCGGTTTGTTGATCCACTCCAGCACGGTCGGATCTTCCGGAAATTCCTTCGCGACATCTGGATATTTGTTGGCGCGCTCGACCTTGTGCATCAAAGTAGCAATTGTTTTTGACTGGTGACCTTTGCGATCCTGTTCATATGATTGCTGCTTCGGCGCTGGAGCTGCTCCAGTGTATCCGCCATTTATTGCAGCGGAACCCATCGCTTGCACCATGCCTTCAATAAAAGAAACGACCGATTCTTTATCAACGCTTTGTTTCAAGAATTGGTCAGCTGTTGCTGGAGCCGCATCACGATTGGCTTCAGGCGTGACGTTTTGTTCTTCGTCGTGATTAGACATGGCATTTACCTCAGTACCGGACGAGTTATTTATTCCCCGCTTGGCCGTCTTGTAATCGTGAGGCGACGAAAAGCCTGATTAGATATGGTTATCAAGAGGATCGAATTTAATATGGGAAGAACGTTTAGTAATTAGAAATGCTGATAACCAAAACAGCAAACGGTTCAACATCGATTATATGGAAATCAGAAAAAGAGTCCAGCAAAAAGAATTGGCGAGCATGGTCTTCGACGATGTCCTGCCAATGGCCACTTTTATGAACTAAGGCTTGATTCTGCGCTTCGAACTTGGCAAGTTGGGCATAGCGATCAAAGGTAATAGAAAACTTTGGAGAAATTACGTGCAAAGCGCCTCTACTGGAGTTATGGAAGCCGACACCGCCGCTCTTCGCGAGATCATTGAACGCGGAGTGAACGTCCAAGCAAGCGACGTGCATCTTCATACCGGATATCCTCCGATGATGAGGATTGCAGGAAGCATGGTCGCCATGGGCGAAGAAAAACTCGAGAATACCAAATTGATGCAGCAATTCAATGCAATCTTGAGCGAAAAGGATCGAGAAATTTTTGCGAAGCGCAAGGATGTGGACTTCACATACGAAATCCCTGGACTTGCTCGATTGCGGGGAAGTGTTTTCGTGGGACATATAGGAGTAAACGCGAGTTTTAGAGTCCTGCCCCCAACGGCAGTTCCGCTTCAAGACCTTGGTTTGCCACCACAACTGGAAAGATTCATCGATTATCACCATGGTCTTGTACTGCTAACGGGACCTGCAGGTTGCGGAAAAAGCACCACTTTGGCTGCGTTAGTCAATCTCATCAATGAGAAACATTCAGGTCGCCACGTTCTTAGCCTAGAGGATCCAATCGAAATATTGCATCCACACAAGAAGTGTGTCATCAATCAGCGCCAGATAAACCTGCATACCAACAGTTGCGAACGTGCTATGCGTGCCGCTCTTCGTGAGGACCCAGACATTATAGTAATCGGTGAAATGCGAGATGCAGAGACCATGCAACTTGCATTGACCGCTGCAGAAACAGGACACTTGGTTATGGCCTCCATGCACACTACAGATGCAATCAAATCTATTACGCGAATTGTTGACAGTTTCCACCCGGAAAAGCAACCGCAAATACGGACCATGTTGGGTGAATCGCTACAGGCAGTATTCAGTCAATTGCTATTGCCATGTACTGACGGAAAAACTCGGGCGTTGGCTTATGAACTTCTCTTCGTCAATGCTGCCGTCGGAAACATGATTAGAGAGAAGAAAACATTCCAAATCCCATCGATTATGCAAACAGGAAAAGCGCAGGGTATGGTTACCCTTTCCCAGACTATTGGTGATCTCGTGAGAGCAGGAAAAGTATCGCGCGACGTAGCAAAGAAATATGCCGAAGAAGGATATTTCTAACAGGTACCTTTGTTGCAGACTATTTTCTAGGAGAACTAAATTCATGGCTAAGCTCGATGCGTTGTTTAAGCATCTGAAAGATAACGGAGGCTCCGACCTTCATCTTGTGGTTGGCTCTCCGCCCAAGATGCGCATTCACGGAAATATTGTCGATGTTCAGGGGGCTCCTGTATTGACTGCTGAAATGGTAAAAACACTTCTTCTTGAATTACTCTCGGAAGCCCAGAAGAATCTCTACTTGCAAGATAAGGATCTCGACTTTGCGCATGCGCTTGAAGGAGTTGGACGGTTTCGCTGTAATTACTTTTTCCAGAATGCAGGACCCGCTGCTGTCTTCCGGATGATTCCCGAGAAGATCAAAGCATTGGCTGAACTAAACTTGCCCCCGGTGATTGGCACATTTGCGGATTTCCCGCGTGGACTGGTTCTTGTTACGGGACCAACCGGAAGCGGTAAGTCAACCACGCTCGCTGCAATCGTCAACGAGATCAACGAAAGATATCCGAAGCATATTGTCACTATCGAGGATCCCCTAGAGTTCGTCCACCAGCCCAAGAAAGCGATGATTACTCACCGGGAAGTCGGAGCACATGCGGAGAGCTTTGAGAGCGCATTGCGTGCAGCAGTTCGCGAAGATCCGGATGTTATTCTCGTTGGCGAAATGCGTGACCTTGAAACAATAAGGTTGGCATTGACAGCAGCAGAGATGGGATTCCTCGTATTCGGAACCTTGCATACGAACTCTGCTTCCAAAACGGTTGACCGTATAGTTGACGTGTTCCCTGCTACGCAACAAGCAGCAGTTCGCACAATGCTGTCGACCTCGCTGGCGGCCATTTGTTCACAACTCCTGGTGCGCGGTGCCGATGGAAAGAGCCGTTGTTGCGCTAACGAAATCCTGATTTCAAGCCCCGGAGTTGCAAATGCAATACGTGAAGGCAACTTGAATATGATCAAGTCAACGATTCAATCCGGCGGGGCGCAAGGCATGATCTTGATGGACATGTCGCTCGAAAAGCTTGTTCAATCAGGCAAAGCCGATCCAGAAGACGTATACATGAAGGCCACGGATAAGCAACGCTTTCAGCGCTATGTCGGACAAAAGGCAGCTATGCATTAGTCAGCACTGAATTCCTTTGCAGTGTACATAAGGCAAAATCTCTTGTCTTCGTCCGGGCACATTCTCTTTTGATGCCCGTTAACGCAAGACTCGACTTGCGCGGCTCCGCTGTATAAGTGTAAGTAATGAATCTTTTGCATTAGCAGTGTAAGATTTAGTCTGCTTTGAAGTGAATGTCGTGTCGACGCAAATATCAATCTGCCTTCCCGTTTTTGACGGCGAAAAACATTTGGCAGCAGCCATCGAGTCTGTCCTTAGGCAATCGTGTAGTAATTTTGAGCTGTTGATCGCCGATGATTGCTCCTCGGATGCTTCGGTTGAAATAATCAGGCTCTACGAAGCTCAAGATCAGAGAATCGTCTGGTGGCGAAATGAGACGAGTCTTGGACTCTTTCAAAACTACAATGCCTGCATTGAGCGTGCAACGGGAAATTACATAAAACTATTTGCGCAAGATGATCTTCTCGAACCTGCCTGCCTTGAGCGTATGGGTAATGTGCTCGACAGCATTCCGGCCGTAAACTTAGTAAGTTGTGCGCGCCGAGTTATTGATGAAAGTGCGAACGAGGGAAATGAAAGCGTCATGCGAAATGACCTGGCAAAAGGATTGGTTCTTAACGCTGAGTCTATCGTATTGAAGAGCTTGCTGACTCTGTCAAACCAGATTGGTGAACCTGCAGCGGTTATGTTTCGCGCATCAGCTAAAGGCAAAGGATTTGATACCAGGTACCATCATGTTGGTGATCTGGAGTACTGGTTGCGAATTTGTTTAGGAGGAGCCTGCTATTTCCTTGACGAGGTTCTCTGCACTTTTCGGATTCATCCATCAGGACGCACCGCGTTTAATAAGCGCAACTTTTTATTCGCTCTCGACTTCTTGCGGATGGAAGAGAGCTTCAGCGCAGTATTACAGAGAAATGGCATCACCCCACAAGATTTCCGAAAGATCTGCGTGGATGCCCTCTCGGTCGACCTGGAATATTCTGTCAGAAACGGTTTGTTCGATCTCGACGATCGCCGCTCGACTCTATCTGCACTTAAAGATCTCTACTCGGGAGCTGATGCAAATGAAAGGCTGATGGCAGATCTTGTCCTCTTTCGGGATTTGGCAACGAGTGCCTTGTATACACTTGGTGCGGAGCGCGCTGCCGCCGCTAAAGAATTATCGAAGATGGAGCTGATTGCAAACAAACGAGAAAGTCGCCTGCGAGGCATGCTCAGCAGCTTTTCCTGGAAATCGACAAAGTGGCTGCGTGATTTGAAGAGGAGTCTGCGTGATCGAGCTAAGTCCGGGCATCCTAGCAAGGTTGAAGAAGGTTTGGAAGATAACTTTGATGACCAAATGTTGTACCTTATTTATCTGCGTAGGCAAATCGGAAAAGTCTCGCGCAGCTCTTCTTGGAAGATTACTTCGCCTTTGCGTAAGTTAAGCGGGCGTGACGAATGAAGGTGTTATATACATGCCACCAGTACTTTCCTCACCACATTGGTGGTACAGAGATCTACACTCGTGGTTTGTCGCGGCGCATGCACCAGGCATCAAATGCCGTCGAAGTCTTCACGGCATTTGAATCCGGTCTAGCCGAGCCCAACAAGTACAAGTTATTATCCGGATCATATGAATCCATTCCTCTAACAGAATTACATTACAATTTGTCGGTTACCGAATTTCCGGCGCGTGATGAATATTTCAATCCAAAAATTGGTGAGATATTCAAATCGATTCTGCAGAATTATAGACCGGACCTCGTCCACGTTATTCATTCAATGAGATTATCCGTAGCCATCATGAAGGCTTGTCTGGATCTCGATGTTCCATATATAGTAAGTCTTTGTGATTTCTGGTATTTGTGTCCTCGGCATTCTTTGTTAGATATTGATTCGAGGCTTTGTTCGGGACCGGACAAGCTTGATAAATGCCTTCGCTGTGTCAGAAGCTTGCACGGTTTTGCCAAGGAGAATTCACCAGGCAAGGCAGCGGATGTGGATGCCGTCAATAAGCGCGCTCAGACAATTCGGCAATATCTTTTAGGAGCAAAAAAGATTCTGGCCTTATCGCAATTTCAAAAGAATGTTTTTGTAGTGAACGGTTATCCTGAAAGCAAAATTGATGTTATGACTCATGGTGTAGAACCAGATGATTTTGCATCGGAACATCCCCGCTTGAACGAGCTTTCGAATAAGGCGGGGACTATAAAGATTGGATTCATCGGACATCTTGTAGAGCACAAAGGTGCGCATATCTTGCTCAAAGCACTGCAGGAACTCAATTCACCAAAGGTGTTTTGCGATATCTGGGGCCCATTGCGGGACGATCCTTATGTGTCAAAGATTGCTGACCTTGCGATAAGCCAACGCGGTGTAAGATTGCTCGGTGAATTGGATCCCGCCCGCCTGTCGGCGGTGCTACAAAGTTTTGATGTACTTGCAATGCCGGCTTTGTGGTACGAGAATCAGCCGCTCATCGTCAAAGCAGCTTTAGCAATGGGTCTTCCCGTGTTATCTAGCGACATCGGTTCATTATCAGAAATGATTCAGCCAGGACGCAATGGCTGGCTTCTGCCCGCAGGGGATGTTTCTGCCTGGAAAAATGCCATTGACCGGTTGCTTATGGAAGGAGTCGCAAGACTTGAGCCAACGCCAATTAAGGATATGAATGCACACTTTCTTGAGATCAAAAGTCTCTATGAGGAAGTTCTTGCCGCAGCGAAAACCACGAATTTGGCAGGCGACAGAGTATGACGGCCGAACTTCACCTGGTTGACTTATTGAAAGATGCGCGAGTTGACGCTCCGAACTCTTCGTTTGTTAGCCTGCAACCGATCACAATTGATCGAGATACGCGCATGAGTATCTTTCAGCATCCGGATTCAACTGTTGCTTTCGAAATTCCCGATCTAGGAAAAAATGCAGTCCTGAAAACTGCAATTGGAATGAAAGATGTGTGTTGGAACAAAGTTCGTTCGCCAGTTATTTTTCGGGTCGTTGTAATTGATCGCCAGAAAAAACATGAGTTGCTGTTTCACGCCTTAGATGCGAGAAACGCTGAAGGAAGGCGTTGGCACGATGTAACGCTCTCTCTTTCCAAATTTCGCGGGCGTCCTGTCACTATCTTGCTCTCTACGTCGGTCCCTCCCTCTGCAGATGCAAGCTACGCCTGGTCAGGTTGGGCAGATCCGGTAATTTATTTCGAGAACAAGCGAAAGGCAGTTCAAAGATGCAGAAACTTACAAAGCAAAGCAAATGTCCTTGTGATTAGCAGCGACGCACTACGTGCTGACTATTTGCAGTGTTATGGGCACCCCATAGTAAAGACTCCGCACATCGATCAACTCCTTGCCGACGGCGTTCAATTCAGCCATGCCCGCGCTGCGACACCGACGACACTTGGCTCGTATGCAAGTATGTTTACCGGCAAACATGCAACAAAACATCGAGTTATTGCTGAGTGGGGCAAGTTGGAGTCCACTCATCAAACTCTTGCTAGCATCTTCGCTCAAAACGGATACCAAACAGTCAGCGCTGTAAGCGAAGCAGAACTTGCCGATGAGGAAACTGGTTTGGGAAAAGGATTCGACACCGTCATAAAATGCCTTGCAAACCCGGCCCAATCTGGTGACATAACTGCTCGCCAATTTAATTCATGGCTAGATGCGCGCTCGTGTCAAAGTGCACCACCGTTTTTTGCTTGGGTGCAATTCTTTGATACTCATCCACCGGCATCACCTCCCGAGCCGTTCCGCTCTTTGTACTACCAGGGGCGTCCTGACGATCCGCTCAGGAGCTACTGGCCCGACCGCGTTATGCAAATCAGGGGAATGGAGTCCGTCTTGGAACTTGAACCAGCTGTTTCACTGCTGCGAAAAGGCGTAGCGGACAGAATTATTCTTGAACGTTTGAAGGCGACTGCTGATGCGCTGGCCGGCAGATCGAAGGTTCCCCCTGACCTTGCGGTCAATATCAAGTCATTGGGCGAACGCGCCTTCAACGGGACTTCAATCGAGCAGTTTTCAATCTGGTTGGATGCACAAGTGGAAAGGCTGAAGAGCGGCGCAGACGTTCCGGAATTGGCTGACTGGATAGAATTCGTCTTGCCGCTCTTAAAGGAAATTGAAAACGACACGCTCAGCTGGTTGGATGGCGTGCTTGATTTTCGTTACCCAATAGCTCAATACATGGGCGGCATATCCTACGTCGATGCGCAGATTGGCGAGATAATTCAGAAACTTAAGGGACTGGAGATTTACGACGACACGCTGATCCTTTTCACTGCTCCTCATGGTGAACTCTTGGGAGAACTGGATGTGTGCTTCCATCACCACGCACTGGCTGAAGAGGTTCTGCGGGTACCGGCCTTGATTAAACCTAGCCGCCACAAGCCTTTTACTAAGGGTGCACGAATCGGCGGCGTCTTCGACCAAGTAGATATTTTGCCGACTTTGCTTGAATCAGCCGATCTTCCGTTGCCGGATCATTTGGACGGTGAAAGCCGCTGGGCAGAAGTACAGAATGGTGCCGCCATCGCCGATCATGATAGTTTTGCTGTGAATTATCATTTCACAATGTTCAGTTTAACCAGACCTCCCTATACGTATTTGTTTAGCGCAGACGCGAACTCTTTGTCATCGAAATGGGTGTTCAAAGATTCAGAAGAGATGCTTTTAGCCCTTCTCAGTCCAATGAACTACGAGCGCAATCTGATTCATGAAATGCCGGAAGTGGCTGAGCCGATGAGGAAACGCCTGAAGGAACTGAGCCGAGTGCATAAGCTCCTGCCAATGTAAGAACACCTCATGACATGTTATCCTGCATGGCTACTTTCGGCTTTCAGTGGCGTTTGTCGTGCGAATTTGCCTGATTTCAAGAGAATATCCTCCAGACACCGGTTGGGGCGGAATCGGCGCCTATACGTTTCAACACGCCCAGGCGCTGAAGAATTTGGGTCATGACGTTGAGGTCATCTCACTAACAAAAGAGGATGCCCGAGCCGATAGCAGTCCCGAGCAAATTGCCGACCCCTCGCTCGTTCCTGTTCACCGAGCTGTATGGGGTAACTTATTGCAGGAACTTTCCACCGTCTGGATCTCAGTTCCCTATACGCACTTTGTGCTGAAGTCGGCGCTTGCGCTCTGGCGCAAATTCTTAGAGGTACATTCTGTTAGACCATTTGATCTGGTCGAGGCACCGGAACATTTAGCTGAAGCTTTGTTCCCCGCCATCACGCGAGTTTGCCCTCTGGTAATTCGTTTGCACACACCGCACTCGAAATTCATTCGCGAGAAGTATCACAACTTGAATGCCGGATTTGATCATCGGTTGGTGTCGATCCTTGAGCGAATGGCGATGATTGAAGCAGATTTGCTCTCCTCGCCAAGTATAGACCTGGCGTCATATGTCGCCTCTGACACCGGTGTGGAACCGGCTGAGATCCGAATAGTCAGAAATCCGGTTGATACGAAGCGCTTCTGTCCAGATGGACCGAAAGCGCTTTCCAATAGTGATGGTCCGCTGATCTTTTTTGCAGGACGGCTGGAAGAACGAAAAGGCGTACATTACTTGATTGATGCTGTTCCTGCTGTCCTTGCGAAGGTACCGAATGCTAAATTCGTAATCGTTGGCGCTGATACCAAAACTGGACCAGGAAAGACATCGGTGCTAGCGGAGCTCCATCGGAGGCTCGCAGCGAGCGGATGTGCTCAGGCCGTTCAGTTTGTCAATCATGTTCCTCTAGCAGAGATGCCGAATTATTATCGTTCGGCTGATATATGTGTTGTTCCCTCGCTCTACGAGAATGCACCGTATACAGTGCTAGAGGCACAGTCCACAGGAAAACCAGTAATCGGAACTTCCGCCGGTGGATCTCCGGAATATGTCGCCCATGATGAAACTGGACTCGTGGTGCCTCCTCGGGACAGTCATGCATTAGCCGAGTCTATAGTCGACCTTTCGTTGAATAAAGACAAACGAGAGGCGATGGCGAAGCGTGCCAGAGAGCGTTCGCTGAGTCAGTTTGACCGAGAAATTATTGCCCAGCATGCTATTGCTAGTTATGAGTTTGCCATTGAACAGTACAAATCAGAGAAGCCGAATGCTTTATTCAAAAAGAGTTCGGAGCAATCGCTCAGAGATTTCGTCGAGGTTTTGTATGCCTATCACAACAGCCTTTGCGATCTAATATATCGGCATTCGTTTTCCTATCGCGCCAAGTATTGGATTCGTAATTTCGCCGCTCGTCCGCGGCTGTGCGCTGCCAAGCTTGCAGCTGCTGCTCTGGAGCGAACACCAATTCTTTCGGGACAGACAAAAATCATTCTGTTAGTCGATCGCTTAAAGTCGCAAATTGCAAGTCGCGAACAAGAGCAACAGAATCAGGTTCTGGAAGCATTGTTGAAGTCATGCAACATTCAAGTACCTGGGCAGACCAGTGCAAGGTCGGCTAGCACTAATCACAATGACAACATTGCAACGACAACACAGGACCGAAGATGATTATAGTAATGCTTTGTTTGCTGATCATGCTGGGATTCTCACCGGTGATGGCTGCTGAAGTCCCGACACCGGATAAGATTACCAGCATAATTACTAAGTCGAAAGTTTTGGGCGATAACACCAAGGTCGTGTCATCCATCTCTGGCAACGAGGCAGTCGTTTCAACTTACCGACATAGAGATTCCGTCAATATCGATAACGATTGCAAGATCGACGCATCCTTTATCGCGAAGGAACTGATGATTGCTAACGATATTGGATTGCGCAGAGTAACCGTGCATTTTCACGAACCTGACTTGATCGGGAATTATCGCGAGGTCTCAGTGAGCTTTGCGGAAATCAAAGCCTTTGCCAGCGGTGCTGTTGAACAGAAGGATTTCTTAGCATCGTTGAGCCTAAACTTGCTTCCTGAACCAGGTTCCAAGTCTTCTGCAGCAAGCGAACAAGGGTCTAGCACCGGAGCCTCTGACAATTCCAAGGGAGCTACAGCAAGCGGCTCTCCAGCTGACATGTCCGCTCAAGGAAGCGCAACAGATTCATCCAAGCACCAATTAGCTGCAGTTACCCAAGGGGCTGGTCCCTCTGGTTCAGCAGTACCTGGCATTGCTGTTAGCGGGAGCACGAAAAGCTCAAGTTCTGCAAAAGCGCCTGCGAAAGTGATACTGCCCCGTCAGAGGTTCTCATCAGCTCGAGCCGGTTTTACATTTCTACTCCCGTACGGTTGGATCTTAGAACCACTGAAAGCACCATCTGCGCCTGCCAGAGGATTTCAGCGGCGAGGACGTCCCAGCACTAGCGAAACTATATTTATTCTACGGAATCCATCGACGGGCTACAAACAGATCGAATGCTATCGAAAAACCGACAATTCGACTCCGGATATAAGCGCGGCAAAAATCAAACAAGAGTTTAGCTACCCTGGCACACACATCGACAAGTATCAGTCGATTTCTTTTGGAAAAGGCCCATACGGCGGAGCGCTTGTCGTAGCGCGATATCCGCATGAGGCAGGTGAGTATCACGAAACGCATTTATTCTTTGGAAGCCCTGGGATGTATTACGACCTTCGAGGTTGGGGACCGACCAGTGATAAAACGTTTGAGCCAGCATTCTATGATCTCATTGCCACAATCGAATTTCCACCTGCAAAGTCGTCCGGTGGAAAGCCTGCTAAGAAATGAACCTGACACTGTTCATTCCTAGGGTTCTGATAGAGCGTGCGAAGTCGGCAGGGTGCCAGTGCTTTAAGGAACGAGGAGAAGCAAATTTGCTTGCATTGCTTCTTATGTTTACGGTTGCCTTCACTCTTTCAATTTTATGTGCGTCTGCAGCTCCAGGCAATGCGAAAGATGAGTCACAAAAACTCACCGACTCAGAAGTTCTTCATGTGGATAAATTTGGGCAGAACGCTTCCACGGATTGGACCGGAAAAGTGCATTCCGAAAAAGATCTGACCGAAATCGATGTGAGTGAAAAGCTCGATCTGCAAAATAATATAGCCTGTTCCCAGTGGGACGATTTTGGAGCTTTGAAAACTGGTCCGAACCTGGATGCAAGTGGATTTTTTGCAGTCAAGGAAGTCTACGGTCGGTGGTGGTTTGTTAGTCCAGCCGGAAAGCCATTTTATTCTATTGCCCTCGATTGTGTCGTTCCCGGTTCTTTGTCACCCCTGCGCAAATCAGGCGAAGAGAAGGAGGAACAAGCAAACGAAACTGCCGCTAAAACAACGAAGAAAAAAGAGTCGGCGATTCTCGCGAAGTATGATTGGATACCCAAGCCTGATGGAGACTTCGCAGCTGCACGCAACAAGGATTCAGTTTCCTTTTATGTTGCGAATCTCCAACGGAAATGGGGCGCGGAGTGGCGCAAGAATTTTGAAAAGCGCGTGTTTGAACGTATGCGTTCATGGAATTTCAATTCTCTGGGAAATTGGTCTGATGATGTTCTCCAGTCAAAGAATTTCCCCTATTTCAGCATGGGACCTTCAACCTGGGAATTGAAGATCAATTACATCGATGGTGATATTCCTGATGTTTACGATCCTCGCTTCGAAGAAGAGGCGGTGCGTGTATGCGCGAAAGACCTGAGCAAAAGCAAAACAGACAAATGGTTGGTTGGCTACTTCTTGGATAACGAAATGCCCTGGTGGAATATTCCTTATGACGTTCTTGCATTAGATTCGAAAGAGCCATGCAAATCCGCCTGGCTATCCAAGCTTAGGGCAAAGTATGCCACCATTGAAAAACTGAACAAATCTTGGGGAACGAAAGCGAATAACTTTGGGGATCTTCGGTGGGTAGGTGACAAAGCAACTAGTGCAGCAAAGAGAGACATGGCTGAATTGCTTCGAGATTTTGCAAATCGATTTTATTCGGGTTGGTACAAAGCCATGAAACATGCCGATCCCAACCATCTGGTGCTCGGCTCGCGCATTCCCTATCCAATGGATGAGGTCGTGGATGCATGTGCGCGGAATACCGATGTGTTGAGTTTTAACCACTATGCAATCGATCTGCCAAAGAAGTTTGATGAATACTATCGAAAGTACCGCAAACCGATCCTCATTGGTGAATATGATTTCGATAGTTTCGATGCGGGGTTGAAACAGGCATTCGTGAAGGTAAAGGATCAGAAGCAGAGAGCCATCGGTTATACCTATTACACCGAGCAAGCAGCAGCCAAACCCTATATGATCGGCACACATTACTTCCAATACCTCGACGAACCGCTCACTGGACGAGGTGACGGCGAGTCATCCTTCAATGGCTTTGTAAGCGTTGCAGATCGCCCCTATCCGGATCTAGTGCAGGCAGCCCGCACCACTAACTGCCGAATTTATGAGATCCACTCAGGAAAGTTAAGACCATCAACAGAAAAGCCCATCTAAACCTTCTTTGGTACAAGCTAAGAGATAACCTATCTATGCTCGCGGGCTGCATCCCGCTATTTCTTGAATCGGAGATCTGGGTACATGCTTAGAATTTCGAAGGATTGGATCTGTAAGCGATTCAGATCATCATTCGGGACTAGTTGACCGTTCGCAGCACGCAGGTATTTTGATGTTCCGTCGGTTTGCTTTCCGTATTTGTCGTCGATCTCTTTTTGATCGTTTGCTTTGATCTGATCATAGACGTATGGGCTGTTTCGAATTAGTTCTTTTCGCGAAGCCTCGCTCAAGCGGTGCAGTCGCATGGATTCGGCGTACTCATCCTCCGGCGAATTGAAATTCAGCGTTGGAGGCTTGAGTAATGCTTTATCTCTGAGCTGCTCCGATGTTAGGCGCTCGGCTTGTACGATCGGTACTCTTCGTCCCCGGCTATCTATGCCCCCGCCATCTGGTTTCATTCTCACCCATGTGGTAGCGCCTGTAGTAGCCTCTATTGATGGAAAGTACGATGCATTGGTCCCATCAGCATCCGTAGCTTTGCCGAGAATTAGCCACTGGGTTTTGATTGTGTTCCAATCCCTGTTTCGGACCCATCCTATGTTAGATTGAAAAATTTCACCCTCGACGCTGTTCTGATAACCCATCTTTACGAACTGATGATGGCCCATTTGGTGCATCATGATACTTTCTATGGTATCGGGGCGCGTTTTGTCGGCGTAAGATTTTCTTTGATCTGTAGCTGGTAGATCGGAGTCAGTAGCCTTGCGAACCTCGTTGATCGAGGGGAAGAAATAAATCGACGGAACACCCGTTCGGTCGTTTTGATAGCTTGCATGTCCCGGTTTATCGAGAACAACCTTCTCAGAAAGAAAATAGAGCTTCATATCCTGTGTGCCGACTGCGAAACTGGTCGGTCCACTCTTTTCTAAGCCTGAGATCAAGCCTTCTAGTTGATATAACTCAGGCTGCACAGCGTGCACAATTCGAGGTCTTGCCACCGCTTCATCAGTTTGCCGCTGGTAATCGACGATATCTCCTGGTGCTGCGAATTTAACAGCATATCGCTGCTCGATTTGTTTTTGCCGAGCTGCCACCATGTTGTTTAGCTTGAGTTCGGCCTCGCGCAGTCCATACTCGCTGGCATCTGTTTTGAATAGAATGCCCGAACGCCCATGCGCATCAAGCGTGTAGGTGAGCCATCCATTTGAATAAGTTATGTCGATTTTGTGTTGTTTGGTGAACGCGTCGATAGACTTTTGCAAATTGCCGGACGGAACTTGATCCAGAATTCCTTTTGGCTTTATTCGATCAGCTGCGATATGTTGTTCGTCACGACGTGCATCATGGGCCGCTTCAACTAATACGCTCTGCAGTTTCGCAGGGCTATCTCCCCGCTCAACGACTCCGCTACTTGAACTGTTCGGGCGATCCATAGACATTCCACCAAGCTAGTACGCTGAGTGTATGGGCGCAGCAGGTGAGGGAGCTATACGGTTTTCCGTGTCAATGCGCGCACAGAGTGTGGTTTGCCGCAATGCAAGATTTACTAGCGCTCATATTCGACGCAGCAATGAGGCTTTCGGGATTCTTTCAAAGGCATTTATGGCACGCGTTTTATCTGTCTTGTAAAGAAGCATGTAACGGTATCTGTCGCTCTAATTCAAATGCAAATGTGCAGTCCGATCCAAAAGCTGGCGCAGGCGGCGTTTCATCGCATACTTCGTATCGTCGATCACCTGCTGAACGGTTTCGGTAGTGCCACCAAAATCGTCATAAGCAGCTATCCATTTCTCCAAGTCGTGGATAAGCCGCTCCTCCAACTCGAGCAGACTGTCCAACTCTTTTTCGACTTCATCCAACTCTTCCTGGCTTGAATTGTCGTCCTTAGACAATGTGTTGAGACGCGCAGCAGTCTCCAGAACATTCTTCTGGACTTCACGGCATTCTCGAAGTAATACATTCCAGCTGCGCTGCATACTTCACAACCCTACCAAATTCGCTTTGCTAGGGCAATCGCAGAGCTGATGCCATGCATAGCTCAGATCTCGTGTCCCCAACCAAACTATTTATGCCATATCCAACAGTGGGCTATGAAGTTTGCCGGAGGTTCTTTGCTGTTCTGTTGCAGGTTCGTCGGTTTCTTCACCAATTATCGCTGGAATAGCGCCGAGTCTGTGAACCACTGAGGTCAAAATCGTAAAGACAGCTTCGAGCTGTTCAAACTTCTCGATGCGGTCATAATGTCCATAAAGCACGGCATGGCGACCTTTTGGAACCTTGAGTTCTGCTGGGAAATGGTCCGATTCATGGACGAGTCTCAAATCTGAGGTGTTTTGACTTAGCAGTAAATCTCTCAAATCCGTTTCAGCAAAGACGTGCACAACTTTGCCTGGATCGCTGCCTTGAATGAGGAAACGCTCGTCAAACTCCTGATCACCCATCTGAATGTCTTGAAGACCCATCATTTTCCCAATTTGGTCCATCCCCTTCTCGGAGCGAATCGAGAAAACGAAGTTCTCTCGAGGGGAGAAGTGAATGGTGGCCGACGTCCCCTTTTCCTTCTGTTTCTCGCCTTTCAGACGGAATGGGGCGAAGTTGACCGAAGTATCGGTTCCCTCCACAGGGATGTGCATCGAAACGATTGGGCTATTGGTCTTGGTCTGGTCTTCGACGACCTGACCGCCCTTGCTGTCTGCAAAGTCGCGCCAGACGTATTCCCAGCCATACATATTCGAGTGAAATTTGTTGCTCACTTTATAAACCCCTCTGATTCCGAGGCGACCCTTGGACCTCTATTCAATCCAGTTTATTAAAGAATTCCCAGAACGACAATTGGAAAAGCCCATCTCTAAACGAGGATTAACCGGATAAGACATTAACTAGCGAGCATGAGAACTCGTTTTCCACGTAGTCGTCCCACCCGAGAGCCTTCGTTTCAAAGGATTTTCAGAATCTGATGTCTAGATTATCGAGGCTATTGAAACAGCCCGTTTCTGAACTAGAGGGTAAAGGTAATGGATACAATCAACGCTTCTCGAACTGTGAGTCGCAGAGATAATCGAGTTGGTGCACAAAACTATGACGAGGATCTGCCGGGGCAGTCTCTTCTGAGAGATTATGAGCAACGACCTCTACAGGCACGAGTTGCCGCTGAGGTCTATGCTGAGACTCGGGATTATCCGGCGCCAGCTCCTCAATACTCAGGGCAGCCACCATATGCAGTGGCTGATCAATATGCTCGGGAGGAGCGCGGCAATTATGAGCGCGTTAGAAATCAAGCCATAGCGGAACGCTATTACGAAAACTCCTCAAACGTTTTCACCTATTCAGATCGTGGTTATTCAGATCGTGATTATCAAAGACGCGTGTATAGCGATCAATCGCGATCCTATCCGGATTTAGCCGCACAGACTAATGCGTGTTATAGATACGACAATCCACCACCCATAGTAATTGTCGATCGCCCTCCGCAAGATTACGAAAGAGAGCGGCACCGCGGACCGGGGATTGGACACGCAATTTTGGGACTGGCTGGACTTGCCAGTTCTGTTGCCTTCAGCTATTACGGTCGTAATGGTGGATTTAATTTGGGACACGGAGGATGGGGCGGCTATCGCGGAGGATGCGGAAACTGGGGCGCTTACGGGAACGGCTGGGGTGCTTACGGAAACGGCTGGAACAATTCACGCTATGGCTATCCTGGCGGCTACGACTACGGATACGGCAACCAGTACGGCAATCAATATGGATGGAATAGCGGTGGATGGAACAACGGATGGAACAATAATGGCTGGAACAACTACCGGCATCACAATAATTCTTGGGCATATCCGCTCGCCGGGTTAGCCATGAGCATTCCGTTCATGATTAACCGCAATCGCAACTGCAACAACGGCGGATGGAATGGCGGATGGAATCGCGGCGGTTGGAACAATTACAGGGGCGCTTGGGGGCGACGCTGCCGATAGGTCAGTAGACCATCCAGGCCTTATCTAGTCGCTCCGCGATCAAGTCATCACTATGAATGAGCAGCGTGATCGATTTTGTACTTGCAAGATCGAATCCAAGTTCTGTTTTTGAATTCAGTCTAAGTAAAAAGACCCAATCACGAGACGCATCTACAAGATGGCTGTAGCAGGAATCGGCGCTGCGTGCAGGAGACCAAGAGATGCCGTTGCTTGCAAACGCTGCAATTTCCTTCTTCTTCGCAATTTCAGCATCGGCATTTCCAAAAATTTGACAGATAAAGTGCTCTCTAAAGGCGGAATCTCTCTCAATGAGGTTCACAATCTGCGTTTGTTCCACGGAGTTTGAATCAATCCAATCCTTCGGGTTCTGCGGAAGTGTGGATGAGCTTTCAAAGCTTAGCGTCAACGCTGAATGCATAAGTGACGCCGCATTGGAATCAGCAGCTTGTAGATGATGCAGTTGCGAACTGTCAGTCCAAAGAATGCGAAATGAGTGCCGGTCCTTTGGATTAGACATGTCCTTGCGTTCATTCCAGAAGATCGATAGCAGACCACGCGGAATAGAAATCGCGCATCGATCCACCTGGATCTTTTCCGCGCAAAGCTCAGCAAAATTGATCTGTCCCAAAAACAACAACGGCTTTCCAGTTTTGTCTTTGGGCGTCTCAGTTGCTAAATCCGGCAGTCCACCTAGTTTACTAATTGGAGCGGGATTGTCCAAACTAAGCTCGGTGGATGCTTTTGACTTTGCTACAAAGCACGGCGCCAGGTTTCGTTCGACAAGATTAGCTAAGGGACTGTCTTCAGTAAGCCCGAGGCGATCAAGAATAGCTGAACTGGACATCTTAGATAGTTACCGTGAAGCGTTTCCCGTTTGCTTCGACCACGTCTCCATTTCGAAGCTTGCGACCGCGACGCGTCTCAAGCTCCCCATTGACGGAAACATTGCCGTCTCGAATGAAGTGTTTGGCTTCACCACCAGATCCAACAAGATTTTGATGCTTCAGAAACTGGTCAAGTTGGATAAAGTCTTTTTCGTCGCTCATAACCTGGTTTCAAGGTGGTAAGTGGAAAAAAAAATGCATTATTTGCGCTTTTAAGCAGCAATTCAGCCAGTTCAGGTCTTGACACAGTTATGCCAAAAGTTAATCATACCAAGTATGCTTTTGCTATGCGCGTTTGGCTAGAAGTCCCTTTTCAAGTAGGACATGAACTCCTCACCGGATCCCATTCAACTTCTCTTGCTAATAACCACTCTCGGGATGGTTATTGCGGTAGCTGTTGTCTTGAAAACTCGACGCAATCTCGTCCGCAAGCACGCCAGGGAACTGGCTGAATCAAAACAAGCTTTTGAGAGCATCAATACCCAATTGGAGGATGCAAAGAAAAGGCTCGATCAGTTAGCTACGATTGATCCGCTCACCGATTTGAGTAATCGGCGTGGGCTGGAACGTATCTTGTCAGCCGAAATCAATCGTGCGCAGCGAACAGGCTCACCCATGGTTGGAATGCTGCTCGACTGCGACGATTTTGGTCGGATCAATGAAGGATTAGGTCATGCTGTCGGCGATGTGGTCCTAAAAGAGATGGTGCAGCGCATCACAACTACTCTTAGACCATCTGATTATGTCGCACGAATTGGTGGCGACCAGTTTGTAATCTTACTAACGGACACGCAACTTGCAGAGGCGATTTTGATTGCAGAACGCGTGCGGCTTTGTGTTGCAGAAAATCCAATTCGCAACTCCAAGGACAACATCTATGTAACTGCCAGTATCGGTGTTGCGCCCCTTCCCTACGAGATTGATTCAGTCGAGGAATTGCTATCGCTGATACGCCACGCGTTGAAAGACTCGAAGAAAGGCGGCAAAAATCGCGTATCACATCAAGATGATCTGAACACCAATGGCGGTGCTAATGGTGAGAGAAAAGATCTCGACATCGTACAATTGCTCAGGCAAGGTGATTGTTTCCGTTGCGTGAAGCACCCGATGTATCGTCTGGCCGATGAGAAAAAGGTCGGGTACGAATTGCTCAGTCGCGGTCCGGCTGGTGCATTCGAAATGCCTTACGATTTCTTCCGTATCGCCATCGAGAGTAATATTTTGACTCGGGTAGATCTTCGTTGCGTCAAAGCCTGCGTTGAAATGGCAAATCAGCTTGAGCCCGGTTCGCGATTTGATGTGAATTTGTTCCCATCGACAATTTTGGATACACCGATTGAGCGTTTGGTGGGACTGTTTCCCGAAGACAAAAGCATCGGCACCTTTTGCGTTGAGATTTCAGAACAGCAATTCATAGGTGATCCAAGCTATTTGAAAGAACACACTGCGGCTCTGAAAAAAGCGGGAATTCTGGTTGGCATTGATGATGTTGGATTCGGCAGAAGCTCGCTGGAAAGTTTGATCTTGCTTGAGCCTGATGTAGTGAAAGTAGACATCAAATACGTCGCCGGTATCGCAGTTGATCCACAAAAACAACGATTGCTTCGCCGCTTGGTCAAGGTGGTGCAAGCCTTGGGGGCAGAGCTCGTGGCCGAAGGTGTCGAGTCCCGTGAGGATTTGGAAGTTGTCAGAGACATGGGCGTTCAATACGCTCAAGGTTATCTCTGGGGCTATCCTAATTAAGACGGGCTAGTGCAGTTTGCGAACGCCGCTGCGAATTACTTGTCGCGTTTGAATATCAGCGACGTTGATCCATTCGCCACTCTCAGCTGTTTGATCTTTGTGTACAATCCAATCATAGTGCTGTTCGCCGTTGAGAAGAACGATTCCAGCACCGCCCTGGTACTTCATTTCTTCAGGAGTAGCTTCTCGCCACTTTCCATCGATCCAGAGATTCGGAGGATCGTCCTGGTGGATTTTCCAAATGTAAGTGTGTGCTGGTTCAATGGATACAAATCCCATCTTCGCTGCACTATCTCGGCTTGCGAAAAATCCGGTTGCATTCGTAAACTGCAACTCCCATGGGCCTAGCAACCACTGTTGATTCACAGGGGCTCCATAGTTATCGCCAATAGCGTAACGAACCGTCATATCTCCGCCGGCTTGCATAAATTCCGGAAGGTCTTGCCAATTAGCTTTAAAATTGACACCGCGTTTTTTAATGGCCGCAACTACAGCCGCACTGGCGGCTTGAGATCCTTGCCGTCCGGCGTTTGCCTTCAGATAGCCGATTATTTGTTGTTTTGATAAGGGGCCAGTTCCACCAAGGTCTGCCGAAGCTCCACCTTGAGCTTGTTGACCACCTGCAGCTCCGCCACCATAGCCACCACCGCCATAAGCGCCGCCTCCAGCTGTAGCGGCACCATATGCGCCACCACCACCATAAGCAGGTCCACCACCCGCCGCAGCACCACCGCCTCCAGCGCCAAGTTTTACTAGTTCGTTAGCTCGGAAAGTTCTGGTCGAACCCCCAGGCTTGAATGTGCCGTCCTGCCAATCCTTCAATAGGCATTCGACGCCGCCATAGTTGTCCATTTTCACAACCTTTACTTCAACCTTCTCACCATAGGCATTCGCCTGGACGATTTCGCCTGGAGTAAATGTTTGAGCACAAACTGTCGTGATCGAGCAAAGTGAGATAGTGGCCGCCAAAGCAGCTGCATTCAATAACTTTCTCAAGGGAAACTCCTTTCCAAGAAGAAGACGACACGCTTCAAAGATTAACGCTGCATCTGATATACCACGAGAAGTCGAGTTTCGTCAGCAGATTCATTCGCTTGAAATTTAGCCACTTAAAGTCTATTTCTCTGTGTCAAGGTCCCTTAGTTTCTTTGATAAATCGGATGGGGCGTGCTTGGATTTAGCAAGTTCAGCCTGTGCTTGTCTTACCAACTGCTGTGCATCCTTTTGTCTGTTCATCTTCTTTTCTATGAGAGCATTATAGTAATTGCAGAGGGCTATCTGGCTAGGATCTGCGTTTTGCTTATTTAGGCGCTCAAGTGCAAGCCCAATTATGCCTCGGCAACGTTGAGGAGGTGAAGAATGGAAAAAGAAATGGAGTAGTGAATCAAGAACACGCAGCCGAACCTGTGGGTGAATCTTCGGCTCGGAATTTAGCGCATCCAGTAGATTGGACAGTTCAGCTGTCAATGCACCTTCCGTGTGCGAGTTGTATAAGGCTTGGATAAGCCAGAGTCTTTCAAAGAGTAGTCGTTCATCAACTTTGCTTCCTCTGTACTCGATCCATTCGCTAATTACGGCAGCGGCATCTAAATGCTCGCCCTTCAGATCTCGAAGCCTACCGATCACTATATTAGAATCAGCATAGGTGTTTTTTGTCAGTGAAGTGCTTTTGATTTTCAACACTGGAGCTGAACCAGATTCAGCCAATTCAATGCTCATCGTCCTGTTGGCCTTGCGACATAGCTGTAGAATCTTGGCTTCGTCTTCAGGTCTTGGTCCATTAAGGGTTAACTCGAAGGCTAGCCGAGATTGAGCTTCAGCCACTAGCCTGTCGCCCCGTGGATAGGCTTTGAGAGCCGCGGCATAGCATAATTCCCAGTCCTTCAAAGCGACCTGACCGATGCAATCCTCTGAGTGGACCCTGGCATGTATTATTCCGCGATAGCAATCGTATTTAAAGCGAGCAAGCTTTTCCGCTGTCGGCGTGTCATCGGGATAGTGATATTGGCTTGCTTTCTCGATAAGTAACTCATATGCTGCAACTGCTTCGTCATTCTGTCCGTCGCTATCCAAGACTTTCGCTTCCTTTAAATCACGGGAAAGCTGAGCAAAGTTTGCTTTGGGTCGTTCAGATTTTGTTTGCGGGGATGGGCTTCTTTTCTGAAGAGCAAGCACCGAGACAAGGATTAATGCAAGCGGCATCACCAAGGCAAGAGTTACAACGCGTTTATTGAGGTAGGATCTTGTTTTTTTTGATTGAGGCTTCGCCTCCAAAGCAGCGGGTAGCTGCTTATGGATAAGTGAAACGGACTGAAATCTGTTCTCTGGTTTCTTCTCGAGGCAACGCAAAATAGTTCTATTTAGTACTGGATTGATAGGTTTGTTACTGTTTGCAAGATCTAGCGGTTGTTCGTGCAATTGCTTCAGAAGAATTTCGTGTGTTGTTGTTCCGGTGAATGGAGGGCGTCCCGACAGTGCTTGATACATGATGCAAGCAAGAGCGTAAATATCTGATCTTGCATCTGGCTTTTGACCCTGACACTGCTCCGGGCTCATAAATAAGGGGCTTCCAATGAGTTTCGCCGGATCTATGATCGTGGTGTTGTGACCTGACGCATTCTCGGGCTGGCTAGCGAGCCCGAAATCTAGTAACTTAACTTCTCTGTCGCCTGAGTCATTGTGCATTACCATTATGTTTTCTGGCTTCAGGTCGCGATGGATAACCCCGCGTTCATGGGCGAATTCCAGTGCAGAGCATACCTGCACGAAGATTTCATTGAACTCGAGATCGTTGAGTGACCCTTTCTCGTTTAGGAATTGGTCCAACGTTTTACCGTCGAGATACTCCATCGCAAAATAGGGACAACCGTCGTTATTGAGTCCGAACGCAAACACTTTTACAATATGCGGATGATCCAATGAGCTTGTTGTTTTAGCTTCTCTCTGAAATTTGCGCAACCTGGATTCGTCGGATCGCAAGGACTCATTCAGAACCTTAATTGCGACGATTCGATCAGATAGTAAGTGCTTCGCTTTATAAACGGAACCGTTCCCACCCTTTCCGAGCAACTCCAATACTTCGAACTGATCAGAAATGAACATTGGGACTTCCGTGTCGGCTGCAAGGTACTATTCCCCAAACACTGTCTCAGCCAAACTATTAGCAACCGTATGTCGTGAGTTCACCTACTTTTGTCAGGATTTTTCCGGGCTTTGCTGGCGAGGATGTGAATAGCATCAACTTGGACATATTGGATTCTGTGCTTCCATCTATAAGCAGATCGAGTTTTCCATCCATATCGATATCACCAGCCCATAATATTCGTGGGGCTTCGAGCCCTTGCAGCTCCGCGACACAGTCTGTATCCAGGATGGTGTCGGTTCTTGTTCCGTCACTGACGGTCAAAGCGCAGTGCGCCGGGGTGTAAGTATCGCCTTCTTTGGCTTTACCAACTTTTAGTTTGAGTTCTATCTTGTAGGATTTCTTTCCTAGAACTAGATTTACAGCTGGTTTTTTCCATAGTTCTGTTTCTTTGTTCAGCACGGTTGTGCATTTTCCAACACCGACGTTTGGCACGTTCTTCACGATGAAAATGGACTTTATCCCCGGAGTTACAACTTGCTTTCCAGTTTTTTTGTTGCCTTCGTCTGCCACTGCATCTTTGACCGTATTTATTTTGAGCGCTATTCGCTTCTTGCTATCGGCGGTGACTGCGATCCAGCTTTCGCCACTCTTTGCAGTCACTTCTTCGGCATGAAAGGTGCGCGGAACTAAGAGCTGCTGCGCTGCGAAACAGGGCGACACCGCCAAAATAGCAACCGAAATTACAGCGAGTCTTATGAGCAGTGCGAGTGTGGTTTTAAGATAATTCATCGCAAATTTCCGAGCGCAGGTGATTTCTTACTATCCTAATCTGTTCGCGTAAAGAGTTCGTTAGCGAGATGTTCTTTTAGCGATCAAATCGTTTCTGAAACAGATTCTGAGAAACATAGCCCTGCCTGGCTCTTGACAGGATGCTTTTAACAGAATATGCTGTTAAGAGCATGAACCATTTTGACGTACTTAAGCGCACATCGAGATACAAACAGATGGAAACCAAGAAGAGCACGGACAAGAAAAAGCCGCCTGAGCAGATCACTACATCGGAAGAACGAGCTTTTCAACCAACGATAAATTCGTCCGCTGAGAGCGGCAGCGATAGATTTCTCTCTATGGAACGAACCCTGAAAGAACTACGGAGAGAGCGGCAGAGATCGCAAGGCGACCTTGGATTAGCAATGGGCGTAAACCAGTCGGAGATCTCCAAGATAGAAAAAAGAGATGACATCTATGTTAGTACTTTGCGTGAGTACATTGAAGGTCTGGGTGGCAACCTTGCTCTAATTGCGATGTTCAAAGATATGTTGCCTGTTCTCATTACGCAGTTCGATCGCAGCGGAAAAAGCACACCCAACAGTGAGGATCTGCGCAACATAGATCGGATCTTGGCTGATAGGGGAGCGCGTCCCAGCGTTGCAAACCTCTGGTGGCGGTCCATTTACGGAGAGCGAAAAGGTGAAACAAACCCGCTAGTGAAAGCAAATGTCGTAGAGGAGAATTGGTATCAAAAGCTTTTACTAGAGCCAGCTACTTTGAGTGAGTAATGATGGAGACAGTGAAGTGCCCGATTTGCGCAGGAGAAATAAGATCGAATGCAATCTTCTGCCGTCACTGCAGGAGGGGACTTTCGCTAATCTACTTCAAGCCATGCCCATTCTGCGCAGAATTGATTCGAAGACATGCACGAAAATGCCGATACTGCTACAAGGACGTTGAACCTGAATCTGGTGCTGATTCGCAATGTGCTCCTGTACCGAGACCGATAATTCCATCGGGGATGGATAATTCAACAGTGCTAGATAAGCCTCATCCAGAAAAAACAAACTGCGACGACAAGCATGAGGGAAAACTGAAACGAAGAGCAAATGTCTCAAAATCCAAAGGACAAGAATGAGTAATAGTGAGCCTTGAAGTCCTTGCTCCGATCCATAGGAGAAGCTAGATGGAATGTCCTGAATGTGCAGAGCCAATCAATTCCGGAGCGATCCTTTGCCGTTACTGCGGTAGTGGAATCTCAAAAGAGTTCTTTCATGAGTGCTTATTCTGCGGCGAAATGATCCGCAAGGACGCAGTGTATTGCCGCTTCTGTAAATCGACATTACCTTCGAATGACAAGGAAGTAGGCGCGGGATTCGCTCGAGAAACAGGGCCAACAAAAAGGCAACGTCCTGATAAAAGCTACGATCACCCGAGTCCGCCTAGTGAAGAGGAGCTTGAACGGATCGATACTAAAGCAAGTAGGAAACCGTTTACCGTCAAACCGACACCGCAAGGAAAAGATGAACGTGAAATTGCGGCGTTTGACGCAGACATGACCTTGATCAAACAAAGAGTATCTATAGTTATTCAGGCGCTCGAAAGAGTAAAATTTTCGGGACTTGAAGCTTGGATGAATGCGAAGGGGTCTCTCGACGAACAGTCTCGCACTGAAGTGAGACAACTCATTCGGACGTTGGTTGATGAAGATGAAGCCCCTCTGAGCGAAATGGAAAAAGGTATTCTTCTTCAGTCCGTCTTAGATGAAGTCTTCGGTTTTGGACCTTTAGGACCTGTGCTGCGTGATCCGAGCGTAGGTGATATTTGTATAAATGCTCCCAACGAAATTTTTGTTGAACGTTGGGGAAGACAGGAGAAAACTTCCGTCACTTTTGAAAGCCAACTTCATCTGCTGCTAACGATCGACAAAATATTGCTTCCTCTCGGATTTCAGTTTGGCGAACGGAATCCAGTGGTCAACGCACGTTTGCCTAATGGTTCTAAGGTGAATGCAACAATGAGCGTAAATGGACCAACTTTGACCATCCGCTGCCCGGTCTCTGTTCTAATCTCTCTTGGTCAACATGCGCAAAAGGGAACAATGTCGATACAGATGGCTGAATTTTTGAAGGCTTGCGTGTTTGCAGGGATCAATATTGTCGTCTCGGGTCCGTCTAGCAGCGGTAAAACGACGTTAGTAAATTCACTTCTTAGACATTTGGATGATGCTGAGCGCGTCGTATCGATCGAAGATAAGGGGGGCGAGCTCCGACTTCCGATTGAGAATTGGGTCAGGTTAGAAACAAACATTGGTGGAACCGAGAGGCGCGAAATTGGTGCCAATAGACTAATTGAAAACGCGACACAAATGATTCCTAATCGGCTCGTTGTATCACAGCTTATGGGTTCCGAGGCTTACGAGTATTGTTCTGCGATTAAGTCAGGTCTTAAGGGCTGTTTGACAACGGTGCGTTCTGATTCTTCCAGTGATTGTATTGATAATCTGAGCGAATTTCTGCTAATGCACCCTAAGGTTCCATCGACTAACGTCGCGCACAGAATGATTGGATCTACTATCCAGCTGATAATTCATATCGATCGATTGGATGATGGCACGCGCCGAATTACTGACGTAAGTGAAGTCGTTGCATGTTCGGATAAGGTCGAGTTGAATTGCCTCTTCAAACTGGAGCAACGTGGAATTGATGCACGCGGTTGGGTGCGAGGCTTTCATCACGCAACAGGCTCAATTCCACGGCTTCTCAAAGTCCTCGATAGAGAACGAGTTGAGTACAATACCAACTGGTTTTCAGTCACTTCCGGCTAAGCTAGAGGCGCACCGAATATAGGCGCGGTCCAGAGAAAACTATTGGTTCTGAAAAGTCTTCTTTCTCATAGCTTCAATTTCTGGATTACTTCCGAAAAGTTTCCACGGACGCCCGGTGCGATAGTTTTCGATCATCACAACGATTGGTCCTTGATTCAGTCCCATGTAGAGATCGTTCACCCAGTTTTGCTCAGGGCTGTATGCATCGCGGAATCCATATTCGCCCCAGAGGAAGCTGCCTTGATTGCGATAATAGTTTTTCAAAGCATTCATTGAATCAACGGGCAGGTAAGGCATGCTAGCAAGCGCACCAGTTGGCGTGATCTTTCCTTTATCGCACTCGGTTCTTGGTTCGTCTGGATTGTAGCCCCAGGGTCCGTCAGAAGCAGTGAGCCCCCAGGCATCGGCTCCATAGCCCAAATGTTTGCCTGGATTTACCTGGCAATAGCGTAGATTTATGGTCGCGATAGCTTTGCAGTTTTCGAAATACTCCGTGTACTTGTCCTTAAGTGCGTGGGGATCAACACCGAGGAAATTGTAATGAGTGAAGAACATCGGGCCGCCTGTAAAGCCGCCTACTGGCAGTTTTTGCCCGTAATAGATTCCGCCGTTTGTGTACATTTTGCCAGCTTCATTTCCGCGATACTCTTGTGCGCCTTTTTCCTGGCTCGCCCATCCGGAATAATACATTTCTGCGGGAATAGGGTGCGTTGGAGAGGCAATCGCCAACATGTATGTGATCATCGTTTCATTCCAACCGATCAGGCTATGGTTGATTTTGTATCCAACGGTTGGAGACCAGTGCCACAGCAGATAAGGGCTGTCAGGCGTCTTGCGATACCAGTTCCACTCGACGGCTTCCCAGAGTTTTGTAATGCGCTCGCGAATGCTTTTTTCTTCTGCCCAATCGCTGTTAAGAAACTGACGTGCGGTTAGCAATCCTTGCATCAAGAACGATGTCTCGACCATGTCGCCGCCGTTATCATCTGGACCGAAGAATAAAACAGGATGCCCGGTGCGACCATCGTAATAGTGAGCCATGGCACCATGGAAATGATCTTGCTTTTCCAAATAATTGAGGATCTTATTCATCCGTTCAACCATTTGTGGTCGCGTGATGAATTTGCGATCGGCAGCCACCACCAAACTCATGATACCGAATCCGGAGGCACCGGTCGCAATCATGTTGGGATCTCCGGGAACGCTTTCCAGTGTCAGACCACTATTTGGCTCCGCCCCATCCCAGTAATAACGTGAGCATGCTTCCTGCACCATGTCTAAAAGCTGATCATCGTTTAGCATTTTGGTGCTGGCATGCAACACTTCTGACGGTGCCGACTTACTACCGTCGTATCCTAAGAACCTGACTCGGTAGTGATAGTCACCAAACTGATCGCCGACCCAATCAGCACAGCGACTCAATAATTTCGGTCGGTATGCAACAGCTATAAAGTTCGTTCCATCCTTTGAGCGCTCGATGATCGCACCTTGCACAGATGTATCTTCCGGTGGCGTCCATTTCAGATCTACGTGTCGTTCGAATCCTTTTGCTTCTACGAGCTGAGGCTTAATACCCTTATTCAAAGGTTGTTCGTCACTGGGACGCACTTCAATCTGATCGATGAAAAGGTTGTGTGTTTTCTCATCGGCAACAGATTGTTCAAACACTAATCCCTGGATTTGCTCAGCGGCGGAGATTTGCGCATTGAAAGAACTCAGTGGAATCTTAATTAGGCTCCAGCCGCTTTCGTCGGCACCCTTAGCAAATGGTGCAATATCGACCGACGCGGAAGACTTTGGCTCTTTCTCACCTTTTACGAGCAAGGCGACTTTCGGCATTTCCGCACGACCCGTGTTTTGCGAATGAAGGCGAAACTGCAAAAATGCGGGTTTCTTGTATGGTGTCGGTTTAGTTTGAATAAAAACACCGTTATCCCAATCATCAATTCCTCTGATTGGATGCTTTTGCAACGTTGCCTTCCAGTTGCCACCGGCGTACGAGACGTAGCTCAGTTCAAGCGAACTTCCTGGAGTAAATGCCGGCTCCGTTCTAACAGGCAACTTCCCTGACAAGTTGCACACCCAACTCGGCCCTGTTGACTCTGTTTTCGAATAAAGGTACGCACCAGGCAGCGGATAACTATCAAATAAAACGAAATCCTGATTCACCGGGCCGTAGTAAGTGGTTTTTGATTCATCCGCCGAATATGCAGCTGTAGGCAGCACGCCCGCGGTTAATACAAGCGCCGAAGTTAATATAAAGCCCCGCATATCCTCTACCTTTCAGGTGGTAACGCTCTGCTAAATCTAATTACAGTAAGATCAGCCAGCAGATCTTACTGCAAGGGACCCAATAAAACCGGTCTTGTATCTATATCGTTGGTCCCTCCTTTTAGTGCTTCGATTACGCGAGGGAAGATGCTGTCAAGGGAGGCTATTAATCGCACATTTCTGCAATTCCCAATTCTAATCCAAATCAGTGAAGGTCCAACAGAATCCATTACTGACAAGTGAAAGGACTCCTCGTCCTTGCCTACGATGACCCCTTGATCTATTCTTCCGTACTGCCGACCGGTTTGCTCTTGTATTCAAATAAAGTCGTGCCGCCTGGTGGCAGCGTGAAAGAGAATACTCCTTCAAGAGTTTTGACTGCTCGCCAAGATCTATTTGCAGAAATGTACTGCTGCAAATTATGAGCTCGAGATCGCACTTTTACCCTAGCTGCTTCGGTGTAATTGCGATTAACTATCATTATCCCAGTTCGTCTATTCGACCCTGAGAAAAGCCCAACCAGAAATTCATGATCCGATTGAAGGTCTACTGGAAAGTCCGTTGGAATAGGTTCTGTCCCTGTTGGCAACGGAGCGGAATGGTATACACCTATTGAATTTAGAGTCATCAATATTGGACTTAGATCAAGAATTTCCTTATTGATTTTCGAAACCTGCTCTAATAAGGCGATTGGTTTTCCGTCTCTATACAAACCCCTATATTTTTCGGGACCCCAATACAGAAAATAGCTTATCCCTCTTCCGCCATAACACAAAGTAGTGTTCACCAGCCAGCGGAGTTCATTCTCATTGGGCATACGCCAGTAATCTAGAAATTGCGAACACTGAATAATGTTCAAGAAAGGTATACCTTCACTAAGCGCTGCGTCACGAATCAAAGAAAGGTTCAGAAAAAAGTTCGTATCGTCAAACGGTTTCCCATCCTTTGTTCTAAAAAAGTGGTAGTAGTCATAGCTTAGAAGATCCGGTTTCACAATTTTCAGATAGCTTCGTAAGTAGTCTTGATAAGCACCAACGGCACTGTCCTTGCCTTCACCTTTAATTGCAGGGATGATTGGAAGTACATTGACGAACGCCAAATGCTTTGGATCTTTTTCTCTGAGGTGGGCAACCATTCTCTCAAGATCAGCAAATGAGTTCGCTTTTGGCTCGTCGACGATGTAATAGGCTTCGAGTGCTGGGTGTCCCTTTATGCGTTCGATGAGTCCGTCCAGTTCCTTCAGTTTCACCTCGGAACGTACAGTTTCCGGAGACAGTAAACCGTGCTCTAGCATGACCTTCATTCCATGCTTACTCGCATAGTCGAGGGTTTGCTCCCATGCCGGTATCATATTGAAATTCTCTCTAGACGCATTTTTGATGCTCGTCTCTGTCGGCGGTGCTGAGCAGCAATACGAAACGATTATCTGATTCTGCTTCCATCCAGGCTTTCGCTCGGTCGATTCCTTAGGTTCTATCCATTTAGGACCTAGTCCATAGCAAGACTCAGCCGTAGGAGGTCTAGCCGGTTGCCTACAGCCGGAGATGCATAAACAAAATAAAAGCAATAGCACTGAAAGCATCGATGACATTCGAGATCTTATATCAGCATTTATTGTTCAAACGTATTTGATAATGCTCACTTTCGTCCGAGAGTAATGTCTATAGTAGACCCGCGGAACTTTTGAGCGAATTGGTTAATCAGAAATGTGGGAGTGGTTCGTTTGGGATCTATTTGAATGGCATCACCTACTGACTGTGAATTAAGAGCGGCAAGTGCCGGGTTAAATTACATACGAGACTTTAAGTCTGGCTATACGAGACGAAAGTGTGGAAAAGGATTCAGGTATTTTGACCTGGAAGGGAAATCTGTCTCGTCCAAGAATGTTAGAAAGAGAATCGAAATGCTCGTCATCCCTCCGGCATGGAAGGACGTGTGGATATGCTCAGACCCTGAAGGACATATTCAGGTCACAGGGATTGATAAGGCGGGGCGAAAACAATACATCTACCATCCACGATGGCATGAAGCTAGCGCCCTGCATAAGTACGGACGCCTTAGGCTTTTTGCGAATCTTCTTCCGAAAATCCGCCGGCGAGTTGTGCGTGACTTGAACCAACCGAGCTTGTGTAAGGAGCGAATCGTCGCGGCAGTAGTAAGGCTGCTCGATAAAGCGAGCTTACGTGTCGGCAATAAACAGTATCTGCTGGCGAATGAATCGCGTGGTGCGACGACTTTGACAGCCGAGCACGTGAATTACGAGAGCGGAGAAATATCTTTTTCTTTCAAGGGAAAATCAGGAAAGCAAATCGAGCTGACTTGCAGCGATGAGAAGTTGATGGCAGTTATCGCGGATTGCGAGAACAGCGATTGCGAGTTTCTATTCGCGTATGAAAACGAGAAGGGTTATACAGTGCCGGTCACATCGTCTGACGTCAACAGCTATCTGTTGCAAATAACCTCAGAGACGATCACGGCAAAGGATTTTCGAACGTGGAGAGGAAGCGTAGTTGCTTTCACTGTGCTAAAGACAATGGAAGCCGAAATGAGCAAAACGGCAAAAAAGAAGTTCATTATGCAAGCCGTTAAGGGGGCTGCGCTGGCTCTGGGAAACACTCCAGCAGTCTGTCGGGGAAGCTATATTCACTCTGCAATCCTGAGCGCTGCTGAAAGTGATGAGCTTCCAAAAATGATCAAAAGGATGTCTGCGCTGACAAGGTCAATCACAGGGCTGAGCAGGCATGAGTCGCATTTAGTTGCTTTTTTGGAACTAGTAGAAGAAGAGTACACGAACCTGGTTGCTCTGAAAAAGACCATCGCCAGAGCAGCCTAAATGAGATTTCTAACGCGGTTCGAAGAGGCGTGGCTCGAAGTTGTGTAAATTCCGCTGAAAACGGCCACCCAAAACGCTAATTGTCGGCCACCCCAGAACGCTAATTGTCGGCCATATTT
>JAIEQI010000002.1 GCA_019747875.1 Candidatus Obscuribacterales bacterium
CTCTTGATTTAACAGTTCCAATTTACAGGACCTGTCAAGTCCAATGTAAGAGCGCGGACGTCCCGTCCGCCCATAAGCGCGAAGCGCGCTGCAGCTAAGTATGGAGCGCGGACGTCCCGTCCGCCCATAAGCGCGAAGCGCGTTGCAGCTGTGTATTCGGAGTTTCGCAAGAGGTAGAGTCTCCCTAAAGCTGTGGCGTAGGCAGTAGAATTTGCATATGGGCGGACAGGATGTCCGCGCTCCATACTTAGCTGCAATGAGGACTAGCAGCCGAGCGCGCTTCGCGCGTTTACTTAGCTGCGCGTTCAATCGCGACGGTCTGGATATGTTTTGGACTCATGCACTCTAGCGGTGCATGGGAGCTGGCCTGCACTGTTGCAGGCTAAATTTGTAATGAGGAAGAATGGTGCCTGAATATTGCGAGGCACCATTTCAGGTATTAGAGAGCATTGCTGATAATCCAGCAACGAACGGTTATTGTGCAGGCAAAATGCACAAACGTTATGGTGAGTCCGCTCTCAAAATCGCAGGGGCCAAACCTGCGCTCAGTGAGGATTCGGGCTCGCTCAGCAATGGTGATGTGTGTTTATCATATGGTGCGGATCTCGCCAATGATCCGCGCGATCAACTACACGATTGAACAACTATTACGCCAACCAAGACAACAGGAACGATAAGGTATTAACCCCCCAAATTTCATCCTAACGTGTACATGTTAGACCGGGCATCCGTCAATTTGCGGAGGCAACTCCTTCCCAAGTTGAATTGAATTTCATAGTGTCACAGGGCTGTCACAGGCCAAGTGGCAATATGAATCATGCGTTCGGAAGTTCTAGGGGCGCGCCCCCTTTACCTTCGCGCGCCAGTTGCTCCACTCTTTATCGAGGGACAGATTCTATGAGTAAAGGACCGCGTTCGACTCGGGACTTTGGTTTGGCTAGGCTTATCTCAGCAGACGCTGAAAAATTGAATGTCAGCGCGTCTTCTTCTGTTCGTTCATTCAAGATTCCCAAGTTAGCGACTGAGGAAAATGATGATATTGCTGATTTTGATGAGTTCACTGCCAGCATAAGTGCTGACTTGATGTTTGCCCAGCAGAAGTTGCCTATTTTCATTAAGAACACGTTTTCGAAAAACCAATCTTTGAAGCGTGCTAGCCTGGAACTAATCAATAGTTTCTTGAGAGAGAAATATCCTCCCTTGCATTTGACTTTGGCTTCTTCGCTTCAGGGAACCAGTTCTCTGATTCTTCTAAATACGGAATCTTGTGAAGTGTTGGATTTCATTACGATTTAGAAGCCTTGTTACAAAAACTTTGCTGGAAAAGAAACTGCAAGAACTTTCGTCCTTGCAGTTTTCTCTTATCCGAATATGTGGAGATCGGTTCAGTTAAAAGTTGAGTAAGTTGCCGAGTGCGCCGCCGATGCCGCTGCCACTATTCAACATTCCACTGGCAGCTACGCCGTTCAGCAATCCGCCTAATCCGCTGCCGTTGCCGTACCCAAACCCGGGGGTAACTACGTTGCCGTATGCATTTGCATAAGCGCCGTTTCCTAGCAGTCCGTTACCAACGAGACCGTTACCAACGAGACCGTTACCAACGAGACCGTTTCCAACAGGCATGCCGTATGCGGTGTTGTAGGGGTCAAAGTTTCTTTTGAATTTGTTTTTGTAGTGCCCGTATGCGTGACCGCGACCAGGATGACGTCGTCCACCACCGCACGAGGCGCCATTGTTATTCATATAGCCATAACCGGTGTTGGCAAAGTTACCGTTGTAGCCGTTCCAATTATTTGCGGTAAACCCAAGTGCCGGATTCGCACCGAATGTGGTGCCATTGTCACGGAGGAAATTTTGTGTCAAGTTGGCTGCCTTGTTTAGTTGGCTGTTGAGCGATCGTCTATCTGGACCGTTAAGGGTGCCACCCATCTGAATTGCCCATTGCTGGTTATTCGTGATGATTTTGTTGTAGCGATTAATCAGGTCGTTGGCTTGATTTGGCGTCAACTGTCCTGACGCTGCAAGTTGTTGTACTTGCGAAAGACCCATAGTTGCCTGGCTGTGGATCGCGGGATCTATTGCTAAAGCGGGAGTCACTCCGACTAACATTGCAATTGCGCTTCCAAACATGGCTGGAAGAAACCGGCGAGGAATATTTTGCATTTGATCACCTACAGGGGATGGATGTGCCATTAGGCTTGTTACTAACAGATGTCTGGGACGGTCAGCGCATCTGGATCGGGTGACGACGGAGTTCAGAAAATGTTCGCGAGTTTCGCGAAAATTTCTGGAACTTACAATTTCCTTACTTGGGATTTGTTTTTTCGTTTATACGCGGAGCGTCTAAGGGAATTGTATACACGCTTTCGGGCTTTCCTTCGCGATTCTTTCCAAGGCTTCTCATGGGAACAAGGCTCATCCTATGTATATATAAGGAACGTCTTACTGCGATTCGACTGTTTTCAGTTCCCAGTTGCATCTGACTTCTGTTGGCACCTTTGAGTCTTAGCGTCCGTCCTCTTGGGAAGCGAAAAGTGGAGGATCGACAGATGGCTGAAATGATTCCATCAAATTTGGATAGAGTGCGCCGAAGCACAGCTCCGGAGGTCAATGACGAGATCGACCGTCAGATTGAAAGAAACATTCGCCTTCTCGCACAGAAACCGCCTGCGGTGCTGGATGCACGCATACGAGATCTTGAGTTGGAATGGGACATCGAGAGAGTTCTGGAAGCAATGGCTGCTAGTTTTGCCTTTGTAGGAACGCTTCTGGGTGCTTTTGTGAACCCATGGTTCCTGCTTCTTCCGGCCGTAGTGACTGCATTTTTGTTTCTACATGCAACCGGAGGCTGGTGCCCGCCCTTGCCAATTCTTAGAAGGATGGGCAAGCGCACGCGAAACGAGATCGATGTCGAGAAGTTTGCAATAAAAGCAATCCGAGGAGATTTCAACGACTTGAACTTTCATTCGGACCAGCAGCTCTTCATCAATCGTGTAATCGATGCAGTTCGTGCTTATAGAGCGTGAGCAGGAAGCCGAAGCTGCCAGGCTGGTAGTTAGCGTGAGAGTTGTCCGCGAATCTCGGTCAAGCTCTTAATTTGGTTCCGAAGATCTTCTGTTGAATTACCGGCATTGCGCGTAGCTTCAACCTGTTCTCTCAAGCCGATGATAGCTTCCGATACGTCTTTGCGCGTGTAGCCTTCGGCTTCGATTCGTCCGAGGTCCTTGTTCATGACCTCTTGTGACTTTTCGAACAACTGCTGGTTGGTTCGGCTGATCTTTTCCAGTTCGGCATTTGCAGCTTTGTTCATTGATGAATCGGCCAACCGCGTCATCTTGGTGTCGATATTCTCTCCACCCCAGCCAGCATGCGTAGAGATGAAACGTCCGCCGCTCCACCCAGCCATTGCTGAGGCTGACAGAGGAGATACTCGGCTGGCAGTCTGTAGCATTCCGACTCCGAGGACTACCTTCAAACCACCTTCGAATTGCTTTTCTTGATCGTTTGTGCGGATTCCTTGGATGCCTTCACTGGCACCACTTAGAATCGATCCGGCTCCGCCGGCTTTGGCTGCGACTGTTCCCATCGCGTTCTTGCCCCATGTATAGAGGACCGAGGCAGTTCCTGATGTAATGTCGGAGACGCCTGCCGTGACATTCAATGTGCCTTCAAGCTTCTGGCCGTTTTTGATTTGGTCAACTCCGAGTTTGGCTTCGCTGATACCACCTGTAATGCCGAGGAATCCTAAACCTGTACCGACTGTTTTGCCAGCCCAAGTGCGAAGTTCTGATTTGGGGGCAGAATTATTGCCTTCTTTAACCGTGTTTTGGGTGCTATCTTTGGCGCGCTGTGGGGGTTCTTGTTTCTTTATTTGCTCTTTTTGAGGACCGTCTTGTTTCTTGATCTGTTCTTTTTGAGCTTCCTTAGTTGCTGGGTGTTCTTTGCCAGCTTCCCTTTGCGCCTTCTTCACATGCTCCGGAAGATTTCGAGGCTCGACGTACTGCGACTGTGCTCTACCATCAGCTGATCTGGGAGCTTGCTGCTCAAAAGGGCGGTTGCCTTGCGGATGCGCATCAGCGGCTCTTGTTGCTCGGGTTTGTTCGAACGACCCTTTTTGTTGTCCGGGCTTTTGAACCTGGTCGAAGGCGCCGGCCTCCGTTAATCTCTTCAGGTATTCCTTACCGGACATGCTTACTTGTTCAACTATAGGTTCAACGAAGGAGCGGCTGCGTGGAGCAACATGTTCAGTAGCTTGAACCGGACGACCGGGAGCTTGAGGCTTCTCAGCGCCGTGCTGTTGAGATCCGGCTTGTGATTTCTCTACTCTGGCTTGAGGCTTCTCAGCGCCGTGCTGTTGCGATCCGGCTTGTGATTTATCAGCTCTGGCCTGAGGTCTCTCAGCGCCGTGCTGTTGCGATCCGGCTTGTGCTTTCTCAGCTCTGGCCTGAGGTCTCTCAGCGCCGTGCTGTTGCGATCCTGCTTGTGCTTTCTCAGCTCTGGCCTGAGGTCTCTCAGTACTGTGCTGTTGCGATCCTGCTTGTTGTTTTTCAGCTTTTGCTTGCGGCTTCTCACTATTGTGCGGTCTATCTGAACCGCCACGCTGCCTTTGTGATCCCTGCTGCTTGTCTGAACCGTGATTAGTTGATCCTGTTCCTTCGAAAACCAGATGGTTTTTGTCAACGCGGCCCTTGGGAATCTGCCCCTTGCTCTGGAGCTCCACACGGTCCACTTGTACTTGATGCTCGTGGTGCTGCTGGACTTGTCTTTGCTCTTTGATCGCTTGTTGAATTGGTGTTTCGCCAGCTTGAATGCGTCGGCTGATATCTCTGACGTCGTCTACTCGTCGATTAACCCAATTGGAAAATGCATCGCCCATGATTGTTCACAACTCTCTGTTTCGTTTCCCTGGCTTGTCGCCCGTTTGTTCCAGGTGCCTATAGCTTAGGAAATGCGCCTAACCCTTACAGGTCGTGCCTGTTACATTTTTGGGTCAGCCCATTAGACGTCGGTAGTGTAACTTCTTGACTGCCATTTTGAAAGAAACGCGATGACACAACAAATCGACAAAAGCCCGACTACCAAGCCATATGCGGAGAAGATATTGCTGTGTTCGGCAAAAATTCCGAGAAGCAGGGGGGCGCAAAGCGTTGCCCCACCTGTAGCTATGGACATTCGAGAGGTCGCCTTTCCTGCTTGTTCAGGGGCTGACCCGATTGCTGCAGAAAGAGTCAGGGGATAGAAATTGGCGATTCCCAGCCCCGCCAGCACAAGCCCGGTCATGTTTGCATAAACCGAGTGTCCTAACCAGAAAACGAGGAACCCACAGAGCGCTAAAATTGATGTGCATCTTAGCAATAGTTTAGTTGGGTAAGCTCTGACCAATCTGCTGCCGATAAATCTTGCGACAACCATCGCTACGAGAAATGCCGTCAAACTTGTTGTTGCATCCGCTTTTGATAATTTGGTGACTTTTTCCAGGAAATCGGCTCCCCAAAAAATTATTGACCATTCGCTTGCGACGCTGAACATGGCAAGCAACCAACATAACCAATAGAATGGTGGAAGTTTTCCATCGGCTTGGACTCCCTTCGGACTAGTTTCATAGGCTCCGGCAATAATCGGTCTGCCGACCATAAAAAACACCAGGAATAGCACTATGGGTAATACTATTGCAATCCGCCAGTTCAAACCGCTTCGAAAACATGTGCCAATCAAGAATGGTGCCAGGCTGCAGAAAATACTTGCGACAAAATTGGATTCGGAAATGGCGATTACTCTGGCTTCGGCGAAGCGATCTGCCATTATCGTGCAAAGAGATTGGCACATGACGCTGCCGTTGAATCCGCAAATCAAGCAGCCAAGAATGGTGACAACCGGATGCACTCCGGAAAGGAATACGAGGATGCCGCCGCAAAGTGCTGTGCCAGCCATCCAGGCGGCAGATGGTTTGCCGAATTTTTTCATGATGCGCTCACCAAAAGTTCCGGCACTGAGAACACCGAGTGACCAGGCGCTAAAATGGAGCGCTGCGATTGAATAGGATAAATGGAGTTCCGAACTCAGCAAGTTCATGGCTGGTCCCATTCCTGCTGCCAGATAACAGTAGTTGCCGATCATCAAATAGACCAACCAGCAAAGTTCATCACGGACAAATTTGGTAGCAACCGGGACGCCAGACATCACTTGATTCTCCTAGTCTAGCCAAATGCCGTCAATCTATTCGTAAGTTATATGAGCCGGGCAGCTTGCCTAAAACAAGTTTCCGATCCGTAACTTCGTTCAGGCTGGTGGAAAGAGATCTATGAGCCGGGCAGTTTTTGCTGACCCGGCTCTTGTTTAAACTTAGACTTGTGAATTTCCCTTTCCGGCTGGCGAGCATGGCATCGCCCCTAAAGAATCGACAAAGTGTCGACGCCATGGAATCAATCGGATAGATTTCTAACTCCCGAATCTGGCTCGGCTTATGTTCCGGTTTTCAGGCGTGTTGTTACCAGCGCGTGATCGGACAAACCGCGTGTGATCAGTTTGTTTTTCCAGAACGGAATAGTGGACGGATCGCTAAAGCCTTCCATGCCTTTGACGTAGAATCCGTCAAGTCGTCCGCCCATAGCCTGCGTTGAGTTTGTATCGTTCGGATTGAGTAGCTTGAATCCGGCTTTAACGAGTGGATCCATATCCTTCGAACGCTCGAGGAATGTATTGAAGTCGCCGCCGACAATGCCCTTGAAGTTCGGTCCGAGAACTTGGGCAAGTACCGCAGCCTGTGCGGCTCTCACTGGAGCTGTTTGTTCAGGACCGCCTCTCATTGACTTCAAGTGTACGACTACAGCTGATGCATCCTTACCGGATGCCGTATCTGTGAAATCAAGTCTAAATGCCGGGCGCAGATCCGGAATGTTATTAATATCTGCAACTTCGGCGTATGACTTGGTTCCGTTTATCTTCAATCGTTCATTGATCAAGAATCCAACTGCTTGTCCCCTGCTGTTAGCTGGAGATATTTCGGAGCGGTAACCAGCGTTGTCTTTGGCAATCTGAGCCAGACCGCCCTTGTCGGCTTCAATCACGAAGAGCAAGTGGTGGCGTGGCACGACTTCCTTGTATGTTTCAGCAAAGTATTTTGCTTTACTTGCATCCAAGAATTCCATGTTCCACTCACCGAGGATCAAATCGCCTTTCGGTGCTGCCTTCGGCATATGCTTAACTGCTTCGCGCACTTCTGATGCCACTACTTTTGCATCAGGTAGTGGACGCGGTTTTCTGTCTTTCAGTGCTTCGATCAGATCGCCGATGTTTTCCAGATTGTGGAGGTCAGGATGCAAGAATCCGCGTTTTGCAATGTCATCCTTCGACATTTTTGCGAACTCTTCAATAGTCGGGTATTGAACTTTATTCTGCTTAACCCAATCAGAGTAGTCGCGGCTCTCTGCGATCAATCGATTGATATCGGTTGGAACTTTAGCGAGAACGCCTTTATCATTCTTGAGCAAGATTGCCGTGTCCGGTCCCTCTTGTTCTTGTATCTGCTGCAATTTTCTAAGCGCATAATCGGCCTGTGCTTTGTCGACCTTCGCTTCGTGACGACGAGCAAATTCTCCGGCTGCACCCATTACCGAGTTCATGGCCATGCCTTGAACAGCCGATTGCAGAACTTCGTCCTTCGACGCGAGCTTTCCGTTGGAGAATAATTGAGACGCTTCCGCCATTGTTGCGCCGCCAGCAAATCCAACTGCCGGTAGTGTCAGAACTTTTCCGAGAGTGCTCATGTCTTTTGCCAGAGCGTTTCCACCGCTGAATACGAGGAAGCCGAGACCAGCACCCATCGCGTTTCCAAAACGGGTGTGATTCTCGTCTGGCTTTTGCAGCGCGGAGAAAGCCATGGCGCCGGTGACCATATGAGCCGTATTGCTCGTAAGGAGCGGTTTGATTGTGGCACCGATAGCAGTTTCACTTGCCTTATTCATTGCATACTTGGCGCCGGCACCGGCAATCATGAACGGCACTGCCGCTCCAAGACCGTGTGAGACGCCTTGCACAAACCAGTTTGCACTATAAGGCTGTGCTTCAGCGGTATGCAAATGCACAGTCGGTAAATTGACTAAATCTGCTGCCGTGTTATAGACAGCGAGCGGACCCGCGTTGACCATCGGGTTCAAAACGTTTTCGACAGCCCAGTTACCAGCGGTCTTCTTCTCTGGCACGGACAATAAGTCTCTATTTTCGCCTTCCATGATTAACTAACCTTTGCCTGACACACCACATTTTCCCTTTGAGAAGATAATGCCTCCTTCTTTACATTTTGAAAAGGGAGCGGCCCCGACGTACTACGCATTTTCCGGGGGGCTATACGCCTTAAATCCTGCGCCTGGTACGGGTTTTCGATTAACAGCTGTTAAGAATGCGCTGCGGTTTTCTGATACTTTTCGATGGCGAAACTGCGTAAGATGTTGATGGACAGCCGTTTGTATGCTGATGAGAATTTGCTCAGTTCTGCGATTGTGAGCTGCGTCTCATGCCATGATTCTGCCAAAATAGCGATGTCACCTGCCTTCTGCAATGCGTGCTGTCTTAAGCTGCTCTCATTATCAACTTGAAGGCAATCCTCATATGTGGAAGTTGAGTCAGGCATGTCGGAAAGCTTCTCGTTTGAAAGTCAGCCCGCATCACCGAGATTGGTGCATATTGGCGATCCAATCATTCGCTCAATCTCTCGTCCCATTCAATCGATAATGCAGGCAGCAAAGATTTGTCGGGTCCTAACTGAAAAGTTGTGGGAGATTCAAGGCGCAGGACTGGCAGCTCCGCAGATAGGAGTGCCTTATCGGATTTTTGTTTTTGAAGTTAGAAAGACAGAGCTGTTTCCTGACCGAGAGGAATCGCCCCTTTATACGATGATCAATCCCGAACTGGAAATTCTGGATGAGAGCACCGTCGTCAATTACGAAGGCTGTTTCAGCGTGCCAGGATATCTTGGACTTGTTCCACGAGCAAGAGCACTGAGAGTCAAATGGACCGATCCAGATGAAAGCCTGCGCGAAGAAGTATTCGAGGATTACAGAGCCCGAGTCATTCAACACGAAATGGATCATCTAAACGGCGTTGTTTATATCGATCGCATGCCGGACATGTCGACGTTTACAACGAGGGAGAACTACTTGAAGGCTCAGTGCTGAGCTTGTTTCTTTTCTGGATCAGAGGAAAAACCATCCGCCGTCAGCAACGGAAATGGAATGTGGTGATTTTGCAAACTCAAATCGCAGTCAAAGACCTGCATGAAAGCCTGGCTTTCTTTTGTTTTGTCCAGGCTTCCCAATCGTGCATTTCCATGCAAGACCTTCGATAGCCAGATGCGCGTATCGTGGCTGTCCAAATAGATTTTGACATTTGTGCAGCTGTTTTTGATCAACGGACTCTCAGCCATGAACGTGTCCCGGTCAAAATCGGGTGAACAAAAGACGATTGACCGGAACTTCTCTTCATTTGGTTTGAGCTTGTGTTCAGACGCCATAATGCGTAAGGACCAAGCCACCATGCGCGAACCAAGACTATGTGCAATCACAGAGATGTTTGGATGGGTGAATGTTTGTCCAAGATCGGCCAGCGTTTTTGCCAGTGGAAAAGCGCTCCATTCTGCGGTTGCCTCGTCGCCCATGTATGCACTGTATTTGTTTTTCGAGGGCCAGGCGAACACAACTACCGGAATTTGAAGATTGGATTCAAGCCTGCTTCCAAGTGCGATGGCGCTATCAAAACTTTTTCGATAGCCGTGAACAAATACAGCTAAACGATCGGAGCCGGTCGCCTTCAACGCGCTGAGGAACTCTTCTTTGTCCTTGAACATTTTTATGCTCGTGTGGTCGAGCTTATGACCTGGTTGAGCCTCTGCTCCAGCGGGGATCATTCCGTATTGCAGCTCTTGTGCACGATGAGAATTGAAGAATATTCCTTTTGCAGTCGTTTCTTGCTCCCTGTTCGTCACGAAAAATACAGGGTAGGGATTGTTTTTGTTAGTGGTAGTTGGCGGCGCAGAAACATTGTCCGGCTGTGAATTGGAAACTGGCGCAAACGCTAATGAACCCAGCAGAAGGCTCAGCGAGACTAGTATTTGAAGACCATGTGCGCCCGTGTACATTGCTTTAGGAGCCGGCAGAGGGAGATAAGAAGAGCCGGGAGATTTTAGTGAAATAGGGCGAAGCACTTTTGTGACGGACTAAGGCACCATATTCCCAACTTGACTTCATTATACACAAGAAGCTGATGGTGAGCCAGAGCTAATGAAAAATAGAAATTCATTGAAGAAGTTTTTACATTGACAAACTTTGACCTTATCGTAACCTCGCTTGCGAGTTCCCAAACCATTCTGATAATTTGGCGCCGTAAACGCGTAGGGTTATGCCGGGAAAGTGGCTTACATAGCCAATCCTTCAGGGTGCTCGACGAATTGCTTGTAGGTCGCTTGAACTGGTAGCGGCGTGGTCAGACCTGGGACCTCACCAAATAAGGTGCTGCTCAATGCGATCAGCGGTTCAACTCGACCTGTGACAGTGACCTCAACCTGGTAGAGATAGTTTTTGCTTTCAACGCTGGTCAACGGCGAAGTAGAGTGGATGGGCGCTTTGCCTGCTTTCACCGGCGTCCCAAGAATGGCAATGTTCACGTCGGTGTCATCGAAGTTTACTCCGCTGATGCCGTTATCTCGAACCGAGATAGCATCCCGTCTGCCGATATTTATTGCGGATAACTCTCCGTTGGTCGCGTTCTGCTGGAAAGTTTTTGCACGGACGGCGCTGTGTAACGCATTCTGAGCAGCTGCATGCACAAAAGATGTTCTGAAAGCGATGAAGCTCAGATCGGCCAGGGGAAACAAAAGTCCGAAGAAGAAGACGAAAAGCACAACTGGCATTTCGCAGATGCTGGAACCTTGTTTGGAGCGTCCTATATTAGACTTCTTATTGCCCTGTCCCATTTCCCAACCCTCCCAGGTTTAGCTTAAACCTATACTCTCATTTGATTTGGGCAATTTCTGGGCACTTTGTTGGCGGGGACCAACATTGTCGTTTGACTTACCCCTCAGTCGCTCATGAGCTAAAATGAAATCGGTAGCCTGATGGACTTTCCGCTCTCAAGTTTTAGGCGTATGCAATGCGCCCTACTCAGCCTTCACGCTTCTGAGCGGCGCAAGGCAGGAAGAAGGCTAAATCAAAATGAAAGACATAAAGAAGGAAGCAAAAGACAAAGTCAAAGATAAGGTCAGCGAAAAGGTCAAAGAGATGGCCGCCTCGCAGGCTGCCTTAGTAAAAGGCGCCGCATCCGCGCAAGTGGCAAAGGTTGGCGATGCCGCAGCCAGTCATGCAAGGCTTGTTCTGAGCGACCTCTGGTATATCATCAAGTCTGATCGCAAAGCTCAGTTAATGCTGGTTTTGTTGATCGTTGCGATGATCTGTTGGGATATGCCCTACATCAGCACGGTGCTCTATCCATTCAAGTTATTTGTGACTATGATCCACGAATCGTGCCATGCGCTGGCAGCTCGGCTGACGGGAGGCACCGTTTCGGAGATCCTCATTTCACCTGATGAGAGTGGCTTGACCTATACCAAAGGCGGTATCTTTCCCCTCATCGCAAGTGCAGGATACCCAGGCGCTGCGTTCTTCGGCGCTCTCCTTATCTGGTTAGGTCGAACACCAAAGGAAGCGCGTTTCGTGCTCAACTCGTTGGGAACGGCGCTTCTTGCAGTGACGATTTTCTATGCAGGTGGTGGCATCTTCAGTTTTATTGCTATGCTTGCTATCTCCGGTGTGTTGATCCTCATCTCAAGAAAAGCTAGCGAGAAGGTTTGCCATTTGTTCTTGATGATGCTTGCAGTGATGACGACGCTGCAATCATTGCAGAGTATTCAAACAATTTTCCTTGCTTCGGCTTTGAATTGGAAACTGGATGTGCCAAATGATGCTGAGCTAGTGGCGCACGAAATCGGCATTCCGGCAATAGCCATCGCTATCTTTTGGGGAATGATCTCGATCTCGGCATTGCTGTTTTCCTTTTGGATCTCTTACCGACCGAAAAAAGATTCGGCAGTAAGTCCGAACTCGTCGTCAGCAGTAACTGCTAGCCCAGAGATATCGGATATAGGATCGTAAAGCAGATCGATGTCGGCAGTCTGTCGGCACCGATGATCGATTGGAGCAATCGCTTTCAATGTGGGCGAAGCATGGCGTCGTCCCTACAAGAAGAGCTAGAGGCGAAGCTCATAGTATGGAGCGCGGACGTCCCGTCCGCCCATATGCAAATTCTACTATCTACGCTACAGCTTTAGGGAGACTCTACCTCTTGCGAAACTCCGAATGCGTAGCTGCAACGCGCTTCGCGCTTATGGGCAGTGGGCATCTTGCCCGCAAGCCGGCAACCCACGCTTGCCGGGATCGATATTTCGAACAGGGGCACATTGAATGCGCCTTGATCGGATTCCCTACTTGGAGGAAGCTTGCTCCTTTTTGATCCACTGAAGGAACTGCCGCGCAGATTCGCCTTCTTGATCTTTGGACTGCGACGCGATTCTGAACCAGGTAAAAGCATCCTTCATGCTCTGCTGTGTGCCCTGACCCTTGGCGTAAAGCACGCCCACTACGAATTCCGGACGCATGTCTGTCTCGTCGGCCTGGTCGGCGGCTTTTTTGAACCATTTAAACGATTCTTTGAAGTTCTGCGTAACGCCACTGCCGATGTAATAGTACACACCCAACTTATACTGTGCTTCGTATGAGCCCTTCTCTGCTTCCTCCTTCAGGAAGGGAATTGCAGCTGCTGCGCGAGATGAGATGCCGTCCGTTTGCACGAGATAGTTATACAGATCGAAATTCTCGGGGTTCTGCAATCGCTCAGAAGCACAAGCGCTGAGGACCAGCATGAGCAAAGACAGGAACAATGGTTGGACCAGCTGCCGCATCAGCGGGAATCCACTTGTTGCTTGATTGGTCATAGCGTTCTCCTGCTTCTATGCTTGTTTGAAATCAGAGGAAAGGTCATCACTTGTACTCGAGGACATCGGAACAAAGCGAGGCAAATCAAAAACCTCTTCAAAGCGGCCGATTTGCTCGGCATTGCCCACGATGTAGATTTCGTCGTCTGCGTCTATTGGAATTTCTGGATCAGGATATGCAATTGTTTTAGATTGCTTTTTCAAAGCTGCAACGGTCGCTCCAGTTTGCCTGCGCACGTCAAGCTCTCTGAGATTTTTTCCGCTGACTAAATCCGACTGAACTTTGAACCAGATTCCTTCCTGGTCATCCTCATAATGCGTATGCACTTCAGCTAACTCAATGTCTTTGGGATCTGTATTGAATAATGAGTAACGCCGGCTCTTGATGCTCTCTAAAGCACGGCTGATCTCGGCAACCGGCCGTTGCATACTGTTCAGAGTCAGTCTGGTTATCTCGATGCTGGCTTCAAATTCGGGCTGCACTACCGCGTTTACCCCAGCTGCTCGCAACACCGAAATGTCTGTTGCTCGGTGGACCCGTGCAATGATCTTAATGTCCGGATTCGTTTCGCGCGCTATGGTGGCAATGCCGGTTGACGAAATTGGATCTGGTACCGTTAAGACAAGGCATGATGCCTTTCGTAAATTCGTTTTCTCAAGCACGAGTCTTGAGAAACCATCACCATAAATGTGGGGGATTCCTCTTACTGCCAGCTGTTCGATCAATGCAGCATTTAATTCGACGACGAGAAATGGTATGCCGTGCGCTTCCAGGACGGTGCCGAGATTCTTGCCTATTCTGCCGTAGCCACAAAGTACGACGTGGTTTGCAAGGCGGGAGGAATATTTGTCTTCTTCCAACTGTTCGGCTGCCGATCCGGCTGCTGGTTTGAGAGCCTGCGCCTGTTTCAGGAACAGGCCTGGCACCACGTTCATAAGAGCTGGCGTGGCGATCATCGTAACGACGGCCGCGGTAAGTGACAGGTTGTAGATGGAATCTGAAATAAGTCCTGAGTTCTGCCCTAAGGTCAGAAGGATAAATGAGAACTCTCCGATCTGAGCAAGCCCCACACCTACCAGTACTGCAGTTCGTACATTATTTGTGACAAAGAAGGCACTCGCCGTACCAATTGCTGCCTTTCCAAGGATTAGGAAAATGACCAATGCAAAAACAGGGAACCAATTGTCGGCAATAAAATGCCCGTCTAGCAACATTCCGACTGACACAAAGAAAATTGTCGAGAATATGTTCCTGATTGGGAGTAGATCATGCATCGCCTGGTGGGAAAATCGTGACTGGCTAATCATGATGCCGGCCAGGAAGGCGCCTAGTGCTAGGGACAATCCAAGAATCTGACTAAGCAAAGCGACGGCAAGGCAAAGTACAAGGATTGTCAAAGGAAACAGTTCCCTCGAGTTGAACTGAGTGAAGTGCGTCAAAAATCTTGGGACTATTTTGGTGGAGCCGAAAATAACGACGCCCAGGAATAAGAGTGCTTTTCCAACTGATATCGCCAGCTCGGTGAAATTGATGCTACCTGTCCCCGCGCCAGCACTTGCGTTTAGTTGCGCCAGGAGGGGCAAGCAAGGGATCAGCAAGACAAGTGATAAATCTTGAACCAAGGATAGGCTTATCAATATTTCGCCATGTAAGGCATCTGATTCTGCGCGATCAATGAGTATCTTAGTAATAACGACGCTACTGGACAGTGCGCAAACGCAGCCAAATAGAAACGCCGAACTTGGATTGTTCGTGAGATTGAAAGCGTGCGCAAACCATCCAGCTAGAGCGATGGTCAGTCCGATTTGCGTCGCGCCAGCAGCAAAAACGCGCTTAGCCGAAGCAAAAATTCTCTTTAGCGATAAATCCAATCCAAGTGTGAACAGCAGCATGGCAACGCCGAACTGCGCCAACATCTCAATCTGGTCCGGCTGGCTTATCCATTTCAGTCCATGAGGACCTATGGCTATGCCACCTAGCATGTATCCTGCAATTACCGGCTGCTTGAGCCTGGTGCATAACTGCCCTGTAAACAGAGCGCTTGCCCAAACAAGAGCCAGATCGCGTATTGGTGCGATTTGCTCATTCATATCATTGGCTCGCTGAGAGTCATTGATGCCATTTCTCGCTAGGTCGCGAGCTAAGGGCTTTTCAATGTTCTGTACTTATGTAGATCAATTCAGATTGCCGTCTTGTCCGACGGCTGCAGAACTTTGTCTGCGTTAAGCGAGTTTTTGAGTTCGATTAGATCAAGAGTGCTCTGTTGAGCAACCAAAGTTTTCTTTGAGCAAAAATTGGATCACTTTTGAATTTGCCTTCGGGAATATAGTCGGTTGATCTGAAACTGAGATCGAATGTGCCTATGGCGAGTTCGCCCCCACCATTTCCATCACGTTGAAGGCTGTTGCCTTTGTCATCGATGTTCTTTTCAAAAACGGAGATTGCCGCGGACAAGCAAGCTTTTGCCGCTTGCCGGATGCGGTTGGTGTTGAAATCCGAACCCAAAGCATTTGCGGGCTGAACTATCTCGAAGAAGCACAGCAAATTCAATGCCGTCACAGCAAAGAGGATAGCTAGCAAGCGCGATTTAAGGTCTTGCATAAACACCTCCTACATATGATTGTAGCAGCTTGAAGCAGACTCTGCGCGAAAAGCTTTGTTCAATCGGACTGTCACAGCTTTTCTATGCTCATTGCTTCTGATTGGTGAATGGTGAAAGCTGCGTGAGAACTTGTATGGTCGATGTTACTTCTAAGAAGATGAATGGATAGCTGCACTTGAGAACGTTGTTTTTGTTCTTTGAAGTCCGAGCTCTGAATCTCAAGCACTTGGAATCTGCGTCCGTAGTTTCTTGGTTTAGTGCAAGTAAGATGTCCAGCGCGCGATATGAGTTCCATATCGATCAGGTTTTTGTGATTTGCAATTCAGCTTTCGTTTCATTTTTCCTGATCGATATACGAGATGGCACCAAAAGTGATGGCATGGCAGTACATGCGGAAAAGGCTAATGTTAAATGTTTGAAGAAACTAGATTTCGCCCATCGAATCGATATCTTCCCTGCATATCGCTCAGCTTGACACGTTTTTTAACAGCTCATACGATTTAGCCGTCTCAGTAATTCAGCAGCAACCGCATCTTAAGCGGGCGCAAACGACCTATATCATTCAGATATTAATAAGGAGCACGCGAGCTCTCCATGTCAAAGATTGCAATCATCAGCCAAGCTGAACAAGGTGTCCTTATCGACATCAGCGGATGCTCCTCACTTGCAGAAGCGAAACAATACCTGACTTCGACGTTGCAAGTTTCCAGCCAGTTCTGGGAAGGATTGATCGTCGATTTGAACCTAGGTCCTTTGGTGCTGACGCCCGAGCAGGTTTCAGACATACAATCGTTCGTGTCTGAACTCGGTGTGCAACCACGCCAGATCTTTTCTCTAAGCCCAATTACACGTGCCTCATTGGTGCACGTTCTAAAGTCCGCCGAGGAAATTACTCCGGCACATGCGACTCTTGAGGAAATGGTTGCGCAGGCTGAATATGTACAGCCGCGAATCATTCGTCAAAGTGAGCAACCCCGCTCTGACGTGCTGGCAGCACAAGCTGCTGTAGGATGCGCTACGCAATCCGCTGTCATGGAAGTCGCCAATACCGAGCCGCCACTCACAACTTATGGTGGGTCACATTCGCAAGTTGATATCGAAGAGAGTTTGCCTGGATTTACCGTTGTCAGCTTCCCGGAATGCAAGACTGAAGCAGCGCTTAGCACGCCGCTTCCTTGCCCGGAACCAGTTAGCACTGCCTTTGGTGGCGGTCAGCAAACAGAAGCTGGGTTCGCAGTAAATTCAATTTTGCCTGCTTCAAAGATTCTGCAGACCAGATTGATTGCTGCAGGAATTGAACAGCCTCCGGCACCGGTAAAAGTCGCACCGGAACCGGCCAAAGCAAAGGCGCTTTCGCCGCAGCCAGCCGCATCTAGCGGGAAGCCCATGACTCCTGCCGTAATGATGATGAAGCAGACGCTTCGCTCTGGGCAGCACGTAAGTCACAAAGGACATCTAGTTATCATCGGTGATGTTAATCCCGGCGCTGAAATCGTCGCCGATGGCGACATCACGGTTTGGGGCGCATTGCGCGGCATGGCTCATGCTGGTGCAAATGGAAACACGAACGCCGAAATCAGAGCACTAAAGTTTGAACCACTGCAGCTGCGTATTGCTAATGCAATCGCACGTTCACCGGATCGAAGCAAGGGACCTATCGTCTCTTCCGGTCCCGAGACCGCGCGTATTGTTGAAGGCAAAATTCGCATAGCTGCGAGCGACCCTGAATAAAGAACCTGAGTAATAAAGTTTCGAGATTCTCCAATGAGGACTGAGGAATGACTGGCAGAGTAATAGTAGTAACATCGGGCAAAGGTGGGGTCGGCAAGACCACGGCTTCTGCCAACATTGGGCTTGCGCTTGCTGCAAGCGGACCCTCGGTCGCACTTGTCGATATGGATATCGGATTGCGCAACCTCGACATCCTCATGGGTCTCGAAAATCGAGTCGTCTACAACCTCGTCGATGTCGTCGAGGAAAAGTGCAAGCTGCGTCAAGCGCTTGTAAAAGACAAACGTCTACCGAATTTGAATTTGTTGCCGGCTGCGCAGACACGGGATAAAACCGCTGTTAATGCCGATCAAATGAAGAAGCTGACTGAAGAACTGAAAGGCATGTTTGATTATGTTTTGATCGACAGCCCGGCAGGCATCGAAAGCGGTTTCCAAAATGCCATCGCTGGCGCGGAGGAAGCTGTCGTCATCTGCACGCCCGAAATGTCCGCTGTTCGCGATGCTGATCGTGTTATCGGACTGCTCGAAGCACGCAAGGATGAAATCAGTCAGTATCGATTGATCATCAATCGCATCCGGCCGCACATGGTGAAGAGCAATGACATGATGAGTGTCCAGGATGTTCTGGAAATCTTATCAGTCAAGCTTCTGGGAGTTGTTCCGGAAGATGATCAAGTAATTGTGTCCACCAATAAGGGCGAACCGCTCTCCGGATCGTCCGATAACCAAAAAGCCGGTCAGGCCTATAGAAATATCGCCAAACGCTTGCAGGGAGAGGAAGTCCCGTTCCTCAACTTAGACGCTATGGACGCAACCTGGTTTACCAAGGTTGTAAAATTCTTCAATCCCGCGCGAGTCTAATTGGTGGAGGAATATTACCGTGCAACTTTTAGATTGGTTATTCCGAAAAAGTAGCGACGACGCTAGATCGAAAGCCAAAGACCGCATGAAGCAGATGCTCATTCATGACAGACTCGAGCTCCCACCGGATCGCTTGTCAAGTCTTGAAGAGGAACTTGTAGCTGTCGTCTGCAGGTATTTCGACATTGACCGCGACACAACGCGCTTCGATCTGCAACAATATGAGAGAAAGGCATCCTTGATTGCCAACTTCCCTCTGGTAAGGTCTAAGACTTAACTGTCCATGGATTATGCATCGATATCGCAGCAAGCACCTGGTTCAACTTGGTGTGGAGAGCTCGCGATTGATTACGCCGCCCAAATCATACCGGCGCCTGAATCCTGCCGCTGTCTTGCAGCCTTCGATTCTCTTGCTGCCGGTCTGGGTGCCAAATGATGACGTACTCTGAAGGTCGCCAGCAGTCGCCGCTTCCTGGAATCATCCGCAGTGTCTGGTCGATGATAGCCAGTGTGGATTGGATACTCGTCTTGGCGACGATTTATCTCTTGTACATTGGTCTTCTGACACTCGACGCGCAAGGTGCATCGTTTCACGACAAGCAGCGCGACTTCCTTGTCGTCGGTGCAGCAGCTGCCCTCTTGTTCTGGCGCGTTCCTTATAAGATTTGGACGAACCCGATTGTTCTGCCAATTCTCTACCTGGTCAACATCGGACTTCTGGTCGCCGTTATGGTGGCGGGACACTCGGCTATGGGTGCGCAACGTTGGTTGGCGCTTGGACCGATCACATTGCAGCCATCAGAAATTGCCAAACTCGTCGTCATCTTCACGCTCTCTCTCTGGCTTGCATGGCGACCAATCAAAAACTTTTGGGATAACCTTTTGACGATCGCGATTATTGCGATTCCTGCGTTTCTTGTATTCAAGCAGCCTGACCTTGGCACTTCACTGACTTTTGGTGCTGTTTTTCTTGGTATGACGTTTTGGGCAGGCGCCACCTTTGGTGATCTGCTTGTTTTGGCGAGCCCAATTTTGACATTGATCCTGAATGCGGTCGACAAGCCCATGCTTCAATGGATCTACAACGGCGTACCCATGGGACAAGATATTGAGAAAGCCCAGGCAACCGGCATGGAAGGAATCTTTTGGCTCGGCTTCATTGTGGCTCTGGGCGCCTATCTTGCGATCTTCTGGAGGCGCAGAAATTTCAATCTCTGGGTGCGATTATTATTGATCACGGCGATTCTCTGCGCGAACTTTGTCATCGCGGAGAAACGTCCAGAGCTATGGAATGTGTTAAAACCCTATCAACAAAAGCGTTTGACCAGCTTTGTGAATCCGTATTCAGATCCCCGCGGCTCGGGCTATCACATTTTGCAGAGTTTGATCGCTATTGGTTCCGGTGGCATCAACGGAAATGGATTAGGGCAGGGACGTCAGAGCCAGGGGCATTTCATTCCAGAGCGACACACCGACTTTATTTATGCGGTCGTCGGTGAAGAGCTTGGATTTAAAGCCAGCCTCAGCGTTATCATTGCCTACTTCTTCATTTGCGTTCGCGCGATCTTCATAGCCTTCCAAGCTCGGGGAGAACCACGCGGAAGCTTGATGGCAATCGGAATCATGTGTATGTTTCTATTCCACGCCTTCCTCAACATGGGGATGACGATGGGCATTATGCCAGTGGCAGGTGTCCCACTTCCATTCCTCAGCTACGGAGGAACAGCGCTCATCATCGACCTTGTTGCAATTGGATTATTGCTCTCGATCCGTACGCATAATCCAAAGCAAGTTGCGAAGGATAACTGGTGGTAAGTCTGACCTTATTTGCCGAGTTTGTAGCCGGCGCCTGGGATGGTTTCGATGATGCCGTCGTTATTTAGTTTCTTTCGAATTTGTTTGACTGCCGTGCGGAGAGAATCTGTTGTGGCTTCGCTTTCAGCGCTCCACACTCGGCTCATGAGCACGTCGCCTTTGAAAATTTCGTCGGGATTTCGCGCTAAAAATTCAAGCAGTGCGAATTCCCTTGGAGGCAAGCGCACTTCGGAACCATCTTTGCTGACGGTTAGGTTTGACGGATCTAGCTTGTAGGCACCGGCCATAAGGTCTGTTGCTGCAGTCTTGCCTGGGCGGCGGAGAATTGCCCTAATGCGAGCTGCTAATTCGCGCGTGCTGAATGGCTTGATCATGTAATCATCAGCGCCGGAGTCCAGACCTTCTTCACGATCGGAAATCGTTCCTTTACCGGTGAGCATGATGACTGGTGCACTGCCTACGCCGCGATACCATTTTAAAAATTCGATGCCGGTAGTATCAGGTAACTGCCAATCTAAAATGATGATGTCGTAGCCCGAAATGCTAATCAGGTGCTTCGCATCTGCCGCTGTGTAAGCCGGATCTATAACGTGGTTCTCTCTGGCAAGTACCGCACTGGCCATTTTTACGTGATCCACATCGTCGTCCACAAAGAGTATTTTAGCCATGGTTCAATTAACTGTTAGCTGATCCTATTGTTTTTTCTTCTGAGTCAAATTCGTTTTCATTCGAGCGTGGCAGAGACGTTGTTTGCGCCGATATTACATTTGATTCGTTGGGATCATTTGTCGTAAGCGGAGCAAGACGTGAGTCCTTTCTTGGGAGAGTGAACGAGAAAACACTACCGGTTGGCTGATTCGCTTCCACAGATATCGAGCCTCCATGCAGATCGATCAAAGCCTTGCATATTGCAAGACCAAAACCAGAGCCACCAAATTTAGTGGCGTCTGTTGAATGCACTTGTTGAAATGGTTGAAAAATTTCGTCAATCATTTCTTTTGGAATACCTCTTCCACTATCGCTAATCTTGATATTCGCTGTTTCTTCGGTGCTGCTGACTTGGACCGAAACCGTAGAGCCATCCGGAGAATACTTTATCGCATTTGACAATAGATTGGAAACTATCTGAACGACTCTGTATTCGTCACCAAAAATATCAGCAGACCCGGAAACCGCGATTTCCACATTCTTGTGTTTTGCCAGCGCTGATGTTAGCTCTTGCGCCTGTTGAATGGCTGAATCGCTCGAAAAATTCTTCATGTCGAGTTTCATCTTGCCTTCTTTTAACTTTTCAAGATCCAACAGGTCATTAATCAGCTGACCCATACGCATGGTGTTGCGTTCAGCCACTTTCAAAAGTTCTCTATCTTGCGGGGAAGCGAGCACAGCATCTGCGTATTCCAAGAAAGTCGAAATCGTCTGCAGCGGTGCGCGCAAATCATGTGTGACCATCGCAAGTATTTGGTCGCGCATGCGTTGTGCTTCCTTTTCCTTTTCGCGAGCGATATTCAGTTTCTCCGCCATTTGGTGAAAATTTCGATCTAGATCTGTAATCTCGTCGCTTCCCTTTACCTGCGGATTCAAAGTCTGATTTGAAAGAAGGCGCTCGTTATTGTCGTTAATAACAGCAAGTCGCTTTGAGATTTGGCGAGAGAAGAACACCGCGAGCGCTCCGCAAATGAAGAAGCTCAGTAAAAGCCCCCAGGCGAGTAATGTGCGTGTACGCTTGCGAATCTTTGCTTGATACTTAGGTTCGTTTTTATCGATCTCTCTTTCCTCAGCGGCGTAGAGAAGAAGCTTCATGCCGGTTCCTTCTTTAATGAGATCGGAAAAGTATGTTTTGAATTTGTTGCCTACGAGAATTGCGTTTTTGTAGTCCTTCTTTTCGTAGTAATCAATCAACTCTGGAGATAGCTTTTTCACGTCAGCCATCATCTTCGGCACGGTGTCATTGAATTCTTTGTAGCGTGAGTTGTTCTTGATCAGTTTGTCTAAGTTTTCGAAGTCCTCGATAGTTTTATCCATCAGGGCTTTGAAAGCCTCATCATCCAGGTTGCGGAAGTAGAGGCGCTTATCGATTCCAATCTTTTCGAAGGCGACGATGTCCGATGTGAGTTTCGTGATGGCTGACAGAACCTGTCGGGACTTGTTGGCTTTTTCGGCGCTTTGCTCAGCTTGTTGCAAGAGCGAAAACATTTCAGTGAAAAGCACCAGCTCAAGAATGAGCGGAATACCCACCAGTATCAGTCCTTTATGTGCCAGACGGAACTTCAATATCTCTGCCCCCAATCCTATACGTACCACGTCCGGGCTGAACCCATGTTTCAGTGAAACGCTCCGGATCTGGTAGTAAGACAATCTGGACTCAAGCAGCCGCAGACAAAAAAGGGAGGCGTTATCGCCCCCCTTCAGTACTAGTTTGCCTTCGCGGCTAGTTATTGCTGCTGGCTGGCTGTGCTTCTTGGTACATGGCTCGTGACGAGCGATGCTGCTTCTTGCTGTTCAAATTTGGCAAGCTCGGTTTCGGAAATCGACATTGCAGCAAGGCGGCTTGATTGACCCAAAGTAGCCATGCGATCAAGAACGGCGAAGGCTTCTTCGAGGTGGCGGGCCAGGGCTCTGGCTTGCGGGACGATTTTGTCGACTGTAGCACCCAAGATGATTTGCGATTCGATACCGGTAATGGTGGCGCGGTCGCTTACAAGTGCCGTGAAGATTCGCATTTTTAGTGGTTGTCCCGGCGCTGTGTATAGCGTGACGGTACGGTTGAAGCCCTGGTTGTTAACTGTGATTTCGCCGACGAGTTGTTCGAAATTGCTTCCCTGGGGGAGCATTCCTTGAATTTTTCCTGCAGTGGTTCCTAATTCCTGTGCAAGTGTTTCAACCAAACTGGCGAAAGATGCCACACCTTGCAAGTCGATAGTGGTAGCGCCGGTAGTCGGTTGTGTAGCGAAATCGAATTTTTCATTGCTTGTCATAGTCTTGTCAAGAACCTCGGAGTCCAGAAAACTGTACTTAATCTTGACAGTTTGAGTCTGAAGATGCAAGTAGATCAGGCTTAGCCAGCGATTCTTGGCAACTATCGTTACATGAAGCTTCATCCATAATGCCGTTATCGACCAGCTTTTTACTACAATTGTCCCCATGCAAAAAACTGATATTGACAATGCTGGTGAGAAAGCGCCGCTCCCAAGCGCTCCTCCTGACAAGCCTCTCGGTCCATTCGCTACTATTAAAGAATGGGCGGAGATGATCAAGATCGAGCATACGGTGTTCGCGCTTCCGTTTGCTTTGTCGGGAATGATTTTGGGCGCAAAAAGCATTCCTGAACCTGCTACCTGGTTTTGGACGATTCTCGCTTTTGCCGGTGCCAGATCTGCGGCGATGACGTTGAATCGACTGATCGATGCCGGCATTGACGCCGCAAACCCCCGCACGAGCATGCGTTCGATTCCGGCTGGGAAAATCAGCCCAGCCCTGGCGCTTGTTTTTGCGATTGTTTCTTTCGGGTTGATGATTTTCGCAGCTAGTAAATTGCCACCGTTGTGCATGATGTTATCGCCTATAGCTGTTTTTTGGTTGTCTTTCTATTCGTTTACCAAGCGTTTTACCTGGATGTGCCATATTGTTCTTGGTATCGCTCTTGGTGGCGCCGCTCTTGGTGGTTGGATTGCGGCTGGAGGAAGCCTGGCTCAGTACGCACCGTGGTTGTTGGCGACAGCTGTTAGCACTTGGGTCGCGGGATTTGATCTTATTTATGCACTGCAAGATGTGGAGTTCGATCGCGATAAGAAACTGCATAGTATTCCAGCTCGATTTGGCATCGAGGCGGCACTGAATGTGTCCGCAGGTCTTCACTTACTGACGGTTTGCAGCCTCATGCTGCTAGGCTGCTCGCTAGATTTGGGACCGATTTATTATTGCGGCGTGACAATGGTCGCGATTATGCTGAAGTACGAGCACTCGCTGGTGAAGCCGAATGATCTCAGCAAGATCAATGCGGCGTTTTTCAATACCAATGGCATTGTTTCAATTGCGACGTTTGTCGCTGTTTTGTTGGATAAGTTGATCAAGTTCTAAAATAACAAAGAGAGTTAGTTGGAAGCACGCTCGGTCAGCCTGCAGGTCTAAGCAGCTTCAGTGGCTGACGGACGTACGCTGCCATGCGATCTTACTTTGCTTTCGGTGGGGCGACGAAGGCGAATAGATCGCCGGAGATGGTGCCTTGATAGATGTGGGTCGATGTTACCAGCGGCGCTGATTCAAGACCAGATTCGAAGGTGTGATACCAGTTCAGGTCCCCTGTTTTGACGTTGAAGCTGTGCAATATTCCATTGCGGGTTCCAAGATAAAGGCTGCCTCCGACGCTGCTTGCACCGCCCAGTGCCGGTCCGCCAGCCTCTGCCTTCCAGAGCAAAGTGCCCTTAAATTTGTCAATGCTGTGTACGCCACCATTCTTGGTGCAATAGTTCAGCGAAGTGAATTCGAGATTTCCCCTGCAGAGGAACGAGGAGTTAGTTTCGAACCTCCAAACTGGATTGCCTGTTTCGATTTCATAGGCAAAAATCTTGCCATCCACAGATGCGCAGTAAACGCTGTCGGTTGAGGCAAGCACGCTCGCCAGGAATGCCGAACTACCCTCCGCATGCCATTTACGCACGCCCTTCTCTGTGTCAATTGCATGGAGCGCTTTGTCTTTGCTTGCCACAAAAAGAGTGTTGTCCACAACTTGTGGATTGCTGACAATACCGCCGTCGCAGCGATAAGTCCAAACCACTTTTCCGTCCGCTTTGTTGAACGCTTTTACACTTCCGTCCATCGCTGCAACATACACGTAATCGCCCCCTGCTACGGGCGAAGTGACGATCGGGCAAGCGCTTTGGAATTTCCAATTTACAGAGCCATCCCCGGCATAAATACTATATGTATAGCCATCCACCCCTGTGCAGTAAACTTCATCTGCCACCACCAGCGGTGTGGTAAGTAGTGCGCCGCCAGTTTTCAGGTGCCACTGCAGTCGCCCCGTATTCATGTCAATGGCGTAGAGGGCGCCGTCCGCGGAGGGCAGATAGATGTGCTTGCGATTGCGGTGAAGTCCTGGAGTCGCCTGCCAGCCAATCGGTCCCTTGGTTTTGTAAGTCCACAGCAAGTCCAGTTGCTTTTCCTTTTCGGGATCTAGCCCTCCCGATGGAGTCGTTTTCGGTGGATCTTTTACTACTGTTGCTGCCTGCTTGGCTTCAGCCGGTGAACAATCGATCGTTGTCTCCGCGGTTGCTACTGCTGTCTTTGTCTCAGAAGGAGCCTTGTCTTGCGCTTTCTCAGCATCAGCAGCTTTTTCCGAAGACTCGTTGTGTTCGGCCGGTTTAATTGCTGCTTTGCCTTCGAACTTCGGTTCGGCAGCAGCTCCGCCAACTCCGAGGCGTGCAACCTTCATTTCAAGCAAAAGCTTTTCCAACGAGGGGAGTACATCGTTGAGAGATTGAAGTCGCTCATCGGGGCTTTTCGCCATCATATATTTGATGACCTTATCCAAGATCGCCGGCGTGTCGGTGCGCAATTTACCAGCCGACGGAACCGGTGCTGTTGCGTGTTTAAGCGCCATTTCAATCATGCCGGTCGCTTTGAACGGGCGCTCACCTGTGAGCATCTCGTAAAAGACAGAACCCAAGGAATAAATATCTGAGCGGTGGTCGTGTGGTTCTCCGCGGCAAAGTTCAGGCGACATGTATGCGGGGCTGCCTTTCCCCTGGGCAGTACGCTCGAACGCCGGTCCTGTAGCAATCAGTGCAAGTCCAAAGTCCCCGATTTTCAGGTTGCCATCTTGGGTGATGAAGATGTTGTCCGGCTTGATGTCCTGATGAACAACGCCTCTCTTGTGCGCGTAGTTGAGCGCCGAGGCCATTTGTTTCATCCATTCAACAGCTTGTTCAAGTGAAATTTTCTCTTTGCCGATGCGCTCTTTCAAGCTTCCACCTGGCAGGAATTCCATAGCGATATAGTGGTGAACTTTGCCCTCGCGGTTCTCCATGCCGATGTTGTGGATGGTCACGATGTTTGGGTGCTCGAGCTGAGCTGCCAACCTAGCTTCTTGCCTGAAGATTTCACTGACGTCACTGTCAGCCATGAGTTCTGGCAACATCATCTTGATGGCGATTTCTCGCTGCAGAAACTCGTCCCGGCAGTGATACACGACCCCCATCCCACCAGAGCCAAGCTCTCTGAGTATGGTGTAATGTCCGAATTCCAGTTTATCCCCGGGCGTAAACATCTATAGACCTGTCTCCAATGGCATGCGTCTTAGAGAATCGTTATGAATTTTTCTTCTCTCAGAACAAGTAAATTATGGCGTTAAGCTGCCCCATTTCTATGTTCCACGACTTAAACAGATATCATCTTGAAGGCTTCTCAAGAATCAAAATCGGTCGAGTTGTAGAATGTCCAGGTGCATTCATTAGATGAACTGAAATGGAATCCATTCAAAATCAGACCAATTTCGATCCCGCCCTCGTGCCCAGTCTACCAGCGGCGAAGACCTGTCAGGCTATGCTCGAGGAAGCCAAGCGCGTCCTTGAAATGGAGGCGGAGGCTATTGGCGGTTTGACCGCGAAGCTCGGTGACAGCTTCGTTAAAGCGATACAGCTCTTAACAAATTGTCGCGGAAAAGTGGTTGTCACGGGGATGGGCAAGTCAGGGCACGTTGGCAACAAGATTGCTGCCACCTTGGCTTCCACTGGTACGCCGGCCTTTTTCGTACATCCGGCCGAGCTTCGGCATGGCGATTTCGGCATGCTCGATGTGAATGATGTTGTGCTCGCCCTTTCATACACTGGCGAAACCCAGGAAATTAAGTTGGTGCTTGATCCGATAAAACGTCTTGGTGTGCCCCTCATTTCGTTTACCGGTAAAACCGAGTCCACTTTGGCTAAATTTAGCGATGTCGTAATTGACGTCGGTGTCGGTCGCGAAGCTTGCCCGTTAAATCTAGCTCCGACCTCGTCCACGACTGCATCGCTTGCAATGGGCGATGCCCTTGCCGTTGTGCTAATGATTCAAAAGGGCTTCCGTGCAGAGGACTTTGCGCGCTCACATCCGGGCGGCAGTCTCGGTCGTCAACTGGTTACTGTTGCTGATGTAATGCGTTCAGGATTTGATATTCCAATAGTGGAAGAAACCTGGGCATACGACGCGATTGTTGCGGAGATAGATGATAAGCGCCTTGGATTCACCACTGTATTGACGACCAATAAGAAGCTTGCCGGTATCATCACTGACGGTGACATTCGCCGTGCCCTGGTTAAGTGGGGCGCTAATGTGTTCACTCATAAGGCGACTGAGATTATGACTCGTAGTCCCAAAACAATCGGTGCCCACGCGCTTGCTGTGGAAGCGCTGAAGATAATGGAAACTCACGCCATATCCGATCTGCTGATCCTCGATTCGGAAGAACATCCAATTGGTGTCATTCATTTGAAAGACTTGTTGCGCGCTGGGATCGTTTAGCCACTTAGCGAGTTACTTCAGTGAGTTGTTCAGCCACTCTTGCTGAATAGCGAGGCATGTCGATCTCGATCGTCAAGTTGCATTTTTCTTGCTTTCGCGTTTCACGGGCACGCACAAAGGCGCCATGTTCTTCCAGAATTCTCAGTGATAGTGGTATTTTGAGCCGGCTTCCAGTGACGACAACTTCGCTTTCTTGTGTGTGTTTTCCGGACAGCCGTCCCAGCAGTTCATCAACACATCGTGTATCGGTGGAGCCTTCGAAAATCAGCATAATCCTGCATCTATAGGAAGTTTGCCCCTCGCTCTTATTCATTTCATCGCGTGGTGCGTCGGCTGTCTTATTCTCGTACGCATGGCTGAGATCGGCCGCACTACCTGAGGCGTAGGGATCAGTGCCTTCAAAATCTGCCGCTCGTCGTTTCTTTTGAATCAGTGAGAGCACAATGGTCTTATCTAAGAAATGCGCTTGCATACACTCATTTATCAGTGAGGAAAGCGCGAACGAAAAACGTTCGATATCTATCAAAATGCTCGTATCACCTTCAAGTTCTGATCTGATATCCGTGATCTGTTTTTCTTTTGCAATCGAGAAAACTGTCGTCAGGAAATCGACTGACTCTAGCTGCAACTGCATTTTCTTTGCAGATAGTTTCTCCAGATCGAGTAAATCATTTACAAGATCCACTATCTGCCCACAGAGGAGAACGACCTCGTTAAGCACGGTCTTGCTTTCCGGTGAAATCGGACCGTAAACATCATTTATCACCAGAATACTACCGCTGGAAACTGTCGTAATTGGTGATCTCAGATCGTGCGAAATGAGAGCAACGAATTCACGACGCATTCGGTCGAGGTCCTTTTTCTTGCTGATGTCGTGTGCAACACAAAAAAAAGAGCGCTGCTCCGGAGACCAAGTAAGCGACCAGAGGAGATCACAAACGCCAGCATTTGGCGAATTAAAACGCGATTCAAATTGTATGGGCTTTGAATTGCTTCTTACCGTATTCAATTTGGAGCCGAATTCTTCATGCTCCTCAGATGGAACAAACTGCAGGAGAGATTTACCCAACATCTCTGCCGCAGGTATGCTGGAATAGGTTTGCATTGCGGAATTCACAACGGTCAACCGATAGTTCTCATCAAATGCGCAAATCAAGTTTGATGAGCCTTTCAAGTACGCTGACTCTTTTGCTCTTGCAGCTTCAACTTTTTGGGCCATGGAGTGAAATGATTTATCAATATCTGCCAGGTCATCGCGACCTGGCAAAGGCGGTAGGAGCGCATTTCCTTTTGAAAAGCGTTCAGTATTTTCTGAAAGTATAAGCACTCGCCTGGAGATGTCCAAGCCGAAAAATATGGCGAGCAAAGCCGCCGCAATGATATTTACAAACAAAGCTGCAAATATGAGGTTGGTTTGTTGCTCTCGGATTCGCTTGAGTGCTTCCGGGCTGAGTTTGTTTCTCAATTCGACAGCGTCAAGAAGATTTTCCATGCGCTGTCCGACCGAAGCTTGGATACGAAGCAAAGCGACGGCCATTCGCCCATTCTGTTTTTTGATTGATTGACTCTCAATCTGAGGCAATTCTTCTTCTATTGAACGGATGAAATCAGAAGCATACAGCCTCACGATCTCATCATTTTTCGCTTCCTTTTCAAATCGACGCAGCTTGTCGGGAAACCTTTTCAAATCGTCCAGGTTTTGAGTCCATGTAACGTTTCCACGTTCATCTTGTGGAGCAGTCGACATTACCTCACTGAAGAATTGGGTCACGAGTCCCGCGCCGCCCGAGACCAACCTGTGTTCACGCAGTTGTTTTGCTAGCTCAGAGCTCGCTTGCATACTTAGGGACAACATGGCTAGTGAAAAGCCAATTTGAAAAATTATGGGCACGGCAATGAGCACGATGGCTTTTTGCCGCAGTGATAATGTGCCTGCAAAGTTGGAGATTGCGGAAAGATTCGGTCGTGAGCTATTGCTTGACTCAGATGTTTTCGCTAGCTGGGGATCTTGAAGCGCTTTTACTTCCTGTTCATCACTTAAAGTCGGCAAGATAGGCATTTCACTATTTGGAATGGTGAACCAGAAAGTGCTACCTGAGCCTTCTGTCGATTCTACGCCAATTCTTCCGTGATGTTGCTCAACCAATCTTTGAGAAATCACAAGGCCCAGCCCTGTGCCTTTTCCTCTTTGTCCGTGTTTTTGATCAAGTTGCGAAAATGCGCGAAAAAGCTTCTGCGCAGATTCGGGCGACATGCCCGGACCTTCGTCATGGACCTCGAATTTAATTGAAGCGCTCTGGAGTTTCGCTTGGCTATCGCCCCTCTCAACTTCTCCGCTAATTGCAGCGTTTTCTTCTTTGTTTTCTGCAAAGGCACGAATTACTATTGCTTTGCCTGAGCTTGAGAACTTTATTGCGTTCGATAACAGATTTACCAAAACTCGAATCAGTTTTTGAGGATCTGCAAAAACAGTGAGATCTTGCGGACAGTCTATTGAAACGCGCAAATTCTTTTCAGCTATTAAGGCCGCAAGATCGTTCAGTGCACTTTCGATAATTGGTTTGACTTGAGTTTCTGCCCGCACTGGAGGATTTATTTCGCTGTTTATCCGCTCTAGCTGTACTAACTCACTGACAAGTGAGACCATCCGATTCAGCGTTTTTATTGCACCCCTGGCTTTACTAACAGCTTGCTCTGGTAGTTCTCCATAGACACCATCAGCAAGTTGGTCGTATTTGTCGGTAATTGTTTGTAGTGGTGACTGCAGATCATTTGCGATAAGTTTAAGAAACTCCTCTTTCTGTTGTGCAATTTTCTTTTCTTCCCGGACATCACGGGCGACGATGCACCACTGTTGCAGAGAGTCTATCCAAACGATCGACCAGACCGTCGTGATGCTTTCGCCATTGTCAGAAATAATCTGAAGCTCTGATTCCTGGTTTTCACTCGTTTCGGATCGTGATCTGGCAAGATGTCCTGCCAGCTCTTTACCGGAATCTTCTGTGAGAATCGACTGAACGGGCTTACCGATTATTTCAGAGCGCGGAAACCCGGTTATTCTCGTGAGCGCGAAGTTCACTTTTTGGAATCGTAAGTCGCTGTCGAGAATTCCGATTATGTCGCTGGAGTTTTCAAACAAAGCGCGTTCTCTTTGTGATGCTTGTTCCAGCTGGGAAATCATCAAGTGAAACGCCGCGTCAAATCGACTTATCTCGTCATCACCTTGTAAGGGAGCTGACAGAGATCTGCCTTCTGAGTATGCCTCTATATTTTCCTTGATTGTTTGAATCGGTCGGATGAACGAGCGCTGGAAGTAGTTCCAAAGAATGATCGCCATTATGCTTGTGATTACAAATGTTGCTATTGCGCCTGTGACTTGCAGTTGTCCAAGCAGGGACATCTGTTTTTCATTCTTTTCTAGTTGCGCTGCAAGTTCGTCGTAGAGATGGAGATACTGCGAGCGAATTTTATCAAGGCCCTTTAGCGCTCCAAGTTCTATCTTTTGTAACCTCATGAAATTGGCTATTGTGAAACCATCTTCAGCCAGAGCGTTTGCTTCTTCAAGTTTCTTCCACGCCTCGTTGGAAGACTCAAGAAAAATTCTTTTCGATTTGCGGGTTTTTGCGATTTCCGTATCGGTCCGCTTTATTGCTATTTGCAACGTGGAAATTTTATGAAACTCTTTCTCGATACCGGCTTTTTTACTGAGGTCACGCTGTTGCCACGTCTTAAGCAAGGCGAGCGCTGAATTTAACTGAGAAAAAACAACGCGGGAACTAGCCTCAGCTAGAAACCGATTTTGCGCCTCTATTCTGTGAGTTCTTTCCGTATTAGCCAGCAAGATTCCAAAGAAAACTAATACAGCAATTTCAAGAAGAAGTGGAACCGCAACTATCAGTAATCCCTTGTGTAGTACTTTCAAAGTTTAGTCCCACCACAGGGTAATCCTTCGTTCTTCCAAGATTTCCTGGGCGAGGTCTTCCAAATCGCCCATCCCTTGATCAATAAGATCCGGACAAAAATCGTACAAGTCTGCTGCGAGTTTTGAAGGCTCTTTCGGAGCTGTTTTGAGATCGAATTCCACAAGATCAGTTTCTGCATGAAATATATCAATGCCGAACTCATTGTCATATTGCTGCAAGCGTCTGATTATATCTTCAGTAGACAGCTCGTAATTACAAGCATCCGTGCGAGCAAGTCTAATGATGTCGAACTGGTTAGTACCTGGACCAATGACGATTTCGATGCCTGAGTTTATCTCCGGACCAAGCCAGTTGGTTGTTCCCATGAACGCCACAAAACCCTTTGGTAACTCGCTGCGTATTAGCGATAAGCAGCTATAGGCGAGACGTTCACCTGACTGAATATCTTCGATATCGATATCAGATTCTTCAGACTCGACTTGTGCATCATCGAAGTAAACCGCCAAAGCCTTTTGAATGGCCGATGCTTCTTTGAGAATGACAGACATGCATTCGTGGGTCGTATCTCTTCCGAAATCTACATGGCTGTAGTTCAGCGTCTCACACCCTGTGATGCGAGAGAACATTGGTGTGAGATTCGCTTTCCATTCACTGGTCATTTTGCTTATTCACTTTCTTCTCTAATGAGCAGCAAGGAGTCGCTCGCTCTCTTGTCGTGCTGATGATACTAGCGGATTGTCACTTCCAAGTATTGTCGTCCGAATTGAAAGCTCTTCTTCAAGAAGAGGTCTGGCATCGGCATATTTGCCTTGCGCAAGACAACATAGCGCAAGGTCATGTGCGCTTTGAGCGACGCTTAGTGAATCGCTTCCCAGTACTTCTCTGCGTTTTTCGAGCGCCGTTCGCAGTATCTCCTCAGCCTCCTGGTGGCTGAGCAAGGCGTTCAATAGTGCTCCCACGCTATTCATCGATTCAAGAGTGTCAGGATGGTTTTCGCCAAGCAGGTTCTTTCGGATGTTGAGTGATTTTTCCAGGAGGGGCAGACCCTCGGCCAGTTGTGTGTCATCACCCATGGTGCCCTTTCGATAGCAAAGTATGCCGAAGTCGTGCATTGACTGCGCTGTATCGGGATGGTTTTCCGTAAGAGTGGTTTTGCGAATGAATAGTCCCTGACTAAGGTTGCGTTTGGCATCATCGAAACTATCCAATGCCAAGTTCAAGCAGCCAACCTGGTTGAACGCTGCAGCTGTTTCGGGGTGTCTTTCGCCTAGTGTTTTCTTTCTGACACTGAGGCAATGTTCTAATAGTGGTTTGGCTTCTTGGTAGCGTCCCATGCGCTCCAAGAGCGTTCCATAGTGAAGCAATGACTGGGCATATGTAGGATGCTCTTCGCCGAACTTCTCTTTGCGGAAGCTAAGCGCTTGCGCAAGCAATTTCTCTGCTTGAGCCAACTTATCTTGTTTTAAGTGGAGAACCCCAAGATCGCTCTTGCTTTGCGCGACGTCTGCATGCTCGTCGCCAAAGATTTTCTTTCGCATACCAAATGCACGTTCAAGCATAATGGTGGCATCACTGTATGCACCCTGGGCCATGTAGAGAAGACCTATGTCATGGCAGGTTTGCGCCGTCGCTCTATGCTCGTCGCCTAGGACTTGGCGGCGCATTTCGAGTGCTTCGGTAAGAACTCGTTTCGCTTCCTTATAATTAGCTCGTCTTATGTATAGCTGCCCGAGATCGTTGAGCGTGTTGACCGTGTCAGGGTGATTCTGTCCAAGCGCCATCAATCGTCGAACGAGTGCTTGCTGGAATGTCTCCTCGGCATCTCCGTACTTACCACGCTGTACTGAGATGATCCCCAACTTGTGAAGGATTTCGACTACTGCTAAGTGCTCTCGTCCCATCACTTCTTCAAGTGTTGGCAGTGCTGCACGGTAATGCTTTTCTGCCTCAGCATACTTGCCTTGCTCATAAAGCCTGTTGCCGTCTTGCGTAAATGCTTCGGAGAACGGTTGCTCTACAGTTGCTTGCGTGTCGAAACCGAAGCTTGGCGTCATGGGCAAGCCTTTGGCTTCCATCTCCATGAGGCGCTCGGTGGATGCATCAAGCTGTTCGATTGGTCTTGTGCGCTCTGCCTCTTCAATTAGCTTGCGCGCTTCTTCGTCGCGCTGAAAATCCATTTGTTGAATTTCCGCTTCGCTCTGGCGGCTCATGCCTGATAAGGCCGCAAGCTTTCGCTCGGCGGCTTCTTTTGCCAATGTCTTGCTATCAACAGTACCGCTTGCGGCTGCAGCTGCTGCTTTCTGAGATTCCTCAGCACGACGTTTTGCTTCCTCGTCAGCGCGACGTTTTGCTTCTTCGTCAGCGCGACGTTTTGCTTCTTCGTCAGCGCGACGTTTTGCTTCCTCATCAGCGCGACGTTTTGCTTCCTCATCAGCGCGACGTTTTGCTTCCTCGTCAGCGATACGTTTTGCTTCTTCCGCTGCCTTTCTTTCGGCTTCCTCTTCTCTGCGCCGAGCCTCTTCTTCTTCTTCTTCCTTGCGTGCTTGATCTTCTCGATTAATTCCGCCGCCAAACAGATTTCCGAAGAGTCGGGCTTCTGCTTCTTTTTCTTCCTTCTCCCGCAACTCATCTGCGGAAAGCTGTCTGCTGCTTTCCTCTTGACGCTTGCGCTCGTCCTCTTGCATACGACGCTCAGCTTCTTCTTTCATGCGTCGGTCGTATTCTTCGAGTTGGCGTTCGGCTTCTTCCTGCAATCGGCGCTCTTCTGCCTCTTCGCGACGTCGTTGCTCTTCTTCGGCGCGAACGCGCTCTTCCATCTGCCGTTTCCGCTCAGCTTCTTCCGCTTGGCGTTTGCGTTCGGCTTCCTCAGCCTGGCGCTTGCTTTCAGCTTCCTCTGCCTGACGCTTGCGTTCAGCCTCTTCAGCCTGGCGTTTACGTTCAGCTTCTTCAGCTTGACGTTTGCGTTCGGCATCTTCGGCTTGGCGCTTGCTCTCAGCTTCCTCTGCCTGACGCTTACGCTCGGCTTCTTCGGCCTGGCGTTTACGGTCAGCTTCTTCAGCTTGACGTTTGTGTTCGGCATCTTCGGCTTGGCGCTTTAGTGCTTCTTGCTTTGCGGCTTCTTGTTGTTTGGCGTCGTCATCGGACTTGTTATGGTCTGCTACTTTCTGTCCGAGTTGGTTGACTGGAACTGACTCCCATCCGGGACCTGAAGGCATTTCCATGCCGGGAAAGGCCGGACCGCTAGTTGCAGGGGCAGAGCTTTGAGATGGTAAAAAATCTTGCTTTGCGATCGGGACCGCAACTGGTGCTGCGTCGCTGCTTGGAGCGGCAAGCTCGCTTTGAATGCTTCTTCCAATCAATGGGGATGATTGGTTGCTTGCCATGATCCGCTTGATGCCGTTAATGATGTCATCGTCATTCATAAAAGACAGTGCAAATTCGACGGCCTTTGTTGCTTCTTTGTTGTGTCCGATCAGCGGAAGCAATTGAGCGGCGACTTGAACTTCAGTAGTCTTCGATTGTTGTTCTAGTTGACTGTTCAGCGCTTCGAGAGCGATGTTAGATTGCATTTCCGCCAGGGCTCTTTGTTCTCTTAAAGAATCTTCCTGCTGTTTCTTCGTCAGTTGATTGTGCTGTTCGAGTAGCTCCTTTTGGCGCTCGATCATCAGTTCCAGATGCTCATTCAGCGCTTCCTTGAAGGCGCCGACTGTCTTCTGCTGTTCGCCCTCCATCCAATCGGTGTATTTCTTGAATGTTTGCATGATAACGAAACATAGACCGCCAATTGCACCGGCTACTATAACTGCTGCTAACAATTCCATTCTGAGACATTCCTGACTGTGAGGCTAAGTGACTACTTCTTATCGGACGGAGTCACCATGTCCCTACGGCATGAAGCTCCTACGCGCTTCGTACCCCGTAAAAATCTCGGTTAATCCCTGTTTACTGACGCCCGCAAAGATTTTTCGGTTAATTGCCCTCAGTTTCGTCGATCAGATGAAATCGTATGTTTGGAGCAGGCTAGATGCTCTCCGGAAGCTGTCGTGTGAATTGGCTTTGACTGATATTCTTAAACTGCTCCTGTTCAATCGTGCGGCGTTTAAGGATAGCCAGCCGGTCAAGTTGGAGTTCGGGGTCTCTGTACGGGATGGCCGAATGCGTCTTTAGACTGGCAAGTTCGTCTGCCGGAAGCTCAGTAAAGTCGAAGTCGCAATCCGAGTTACCGCCCAAGTAGGCTATTGTGCCCCCTGCTTTCGCCCCTACTTTTGGAGTTCGCCCCACAGAGAAGCCCGATTGAATAAATCCCCCTTTAACGGCAGTGGCTAAACTGTAGGTCAAGACAGCTCCGTTGTCTGGTCTGAGCAGTTGTTTATAGAGTGAAAATATCTCGAAGGTCCAGAGCTCAGGCATGCGGTTGGGGGAGAAGGGATCGTGAAAAACAAGATCGACCTCCGCGTTTGGGTTATCTTCTCTCAGCCTGACCAATTGCTGTGGCAAAGATGAATGGTGCAGCCTCACAATTAGACTGAGCGGACCTGTCACCACTTGCTTTTGCAATTCAAAAATCTTTCCTAACTCTTTGAATTTCTCGAAACTTAGTACCGTGGGCAGTGCATTTACCAAATTGGGATCGTTGTCTATTGCATCGATGACTACCCTTCCTTCGAGTTTCTGTTCAATGGCTTCGGCAAGAAGCACAAAGCTGTTATAACCAAGTCCGAAACAGGCATCGATCAAGTGCAAGTATCGCGTCCGTTTAAGCCGCTTCAATGCCCCTGAAGGATTCACGTAACATAACAATGCTTCGGTATAGGCACCGGCGCGATTATGGTAGTGTTCGCCAGTTTGCGCATGACGCAAGGTGAGAGAGCCATCTTCTGTTGAAACAAAATCCACGAAAAGTTCCTAGTGAATGGTGGCAGCCCGCTTTTCCAGTGGAATTGCTTCGTCGTCGCGACCGGCTGCGCGTAACAAAGCCGCATAGTCTTCAAGGCAGGTTTTTACAAGGTCACCACTGCTTCCGCATTCTGATTCTGCCAGAGACAGTGCTTCTTTAGCTAAGGCTTCACCTGCAGCTATTTGTCCTTTGGCTGTATAAACCCTCACCATATTGCATTCAGCTAAAATGAGACCAGACTTTTCTTTGCCACCACAAACACGAGCGATCTCCAACTGGCGCGCAAAGTATTTTTCTGCCTCTTTAAACTTTTGCTGCTGGACACAGGTCGCTGCAAGTAGCGCATACATTGCGGGCAATGCTGCTGCGTTCTTGCCTGATGCAGATTCTCTCAATTCAATTGCTCTTTTGATTAGCTTCTCTGCAAATTCGTTATGGTTGTGTTGATTGCATAACGCGGCGGCGGCGTTGAGGCGATAAATAACTTGTTCGTATGTTTCCGGATCCCCGCCATCTTTCATAGGCTCTGGCGCTTCTGCTAAAGCGCTTTTGGCCATGCGCTCAAGTTCGGCATTTGTGACACCGTAATTTTGAGTCAACTCGTTTTGGATGATTCGTTGTTGTTTTAATCGGGCTTCTTGCATGGCGATGTAATTGCCTTGCTTCTTGAAAATGCGCGCGAGCAGCTCAAGTGTCTTGCTCTCGTCCATGCCGCCATCATTAGTTTTCGACGCCCATTCCATAGCCTTGACTGCATAAGGAAGAGCCTGTTTGTAATTGCCCCGATCGAAAAGTCCTTGCGCGTTGTCTATATTTTTCTGCCAGCCCATTTGAATGAAGGTTGGGTACGCATAGCTAGCACCAAAAGCTAACAGCACAATTAAGATCAATCCAGCAGTTACAATCTTGCTTATTATTCGATGACGTCTGGCAAACTCGCGTTTAACCATTGCTACGCGCCCGGAAAAACTTGCGTTCACGTTCTCCGGAACAGAACGTAGTTTTTGTAGATCCTCAATAAATTCCTCCATATCGGAGTATCTATCGGCAGGATTTTTCTCCAGCATCCGGAAAATTATTTCTTCCAACCGTTCTGGAATGTCAGTACGTGGCGCTACTTCTGCAAATGGTTTTGGAATCTCGGAGATGTGTTTTCGCATTGTCTCCATGGCTGTCTTGCCCATGTGTGCCGGAACACCGATCAGCGATTCATAAAACACTGCACCAAGTGAATAGATATCCGACCTTTTGTCGAGCACCTTGCCCTGGCATTGCTCAGGGCTCATGTATAGAGGACTACCGAAAACCTCCCCGGTTTGCGTAAGCCGCTGAAGAGAATCCTCACCATCGAGAACTTTAGCTATACCGAAATCCACAATGCGCGCGAGCTCGTTATCGTCAGGTCCATCCGAGAGCATAATATTGCTCGGCTTCATATCGCGATGCAGCACGCCGGCATTGTGCGCTGCTACAAGTCCAGATGCAACTTGAATGAAAATACCAATCGCTCGTTCGTAGGATAAACGACCAACAACTTCTAGTTCGTCGCCGAGGCTTCGTCCCTCTACAAGGTCCATAACCAGGTAAACTTGTCCATTCGGTTCCATTCCAAAATCATGAACCTGAACGACATTTGGATGCGAGAACGTTCCAGCTATCCAGGCTTCTTGCTGAAAACGCTTGAGCGAATTTTGATCAGCAGCAAGATGAGAATGCAAAACCTTGAGCGCGAGCATTCGTTTCATCAGCGTATGCTCGGTTTTATAAACTGAACTCATTCCGCCGCGACCAAGAAGCGAAATGATCAAATACTTTTCTGCCAGCGTTTGTCCGAGCAAAGGATCGTCGATGCCGTCAAACTCGTCAGGTTTGAAGGTTCGCATTGCCGGGCTCGATTTTCCCGAAGTTTTGTGTTGTTCGTTTTGGCTGCTCACTTAATGAGTTTTTGCCTTATTTTGATAGCTCAAGTACTATCTTACCGAAATTCTTGTTTTTATCCATGAATTCATGAGCCTCAGAGGCTTGTGCGAGCGGAAGAACCTTGTCTATCATCGGTTTTAGAAGCCCCTTCTCAATTAGAGGAACAATATGGTTCTCCAGCATCCTGGTAGCGAGAATCTTCTCTTCAAGCGGTCGCATTCGTAAGGTCGTTCCTTTTATAGTGACCCGCTTCCTTAATACTTGGCCGAAATCCACATCGCAATGTAATCCGGCGACCAGCCCGACAACGATGATGCGTCCTTTCGTCGCAACGCAGTGAACGTCCTCATTAATGTAATGCCCGCCCACGAGCTCCACAATAATGTCCGCGCCTGCACCATTTGTGATGCTCTTCACCTGTTCGGCAAATTTCCCGTCGCGAATGATTAATCCATGATCCAGTCCGCAGCTGCGCGCTCTTTGGATTTTATCTTCGGATCTGGCTGTGCCAATTACGCGAGCGCCGAATAATTTTCCGAGCTGCAATGCTGCGACGCCAACGCCGCTTCCGACTGCGTGGATCAACACGGTCTCACCGGAGGCAAGTACGCATTGGCTTACCATCGCGTCATATGCCGTGATGAATACCTCTGGTACTGCGGCTGCCTCCACGAAGGATAGATTTACCGGCATGCGAGCAACGCAACGTGAATGAGCGATCACGAAATCGGCATAAGTGCCACCACCTGCGATGCCGAATACTTTGTCTCCGACCTGCAGGTGATCGACGCCCGGCCCCAATTCTTCGATTACACCGGCAAATTCCAAACCTGGTATATCCGGCGGTGAATCAGGCGGCGATGGATAGTGTCCCATTCGTTGAAGTGAATCTGCACGGTTTACACCGGCTGCTTTGACACGGACTTTGACCTCGCCCTTGCCTGCTTGGGGATCTGCTGCTTCTTCCAGTGTAAGAACTTCTGGCCCGCCCGGACGCTTAATTACAATAGCCCGCATTTGTTCACCTGAAATTAGGGGTAATTAGCCGACAAGCCAGCCTTTCGGCCAGCTTGTCGAATAGTATATCCAGCTTATCGATTAAGTTGCTGTTAGTGCTTACTTACCGACTGCGTCTTTGCCGACTTTCTCGGTCCCCTTGACGACGGCTTTACCAGCTGTTGCTGTGTCTTTTACTGCGTCTTTGGTGACGGTTTCAGTCGTTTTTACAGCGTCTTTGGTAGCTTTTTCGCTGCCTTTGACAACGTCTTTGGTAACGCCTGCAGCGCCCTTAACTGTGTCTTTGGTAGCGCCGGCAGCACCTTTGACGGCGTCTTTGGTAACGCCAGCGGCACCTTTAACGGTGTCCTTGGTTACTGTGCCAGTTCCCTTGACGACGTCTGTTCCGACTTTGACGGTACCTTTTGCAGCATCGCCAACACCTTTCTCGGTCATCTTGACGGCGCCTTCGGTGCCTTTTACAACTCCCTTAGCGCTGTCTTTTATAACACCTTCGCTTCCTTTCACAAGGACGCTGGCGCCTTTTTTCAATTCGACTACTGCCTTCTTGAATTTTCCAGGCTCCTTAGCACCGTCAGTAACGGCCTTGTCTTCGTCCGCTTGGACTGCGGGCATGATGGCAAGCGACGCAATTGCTGCCAGTACAAAGAACTTTTTGTCCATGACTTCCCTCCCGGTCATCAAAACAATTTGAACCTTTCCAGTATACAGAAGTGTGGGTGTGCCTTCCCGGAAATGGGGCAATTATGTGGTAATTTGACGGGGTTCACTGGTCGATTGATGGAAGCGATGTCAACTGAGAACAGCACTGCACCCGATGGGATAGAAAAAGCCGACAACTGTTTTTTGATCGAATGGACTGGCTATGGTCCAGACGGCTATGAAGAATTGACACTAAATTCGGTGGCAGCGGCAAAGGAAAAATTGGCCAAGTATCCGGTGAATTGGATCAATGTAGAGGCGTGCAAGGATCCGCTGATTTTCGATCAGTTCAGAGTTGCATTCAATTTACATGAGTTGGCAGTTGAAGATTGCACGACTGTCCACCAGAGATCGAAGGTAGAGGATTATCGCAGCCATCTTTTTATCGTGACGCGAATGCCTCTCCATATGGATTCTGGCGAAACCGAACAGTTGGGCATGTTTTTAGGCGACCGTTTTGTCCTTTGCTTTCAGGATGAAGAAGGTGGCGATTGTTTGGACACCGTCAGGGAGCGCATCCGCAAAGGCTATGGAGATATCCGAAACCATGGCAGTGACTATTTGTGTTATGCGATTATCGACGCCGTAGTTGATGCGTATTTTCCGGTTCTGAATAAGCTGAGTGAGCGAATTGACAATTTAGAAGACGTAATTTTAGAGTCGGATCGCAAAGATATTTCGGCTGAGATCCACAAGATGAAACGGGAAGTATTGAGCTTGCGCAGGGCAGTCTGGCCTCTACGCGACGCGATTAATACATTGGTGCGAGATAGTCATCCCTTTCTATCTGATACCACTCGTATCTACTTGCGCGATTGCTACGATCACATCGCCCGCATAATTGATCTCGTCGAAATGTATCGAGAGCTAACCATCGACATGATGGATATTCATCTCAGCATGGTGAACAATCGGATGAACGAAATTATCAAAGTGTTGACAGTTATCACAACGATCTTCATTCCGCCGACATTTATCGCCGGAGTCTATGGCATGAACTTCAATCCTGAAGTGTCGAAATTCAACATGCCTGAGTTGAACTGGTTCTTTGGATATTTCTTCGCACTTGCTTTGATGATCTTTACTTCAATTGCAATTCTTGCTCTCTTGCGTTCAAAGAAGTGGATTTAGAACTCACCTTTGATTCCAAGTCTGTATCGTCTGTAAAACTGCCCATCCGTTAAAGTATGATTTTCACTTGTCGGCATCAAGAATTGATGGCGACTGCCCGGTTGAAGAGTTTTTCCATCCAAAGTTGGAATTCCACTTGGAGTTTTTCCCCATTGCAGTATTCGTCCGATCACGTCTGGCCCTCGATCTCCAATGTCTTCCCAGAGAATTATTTTGTCTCCAGGTTTGATTTCTTGGCTGACATTCTTGATCGGTTCGTCATTTACTACGGGCCTATACATCCTCGTTGATTCCGTCATAACGATCTTGCCGGACTTGTCTACATTTACTACAGGCAAATGAGTCGGACCATCAGACAGCGTCATTTTGTTTTTCAGCAGATCGGTCAGATACTTTATTTGCACATCAGGCTTGAGTTGATGGACGCTACCATCAGGATTTTTGAATTCAACGAATCCGCGATTGCCAGCATCAGATTTCAGATCGATCTTCCCATTCCAATTATAAGTATAGTTGTCATGGGCGACCTGCCAGCTGCCATTCTTTTCTGGTCGGATAACCATCTGGCTATTTTTTGCGCCGTCTCTCAATCGAATTTCTTCCACAGTCCCGTCAGCTTTGTAAGTTACGGAGGCTGCTTGACCATCCTTCTGAACGAGCTTTTGAAGGTTATTGTTTTTGTACTCGCGATAGCTGCCATTATCCATTATAACGTTAGCGCCATTGTATTTAACCAGGCTCGGATCAAATCCTGGCTTATCTACATACAGATTTTGGAAACCCTGGTTATTGGGCTTGAAAACGGATACGTAATTATCGTATCCAGCTCCAAAAGGCTTTCCGTCTCGAAGGATTGCGAGTGTTCCGTCAGCTGTCTGATTAACCGAAAGACCGTCGACCCACCATCTTGCTCTCCTCATCTCGCGGGCAAATCTGGCGCTGGTGCTCCAGGTACCATCAGTCATTTTTGATAGGGTTTCGTGAATGATGTACGATCTGTCTTCATATGCAGGGCGCTCGATTACGGCTTTGACTACGTTGCCATTGGCATCACGTTTAATATCCAAGACCTTATGACTGTCATCAGCTTGAAATGATACAGGGCGCGAATCTAGCTTTTGCCTCATTGCATTTGCATACGCATTTTGCGCGTAACTCAGTCCTCCAAAGACTGCTCCAAATGTTCCGTACTGGAATGTATCTGTCAGTACCTCACTGCCGGATGCAAATCTTTGTTCTTTTACTATGCTATTAATCTCGGCTCTTGCAACGCCGGCTATGGACCCTGTCAGGGCGCCATGTCCAACGCTGGCTAAAAGAGTTCTGGCTTCTGGGACTGCAAATATACCGAGTTTGTCGACTCCAGCCGCCGTCGCTCCCATTACTGCGAATGTGCCGGCACCGACTGTCGCCGCTTTCAATCGATCGCCGAAGAAGTTCTTGCTGTTGGGATCGCTTTCCAGTAGCAAGCCTTCGTAGACTGCTCCTGTTAAAGCCATGCGCCCAACCTGGGACCCTGTGCTTATACCGTTCAACCCGATTTTCTCAAAAGCAGGAGCGGCTGCTTTGTGGAGCAGATAAAAATCTATTGCCGCGCCGGTCATTGAACCGGCCATTCCGGCAAGCGATCCTGTATCCGGGGCTCCTGTCAGTTGGAGCTTCGGAACGTGCTCTGATTGAATTGCTTTGCTGCCAACTTGCAGAATCGCGTTAACCGGTGATTCTATTCCGGTGTGGACGAGCCCTTTTGCAAATTGTTCAATGCCATAACCAATACCTGCTTTGGACGATGAGTCCAAAAGACTTTCTACGTTGTGACTCATTTGTCTACCCAAAAGTTATATAAGAGGGGGAAAACCTGTGGGGATTTTCTAGCACTCTTAAATACACGAATGGCCCGGCAAATTTCCCATGCCGAGAAAAGATTTGCGTGTATTGCGAGTCCGCGACTGTGCAATTGTGCACTCAAAGGTCGAAATGTCGCTGAGGAATCGACAAACTATAATAAGTAATGAACCGGTTAACTAAAGGGAGGCGCAAAATGAAAGTACTTATTGCCGCCGACGAATCGGAATTTTCTCGTTCTGCTCTAGATTCCGTCCTGACCAGGCCCTGGCCGGATACTACCGAATTTTTGATATTAAGCGTGGTGCCTTTCATTCCACCGGCTTATGGCGATTGGCAGCTTGGCTATGCTTCCTCAGCCAGAGAAGCGCAATCGGCGCTCAACACACTTCATCACTCGACGGTGCTCGAGTTTGAAACGGAAATGCGTCGGGCTTTTCCGGAGAGCCGAATTGAAGGAAAGGTGGTAACGGGAAGTATTAGGGACTGCATCGTTGATGAGGCCGAAACTTGGCAGGCAGATCTCATAGTGATGGGATCTCATGGAAGAACTGGAATGAGCCGTTTTCTCCTGGGTAGCGTGGCAGAATCAGTGCTTGGTCGTTCCCCTTGTTCTGTAGAGATTATCAGAATGCCAAAGGCTGTGAACCGCTAGCTCGAGCCGCTGGACCAATGTCGCCGTATCAATTCTCAACGCCTTAGTCAATTCCGGCGAAAGAGCTTAAGACTGCCAAAAAATCTCGAATCCCGTGGTATCCCTGTATGTAGGAAAGCGAGCAAGAGGGTTACCGTTATGAAAGGCAAATCCATACTATTAGCACTGAGCGGGTCTCAGCAGTCTCGCTATGCCACTGAAGTATGCTGGAACCTGGCGACTCAGTTGAAAGCAACGATCACTGCACATCACGTTGTCGATTCACATAGCGCCTGGGAATTTATTGGACACGAAAATCCCGCCTTTCTCAAGTCTACTAGCTATCTGAATGCTTACCAGCAGCTCTGTAAGTCTCTCTTTTGTCTGGGTGAGGAGCTTGCAGAAGCGTATACGAGCGAAGCGAAAAAGCGCGGCGTGGATGATATTTGTATCGTGGACGAAGGTAATCCGATAGCTCAAATATGCAAGCGCGCTCTCGATCACAAATTGGTTGTGATTGGTCATCGCCCGCACTCGGCGGTTAAGCATACAATCAGCGCCGGCGATGAGGGAGCTGTACCGGATGCAGCTGGACAATTTATGCGTTTGTCGATTGCAGAGGCTCTCAGCAATGAGTGCGCGAGACCATTGTTGGTGGTCCAGGATAAATGCACCGTTTGGACCTCGATGACGATCATGATTTCGATGGATCACATCAATGAGATCTTCATCAATTCATGTCTAGATATGGCAATGACATTGAACGTGAATCCGGTCTTGCTTTGCCTTTCCAGTGGAGCTCATGAGGAGGCTCCGGAGAGCTTCATAAAAGACATTAGAGAATCGAATCGCCGGCTTGCAGATGTGCCTATGGCGGTTGCCCCGGCTGATGGTCAAATATCGGTTTATCACGATAACTGGTGCGTTCCGGACGGTGGCAGCGTTGATAAGAAACAATTTCAAAACACACTTGTTGTGATCCCTACTCGCAAGGTAGCGGGTGAACGCATCACCGTTGTTGATAGTTCTCCAGCACTCTTTGTACGCCATCTAACTTTGCCTTCGATTCTGCTCTGGCCGGAAGAATATGTATACTCAATCGCTGAGCGCGATCAGTCTAAGGCTGCTAGCCGCGGCGCGGCGATTTAACGGGGCGAAGTTTAGAGATGTAGGGCGACGCCATTTGCCGCCCTCGATGCAAAACTTACGCAACTTCTCTTTCGCTAGAGCCTAGTTTATATCCGGCTCCGGCGATTACTTCGATAATTCGATCACCCAGCTGTTGTCTAATCCTTTTCACTGTTGTGCGCAGTGCCTCGGCTGTTACTTCGCTATTGGACGGCCAGACACGAAGTACTAGTTCGTTCGCTTTGAAAATCACTCCTGGGTGTCTTGCCAGAAATTCTAACAAGGCAAATTCGCGAGGACGCAGTTTTACTTGTCTACCGTTGAAATGTGCGGACAATGTCGTCGGATTCAATACCCAATCTCCGATCCGGTGGTAGTCACAGATCAGACCAGGGCGTCTTAGCAGTGCGCGCACCCGCGACGAAAGTTCTCTTAAGCTGAAAGGATGGATAAGAAAATCATCGGCACCAGCATCTAAGCCTTCTGTGCGGTCGTCTATGCTGCCTCGATCGCTAAGGATGATAACCGGCAAATTTCCTTTGCGTCGATACCACCTTAGAAGGTGCAACCCCGGCTCGTCCGGCAAGTTTGAATCGATAATGACAAGATCGAACGCACCATTTTCTAGCCAATGCCGCGCTTCAAGTGCGCTGCTGACCGGTTCGATTTGGTGGTTGTCCCTGCGAAGTTGCACAGAGACCGTTTGCAGGATGTTTTGATCCCTTTCAATAAGTAATATCTTCGCCATAAGCATCGCACACCGTTCCGCCAATCTTATCTTCTGATGCTTCTGACGAGGCGCCAATGTTGAGTTATGCAGTTGGCATTGTGAGGATTGCTCGGGATTGGACGACACTATCCTCCGGCGTAGCTCCAATGATGGTAGTCGTTAGCGATTGGTCCGCGCCCATCACCGTGCTGCCAGCCGTTGTTCCTCAGTGCTCTCTGTACCACCGGATTGTTCCAATTTTGAAGATCCATGGCGCCGCTACTCTGGTGGCGTGAAGCGCCGACTCGCGCTGCTATCCTTGCTGTTCGTACTGCGGATTGTTGTTGACTGTTTGTTCTACCAGCCGGATTGTAATTGCGTGGGCCGTCTTCGAGGCGGATCGGAACACCGTTCCTCGTTGCTTCTTCCTGTGCACGTAGGAACGCGAGTCCGGCAGCCCGCGGGAGCCAGAGCGGCACGTTTTGTTTCAATGTGAATTCACCGTTGGAGTTCATGTACCGAATATTGCCGTTCTCTCCGATCAGAATCGCATCGGGGTGCCTGCTCCGAACTTCTTGAATGTAAGATGCTTCGAGAACGCCCTTGCTTATGAGTTCGGGATCTGAGATCGATTTTCCACGCCAATAGGCGGCGACTTTATTGTCGCGATGTGTCTGGGGCGCATCTGACGGTGTTCGCCGATCTCCACTGTAATCTCTTGGCACAATAGGTGTCAATGTTCTAGGCCATGGCTCCTTTTGTGTTGGGTCCGGCTTTATTTCAGGCGTGGGAAACCAATTGTCATTCTTCTTTGGAGGCGTGGCCGGCTTGTCGGGGCGTGGATCGAACGGCACTATCAATGGTGGCAATGTCGGAATTGTCGAATTGCCTGTCGATAGGTCCTTCCGTTTCGGTGGCTCGAAACTTGTTTGCGGTTTTTCCGGTGGCTTTGCCGGCTCCTGTTTCGGAGCTGATTTGCCGGTGTCTTGTTTCTCAGGCGCTTTGCCGTGGTCTTGCTTTGGATCTTGTTTTTCCTGTGGCTTGCCTTGCTCTGGTTTCTTATCGCTTGTTTTTGGTGGATCATCAAAATCCAGAGGTGGTCGATAAATATTCGGAATTTCGTTTGATTTTTCGGGCGCCTTGTTGCTTCCCGTTGGACCCGCTTTTTGCTTTTCAGAATTGCTTGCGCCTTGAATTTCAAATTTCGGCAAACTTGGTAGCTTGTTGATTTTGAATTGATTGTTGATCTTTGGATCCAAAAGATCAGATAGCGTCGAGCTCATCGACGGCATCTTCAATTGCTTCGACTCAACGTTCTCAGAAGAGCCGCCGAGCTTCAAGTCGTTTGCAGCCACACTCTGGTAGCTGTCGCTTTTGTATAGTCTTTCCATGTTTGCTGAAGTGAAATGGTCTTCCTGGCTGGGAAGACGAGATGGAGTAAATTGAAGCGCTGCCGAGATTGGGAAAACACCTTCTATCTTTGGCGGATCTGGTGTGCTCTTCCCATAGCCATGTAATGGTTAGGAAATGCTAATGTAATCGGCGTGGCATCATAGTGGCACGCAGGTTAAATCTGTGTGGAGGGTCTCTGCGTTTGGGTCTACGATTTTGAGTTGGGATTGAGAAATAGCGGACGGGACGTCCGCTGCCCATACTATGGGCGGACAAGATGATGCTGCTGGCGATCTCATCTCATCTCATCTCAGCTTGGTCTAGTGCAGATATTTGCAGCTAGTATGGAGCGCGGACATCTTGTCCGCCCATAAGCGCGAAGCGCGTTGCAGCTTCGCATTCGGAGTTTCGCTGGAGGTAGAGTCTCCCTAAAGCTGTAGCGTAGATAGTAGAATCTGCCTATGGGCGGACGGGACGTCCGCTGCCCATACTATGGGCGGACAAGATGTCCGCGCTCCATACTACGAATCTTCGAAGCCTCTATTGACTAGTTGCATTAGTTCATGTGGGGGTCTTCGAGTTGGCTGAGTACCCAGCAATTTCTTCTTACTGATTCGTCGAGAAAGAGGCAAAGTTCTATTCCCGCACGCGCTTGATGTCCGTTTGCCGCCTGTTGCGAATAAACTTCGATGAATTTTGAGTCGTGTAGCAAGTGGGAGAAGCGGGCTAGTTGCTCCCCGCGCAGTAAAATCGTGGGACGCGAAACCAGCTTCAACCACCAGGGATATGACTCCATAGATGGTGGCTTACCCAATGACTGGACAAACGATTCGCACTCTTTGAGAAGGTGGAATTGTGGATCAATGTAATGTCCCGCTTCAAAAATACTCTTTAATGGAAACAAAAAATCAGTTTTGAAAGTGGCTTTGCCGCAGGTGCTCAAACACTGGTTCAATATCTGATCGGCGACAATGACTTGAGCAGCCGCTGGCTGTCTTGCCACCGAATTTGGCATCGGCTGGTAGATGCGCTTGTAGCTATCCGAATCTATTGCACCGAGATTGAGTTTCATCGTGATTGCCTCGATAGAACGATTTTGATACGGTCTGCTTCCTTCGCTCTTCCTGTCTTTTCGTAAACTCGCGCCAAAAGTACCAGCGCCTTTGATGCCGATGAATCATCACCTTCTGCGTGCGATAGAACGTCCTTGCAGAGCTGTTCGGCCAGATCCATTTGTACCATCTCCTCGCACTTTCCAGCCGCAAATAGCTTCATCGGATTTGGATTCTCCAACCAATCAAGTTCGCACAAAATTCTTTGTTGGCATGCTGTCGCCGCCTGCTCGTTGTTCAAGATTCGATAATTTGTCAAAAGGTGAATGGTGGTTTCGCACAAGTCTTCAGAGTTGCGCGACATTGCTTCTTGCACGCGCCGGATGCGCTCAAAGAGATCCGTAGCTCCTTGATAGTTCCCCATCGTCTCGTGACACATTGCCAAATTCTTGAGCAGATCGGTCATTTCACTCGGGCTTACGTCATCGCAAGTTTTTGCGGCGCGGTATGCAATGTTGAATAGATTGAGCGCTTCCTCTGGTTGCTTGCATTGCAAAAGACTCTTCGCGAGAATGGTGGCGTTGCGAATGCGATCTAAGACTTTGAATTTTGGATGGTTATCTGAAGCTGCCCGAACGAAACGCATTAATTTGAGCCCTAGTTCTGGCTCGCATTTCGGAACGGGTCTGTTCTGATCCATCAGAATCATTCCAAGTCGGAACAAGCTACGGAGGCTGTCCTGATGGAAAGGTCCAAGACTGACAGATCTCTTCAGCCAGGCATAAGTGTTCGCGATCTCGTGCGGAGTGAATCGAGCGTTGCCATCCCATGCTGAGTAGATGCGCTTAAATGCGTTAGCGATATCGAGGTCAGCCCTGATTTCGTCTTCTAGTTGATCATGCTCTTCGAAGACAAAACGGAAATCTATCTGTTTGATAGTCGGATAGGCTTTGTCAAACAGCTCTTGGTTCTTCTTCAGTACATCGGTGTAGAGCACTGGCATTTGTTGTTGAAAAACAGCTGCCAATCTTATCTTTAATGAAGTGAAAAACTGCTCCCACTGCACGATGATGCTTTGCCAACCTGGTTCCAGCAGAAGATTCTTGGTGACGATTTCGGGCTGCGCATCCGGTGCAAGGGATAAAGACGGTTCTTGTTCGACAGCACTGGAGCCCTGGATCATGTCATCGATCATCGAGAGCGGAGATGAAGATGTAGTTTTGATTTTTGCCAGAGCTTCAGCACTGATGTTCGCTCGAGCATCCAGCACTGCTTGCGGATCTGTTTCAGCTGCGGCATGTGCGGCTGCTGCAGCTTGAATATCTGCGATAGTAATGCGCTGTGGTATTGCAGCAATTCTTAGACCCGGTGGGTAAATGCTGTGTTGACCCGTGGGATGTTTATCGACCGATCCAACTGTCATGGACTCACGAACGGGGGCCTCATGTGATGATGCTACTGTTGCGTGTACTGCATCTGCTGCAGCAGCATCGCCATTGACAGAACCTGCACCTTCCGTTTCAGAGCCCGGTGCTTGAACAGCTTTGAGCTGTTCCTCAACCTCGTTGATCTTCGCCTGGGCATTAATAAATCGCTGTTGTGCTTCTGCAATATTTTGCAGAGCACGAGTGGCGTCTTCTTGAAGTTTCTGAAGCACGGCATCAGAAGCGCTGTTGCTCCTGGCAATCTCTAAACTCCGCTCAGCTAATAATGCTGCTTGATCAGAAAGTGCTATGGCGAATTCGGCAAGCTCCGCTGACAGCTCTAATAGCGCCTTCGCATCCGTTGCTCGCGTTCCTTTTTGCTCTGCTGAAGCTAATTGAGCCTGGTCCGCCGCCGGCGGCTCAAAACTTTGAAGTGGTATTTCTTGTGTGTCAACCGGACTTAAAGCAGCATTAACACCTGTATTTTGTGACCCAGGTGCGTGAGAATCAGGCGCCAGTTCAGAACTTGATGCCATATCGGTCGCTTCGGCGTTCGCCTGCACCGATTCTGCCACTGATGCGTTGTCTGTCGCTACGCTTGGGTCTGCGGACTTCGCCTCCGCCGCAGCCTCGGCTGCAGCTACCAGATCTGCTGATGTCGGATCCGGCGTACCTGGGCGCCCCATTTTTGGTAGTTTTGCAGTTGATGTGAGCAAATGCGAAATTGCCTGCATGTCAGTCATGGTGCGCGCGCCGGAGCGCCGTACAATCGGAATCTCTTCGGTAAGATTAGTAGTGGAGCGTTCTCTTTCTTCGATTGCTGCCTGTCTGGTTGCGTTGTATGCCTTGGCGTACAGAACTTCAGGCGACTTGCCTTGCATTTGCACCAGCATTGCTGCAGTTTGCAGCACACCCATAGTGTCAGGATGGTTTGGACCGAGAGATTGCACGCGAAGGTCATAGATCTCGACATAAATGCGTTCAGCGCCGGCGAGATCTTCCATTTGCTTGTACAAGCTCGCCATCAATTCCATGATGCGTGTTCGTTCTTCCACATCAACTGTTTGAAGGTAGTATTGGAGAGTTCGTGGCTGCTCGTAACCTAGTTTTATGTATTTCCCTGACAAGTTGAGTAGGGAGCGAATTGCTTGAAACTTTTCGTCTGGCGCGCTGGCAATCTTAAGAGCCTCAGCCAGCTTTTCTTCTGACTCAGTTAGTCTGTCGGAATTCAATAGGTCGATTCCGCTCTTGATTAGTTTGTCGAACTCAGTCAGTTCCTCGTCGGCCATCTCTTAATTTAACCAGCCCCGAAACTCCTAATTGTCGTCAAGCGAAGATATAATCTCCAACCTCTAACTTGATCTGCCCTGTCATGGGCCGAGATAAGCCCCGGAAAGCGTAATTTATCTAGCATTTACGCAGCTTATCGAATTCAGATTAAAGTACAAAGTCTTCATGTTGCCTTAACAAATTTCGGGAACCTCGACCCTCCCCACCCGTCATTTCGATCTGTGACACTTCAAAAGTAATGCGATAAATGTATCTCCGCTGAGCGGGGCCTCTTTTGCGTCCCGTTGGTTGAGTTATGTTCAAGCGCATCTAGGAATCAGGGAACTATGGCAAGAACTGCTAGAGCATTAAAACCAAAGAGCGTACCGCGCTTGAAAAAGGCCGTCGGTGCCACACAGGTTGAATTTCAGGATGAGCTGAGCCTCGATGGAAGCACAGCGTTCGACTCCGGGGAAGGGCAGATAACAGAGCTGGTTCCCGGTGGCGAAGAAGCTGTCGTTGAGACTACAGAGACCCGCCGGCGTGAGGATGACGACTCCGTGAAGTCCTTCTTGCGCGAGATCAATCGCCACAAGCTGTTGACAGGCAAGGAAGAGATTGAACTGGCACGCCGTGCACGCGGCGGCGACCAACACGCGAAGAACCGTCTGGTTCAGAGCAATTTGCGCCTGGTCGTCAGTATAGCCAGAAGATATATCAACAAGGGCCTGCCGCTTCTTGACCTCATTCAGGAAGGCAGCCTGGGTTTGATTCGCGCGGTTGAAAAGTTTGATCCTGAAAAGGGCTATAAGTTCTCTACCTACGCCACTTGGTGGGTTCGTCAGGGGATAACTAGAGCCTTGACCGACAAGTCCAGGGTTATTCGCATCCCTGTTCACATGCATGAACAGATGAGCAAATTGCGCAAGTTGATTCGCGATTTGCGCGAAAAACTCGGTAGGCAGCCGACGATCGACGAGATTGCTGAGGCCAGCAAATGGAGCAAGAAAAAACTCCTGCTCACGCTTGAAGCTTCTAGCGATTTGGTCTCCCTCGATAATAACTATCGGGACGAGTATGATACCACCCTTGGTGAGATCATCGAAGACGAAAGCTCGCGCCAACCTGATCTTGAGACGACCTCACATCTTCTCAGCGAAGATATCAATGAACTTTTGAGCTGCCTTGCAGAACGCGAGCGTGCTGTAATCAAGCTCAGATTCGGATTCGAAACTGGTGAGCCGCTTTCCCTGGAGCAATCGGGCAAAATCCTCGGTTTCTCAAGAGAGAGAATTCGTCAGGTCGAGCAACGAGCAATGTATAAATTGCGTAAGCACAGCCGCATGCGCAACTTAGATGCATACCTCAAATAGATAGATACAACGGCGAGACAACACTAAGCGATCAAGCTCTCAACCCCCTTTGAGCTTGGTCGCTTTGTATTACGCCGTCCTTCAGCTTGATCAGGCGCTTGGCATATGACGCGATGTCAGGTTCGTGTGTTACAAGCACGACGGTCATGCCATCGTTATGCAATTCTTGAAACAGTGTCATTATGTCTGACGAGGTTGCACTGTCGAGCGCGCCTGTGGGTTCATCCGCAAGCAAAATTGCTGGTTGATTCACCAGCGCCCGCGCGATCGATACGCGCTGCTGTTGTCCGCCGGATAATTGCGTCGGCTTGTGATCAATTCGCCCGCCCAGACCCACCAGGCGCAAGACGCGCTCTGCTCGTGCGCGCCGTTCCTTCTCTGGAATGCCAGCGTAAACGAGCGGAAGCATGACATTCTCAATTGCCGACATTCTCGGCAGGAGATTGAATTGTTGGAAAACGAATCCGAGCTTCTTGTTTCTGACTGCGGCTAGTTCATCTTCATCCAGGTCTTGCACTTCTTGACCATCAAGTGAATACACACCGGCGCTCGGCTGGTCTAAGCAGCCGATTATGTTCATGAGCGTGGATTTGCCTGAGCCGGACGTGCCCATAATCGCGACGTATTCACCGCCGGTGATATCAAGGCTGACGCCACGAAGTGCATGAACTGGTTCTGAGCCAAGTTCATAAACACGAGAGATGTCGCGCAGGTTTATCACTTAGAAGCTAACCGAAGATTCCTCTGGCCTGCAAGCGCACGTTCTCAGCGTCCGTCTTTTTGCCTCGAGCTTCAAGACAGGCTGCCAGATTGCGCAGCGACATGGAATATACCATATGGTCGTCGCCAAGTGTGTGGGCATAGATTTTGATAGCGCGACGATATAAGGCTTCTGCTTCGGTAAAGCGTTCTAGGAACATGTAGAGATCAGCCAGATAGGTGGCTGCCTCTGCAACATCAGGATGGTCGTGCCCGACTTGCTGTGCAGCCTGGTGCAATGCATCTTGATAGAGTTCTTCAGTATGTTTGTCAACCTTGAGGGATGTTTCTGCGTGGACGAGTTGAAGCTTCCAGCGCTTTTGCGCTGGGCGGTCATGCCAGGGTATGGCTTCCATTGGGGACCTCCGGCTCGAAAGGGGGAATTTCGGGCACCATGTACTTTATACCCTGCAGAGCCAATTACGAAGCTAAAAGTAGGTATTTCATAGCTAAAAATTCGCCGGTTCGGGTAGCCACTTTTTTTGAGCCGAGTTCTTCGAATCTATTCAGATCTCAATGCCACGATCGGATCGAGGTTTGCGGCTCTACGAGCTGGATAGATTCCAAAGAAGAGACCAACCACGAGTGAAACGATGAATGAGAGAATCACCGATTCAGGGGTGACGACCGTTGTCCATTTTGCAAAATTGTTTACCGCCCAGGAAGCTCCCAGTCCAATTCCAATTCCGGTTAGTCCGCCTGAAAGAGTGAGCACGGTTGCCTCGATCACAAATTGCCAGAGTATGTCACCTGGCCTTGCTCCTAGCGCTTTCCTGATTCCAATTTCGCGTGTGCGTTCAGTTACCGAAACCAGCATGATGTTCATTACACCGATGCCACCAACTAGTAGTGATATGCCTGCGGTGGAGCCGAGCAGCACTGTGAAAATGCCTGTGACAGATTCGGCCGTCTGTAGGAACTCTTTCTGTGTTCGCAAGATGAAGTCATCCTGAAAAGGTGGACGAATCTTATGCCGCAGCCGCATCAAGTTTGTTATTTGAAACTGCGCCGGGAGGACATCATCGTCGCTTCTTGCTTTGATTGTTACCCAGTTGACGTTATGTCCGGTGACGGCTTTCAAACCGAACAAACGATGATAGCCAGTCGTGAGCGGGATAAAGATCTGGTCATCCATATCCATAAATTGGGTGGCGCCTTTCTTTTCCATGACGCCGACAACCTGAAACAACTCCCCGCGAATCAAGACTTCTTTTCCGATGGGATTAGTGTCAACGAAGAGATTGTCAGCGACCGTTTGGCCGACAACACAAACGCGAGCGTTATGTTCGAGTTCATCTTCGGAAAAGAAACGACCCTGCTCGGGCTTGAAATTTCGCACATCCGTATAATCGGGCGTGGTAGCACAGATGGTGGTGCTTGTGTTCATATTTCCAAATTGAACTTGTTGCTGCGTCATGTTGCCTGGCGCAACATTGTCCACGGTTGGACATGTTTCTTTTATTGCTTTGCCGTCTTCCCATGTAAGTGTGGCGGCAGTCCCCATTCCCATAGAGACGTGCCCCGTGCTCGCCGCTCCGGCTCGCAGAAAGATGATATTGGTACCAAGTGCCTGGATCTGTTTGTCCGCCTCGACCTTTGCTCCCTGCCCTATGGCCAGCAGCGTGATCACGGCGGCAATACCGATGATGATTCCGAGCACGGTAAGTGTGCTTCGGAGGCGATTTGCCATTATGCTTTGCCAGGCGATGCCAACGAGTTCCAGCAAGTTCATGGGATTTACATTTTCTTTCCGAAGCCACGCGGTATCGGTGCGCTGTTCTTGCCACCGCCCATGCCACCACCACGACCACCGCGGCCGCCGCTGGATTTATCATTGGGATCTTCGGCGTAACCTTCTTCGATAAGCTGATCTTTGCTTAGCCCGAGAAATACCTTGTCACCCTCTTTTAAGCCAGAGGTGATCACGGTATTGCTGCCAGTGCTTTGACCAATCGCAATTGGTTTGAAACGAGGGGAGCCGTCTTTCTTCGGAACATAGACCCCGGACTTTCCATGCTTTGAGACTACGCAAACTGTTGGAACCAGCAAGCAGCCGTCTTTTTTACCGCAGTCGAAATCGGCATTGATGTTCATTCCGGACATCAGGTGATGTTGCGGATCATCATCGATGCTTGTGTGGACCTCAAAGCTTGTGACGTTTTGAGTTACGACAGCCTCTGGGGCAATCAACGTTACTTTGCCGTGAAATTTCTTGTCGGGATAAGCATTCGCGCTTAATGTCACTGCTTGTCCCTTGTGGATGTTCTGCAAATCTGTTTCTGATACTGATGCCACTAATTCTAGTTCTCCAGCCAAGCTCACTATGGAACTAGAGGTCGCTGACAATGTTGCTGACGATGTTGTCGGCGTTACAATCGCTCCTTCATCGGTGAATTTCTGCGTTATGGTTCCATCAAATGGTGCAACAATGCGCATGTCGTTCATTTGACTTTGCAGAAAAGCCAGGTTGCCTTGCGCTTGTAATAGCGCAGATTGGGACGCCTTGATGTCTTCGCGCCTGAATCCCTCGCGAGACATACTCAATCGATTCTTGACGCTGTCGAGATCTGCCTTTGCTTGTGCTAAAGCTGCTTCTGCCTGTTTGAAATCTTGCTGAACTTTCTCCAGATTCGCTCTTGCAACATCGGCGACTGTTGCTGCATTGAGAGCTTCTTGATCTGACACAGCGCCCGCTTTGCCCAGCATGCTGAGGCGACCAGCGTTCGTTTCATCTCGTCTGAGGCTTGCTTGTGCGGCTTTGAGGTCTGCTGAAACGCGCGACAATGACAAAGTTGCGTAACGGACAAGCCCCTGTGCTTTTACATGTTGTGCCTGCAGATCGGCGATCTCCTGAGGACGACTACCGTGAAGAGACTTTTCAAAGTTAGCTTCCGCTACTTTTGCGGCGCCACTTGCCGCCTGAAACTGCCCCTTCAGATTGCTATCGTCCATGACGGCGATGAGCTGACCTTTTTTGACGAAGTCACCCTGCTTCACATAAAGTTTGCGCAAAAGCCCGGTGAATTTCGGACTGATTTTGACCTGGTTGACTGGGCGAATGACGCCTGTTGCTGAGACTTTGAAATCGACGCTACCGGTTTTCACAATTGCTGTGTTTTTTGAAACATTGGCCGGTATTTGTTCTTGCTGGGAGAGGTAGTACCAATACCCGCCGCCTCCTAGCACTGCCAACAAAGTCAAAATAGTGAAAACAGCAACGCGCTTTCTCTTTTTCTTCGGTTTGACTTCAGGCTTTGCAACGGCAGCTTCTCTGCGCTTAGAAAGCATGGGGCTTTCTTCGGCTTCACTCGTTTGCAATGTCAATTTCTCTTCGTTCATCCCAATATGTATCCGGTTTTGAATGCAAACTCGACTGTACTGATTAGCTTTTTAGCTGGAGACTGGCGAGTACTGCTTGGCAGCTGCGGCAAAGCCTGCTCTGCACCTCTACATCTTAGCAGCCTTTAGCCCTGTGGATGAAGGGGCCTGGTTCCGGTGGGGGTGTGAGCGCAGATGTCCCGTTTGCGCGCGATTGCGGAACACTGTAGGAGTCAAGGCCGTATCCCGCGTAGTGTCTGCTGGGGAATACGTCTGCATCGTGGACGCAGTGCCTGCCCGCGAGTTTAAGGTTCGGACCCAAAAATGTCATGAGTAAGACCCCTTGATGTCCCAATCCCTTTTTATTCTTAGAGAGTCAGAGGAGCTGGAAGCAGGGCCGGCGAAGAGTTGAGGAATACAAAAATGGATTCGACATTAATGAACGCATGGTCTGAAGGTGCAGATCGAAACGAACCGGCAACGCCCTTCCAGGATGAGTCGTTCCGCCACGATATGAATCGATGGGGCACAAGACGCTGTGAGCTCGGTATGGGTCAGGCTCAGCCGGCTGATGACTTCGGCTGCGGATTGATCATTGATGAACACGCACCGGAACCGTTCAGAACTTGGTCGCCGTCTAATCCGGTCGACAGAAGGGATCCGGGAGCGCAAACCAATGACTTTTCTGAACGTAGTGCGACGATGAGACCGGCGCCAAACGACTTCCCTCAGAAGGATGTGGTTCGCGCTGACAGACCCTCGCACAGCATTCCGTCCGAACGACACGAGGCAATCCATAGTAATGATGCTCTTCCGAGCGATCCTGCGACGCATCAGCCCGAACCATTCAGACCTGGGCATCGCCAGGTCTTAGATCGCGACATTCCGATTCTGAATGAAAAACATAATCCTCACTCGCGTGACTCGTTTGATCATTTCCCAGCGCCCTCGGTGAATATTTCGGACCATCTATATAGAACGCCAGTAGATAAAGTACAGCCTGGAAAACCCTCCGAAATCACTATTCCTTCGGACTCGGAAAGGACACCCGGCGATGTTGATTCTAATTTCTTCAAGGGTGATCGCTTCTCTAATTTCGTCGGCAAGGATCGTTGCAGTGTCACCACGGCTGGAGACAAGCACTGGGATGTTCTTAAAGGTGCCGATGGCAAAACAACATATGCTCGAATTCAGGAGCCACTGCCAGACGGTTCTGGCTATAGAGTGACTGAATACCGCAGTCCGTTCCGCGATTCACAATTGCTTGGTTCATGCTACGAAGTTGATAACGAGGGTCGTGTAAAGCGCTCTTCCGTTGAAACATTGCAGCTGGACGCCTCCCTTCGCCTTGCAAAAAAGAATTTATCCGCTTCCGTTGATATTAATGGCAATTTGAGTGTTAGCGTACCGGGCGCCGGTCGCATTGAAGACATGACGCGCACCTATTATCGAAACGGAACCGAGATGGACAAGTTTGTTGATAGCTCGCGTGTTTCGCAGCCCCTTAGTGTTTCAGCTAAGTTCAGAACCGATGAGAGCGGACAACGTGAAACTGGTATGCAGCGTGGTCAAGCCGCACCCACCGAGATGCCTTACATGGTGATTACCAGCCCGCTAACGGACAAGGCATCGGCACCGGATTCGAATGATAGGTCGGTGTACATGTATGATTCCTTCGAGAACAACTATTACTGCACTCAAGGACCGGACACCGGCAATCGCTACGAGATTAGCGTTCGCAACCGCATTCTGATTCGCAACCAACGCCCCGCCCCATCGCGCTGCCGCCACTAAATCTAGTGCGTGGTATTTCGATTCCCCAGAAGCGACGCATTGCGTCGCTTTCTTGTTTAGAAGGCTTCTGAGAGGACCTGGCTGAGTTCGCCCATGTACTTGAATGTTGCCTGGCAAAGATCCAGGTCCATGTCTTTGAAGTTAACGCCCTGGTTGAAATAGATTCCTTCGTCTGTCTTCACTACCATTTCTTTCAAATGGCAATCATCATGCAGAGTCAGGAGAATTTCAGAGACGCCTGGATATTTGACGAAGCGTAGTGCCGGTTCTTCGTTATCATAAGTAATGATCATGCACTTCTCAAGCCGCTTGTCGTGGACCTTTTGCCCTTTGGTTTCGAACAGAAAGAGACGCGAGGCGATCGACCAGAATCCTTTTCCAATTCGCGGAAGAAAATTGATTTTTGCTTGATCTTTGTCATAGTGCGAGCGATCTTCGTCTGGATTCTCGACAATGTTGGTTTCGAGCGCGTAACTGACAGACCAGGGGAAACCAACCATGAACGCCTCAAGGCGGGCTGGAAAACCGTTTACGACTCCCCTGATGCAAACGGCGACGCGATCGGAGTCATCGATAACTTCACCATCGATCAAACCGGCAACGGCTTCCTGTTTTCCTTGGAGTTCAACCATTATTTGCTGGTTTCGTCAGTGTTTTCTTCTTTTGGAGCCGGTGCTACGATGTTCATTTTGACTTCGCCGTCGGCAGGATCATCTTTTCCCATCAAGCTGTCGAGCGCTGTTACTTGCTTCTTCGCTTCAGCTACGAATTCTCCGTCCGGCTGCAATTGCATCGCTTTGTTCAGCATGCAAACCGCTTGAGCCGCATGGCGTTGTCTTGCAAATATCAAGCCGACTTCGTAGTACGCATCAGCCATATTTGGATTGGTCTTGATGGTGAGAACGTAGTTTTCCAGAGCCTTCTGCAGGTCCTTCTCGTTTTTCCAAGCATTAGCCATGTTGAAGTATGCTGAGTAGAAGTTTTGATCTACTTCGATCGCTTTTTGCCATTTTTCCATGGCTTCTGCAACTTTGCCTTTCGAGTAGAGTACGCTGCCCATGCCGTTCAAGGAGAATGGGTTCGATGGTTTCAGCACGATCGCTTTCTTAAATGCATCGCTTGCTTTTGCGAAATTGCGCTGAGCAATGTAGATGAGTCCGAGATTGCAAAATGCCTGCTCAAGCCTGTCATCCGCATCAATTGCGCTTTTGTATTTCTGGATGGCTTGGTTCAAGAAGCCTTGTTGTTGCAATTCGACGCCTTGATTGTAGTCACGAACAGCTGCTGGATTAAACGGGCGGGAAGGATCCTGGTTCTTCGCTCCTTCTTCTTTCTTGCCTTCGTCTTTCTTGTTAGCGTGAATTTCTGGCTCAGCCGGATCGCTTTGTTCGAGGGCACCATCTGTGCCTTTTGTTTTCACGACTGACGGTTTGTCATCGCCTTCCATGGACTTTGCGGCTTTGGCCTTCTTATCTTTCTTTTTGTCTTTCTTGCTTGCTTTGTCGCCGTCGGTGCTAGCTGCCTCTGTTGTTTCCTGAGTGGCAGCATTATCTTGAGCTAGTGCGGCACCTGGAAGAAAGCTGAAGCTGATTGCTGCAGCGACTGTAATGCCCGAGGCAATCATCCAGTGCTCAAGGCAAAAAGGACTGCATTTCTTAGTCATGTATAAACTGACCTCCAGAGGTTCGACGGCAACAGAAGCGCTTCTGCGCCAATCTCAAATTATATCTTGAAAAAAGCACCGTCTGGGAAGAGCTATCCCTCAAAGGTTTTCCCTTGTTTGTTTAGCGACTTAATTACTTATTCGTAATTGTCTTAAAATGAGTTATTTTTGATTTTGCTGCATCTGCCTTATATACCTTCTCGCTTTGTTTTTGCGCTGGTGGCTTGATTTGCACGGGCATCGCACAGCTTATCCTTTAAGCTTCTCAAAGGTGCTTAAAGCGTAGTTGCTGGAGGTTCTCTGTGGAAGATGCCCTGAAGTGCCTGGGAGAGAAGCTTACGGCTCGTATGAGTTTGCCGGACCGCGCAAATGCGCTAGCTGAAGAAGCTGCCAGCGATCTCTGCAAAAAAGGCGATGAATCTGCCTGCTCAGAATTAGCAGACGTTCAGCAGAGAAACCAGAAGCTGGTACAGAAATACCTACCCCACTGCAAATAGTCTAACTTATGGCTTCAATAGTGCGCGAATTGCCAGCTCATATCCTTGCGTTCCGAGCCCGATAATGACACCATGGGCGATGTCAGATAAGTAGCTCTTGTGCCGGAATTCCTCACGAGAAAACGTGTTGGAAATATGCACTTCCACAAAGGGCACGCCGACCGAGAGGAAAGCATCTCTGATGGCGATTGACGTATGTCCGAACGCACCAGGGTTGATTACAACGCCGGAGAAATTATTCTTCTTTGTGTTCTGAATGATGGTGACAAGTTCACCTTCGATGTTCGATTGCACGAATTGCAGTTCGGCCGCACCCAATTCGCTTTCGTTCTTCTTGACGAAGGCTTTTAGTCCTTCGTTGATTTCATCCAGCGTTTGAGTTCCGTAAACGTCCGGCTCACGCTGCCCAAGCATGTTGAGATTGGGCCCATTGATTACCAGTAGTCGTCGTGCCGACATAACTAGTCGTCAGCCATCGCCTCGAGAGCGCATTGCGCTTCGATCAGGAATGGATCGTTTCTAGCGAGAATGCCGCGTTGTGTCACGAATTGAATTATCTTGCCGAGCAATTCTTGGACCGATACGTTTTGTCCATTGCAGCTAAGCTGATCGACAATCAAGAACATCAGAGATCCGAGTAAGACTCGCGCTTCAACGTGTCCAAGGTCGCCTGCGGCCATGCCCTGTGCGAGCGTTTGCTGTTCGAACTCATTGTCGTAAAGGAGTTTCTGACAAACGGCTGATATATTGCCTTTCAGTGGTTTTGTGCGTTCGTCCGGCAATGTTGCTGCAGCTCTGATCAAATTGAGCTTGTTTCCGGCGTCACCCAAAGATTCGGCCGCGTCCACCAGGTTACGCACGTTATTCGCCTTGGTGTTGAACTGTCTTTTCAGCTCGTTTTCCGCGACGTTTGCGGTGGGTCTTGTCGCCTGGTCAAAGCGCTTTTCATAGTAATCTTGCACCTGCTGGCGCTTGAGCTCAACTCCGAAAGGAATGAGTTCTAGAAATATAGATTCCAAGCCCTCAAGTTGGGACTGCAGAAACATCAATTCTTCCTGGGAAACCGTCAAGCCTCATTCCTCCTAGAGAGCTACTCTGTGTGATCTACCTACCCGCTTGGCGGTAGCGATCAAACCAGAGCTAACGATCTAATGATCTCTTCTGCATGATTCTCTGCTGAGCCATTAGAGGTGTCAATTTTATACCGTGCACGGTTGTAAAATCTGTCCCTTTCAGAGATGAGTTTTTCAAGTTTCTTGCCAAGTTCTTCCTTTGCCGTTTCGCTGTCTGCCGAGCCGCTAGAGAGAAGAGGGCGCTTTTCACCTGTCATTACTCGTGTAACAAGAACTTCAACTGGAGCTGTCAGGTAGACGATTTTGCCAAGAGATTCGAGAAGTTGCCAGTTGTTCTCAAAGCATGGCATCCCTCCGCCGGTAGACAAGATGATGTTGCGCCTGTTCAAGGAGATGAGACTTTGCAGGTAGCTTTGCTCTTGTCTTCTGAATTCGGTCTCGCCATAGGTTTCGAAGATTTGGGCGATGCTGAGTCCCATTCGTGATTCAATTTCGCGATCGGCATCACAAAACCGCCAGTTTATTTTCTCGGCAAGAACTTTGCCGATTGACGACTTACCACTTCCTGATGGACCAACTAAGGCTACAAGCATGACTAAGAACTACTTTCTCACACTGAAACAAGACAATGAATTCCGAAGGCTTTGATCATTAGATTCGATCTCGTTGCTTTTGGAGCTGGGTTCAGTCCCGTCTCTTTTGAAGTCGGTTTCGATCCTGTTGCTTTGAAGCTTCCGATCCCGGGAGCGCCGGCATCTTGCCGGCTTCTATTTCTAAGCGATTCTAGACGGATTCTATGTCGAGGAACGTTCGGCCCACTTCATTCAGTAAACAGAACCGATCCGCTCTCTGCGCTATAGAGGAGATTCCATCACAGCGGATTTCATTCAACATAACAGATAAACTTGAAATTTGTCTGATTAGCGGCTGCCGCCCATCGCAAGTCGATGAGCTTCTTCGATCTTAAGTTGCGCTTCGGCCAATTTTGGATTCAACACCAGTGCCTGTTTTAGTTCACGAATTGCAGGCATGTATTTGTGAGTGCGCATGAGTGCAACACCCAAACCATAGTGTGCAGAAGCCATTGATGGATCTATTCGAATTGCTTTATGGAATGCTGTTATCGAATCTGCAAAATTTCCTGACATTGAGAGGAAAGTCCCAAGGTTGTTTTGTGCTCTTGCTGATTTCGGACTATGGGCTGCAGAAGCTTTCATCACAGCTGTCGCATCGGCGATTCGGCCATTCTTTGATAGAAGATCGCTGAGGCTCAGTGCCGCTTCCTCCATTGCTGGATCGATAGCAAGTGCCTTGCGGAACGCTCTTTCAGCATCGCCATCCATGCCCATCTGGTGGTAGGCAAGACCGAGATTGCTCTCGATTGATGCAGACGTAGGGTTCAATTTTGCGGCTTGCTCCCATGCTTCTATGCCTGAGCTTACGTCGCCGGTCATAACAGAAATCAAGCCAATGCGATCTTGCACGAAAGCAATATTGGCGTTCTTTTGAGCGATACCGTGAAATGCGGCAAGTGCAGCGGGCAATTGGCTGGAACGGAAGAGCGCTTCTGCCTGGGCCATAGCTTGTGCAGTTTCAGGGCTTACACCATCTTTCGATGTCTTGAGGACCTCGTTTCCGTTGGCTGCAAATCCTGTGAAGAGCATTCCGTCTTTGTTCAATTCTTCAAGCTCAGTAATGACTGCCTGGCGATCGCCGCGCAGATCGTAGACGCGCGCTAGATTTGAATGCGCCGCCGATAATTCGACGGTCATCTTGGAGGCAGCAAGCACCGCATTTGATGCGTCACGCATCTTGTGTGCATCTTTCAATTTCTCGACGTTGGATTTGAACTTTTCAATTTCACTGCGGCTCAGGCTGATCGCAGTTGTGAAACATTGTTCGGCCGATTTTGAATCGCCGAGAGTTAAGTAAATCATCCCGAGCTGATTTTGTAGCGCTGGGTCTGCTGGAGATTTTGCGATCTGAGCAGCTAGTTTCCGCGAAGCTTGATCTAGTGCTTCGACATAAGCGGCTTGATCGTTCTTGCTTCCAGGCATCTGTACCTGAATCAGCTGTGCCTTTGTTGAGCTGGTGCCGATTGAAGTTGGCTGCGATGGCGCGCCACTAAAAACTTTGCCGAAGTCTGGAAATACAAACGTATTGGATTGAAGTGACATCGAAATTGGAATCGTTGCGGCGACGACGACAATTCCACCGAGAACGATCCATCCTCTTGTCGGGGGCGTCCTTCGGGTTCGAATTACATTCGTGGAATTAGTCATGCGGGTCGGCAAGCGGTCACTTTTTGGTAGTTACTCGATATATAGATAGATATGCAAACATTAAATTCTGCGCGAGCTTCAGTCAATACGTAATCTCCGGTTCGGCACCTGAGCCCTTGGTGTGCCTGCGTTTCGGGATGTTGCTTAGCAAGATCTAATCTTGCGCTAAGTTTACCCTGGGAAGCTGCAGAATCCTCGTGTCAGGACCTGTAAGGCAAGAGGATCTCGTCGGCTACGCTCTAGGGGCATTGCATGCGCCAGTAAATTTCTGACCAGGCTATTGATCTGCTCTAGGATGCCGCCCCTGCCAGGAAAGTGGGATTGCTTCAGAGTTAAATCGTCCATTTACTTTTGACTGTGGTTAGATCTCGAATGCGTCCGCCATAATGATAGTGATAAATGGAGAATGATTATGGATCCGGATAGCGCAATAAACGAGTTTTTGGCAGCGCCAGCATTTGCAGTAGTGGGCGCCAGCGATGATCCGTACAAGTTTGGACATAAGTGCTACAGATGTTATCTGGATAACGGAATGAAAGCCTATCCGGTGAATCCTAATGTGACTGAGGTTTTGGGCAATCCGGCGTATAAAGATCTGCTTTCACTGCCGGAGCCTGTACAGTCAGTTTCAGTGATCACTCAGCCGTATATCACTGAAAAGGTCGTCGATGATGCCATCAAAGCTGGTGTCAAAAATATCTGGATGCAGCCGGGTGCCGAAAGTGAGCTTGCTGTATCAAAGGCAACAAAAGCCGGACTCAACGTCATCTACGGCGGACCATGTCTGCTTGTAGTGATGAGCTATCGCGGCAAGTAATAGCGCTGAAAACTTCGTATGGAGCGCGGACGTCCCGTCCGCCCATAAGCGCGAAGCGCGTTGCAGCTAAGCATTCGGAGTTTTGCAAGAGGTAGAGTCTCCCTAAAGCTGTGGCGTTGATAGAAGAATTTGCATATTGGCGGGCAAGATGCCTGCGCTCCATACGTTTCCCAGCCGAATCAAAAAGGAACGTGCCAGCAGGTTTGCATTGGCAGCTGCAAACTGAGATCGCCAGCAGTGTTTGCATTGGCAGCTGCAAGAATGAGATCGCCAGCTGGATCGTTCCGTCCGCCCGTGCGATGGTGTAGTGATACTAAGAATGGTGCGCCTTGTTCAATCTAATCGCTGTTGCGACGAGTTCATCAATCCGTTTAGTGATGCCGTCATCAGCAATTTGGTCACCCTGGAAGGCGGAGCCGTCCGCATAGACGTAGCGCGGAATTATCAAACTCCGAAAATCGAGCATGAGGCTATTTGCAATTCCCATTACCGACATGTAGCTGGACTTGCCGCCTGCTGCGCAAATAAATCCGACAATCTTATCCGACCAGGCTTTCCCTGTCAGCTCAAGCAGATTCTTCGCAGAGCTGCCGACATCAAAGTTGTAAATCGCGACCGCAACGATGATGCACGAAGCCTCGTTGATCATTTTTGTCACCTTTGCGACGTTCGCATCCGCATAGCATGTGTCGCCATCACAATGAGGTAGCGTCACTTCTCTGAGATCGAGCCATTGGACTTTTTGATTTTGTGCTTCCAATAGCTTGAAGCATTCCTTGCCAAGAATGGCGCTGCGGCTGCCTTTATTCAGACTCGAACTGATAACAAGAAAACTCATTGAAACCTCAGAATCGCTGTTCACGGTAGCGTACTAGCATATACCAATGCAAGAGCAAGGTCCACTGTGCATGGAGTTGCACCTACAGATTATCCGTGAGACGCATCTGTCGCTGCAAGTAATGCCCAGACTCACGGCGTCGCCCAGCAAATGATCGCGGAGAGTAGGGTGTCCTACAACAAATCCAGTGAAGTCGTTTCCACAAAAACATAGAGGCGGCATTTAGGGCCGCCTCTACGATTCTTAGTTCAACACTGTTACTTCGCTTTGAAGTACAGGATGATCATACCTAGAGTGCCGATGACGATGTTTGGCAGCCATGCTGCAATCATCGGAGTGAGTCTTCCTGATTCGCCCAGCGCACCAGAACTGGATTGCAGGACGTAGTAGAGGAAGACGACACCGGCTGAATAAATTAGACCGAGGTTGCTTCGCGAACGGCGTGCGAGCAAGCCTAAAGGTGCTCCTGCCAGTGCTACTATGAGACAGGCTAGCGGTTGCGAGAATTTCTGGTAGTAGCGAAGGAGCAAGTCATTGCTCAGCGTGTTGCCTTGCTTTAGCACTTCCATATAAGCTTGCAGTTCTCCGATTGACATATCTTTCGGTGGAACCTTTCCTGTATCTAGAGCCTTTTGCGCGTTTTGAATACCTGGAATAACTAGCTTGTCGAATTTGAGAATACGAGTTACGTCGCTGTCACCAGCAAGGGCGTAAGATCTTCCTTTTTCGAGAATCCACTCGCCGTGATTCCACTTGCCGGTTGCAGCAGAAATGATCTGTACCATTTTGTCGCGTGTGAAATCCAAAATGATGGCGTTGTATATGGTGCTCTTGTCGTACAAGCCAATGTAATAAACACGGCTAAGCGCGAGATCTTTTCCTCGCTCCATGTAAGTGAAGTTCGCTTGTCCTTCAGGGAGAGCCATTTTATACATGGCTACGAACTCGAGCTTCTTTGCTGTGCGGTTAGCAGTGGGAACCACATACTCGTTGATACCGAAACTGACAATGCTGGTCATAAGTCCGAACATCAACGGAGCGACCATTATTCGATAGAAACTGACGCCGCTTGTACGCAAAGCGATGATTTCAGAGTCTCCGGACAAGCGGTTGAAGACTAGCAAAGTACCCAGCAGTACACCGATGGGAATCGTCATCACGATGATTTCCGGAAGGTGCAAACCTATGATTTGAAAAGCGATTTCGATGGGCACACCTGAACGCATAATCAAATTGAAAATGGTGCGCAACTGGTCAGCGCCGAACCATACGCCCGTGACGATGCCAATCCCGAAGAGTAATGGCTGCCAGAATTCGTTGGCAATGTATGTGTCGAGAATCTTGACGCCGATCATAGAATGAAGTCCTCGCCCAAATATTGTTTTCTGGCCATTGGATTGTTAGCCAGTTCTCTTGATGTTCCGGCAACAAGCACTTTGCCGTGGTCAACTAAATAAGCTCTGTCTGTGATCTTTAGAGTTGCTCTCGGATTGTGGTCTGTGAGAAGAACTCCGAGTCCCCACTCGTCACGCAGGCGGCGGATAAGTCCTTGAATATCTGCAATTGAAATAGGGTCGATACCGGTAAATGGTTCGTCTAACAGAATAAAGGTCGGTTGCGAAGCAAGGCATCGTGCAATTTCCAGCCGTCTTCTTTCACCGCCGGAAAGCTGCACTGCAATGGTTTCTTGCAGGTGCGAAAGTCCAAACTCGCCGAGCAAGCGTTCGATAATCTCTTTCTGCTCGCGGCGATTTTTGCCTTTCAATTCGAGTATGAGTTTCAAGTTGTCATAAACAGAAAGTTTGCGGAAGATGGAAGCTTCTTGCGGGAGATAGCCGATGCCGAGTTGGGCGCGTTTATGGATTGCCATTTTGGCAATGTTCTTTCCATCCAGCGTGATCCGCCCTTTTTCCGGCTTGACCAGCCCCAGCACCATATCGAAACTTGTTGTTTTACCTGCTCCGTTTCTTCCGAGAAGACCTACGACTTCTCCCTTCTCTACATTGAAACTGATGCCATCAACAACTCGCCGTCCTGCATAGGACTTCTGAATGTCTTCGACGACTAAACTCATTTTGTTGCCTCTACTTTGGTGGCACTTATCCTATTTTCTCTAGGAGTTGCCAGCCGCTCGTTCCTCTCTTTCGTATGCGTGGCCGGTTTGATTTCCGGCATGATTTGTAGTGGACCCTTCTTCGCCACGGCCGTGGCTGCGGAAGGATTTTGTAAGATCATTGCTTTTGAATTGCCTTGCGCAACGACGCGGCGTTCGTCGACGATAAATGTGATTTCGTCAGCGATCCAGCGACGTCCTGGTTGCGAAATTTGTGAGCGTCCTTGGAAGTAAACTTTGTCAGCTCTACCATCAGGCTTTCTGGTCAAGATGATGGACGGGCCACTGCCATACATTTCACCTTGCACTACCTTCACGTTTCCGTGTGCTGATACGCGGCCCGTGTCTTTGCTGTAGTCCTGCGCATCGGAGAAGATCCAGATCGGTTTGCTATCTTCAGCTTTTCCTTGAAGTCCTGGCTTGGAGATTTCAGCTTGTAAATGCTTGTCGTGATAAATAGCAGCGTTTGCTGGACTCATGAAGAAATCAGCATTAGCCGTTGGTTCGCCGTCGGTAACCGGTTTCTTCGTGTCCGTTTTTTCTTGAATTACTTTCGATTTTACGTTGCCTGTTGCCTGCATGCGTTTTGTCGACAACGAGTAAGTGATGGCATCGGCAGAAGTGCTATTTCGATTCTGTGACGCAGTGACATGACCGGTAAACAGTGCCGTTTCCGGCTTGTTGTTTGCACCGTAGACAAGCTGCAACTTGTCTGCGACCACTTTGATATCGCCATGATTTACGCGCACGTGACCGATAGCATCGAATCTGCCAGTGCTTGAATCGTATTCCTGGCGGTCTGCATCGGTAATGATCTTCTCTCCACCTTTCTTCTTAGCTGGAGCTGGTGCAGGAGCTGATGCCACCGGTGCTGGTGCTGGTGCTTCATCCTCATCTTCATCGTCTTCAGCTGCCGGCTTGGGTGGAGCCGTTACGGGAGTAGCTGCGACTGCGGTATTTTTGTTTTCGTCTTCAGGAACATCCACTTCTGAGTGTGCGTTACCCTCGGCGACAATTTTGTTTATTGCAATTTCAAATGTTAGTTTCTCAGCATCAATCTTGTTGCTGCCCTGAGTCAATCGAGGATGTCCCGTGAATATGGCTTTAGATGGATTGCCGCCCGGATCTCGGAACAGCGTCGCCTGCGGAGCGAGAATCGTACTGTCTTTATATAGAACGCGAACGTGACCGCGGGCAATAACTGTGTCGCCAGAAAATTCCTGCTCTTCTGCGGTTATATCGATTGGACCACTTGCACCCGGTCCTCCCGGTGCTCCCATCATTTGAGCAGATGCCAGATTAACCAGCCCGACTGTCAAGAGACTCGTCAGTCCAGTTACCGCAATCAATTTATTCCGTTCAATTCGCATAGGGTAGCTCTTTCTGTTGATTCCTATTTACAAGTGATTACCGCATGAGTTGGGTGTCCTGGGAGTCCTCTGACAATGACGTCTTTGACTCCGGACTTATCGACGGTTCCAGTGGCGGAATTTCCAGTCACCTTGGCTACCTCGGACCACTCTATGATAACCCCGCCTGTAGCCAAGAACTGATTCTTTTTCTCTAATACGACCGTCGTTGCCTCGAACTTGCTCTTGCCTCCTTCGCCTTCAGCCTTGACACGTCCGGTGCTGTCGGACTCCATTTTGACCCACTTTGTATCCATGTTGGCTTGACCTTTGGGGGCCGTAATCGCCATCTTGACATTACCTTGGTCGAAGTATTTCATCTTGACCTTGTCAAGTATGTAATCCTTCTGATTTTTGTTTGCGTGACCCTTCTCTGCAGTGAGAAGCCACTTTGTAACCATGTTGTCGTCAAGTTCTTTGAGCTCGAAATTGGTGGTGGCTGTTCCCTCTTGGATAGGGTTGTCATTAAGTTGCTGCTGCGTTGCCTTAACGGCTTCCTCTGCATTCTTTTCGGCGGTCTTAAACGCCCAGATGAGAAATGCCGGAATCGAAATCGCCACCACAAATTTGATGGCGTTCTTAAAGTAGGAGCTGTGAATAAACGAAGCTACTGCCTCTGACATCCCTTACTAAAACCCCATCGAACGTAGTGCTACGGCTTTGGAAACGTTGTTAAGCGATTCCTTGAGGTTGCCCTGTTTCAGGTAACCTTCGCCCAAGAAGAAATAGGCGGCTGGATTGTTTGGAAATTTCTCACGACAGCTCATCCACGTTGTCATGGCTTCGTCGAGGTTGCCATTATATTCAGCTTTGAGGTGGGCGCGGTAGACAAGTGCCCAAACATCATCAGGTTTTTGAGCAATCAGTTCATCTAATTTGCCGAGCGCCTTCTCGTAGTAGCTCTTGATTTGAGGAATGTCCGCCGGATCAACCTTATCCATTACAGAAGGAATCTTTGGCAGGTTAGCTGTGTTTCCGGTTGCGAGCGAACCGACTGCGCCCATTACTGCGTTGAGGTCCAATCCTTTTCCAGGTTGAACTGCAGTTTTGATCGCTGCTTGCGCTTTTGCAAGATCTGCCGGAGAGGCGCCGGTAGCTGCTGCGATTTGCGCGGCAGTATTGCCTGCACCTGCTGTGGTATCAGCCGTTTTTGCTGTGCTTGTTGTCGGTGTTGCTGGCGTTCCTGCGGCCGCGGCTGCTTGTTGCTTCTTTAGAGCTTCAAGCGGATCACCATTTACTGCTTTCCAGGCTGCAACCTTTCGCGAATAGTTGGCGACCAGATATGCCTTCATGTAATAGGCCCATGCCAATCCATAACGCACTCTGTTCTCGTTCGGATATGTCTTGAGCATATCTTCGTAGGTCGTGATCATCTTATCGAAGTATGCGTTGCCACCCTTCTGTTCAGCCAATTTACGGGCGCGACGAACTTCCTTGAGTGCGTCCTCGACCTTGCTGGTTCTGGTTAATGCAACTGCATAGATGAATGCTGCTTCGGGACTGTCGGGATAAGCGTCTACCTGTTTCTTTGCAATTTCGGCATCGTCGGTAGGGACGAGGTCTTCAGTATTGGTGCTGATTGATAATTCTTCGCCTGGTCTCCACTTGGTCTTAGTCACCGGCTTCACTTCGCTGCTTGCGGCTGCAGTTGCAGTTGCATTTGCGTCGGGCGTGCTTGCCGCTGTGGAAGTTGATGCGCTGGCTGCCGCATTGTTCATTGTGCTTGCGCTTGCGTTTGTGCTGGCTGCTGTTTGTTCTGGCGCTTGAGTGGCGGTATTTGTTGTGGTATCAGCCGCGATTGCTGAAATAGCAAACGCATTCAGTCCGATAAGAGCGCTCAGCGAAATCGCTATTGAAGAGCTGCGGCTAACTTTTTGGCTTAACATCGTGATTTACCTGTCTGCGGAGTCTCTTGCTTCAAACGCTCATTGCGCCTGAATCTTGTTCGAGGCCGGTGCCGAAAAATGAGGAGTTCCTCAGGTTGCAATTAGGTGGCACCGCCTGATCATAGCAGACGTCCAGAGGTAGTCATTGGTTGCTTATAAGCGTGCGTTTTTGATGAGAAAAATTTGTACAAAGCATGATTCACATGCGGAACATTTCGGCTTGCAAAACGATCGTGCAGCAGCGAGCTTTTCGTCTGTTCTGATAATTTTTGATTGGACGGCGCTAATGAACGGGCAGTTCGCTAATTCTGATTTGGAACTTTTTTCACTTTGCCCGCAAGAATCAACTCTTTCACTTCATTCAATCCGGAAACTATGAAAGCTGGTTCTGATTTGGATAAGTGTTCTCGCGTGTGAATCCCTGTCGTGACGCCAATTGCGTCGACTCCTGCAGCCCTGGCCATTTCCAGGTCAAAACTGCTATCGCCGATCACTACCGTATGCTCCGGACCAATGCCCAATTTCTCCATGGTGATATGGACGGATTCAGGATCTGGCTTGTGTCTTGTGACCTCTGCCGCGCCAACAACCATTTTGAAATAGTGTGTTAATGAGTGGTGCTCAAGAACGTAATCGATGAGATGTCTTCTCTTAGAGGAAGCTATAGTAATAATGATCTCAGCTTTGCTCAATTCTTGAAGCATTTCTTCAAGACCGGGAAACAGAGGGCAAATCTCCAGTGCCTTCGTGTCATATATATCCCTGTATCTATTGGTCACTTCCTCGTGAAATTCATCAGGATGATCGGGAAACAGAATTTGTGTTTGGCGTTTAAGCGGCACGCCAATTAAGTGTGACCAAAGCTCGAGAGTCTCATTGCTGAAGTTGTATTCTTCAACGACTTCTTTCATTACTTCAACAATGCCTGGTGCTGAATCCACCAGTGTTCCATCAAAATCGAATATTGCTAACTTGTACAACTTGCTTCTCTCAGTTTTTTCGCATTTTCGATCAAGCCGCGAAAACGCGCGAATAGGTAGGAAGAATCATGTGGTCCCGGACTTGCTTCCGGGTGATATTGCACACACATGATTGGCAGTTCTTTGTGTTTGAATCCTTCGACGCTGTTGTCGTTCAGATTCAAGTGCGTCAGTTCGAGATCTTTCGGCATACTATCGAGATCCACTGCGAAACCATGGTTCTGGCAGGTTATCTCGATCTTGCCTGTTAAAAGATCTTTCACAGGCTGATTGCCACCACGGTGGCCGAACTTCAATTTATATGTCTTTGCGCCAAGCGCCAGAGCCAGAAGTTGGTGACCCAGGCAGATGCCGAAAATCGGCAGCTTTGTCTGAATGAGTTGTGGTAGTTCGGCAATTACATCAGTGCATGCAGCCGGATCTCCTGGTCCATTGGAAAGGAATATCCCATCCGGTTTTGCTGCCAATATTTCTGACGCTTTTGTATTTGATGGATATACAGTCAGGCGCAATCCTTCAAGATTGAGGCTGCGAAGAATGTTCAGCTTTACTCCAAAATCAAGAACGGCGACGTGGAATGTCCCTTCGCCCATACTATATTTTTCCTTGGTACTCACTTCATCATTGAAATTGGCACCGGTCATTTCTGCTGATTCGCGTGCGACTTTGGCTAGCTCTTGAGCATCGAGAATCTCAGTTGAAATGGCGCACCGCATTGCACCTTTGTCGCGAATGTGACGCGTAATCGCTCTTGTATCCACATCAGAGATGCCCATTATTTGCTGCTCTACGAGGAACTGATGCAGCGATTTTTCGGCGCGCCAGGAACTGTACCGGCGGCTCAAATGGCGAACTACCATACCGCGTGCGAATATCTGGCGTGATTCCAGGTCTGCGCTGTTGGTTCCGTAATTGCCGATTTCCGGATAGGTCATCGTAACGATCTGTCCGGCATAGCTTGGGTCGGTCAATATCTCCTGATATCCGGTCAAGCTCGTGTTGAAGACCAGCTCTCCGGTCGTCGTGCCTTGAGCTCCAAAACTAGTCCCCAGAAAACTGCGTCCGTCCTCGAGCGCTAGAAGACAAGGTTCGCCTGGACCTGAGCCAGGTCGCATTTGGGGATGGTTCATCGATATATCTTGCTCACGACTGCTTTTGGATCCTGAAAGCTGCTCGCTTCCTTCGCTGGCGGGCGATATCGTTTTGACGTATTCGCCGTATATCCCCGAGGGACGCCTGCTTAAAAGCGATTATACCGTCAGAAGCTGTCTTTACGCACCTTCTTCTTTACTTCACTGTTGCAATTGATTTACGGCTTGGACAGTTTTAAGTATTCGCTCTTCGTGCTGGGTGCCTGAAAACATCGACTTTACAAGAGATAAGCCCGATCCAACTTATGCAGATTAGTCTAATGAATTAGTAAAATAGGCGCGTGCGAACAAGAAAGGCGCCCTCCCATTCATGAACAATATTCAATTCTTCGACGGTGTTCCTCATTTGCTCCCCCATTTGTGGGTGATTCTAGGCATTGTGATTGCCGCATTGTGGAACCTATTTGTCCCCCGCATGAAGCACATAACGCCGATTGCTTGCCTTGTGACCCTGCTTGCCGCTGCAGCTACTTACATCGGTCAGTTCGATGCAAAGACAGTGCGTATCTTCGGTGAGTTATATACAGCCGATAAGCTCTCGATAGCGGTTGGTCTGATATCGGTTGTTGTGAGCTCAATCGTAGTTCTAATGACTATGGGCTACGAAAGGAAATTTGGTCCCAATAGGGGCGAGTACTATGCAATTCTTTTAACGGCGACTGTGTCGGTGATGTTCCTTGCGGGAACGACAGACCTCGTCATGCTCTTTGTAGCGTTGGAAACTCTTACTATCTGTTGCGTGCTTCTAACAGGGATGGCGAAGCGCGATGTTCGCAGTAATGAGGCGGCGCTCAAGTATTTGCTTTCGACGGCAGCGACGACGGCAACATTTATGTATGGTCTGACATTCCTTTATGGAATAACAGGCTCGACGAATTTTTATGAGATTCAAACAAAGTTCTATGAGGTTGCGCAGTCACCGTCTCTGGTGGCAATGATGTTGATCGTTCTTCTTATAAGCGTCATTGGTTTCAAGCTTTCCATGGTGCCTTTCCACATGTGGACGCCGGACGTTTACGAAGGCGCGCCTACACCGGTTACGGCATTCTTGAGCGTTGGATCGAAGCTCGGCGGCGTCGTTGTGGCGCTGCGTCTGCTTAGCGTGGTCTTCAGCTCGACAGCTAATAACTGGATTCCAATCATTGGAATATTGGCGGTCATGTCCATGGTTGCCGGCAACCTGATTGCTCTGCGCCAGACATCTGTCAAGCGCATGCTCGCCTACTCATCTATTGCTCACGTTGGCTATTTCTTAATTGCCCTCTGCGCAAACACGGCTGTTAGCCTTTCCGCGCTTTTGTTCTACATAATCGTATATGGATTCATGAATCTCGGCGCATTCACAGCCGCGGTCATGATCGAGAACGAACTTGGAACGGACAACATGGAAAATTGGTCTGGTCTCATTCGCAAGCGCCCGTGGATTGTGGTTGCGATGACGGTGTGCTTGTTGAACCTGGGCGGTTTGCCTGTGCCACCGGCTGGCTTCCTTGCCAAGTTCTTCGTGTTCTGGTCAGGTATCCAGATGTTCAACGCCACTGGCAACATTCTAGTTGCGGTCGGCTTGATTACATCGATTCCGGCAGTCTTCTACTATTCGCGGGTTGCCATCAAGATGATTGTTGCGGAACCCTCGCCTTCAGTATTGGCGCTTCCTGAGCGTCGTCGCCCCTTGCCGGATTCGCAATTGGGACCGGTTCTGGCGATGTCAATCAGCATCTTAGGTATCGTTTTTGCCAGCACTGCTGTCAATCCAATTATGGATTTCACATCGAAGGCAATCAGCACACTGACACCTGGCACACCGGTTGGCGCTCTGCCGAAGGATCGTAGTTCGGTGGTCGGACAGGTTCCGCAGGTTACTTCGTCGACCTACTAGGTCGAAGGCTGACAGAACAATATGGCTGCAAAAGCTGACGAGTCTGCCGACGAGTCTGTAACGCAGAAAGACTCGACCGTGAATACCGGAGAGAGTCAATCTGCCGCTTGGGTCGGGAAGGCGCCGGTCATATATTTAGCAGCCTTGCTAGTTCTGCTTGCAGTTTATTACTGGCCTTGTTTGACAGGTACTGGCGACTTTTTCATTTCGGATCTGAGCTTTTACTTTCAGCCCTTCTGTCAATTTATTGGGCGCGAATTGCGTGCTGGCATCTTGCCGTTATGGAATCCATACCTGTATTCCGGGATGTCTCAGCTTGCCGTGCCATCGCCGGCGTTGTTCTATCCGCCGAGCTTCCTTTTGTTTCTTTTGCCGTTCAGCCTTGGCCTATCTATTTATATGATCTTGCATCAGCTTATTGGTGCGGTGGGGACATATCTTTTCTTGCGAAGGGTGGGAGCGACGATCGAATCCTCGTGTTTTGCCGCCCTGGCATTCTCCCTTTGTGCCTACAACTTCACGCTAATCCAAAACTTCACGCTCCCCGCCACCATCTGCTGGCTCCCACTAGCCCTATATTTCTGCCAAGGCCTGTGGACCGCAACAAAATCCCCCGAAACCGATCCCGGGAGCGCCGGCATCCTGCCGGCTTCTGATCGGTCCGATCCCGGGAGCGCCGGCATCTTGCCGGATTCTGATCGGTCCGATCCCGGGAGCGCCGGCATCCTGCCGGATTCTGATCGGTCCGATCCCGGGAGCGCCGGCATCCTGCCGGCTTCTGATCGGTCCGATCCCGGGAGCGCCGGCATCCTGCCGGCTTCTGATCGGTCCGATCCCGGGAGCGCCGGCATC
>JAIEQI010000101.1 GCA_019747875.1 Candidatus Obscuribacterales bacterium
CTTTTCCTGGTAAGTGTCTTGGGGCTGTGCCTGGTCCCTTATGGCACTTTTCTGTTCCATTGCTCCCCAACACCCCTATAGAAGGAGAGCGATGAGGTCGAAATGGCTACCGGATTGTTCTTGCTGCCTATCGCCGCTGACGTTGGCAGTGCCAAACTCCAAGGTGCCGGTATGTGCAACGAGCGCCGCTTCTACGGCAGTGAGATTCACAGGACCGGAAATCGAGTTAACATCCACAGAAACAAGTCCAGATTTTAGCTTCAGCGCACGAGAGACGAAGTCACCTCCCAATATATCGAGAGTTGCGCTGTGCAACATGTCGGCCGTAAATACATTTATGAAACCATTTGGAGCGGAGATGGTGCCAGCTATGTTGTTGATGGCAAGATTGCTTGTGGCACTACAAAGGTTAACGTTTCCAATTGCCGAGTTGATTGTGCCTTGATTGATGATGGATGTCGCTTGCATCACAAGGTCAGTTTGTGCTTGCATGACTGGAATAGACTGCGGGAGCTGGGGAGTAACGACGTTGACAATCACATTTCCAGCAGTGAGGTTTAGTGAACCAGCACTAGATATGGTTCCAGAGTTAAAGATGCTTCCACCGGCATTGAGAACAAGATTCAAGTTAGAGATCGCGCCCGTAAAGCCAGTTGGTATCAGAGTTGTGATAGTGCCAGCATTGATAATATTTCCGCTTGCAAAGATTGTGGCCGTTGAATACTGAGCATTTGTCGAGACTATGTGGAGAGAATCTGTGTTGATCAAATCGGTGAAGTGGAGCACACCTTGAGTATTTCCAACGTCAAAGATAGTTTGAGTTTGATTCGCTGACGGAACAAGCAAGCTTGTTATTTCAGGAGTGAGCACGTTACTTGCGCCAGGCGCTTGCGGTGGTGGCAACGGAGAACCATGTTCGCTTGCAGGGATCGACTCTGTTGTTGGAGCGATCGGCGATGTTTGTGCTTTTGTGACAAGTGGGAAGCATAGTTGAGCGTGAAGTATCAGCGTTGCGCTTATGACTATGGAAGCTTTTCTTGATTCTTTTTTCTGTTTTTTTCCAGCAAAGTTTTTCAGCCGCTTGAGTGCCTTCATGAGAGTTGCTCCCGGGAATTCCAATCCGAATATGCATACCCGGTCTTTTTATCAGCTCCCCGGACACTAATAGTGTACGAATGTCGTTGATCGACTAACTGACAAGGGTCTATAAGAAAAATGCTACTTTTAGAGTTAATGTCCCAAAAATGGCTCTGTCAGGGTTTTTTAGACTGATTGTAGGAATTTCCGCAGTCAAGGTTGTAAGGACGACACGATCCAAGAACAAAGGGCGCTGACTAATTCAGCGCCCTTTGATTTAGTTTCAGATCCGGTTAATCGATTAGACCTTTTCAGCGACTACTTTTGCTTGTGTGAAGAGCAGCAAGTAATCAGGTCCGCCAGCTTTTGAATCTGTTCCGCTCATGTTGAAGCCGCCAAATGGGTGTACGCCGACGAGGGCGCCTGTGCATTTGCGGTTCAAATAGAGGTTACCTACGTGGAACTGTTCGCGGGCTTCATCGAGTTTTTCTTTGCTCTTTGTGTAAGCAGCGCCGGTCAAGCCGAACTCGGTGTTGTTTGCGATTTCCAGCGCATGCTCCCAGCTGTCAGCTTTGATGAAAGCAAGTACTGGTCCGAAGATTTCTTCTTGTGAAATGCGAGCTTTGGGATCGATGTCTGCAATGATTGTTGGTTCGATGAAGAAACCTTTTTCTGGTGTTTCATGCGTCTTGCCGCCAGTCATCAAACGACCTTCTTGCTTGCCGATTTCGATGTACTTGAGGATGCTTTCGTATGCGGACTTAGAAGCAACTGGACCCATGTAAGCAGTCTTTTCTTCCGGAGTTCCGATGGTGATTTTCTTTGTTCTCTCAACTACTTTTTCGAGAACCTTGTCATAGACATCTTTGTGAACGATGGCTCGCGAGCAAGCTGAACACTTTTGTCCGGAGAAACCGAAAGCGCTGGAGACGATACCATCGGCGGCGGCATCAAGGTCGGCATCAGCATCTACTACGATGCCGTCTTTTCCGCCCATTTCAGCTACAACACGCTTGATCCAAATTTGCCCGGGTTGTGTCTTTGCTGCCAGTTCATTAATGTGGAGGCCGACTTCCTTCGAGCCCGTGAAGGCGATGAAGCGGGTCTTCGGGTGTGCAACCAGGTAATCGCCAACCGAGGCGCCAGGTCCCGGCAAGAAGTTGAGAACGCCCTTTGGCAATCCGACTTCTTCAAGGATTTGAACAAATTGATAGGCGATTGCTGGTGTGTCGCTGGATGGTTTCAGAATAACCGTATTGCCGGCAACGATTGATGCCGTCGTCATACCGACCAAAATTGCAAGCGGGAAATTCCATGGAGGAATTACAAGACCTACGCCCAGCGGAATGTAAGAGAGTTTGTTTACTTCGCCAGCGATTGTGGTCAACGGTGCTGGATTAGCCAGGCGGAGCATTTCGCGTCCATAGTATTCGCAGAAGTCGATTGCTTCTGCGACGTCGCCATCAGCTTCGACCCAGCTCTTGCCGATTTCGAGAATCAACCAGGCGGACAACTGGTGCTTTCGTTCGCGCATAATCTTCGCTGCTTTGAAGATGTATTCGGCGCGCTGCTCGGGGCGAACGTTCTTCCAGCTGTCGAATGCAGCCAGGGCTCCGGTCATGGCTTTTTCAGCGAGTTCTTTGTTTGCTTTGGAGAACTTGCCGATTACTTGTTCTGGGTTGCTGGGGTTGGTGGAGACAAGGAAATCGTTTGTCTCGACCCGCTCACCATTGATGATAAGTGGATATTGTCTGCCGAGTTGTGAACGAACTAGCTTGATAGCATCCTTCATTGCCTTTTCGTTTTCCGGCAAGGAAAAGTCTGTGAAAGGCTCGTTCTTGAATTCAGTCATTGTGGATGCCTTTGCTTGTTTCTCGATTGTTGTCGGCATGTGAAATTTCTCCTCACTTCGATGAGACGTTCTTGATTATCGAGCCGAAATTGCCGATCTTCCGCCAGTTTTATAGTTTTTCAATCCCAGTGTTGACAATTGTATAATTCTAGATATTTTCAATTTCATCTTCGGTCTTATATGCGTTGCGATCCTGTTCTTTATGCTTTGGACATGATCGCGACCATTGCATACTTGTTAGAAAGCGGAATAGTTCGCTATTTTTAAAGGAGAGGCAATTGGGGAGCGGGTCATGGAACAGTACCATCGGCTGATTCGTGAGATTCTGGAAAATGGCGAAGAGCGCGGGGACCGCACAGGCACGGGCACGATTTCACTCTTTGGCATGCAAGCAAAATATGATCTGCGCCAGGGGTTCCCCCTCCTGACTACGAAGAAGGTGCTTTTCGCGGCGGTAGTGCGCGAATTGCTCTGGTTCCTGCGCGGTGCAACCAACATAAACGATGACCTTACGCAGCATACGCCTATCTGGGACGCCTGGGCACGAGAGGATGGTGAACTCGGTCCGATTTATGGATATCAGTGGCGAAAATGGCCGCGTTATGTTCCTGTTGAGCCCGGCAGCGATTTGTATCATAAAGAACATGTGGACCAGATCGCGAAATTGCTGCATGACATAAAGCACAACCCAGAATCTAGACGCTTGATCGTAAATGCCTGGAATGTAGCGGATCTCGACCAGATGGCTTTGCCACCATGCCACCTGTTGTTTCAATTTTATGTGATCAATGGACGCCTGGATTGTCAGCTCTATCAAAGATCGGCAGACATGGCTCTGGGTGTGCCTTTCAATATAGCGAGCTATGCTCTTTTGATGATGATGGTGGCACAAGAATGTAATCTGACTGCAGGCGTTTTTACACACACCATCGGTGATGCTCATATTTACCTCAATCATGTAGAAGGGCTTAAAAAGCAGCTAGAGCGAGACTACAAAGAACTTCCACAGGTAAAGATCGCGAAGAAGCCATTCTTCGACCTTAAATTTGAGGACTTCGAGCTTTTGAACTATGATCCGCATCCCTTCATCAAATTTCCCATTGCTGTGTAATAAATGAAATTCAGCATCGTAGTTGCAGTTGATCGCAATCTTGGCATAGGCAAGGATAACAATCTGCCTTGGCGCTTGCCTGGAGATATGAAGTTCTTCAAAAGCTTGACCAGCAACTCAGCGGAAGGGAAGAGAAACGCGGTGATTATGGGTCGCAAGACCTGGGAATCTTTGCCGCCGAAATCACGACCTCTGCCTAATCGTTTGAACGTGGTTGTTTCGACACAGAATTCCTATGAGCTGCCGGAGGGATGCAAGCTTGCCAGCTCGCTCAGTGACGCGCTAAAGATTTGCGAAAGCGAGTTAGCAATTGATCAAACATTTGTAATTGGTGGTGCGGAACTGTACAAGAATTCAATTTCTGATTCATCTCTTGATCGACTCTACCTGACCGAGGTTTATGGCAGCTATGATTGCGACAAGTTTTTCCCGGCGTATGCGGACCGCTTCAAACTCATCTCGATGTCTGATACACAGTTTGAAAATGGAATCGAATACTCATTCAAAATATTCGAACCGAAAAGCTAGGAGCCCAATTTCCTCGCATTCATCTTGAGTCAGTCAGATGTTTGATGCCAATGGAGCGGCGGACCTTGCTTTTAATCTTTTGGAAAAATGGGTTTGGTAGCGCTTCAAATGCGGAACTTTGCTTTTAGGTTTGCTTGATGCAAGCTCAATTTTTATCTCTGGGGTATGATAAACCGTACTGACCAGTCGAAAGGCTCAAATGAAAACAGGAAACCCGTACATTCTCAGTCTTCTCATTTTGACTATAGGCGTGGCTCTGAGCCCATGCAGCGCCGGTGGTGTCAATAAGGGCGACCCGAAAAGAGGCGTTAAGATCTTTTCTGCTATGACCTGCGATATCTGCCACCTGCATGGTGGCAACATGCAAAATCCCGATCGCCCAATTAAAGGTGCTGCTTTTCAAAAGCGTTACCCAGACGATGTCAGCCTTGGCCAACTGATCAGAAAGGGTATAAGTGATAAGGGGATGCCTGCCTTCGGGCGGGACAGAATGAGCGATCAAGACCTTGCTGATGTGATTGCGTATGTTCGTTCATTGTCTCCTCCGCTGGCGGCGGCAAAGAAAAAAACTAAATAGAGGAGGGAGTGGGCGGTTTGACCGCAAACTTCCGGAGCGAATTAATTGAGATGGCACATCTGCTAAACCGCATGACACCGGATTTGATCGTCAAAGCCTATTCCATGGGGGTCTTCCCTATGGGTGATAGTGCTCATCCGAATGCGCCTGTACGCTGGTATGCGCCTGATCCTCGCTGCATCCTCGATATCGAAAATTTCCACACACCCAAGCGTCTTGCCAGGACCTATCGCCAGGGCAAGTTTGAGTGTCGAGTAAATTCTGCTTGGTCCAACGTTCTCCGCCTTTGTGCGGCACGTGATTCGACCTGGATAACCGAGGACATTTACCGAGTTTACACGGAGCTGCACCGCCAGGGATTAGCTCATAGCGTCGAAGTATACAGCGAGGGCAAGTTGGCTGGCGGCTTGTATGGAGTCAGCTTGGGTGGTGCGTTCATGGGTGAATCGATGTTTCACATAGTGACTGATGCATCGAAAATCGCCCTCATTTTCCTTGTTGAGCGCATGAAAGAACGCGGCTTTACGCTGCTCGATTGCCAGTTTATGACCGAACATTTGAGCAAGTTTGGTGCCATCAATATTCCGCAGTCCGAATACATGGCTCGCCTGCAACACGCTCTTGAACTCGACGTCAAATTCAACTAGCGGTCCCAGCCGTTTCGGAACGATGATCCGGCGAAGAGCAGGTCGTATGGAGCGCGGACGTCTCGTCCGCCCATAAGCGCGAAGCGCGTTGCAGCTACGTATTCCTAATTTCGCAAGTGGTAGAGTCAGAGTCTCCCTAAAGTGGTGGCGTAGATTGTAGAATTTGCATATGGGCGGGCAAGATGCCCGCGCTCCATACGTTTCCGAGCCGAATGAAGGTGCCAGCAGTGTTTGCATACGCAGTTGCAAAAATGAGATCGCCAGGAGCATCATCTTGTCCGCGCTTACGGAATCGCTCTCACAAAAATAGAAGCCGGCAGGATGCCGGCGCTCCCGGGATCGAACCCTCGAACACGGGTTGTCCATAAAGCTTGTTATGACTATGCTAAGCCAGACAGATTTCCAAGGATAGTCTTCCGCTGGTCAGGGAAAGCATTTTCGAAAGCTTTAGCTTCCGATTTCAGTGATTGCTTACCTGACTTTGTTGCCCAATCCGTGCTTTGACTGCCGAAATCTTCTGGGCCTGGAAACCCTTTCTTGCTGACGTTATCCGTAGGCTGAGCGCTGTTATCCAGCGCGGCAAAATTCTCTGGCGTCATCAGGTTTTGCGAACTCAGAGCTTCGACATTGTCGGAGCCCTTTCCTGTTTGGACATCTGGCGTGTTTTCGATTTCGTCAGCCATCAGCGGTTCTCTGGAAATAATCTGCTTCGGTAATATACCCGGTGCCGCGCGAAACTAACCCTTCTTTGAAGAATTCTGTTGTAAATGCACTAAGCACAAGCATTTACAGATTTGGAATTTACTAGAAGCAAGCGGGCTAGGTGTAGCTGATGATGCTACTCTGTGAGTTCTTCCAGAGGCAAGCACAGTGAGTCTTTGAGAAATTTCTGCCTGACCTGACGAGATTCAATCAGCATTGGTTTGATACCTGGAGCAAATGCGGCTGATGCTTGCTCGAACCCGAGATATTCACACGCTTTTATCGCGACCTCGCTACACAGCGAATCGAGGTCCGCGCAATCCGAATGCAGGTCCATGACGCTCATAGCATCGGGACTTTCTATCAAATAATCGCTTGCATAAAGAGATAGCTTCAGGTAGTTCATTAACCAGGCGGGCATCAAGTCGCCACCCTGATCGGCCGCATCCAGATGGATCCAAATACAAAGCAGCTCTTTTACGGCCGGCAAAAATTCTTCTTCTGAAAAACTTTTTGCTGCCAACGCGGCTAAATCAGGGTCCTTTATCTTTTCAGATAGTTGTCTGATTGCCAGCAATCGTTCTTTCAATTGGGCAGAGACAGCCACGCCCAAGTGCGAAACATAGAAGTGAACGCGCTTATAGCGTTCACTTCGCGACTTTGGATTTAAGGCGGGAGTGACGTAAAATCGCGTCGCGTCCCCTGCAGTGGTTTCAGCCATTTAGATTAGATCAACTCGGCAAATCCATCTCAGGAGAAATGTAGCACAAAAGCCGAAGGGTTGAATGTCAGTGATCCACCTTGCCAAGCTAGTGTCTCGGCAAGAGGCACGGTTATGCTTACTTCTTTGGTGCTGCGGCTGCTTTGCTGGCGGGGGCGGTAGTTTTGCCTGCCGGTGTTGCGCTCTTGTTTGCAGGTGATGAACCACTCTTGCTTGCAGGAGCAACGTCTTTACCAGATTTCACTTCCGCCGCTTTGTCGTAGGCGCTTGCAGATACTGTAACCACAACGGTGTCGGCTAACTTTTGGAAGACTATTTCTGGTCTTTTGATTGCATGGTCTTTGAAAGGTACGTTAAACGTAGCTTTGACCTGCAGCAGATCGCAACCTTCTCTCTTTGTTTCTGTAGCAGGGCAACGGCTCAGGTAGGTCACGTCAACCGGAACTGTTTTGGAAACAGTCTTTCCGTGCAAGCTGAAATCACCAATAGCTTTCAAAGTTACCTTTTGTCCAGCCGCCAATTTCTTCGGTGGATCAACTAACGATTTCAGAACGAACGTGGCTTTCGGAAAATTCTTGGTCTCTAAAAAGTTGTCTCGCATGTGTTCGTTACGCAACGGGATGCCTGTATCTATCGATGCAAGGTCGACATCGAATTTGCCACTTACTGGCTTTGTCAAATCGAAGGAGTCGTCGATCGTAATGTTGCCCGTAATTTTGCTTGTTTTGCCCTCAATCAATTCGATCGGAGCGTCAGAGGTAAAACTGACATGATCTCTGCCTTTCTCATCGTTGATTTGAAATGTTCTTGGTGCTGCAATCGCAGTGGCACCATTGAGTAGTAAAGATAACAGCAAAAGTGCTGGAAGCATCGACTTATTCGATGGCATTTGTTTCTCCTTTCTTTGATGATCCGACAAATACAGTATCTGTTTGGAGTTCCTCAATCAGTTCAAGCAATTGAACAACAAGATCTTGCGGATTCTTGTTTGGATTCAGCTCAATTGCCAATCGAAGAAGATCCTGATAAGAACTTTGATCCTTCTGCGCTTTTTCGACTACGGCTGCTGCAACCTTTCCGAGTTCTATGAATCGAACACGGTGTGTTGAGGGATCTCTGTAAATCACGACATTGCAAGAATCTTTTGCAAACTTCTTGCGAATGCGTTTTGCTTCCTCAAAGTGTGACGTCATTTCAAGAATGGGGTATTCATATCGGCGCAGGGTCAGAGTTTGATTTACTACCGGGCTGTAGATGCTGATCTTCTCCAGGCTGTCGATTGCGACGCTTTCAGCTCGTTCAATCTTTGACCCGTCCTCTACCTTTTCCAACTCGAGCCATTCGTAATCGGCCAGTTCAGCCAAGTATGGATATTTCTCCATTTCATCTGAGCATTCGCTGATGAATACTGGGAAATGCCTGCAGATCTTGTTGAGATTGTAGTGGTCCGATGGGTAGGCTTTGAAATATTTTTCTGCAATGTAATCCCAGTCCTTGCCTAATACCTTCTGGCAATACGGGTAAATCGAGCAGAGCAAATCGTAGTGACCAAAATTTATCAGTCGACCGTACAGATCTGCGCCCTTGCGATCAATCTCTTTAAGAACTTCGGGATTGAGTCCTTCCGCGATCTTCGGCGCTTTCTTTTTTAGGCTTCCGGAAAGCAACCATTGCCGTGCTGTGCGATCGATCCAAATAGTTCCGACCGTTTTTTCGATATCACGCAGAGAGGGCACGTAGTTCTCTCCCTCTCGATTCAGTTGATTCGACGAATTCCAAGCTCGGTTTGCGATCTTTTCCACTTAGTTGCTGGAATGCTGGATCGACAGAAGCGATCTCACGAATGCGGTCCAACTCGGCAATGATCTCGGCAAAATCCGGAAAGTTTTGATCACGCTCCAGCATAATACCGTTTACCTTAGTTTTGCTCAGTACATGCGCAAGTAGATCGAATACTGGATCTACAACTGCAGCACCATGTGTATCGATTACATAGTCGCCAATTTTTTTGTGTCCGGCGACATGTATTTGGACGACTCTTTCCAATGGCAGTTGGTTTACAAACTGAACTGGATCAAAGCCGTGGTTCAAGGAGTTTACGTAGACGTTATTTACGTCTAGAAGGAGCCCACAATCAGCTTCTTCCAGAATTTGAGTCATGAATTCCGTCTCGGGGAGCTCGCATCCCGGCATGTGCATATAGAAGGATATATTTTCTATCAGGAACGGGCGGCCTACAAAGTCCTGCACGCGCTTAATTCGTTCCACGATGTGCTTTACCGCTTCTTTGCTGAAGGGGAGAGGAAGTAAGTCTTGCAAATAAATGCCATCGAAGCTGGTGAAGCACAAGTGATCGCTAAACCAAGGAATATTGACTTGTTCAATCAATACTTTGAGCGCTTTCAAATAATCGGTGTTTAGCTCATCAGTGCTGCCGATTGAAAGATTGATACCATGAGAGATGATTGGCCATTGTTGTGTCGCTGCATCCAAGCGCTCACGAGCCGCGCCGCCGATCTCCATGTAATTTTCAGGAACTATCTCAAGCCAATCAATAGAAGAAGAATGGGCGAAGGTCTCGGTAGCTAGCTCTCTTCGCAAACCGAGCCCAACTCCGAGAGTTGGAAGCTGCGATTTTGCTTTGAGAAAACTTGAAGCCATTGAGACCTTCGCCCTTGATCCGAAGATCGTTAGTTATCGTGGATCAGAAAGAGATTTACTTGTTCTCTTTGGTTTTGCAGGAGCCTTCTTTGCCTTTGCAGGATCCTTCTTTGCCTTCTTTGCTCTTGCAGGAGCCTTCTTTGCCTTTGCAGGATCCTTCTTTGCCTTCTTTGCTCTTACAGGAGCCTTCTTTGCCTTTGCAGGAGCCTTCTTTACCCTTGCAAGAGCCTTCTTTGCCCTCTTTCTTTTCCTTCTTCTCTTTCTTCTCTTTCTTTTCTGCCTTCTTGTCGGCAGCATCGCCTTCAGCTAGCTTTTTGCCATCTGTTGAGGCTTGTGCCTTTTCGCACTTGGACTTTTCGCATTCACCTTCTCCGGCTAGTACTGGAGTGTGCATGCCAATTCCGAGGGCAGCAACAAGAGCAGCAGCGAGTTGAACTTTAGAAAGATTATTCATGTAAATCTCCTAGATTTGTCTTAGACCACCAAACACCCTCCGACCGTGTCTCATGACAACCGGCTTAGAGGGACAGATAAGCATCCTAAATGACTCTAATTAAGCCGGTGCAAGATCAAAGGTTATGGGAATGTAAAATCAACTAGCCCGTTGTCTGGCGCTCGTTTACAGACTCAACAGTTTGTAATTCTAAGCAGTCAAAAGAATGCATACGACCTTACGAGGTGGTTCTCAAGCAGTTCTCCTAGACAAATCCCCATCCTTATATAGGCAATTCTAGAGTACGCGGTTTTCAAGCAGCTTTGGCTCTGCTTTCTACTGATTGCCTGAGAACTTGAATCCTGATTTGGCAGAAGTTTAGTGTGTATGTGAGCGGTGGGTGCGCTTGTAGTTTGGATGCAATGCATTCGTGACGCTCAGCTTCGTGCAATAGCAAGGATTCTGTGACTGACTGATCGTAGTAGTTGCGCACCATTAGACAAAATCATTTGTTGAAGCTGGACAACATCTATTCCATAACGATCCTCGTGAAATTAGAAGAACAGAAACTGAGTTGGAAACAGGATTGCCAAATTAGAGGAGGTGTTGAGAAGGGCGAAACTCAAGATCGTGGAAAAACGGCGGAGGAGTTGAGAGGACCAGAATCGAGGCGATGGCGATAGCCCAGCAAAACTCCGGAGCGTCTAAAACGAAGGAATCCAGTGTTCATCAGAACACTGGATTCTGCTACTTGATCCATCAAATAGATCAACCACTCACTTTTTTGATTGATCTTATTTTCCTTCTGCAGTTTTGTCCTTTTTCTTCTCGTCTTTCTTTGCAGCTTTCTTGTCAGCGTCTTTTTTCTTTTTCTTTTCCTGAGCAGCGGCTGCGCCCTTTTCGTCTGTTCCACAAGAGCCTTTTCCGCATTTTGAATCGTCGCCAAGTTTTGTCGCGCCAGAATGTTCGCTCTTTCCAAAACCGTTGTCCGAATTTGAATCGAGGTTTGCGGCATAAGCACAGCTGCTTCCGCTCACACCCACTGCAGCGAGAATAGCTAGTAGCTCGTGTTTCGAGATTTTCTTCATTATCACCCTCTCCATTAGTTAGACCCCGTTGATAACATTTATCTGAAGGATCGATAATAATGTACCAAGTTGCATCTCTTCCCAAGCTGAAGCGTAAAGAACGCATCGAATGCGTTTAGTACTAAGTAGTGGAGTTGGATTGTAGTCGCGGAGTCTCAATCGATGGAATGTGTTTACTTGCACGGATTTGCATCAGGTCCAAAGTCCGAGAAGGCTCTGTACTTTGCCGAACATCTTCGTCAAAACGACATTCAAGTTGCGATCCCCGATTTGAACTTGCCATCGTTTCGAAAGATGACCCTGAGTTCGCAACTTAAAATTGCCAATGAATTGCTTGAAGGCAGGAACGAAAAGTCGGTACTGTTATTTGGCTCAAGCATGGGTGGACTTCTTTCTACCATTCTTTCTCTAGAACACAAGTCTGTCGCCGGTTTGGTCTTGCTAGCCCCGGGCTTTGGACTGGAGCGGCGCTGGCAAACCTTGTGGGGCGAGGATGCTCTTGAACGCTGGCGGCGAGATGGCTTTCTGAACGTCCATCACTATGCTTACGACAAAGAGATGAAACTGGACGTGAGCTTCCTGGATGATGCGCTTTCGTATAAGACTGACGGGTTGATTGTCAGTGTTCCTACTCTTGTCGTTCATGGCGAACATGATGATGTTGTTCCGATTGAAGAGAGCAGACGTTTTGCAGATGAGAATCCGGGACTGGTGGATCTTCATGTTTTGAATGACGATCATTTCTTGATGGCTGACCTCGATGGCATTTGGCGATTAGTGCGGAGCCATCTTGAGTCGATGAAGCGGTAGAAGCGCAAATGTGCGCACCCGAGAATCGGGTCGGGGCTGCGGCTGACCACAATAATCACGGGTGGACAAGATGTCCGAACTCGCCAAAAAGAGAAGGTCCCACTTGCGTGAGACCTTCCCTGTTACATTTCCTGGTTTGAGTAAGCTAAAGCTATTTAGCCTTCTCCACCGTTACCGCCGCCTTCTCCACCTTGGTTCATTGTGGCTTCGGCTTTCGGTTTGCGCGGGGCGCGTTTTTTAGCAGTTGCCTTTTTGGCTCCAGCTTTTTTCGGTGCTGCCTTTTTGGCACCAGCCTTTTTAGCTCCAGCCTTTTTGGTTGCAGCTTTTTTCGGTGCTGCTTTCTTGGCTACTGCCTTTTTCGCTCCAGCCTTGCGTCCGGCTGTTTTCTTAGCAGCTGCTTTTTTAGGAGCTGCTTTCCGCGTTGTTTTCTTGGCAGCTGCTTTCTTAGGAGCTGCTTTTCTTGCGGTGGTTTTCTTTGCTGCTGTTTTTCTGGTTCCAGCCTTTTTGGCTGTTGTCTTTTTAGCAGCTCCGCGCTTGGCTCCAGCTTTTTTGGCTGTTGTCTTTTTGGCGGTTGTCTTTTTGGCTCCAGCTTTTTTAGCTGTTGTCTTTTTAGCGGCTCCAGCTTTTTTAGGAGCTGCCTTTTTGGCTGTTGCTTTTTTGGCTCCAGCTTTCTTGGCGGTTCCAGCTTTTCTGGTACGCTTCTTTGCAGCCTTCTTAGGAGCTGCAGCGCCCTCTTGCCCTTCCATAGCGGCGGCTGGGGAGATGCTTACTCTCTTTTTGGCTTTCTTTTTCTTTGGCTTTGATACTGCCATTAACGTTCCTCCTACATATATATAGTGGGGGCACTTACGCCGAAATCTGGGATGAGCTGATCATTAATAGGGCCTTGCGGCTCTCTTTTTTGGAACTCTCTCAGAAGGATTTTGCTTATGCCACCACTTTCAGTGAGAGCATGTTGTTACTCTCATTGATCACACCACACACAAAATAGGTTACTTTCTATCTGCCCAAATTGCAATACCACCTGACTCCAAAAAAGATCCATACCCACAATCGAAATTTTTCAATCCTTCATGAATGGTGCGCGCGAAGATGCGCATGAAAAGCCGATCTTCGCGTGATACCTCCGCTGGTGAATGAGTCAAAATCGGTCGTTTTTGAGCGAAAAAATATTTTCAAAATTTTTTTCGGAGCTTTCCGATTTCGGATCCGGAAATTCTGTCCGTTCATAGTCAGAGCACTAAGAAAATTGTTTGTGTGTTCGATGAAAAGCCGGAGTTCGAAAATTTGCTTGCTCGTTTTTTGATATTTGACCTGGGTCAGCTGAATTTTTGATCCTCGGCCGCTCGATTGAGAAATGTTTACATCTAACATTGACCAAAGGCCAACTCCCGCCGGTTGGGAGGAATGCCACCGTTGATGATACCATTGGCGTTTTGCCTGAATCTCCGAAAATGATTGGTGGGTCGGGGTTACTGGCGTTGTGGTCCCGCGTACCCGAATGCAGATCTGAAGCCCTCTGTCTGTACGGACTTGAGGTCTGCAAAATCTATGACGTCATGGTCGATCAATCTTTCATATTCGCCGGGTAATGTACATGGGGCTGGATTTCGTCCAGGATTATCCGTGCAAATCGCAATGGCGACTCCGGCTTTGCGACACCTTTCGAATACCGTCTTCAATTGATGAAAGTCCTTGAGAACACCAGTTTGTCTATAGCTAGTTGGACAAACTTCCAAAGTAATCTGTCGCTTGGCCAACTCCTTCAACATTTCTGGTCTCACAAGAGGAATGTGAATGCCATGCCCGATTCTATCCAGGCAGGTAAGGTACTGGCTGTGAACGTTGTCTATGGCTGTCTCTCCGAGATGTGCCGTTGTCTTCAATCCGTTGGATCTGGCCTTCTGCATAAGCTTGACCCAGATTTCCCATTTCTCCGGATCAATTTCCGGACCAGCAAGATCGATCCCCACAACAGGCCCTAGATTATCTTTTGCTACTTTCAGAATTGCTTCATTGATGTGAGATGGTAAACGGCGGTCCAGGCAGAGAATTTGTTTCACTGTAATCGGAAATTCTGCTGGGCGAAGATTTGCCGTTATGACTTCTACAATGTCCGTCATTTGACCAATACGTTTTGCTACCGTGAGCGATTTATCGGTTCGGAAATATGGGTTGTACCTAATCTCCATGTATTGCAAATTCTCAAAGGTATATGCCCCGCGACATAGCCGCAAACAGAAGTAGGGCAAGTGTTCCAGGCTCTGCAGCTCTTCCACCAGGCTGTGTATCTTCACAAACTCTTCCAGAGTTCTGCATGGTCGGGTGAACCAGTTGAGAAACCCATCGTAATCAGGAAAATAGTTAAGAATCGGATGATCGTTCTTCTGAAGAAACTTGTAAATGATGCGGGGGTGCAATGCACCGCCTAAATGCCGATGGAGATCCGCATAAAGTGTCATCCAAAATTCTCCAAATGAAGGAACTGGGTTTCTGAATATATACCCGCTTGATCGTTTTGCAAGTTCTCTGACTTGGATTAGCATTCGAAGCACTCAATGCATTCATTCTCATCAAGTCCATGCAGCTTAAAATCTTTGGGCAAGCTGTTCAGGGCATCCAGTTCAAAGCGCTTGCACAGCGGGCGATTCCGTCCCTATCGTTGCATCTTTCGTAGAGGGCTTTTGCTTCAGCCCACTTTTGAATCCGTTCGAAGCATTGTGCCGCATCTTTCCATTTTTTCAGTGATTTGTAACAGTCGGCTGCTTTTTCAAACTCGACTGCTTCGATATACGTCTTGGCCGCGTCTAGTAGTTTTCCTGATTTCTCATAACAGCTTGCCGCTTTTGTCAACATGAGACAGTCCCGATATTTTTGCGCAGCAGATGCAAAGTCCTTACTCAGTTCAAAAAGTTGAGCTTCTGAGCTTGTGCGTCTGTTGTCTCGACACCATTGAATCAGTTCGGTGAAGAATGAGTTATTCTTCAGTCTGTTTTGCTGGCCCATGCAAAGCTCAAATGCCGCAGATACTTGCGCTGACATGATTAGCAGTTTCGCTGCCTCCATCCGCCGTTCCAGTTTTAAGAGGCAAGATGCAGCCTGCGCATAATTCTCAGTTTCACCATAAAGGTCGGCTGCTTCATCTAGATTTCCTATCTTTTCCAGGCAATAGGCAGCTTCATTGAGGTTTCCTGTTTCCTTATAACAGTCAGCAGCTTTTCGATAGTCACCCAACCTTTCGTGACATCGAGCTTCAACAATTTTGTTAGATGATTCTTTTGCAAGGTGAAGTGCTTTCTCAAAATCTCCGGAATGCTCGAAAGCGATCGCTGCTTCAAATGGCATTTGTGATTGCTCAAAGGCTTTAGCTGCTCTTGCATGTTCTCCCAATTGCAGGTAGAGCTGGGCTGCTTCCTCGTATTGCTGCGCCTTTTCATGCATAAAGGCTGCACTTAAGAGGTCTCCTGCTTTGGCATAAAAGTTTGCTGCCTCAAGGAAGCTTCCAATTTTTTCACTGGACTCTGCTGCCTCTTGCATTTGATTCAACTCAAGAAAAAGAATTTTTGCCTGCTCATATTGGCCACTCTTGTAATAGCAGCGAGCCGCTTCGAGTTTTTCGTCGGCCTTTAGAAACATTTCGGCGGCGCTTTCAAATTCTTCTGCTTGAAAAAATGATTCAGCTGCCGCCAAATGGTTTCCTTTGCTTTTATAGATTTCTGCTGCAGCTTCGTGCATCCCGGATTTTTCGCAAGCCTCTGCAGCCTTGCTCAGTTTACCGGCTTTTCGATAGCTCTCGGCCGCTAGCTTCCATTCGGTAAGTGTTTCAAACAGTTCAGCTGCTTTTTCGAAGGAAGCCCCCTTAAAATATGCGTGAGCCGCTTCGGAAAGAATTCCCAATTTCTCATAGATTGCTGCGGCTTCTGAATATCGCTCACACAACAAAAGGCATTCTGCCGCTTCGACCAGTAACCCTGATCTAGTAAGGAGTGGAATTGCTTGTGAGTATTCCTTCAAATAACGATGTGCTCTACCAAGCGAAGCGTAATCTAGGCATCGGCGCCATAAGCTTAGTGCGCGTTCTTTTGCATGGAGAGCCGCTTTCTGTCTAGCGTCTGCTTGCTCTTGATTATCGGACGCGTATTTTGATTTGCCTGCCGTTATGTACTGGTGCCATAGATCCGCAGCGATGCGGCGCTCGAGAAAAATAACATTGTAATCAGGAACTGTTAGCTGCCTTCTTGCCAGGAATTCTTCGAATTGGAAGTTCTCTTCGGAGAGCACAATGACATGCCTGCAAAATTCTTCGAATCTGTTTTGTAACAGCTTCTTCCAATTGGTGAGGTCATCTGGAGCTAAGACCATCATCAAATTTCGTCGCGCGCGGCAAATGCCCATATACCAGAGATCAAAGAGTCTGGACGTCTCTGCCGTAGTTTGATTCTCGGCAATTGCGGCCGAAGAGAACATGCGGTAGATTATGACGTCTTCAAACTCCATGCCCTTGCTGTTGCGCAAGGAGAGCAAGAATATGTTTCGGCAATCGATCAGATTCTCTCGAAGTCTGTCTAGAGCTTGCTCATCTTCAACTAATACCACCAGAGGATTCATCGCAGAGTAACTGCTGTCAATTGTGCGCAATGCTGAGATCATTTGCTGCTCAGAGCAAGTGCAAAAAATTGCAGGTGGTCCATGCTGCTCGGATGGAAGTCCGAGATCGCTCGTGTCGCTGCCAAATCTGCGCACGAATGAAGCAAGTTGATGAATTTGTTTAGTGTTGCGATAGTTTTTATGAAGGGCAATTCGTTTGATTGCCTTCGGTCTGCGTAAATTGCTGAGGATCGAGCGCAGGTATGCTTCTACTTCCTGCCATCGAAATCCGGACCTGCTTATGTTCTGATTTACGTCTCCGCAGATAAATGGATAGCTCTCTCCTGCATTTGAACGAGTAACTTGATTCTCCCAAAACAGTAGAATGGATTTCCATTCCAATTCTGTGAAATCTTGCACTTCATCGATAATGATCCATAGCTTTTGTTCTGCCTTGCCCAGCAGCGCCTTGTTTTTCAGTTGTTGGTAACTGAGTCGGATAATATCAGCCTCATCTAATTGGTTGTTGATCTCCAGTCGATTTTGATAGATAGAAAGGATTTCGAGAATCTCGTCTAGATCCTCAGGTTCACGACCATAGTCCTTAAATATTCTGCGGTAATCATTCTTGTCCGAAGGCAATGCCTCGCTTCCAGGGACGAAGCGTCCTTTTAGAATCGAGTAAATCAGTCCATACAATTCTTCCGGACTAAATTTGCGTTCCCAGCGGTTCTTTTGAGAAAGGATTCGCCGCAAAGTCTCAAGGCTCTGTTGCTTAGAAATCCAACTTTTGCGTGACGCTTCCCTGCTGAATTCTTTACGGAGATAGGACTTGATGAATTCGAGATAGGAAAAGACTTTTATCCCTGATTGCGTTGATTCGTTTAAGACGCTCTGAAGTTTCGCTGGGCTATCGCCCCTCTCAAGTTCTGCGCTAATTTCTTCGGCTGTATCGTCATCACCAAGCAGATTTACTTTGTATGCGCGACAGACACAGGCCAGTTCTTCATGGTATGTGAATAGAAATATGGAATCATTTGCGTGCGATTCGTACAGCCTGAGTGCTTGAAACAGAGCCAGTGTAGTCTTTCCCGTACCTGCCGGACCCTGGATCAACAACGCCTGATCTTCTAATGACAAAATTTCCTGTTGCTCATCTGTGAGCAACAGATAGCGATCTAAGCTGCGTTCAAACTGGATGTACTTTGATGGGTCTGCCAGCAGGTAATCCGGCACTTTGAAAAATTGCAGAGTTTCTTCTCTTGCTTCGAGCTGATCAATTCGCTCGAACTCCATCTCGTCAGTGAGTTTTTCAAGCTCTTCTTTTTGTAGTTCAAAAAGCAAATCATCCACTTGTTCGATCTGTGCATCAGATATCATGCGGTTTTCCGCAAGCCTGTTGGCACGATCGTATGCAAGATCGTGATGATTCAATTCGTGAATGGTGAGACACCACAAGTTGTGTGCATCGTGTCCCATAGAAAATATGACGCGCAGATCTCGGCTGAGCCGTGCAGAATATAGTTTGTCTGACCTTGCACTGCTGTGCAGCTTTTCAACATTCAGACCTGGTATCTCGAATCGACCTTGTTTCAAAAGGCTAACTAGACTCCAGAATTTCTTGTGTTGTTGGACCTGCAAGACTTTTTGCAGTGAAGCGCGGACACGAGCCGTTATATATACGTTGGCGAAACTCTGCATTTAAAAGGATGAAAATAGTAGAACGGAAAATAGATATATACCATGACCATCAATTTAGCTGCTTTTAGAGTGTTCAGTTACTTTCCTTTAGGCAAAACGGGCTCAAATTCAAAGGGCTATGATATAAAAGAGTCAATGAGGCGGCGATTTGTCCGTCTGTGTTCAGTAGTTACTATCGGCGCCTGGGCGCTCGGGGGAATCGAGATATGAAGAGAATTGTTTGCACTGCCCTTGCGGCTATGTTTGTGTTAGCTGTTGCAGCGGTTACACCTGCAAGTGCTGACGATAATAAAGTAGTTGCCGGTGCTAAGACGATCGGCAAGGGCATCATGTGGGGACCTAAGAAGCTTGCCGAAGGCATGAAGAAGGGCTTCACAGCAATGGGTAACGGTGCCAAAAAGTTGATGGGCAAGTAAGACCATTTGCTATTTTGCTCAAACAAAAATTCAAGAGGGACTCCTGTCACGGAGTCCCTCTCGTTTTTTTTGGCAACGCGAACACTGATGTCCAAGCTTTTGCGCGTGTGGACTGCTTCTTAGCTTTGAGCATCTGCCTGAGACGACTCAGTGCAAATGCTCATTGTTTGCTGCAGTTAGCGATATGCAATTTTGCCCTGGCCTGGTGGGTTGTATACCCAACCCTTTCCTGGACCACCAACAGCGCCTGCTGGATTGTAATGCCAGTATCTGCCATGACCCGCTCCGCCGGCTGGTCCTGGCGGATTTACTAAACCGTTTCCGTAGTATTTGACTTTTCCTTTGCCTGGCGGATTATAAGTCCATCCGCGACCTGGGCCGCCAGCTGGACCCTTTGGATTGCGCTGCCAATATTTGCCGTGACCAGGCCCGCCAACGCGACCCGGTGGATTGTAGGAAAGAGCCTCTGGCGCGAAGCTAACGCTGGAGATAAGTAGCGCTGCTGCTGCCGCTAAGCATTTCATGGGGAACCTCCTCTGTTGAAAACCACCGATTGAAACTGCATGTTTTTCGGTGCCATCCTTTAAACGTCAGAGCCGGTCAAAAAGTTCAAAGTATTCGATTAAAGAATTCTCGAAAAAGGACAGCGCCTACATTAATATCAGCCGCTAGTACGATTCAGCTGCTGGTGAGCCTCTTCAACAAGGGAATCAACAAGGTCGTCACTGAGACACTGATATTCAGCCTTGTCACCTTGCGCCGGAATTCTCATATCAAGCAGAAATTCTATGTTTCCTTCAGGACCCTTTATCGGTGAATAGCTAAGTCCGACGCAGCTAAGACCTATCTTTGTGGCTGCCTCGATAACTCGCAACAACACCAACTTGTGTGTGCTTGCTTCTTTGACCACACCGCCTTTACCGACTTCGGCTTTGCCGGCTTCAAACTGGGGTTTTACAAGCGCTATTACTTGTGCTTCGGTTGATTTGTTCAAGCAACCAATTACTGCCGGTAATATTTTCTCCAGCGAGATAAAAGATACATCGATAACGGCAATTGTTGGCAAGGCAAACTGCGTGTCAGCAAGCAGTTTCTCAGGGGCAAGTGTGCGCGCGTTCCAGCGCTCGAATACTTTAACTCTGTCGTCTGTGCGCAACGACCATGCCAGCTGCCCATATCCGACGTCCACCGCAAAAACGAAGGTCGCACCATGCTGCAAAAGGCAGTCGGTGAAACCACCGGTAGAAGCTCCTACGTCCAAACAGACCTTGTCTTTTACGTCTACTGAAAAATGCTGCAAAGCTTTCTCCAGCTTGAAACCTCCGCGGCTGACATAACGGGGCTTCTGCGCTTGAGACGTAATTTCGATCTTGGCGCCATCCTTTATATGCTGTCCCGGTTTTGTAACCTTGACTCCATTGACAAGTATGGCGCCGTCCATGATTGCCGTGCGCGCAGTCTGGCGGCTTGGAAAATAGCCGCCCTCTTCCAAAAGAACATCTAGCCTTTTTCCTTTTACTGACATCTTGATCTCGATTCGAAATGTGTCTTGTTTGCATTTCTACTTAAACATTTCATCGGCTTTGCTTTTCTGTCGTAAAATGGTCTTTGTGCCATGGAGCAGACCTGGCTGGATGAAGACACCGCCTTGAAAGCGGCTGCCCTAACGGGTTGGGGGTTCGAGTCCCTCCTGCTCCGCCACTTTATTCCTTCTTTTGACCCGACTTATTAAAGAGACGCCCGAGCCAGCTCTCTTTGTTCTTTTCGCGTTCCATAATTAGCTCGAGCTCTCCGGCATCCAGAAATATGCCCTGACAGTCAGGGCATCGCTCGACCGGAATCGCATAGAGTTCAACTTGATCTAATTGCGCTCCACATTTTGGACAAATCATGTGGCACGGAAATGGTCCAGCGTGTTCTTCAGCCATTACTTACCATTCTCCCACGCTGACATCGGTGCCACCATCTACGGTGACTTGTACAGCGACCGTGCCGTCCTTCGTTTTTGGTGGTGCTGGGTACGGCAGATTTGATGTGACTGCTCGTTGCAGTGCTTTATCGACCTCTTCAATGCCGGAGGCGTATTTCAATTCCAGTTTGCTGATCTGGCCGGAACTATCCACGATGAAGCGAACCGTGCACTTGTTGGCACGATCAGCATCAGCTGGTGCTTTGTATGAAGCCTTGATTATCTCGCCAATCTTTGCGCGGTAGGCATCGAGATCTGCCGGTGCCGCTGTTTGTTCTTCTTGCGGTGTGTCGCTTGCAGTTGCGCTGTTTTTGTCAGCGAACATGCGTTCCACCATTGTGATGACGCTTCTATAATCGAGATCACCTTCACCCTTAAAGGGCACTGCAATGACCAGTATGGAGCTATCTGCTTGCGTGGAGGGAAATGCACCAATCATCGCCACCATTGGTTTTGCTTCTGTCTTTTTCGTTTTCTCGTCGGTTCTATCCACAAAATAGTGGCTGGCCTTGAAATACATGTTACTAGGAGTAACGCCTTCTTCAATCGTCTTAGCCTTGGCATCTACCTTTGCTGGCCAGAAGGGAGTTTGAGTGATATTGGAGTTGACGACATCTTTTACAACCGCATTCGGCCATTGAACAAAGAGAATCTTCAGATTGCTCTGCTCGCTCTGTATTCCAAATGAAGGTTTTGGATTCGTTTCCTTGCTTGTGTCGAAGAATTCGAAAGGTGGAATCGTACTGTCCTTGAACCCGGCTACTGCCAATGCTCCTTTTATAGAATCGGGCGCCGTCATCGATGGCTGTGCAACCGGCACTGAACCTGTAGTGCCAGCTGTACCGGTGCCGGTCTGACTTGTTGAAGAGTTTGTTGTATTTGGCTGCGTTGCCACGACTGTTGGTTTGGGGGCAAGCATTGACCCTATCGACATCAAAAGCCCGATTAAGAACATTGCTCCGCCAGCGCCAAGGATTTGAATCTTCGTGAATTTCTGCAGTATTTCAGGTTCTGTACTTGGTGCAGGGCGTGGCGGCAGATCCGGTTGATCCGAAGCTGAACTATCGACTGGTCCGCCCCGTCGCATCCCCGCTTGTGTTGAGCGACCTGCCTGGCCCGAATCACTCTCAGAATCTGCGTCCAATTCGATGTTGGACGTGGTTGCGCGCATTCGTTTGGCGCTCATGTCAGTGAGGCAGCCAATCCAAGTCATTTGAAGCAGCGGAAATGGTGGAGTCGCTGCCGCTTTGGTTGGTAGATACCTGCCGCTGTGAACACCGATTATTCTGCCATCTTTCAATATGGCCGCTCCATGTTTGGAGACGACTGGAATTGTGTGCAACAGGGTATTTGAACTCAACAAGTTTGTTGAGCCAAAATAATTCCCCTGCATCATCACGGGCGTCGAGGCCAGGTCATCTAAATAGAATGCCTGCAAGCCATCCCAAATCTTCAAATCTTGATCATGACCAACTGTTAGGGGCTGGCCCAATTGGCCGGATCTATGGAAGGCGTCGGCTGTGGCTGAGGCAACAAGCCCTAAGTGCTTCATTTCCCAGAGTGCCTGCAACGCGGTATAGGTGTCAACTTGCAAGCGCTCTGAATATTTACTTAGAGGCAAACTACCATCTAATGTAGGCCATAGCCGTTCAACAATCCAACGAATCTGTGGATTGATCTGATTGAGATCGATATTTGGATTTGCTTTTGTATACCGAGCATTTGGACCACCTAATGCGTCTAGCATTCTGGGCAGATCCTGCGTTCTTCTGTTGGCTTCATTAGCCAGTTGGTCGGTAGACATTCTTATGTCATCAACGCCGACCCAGGAGATATTGTCTTGCGATTGCAGAACAAAATTGCCACCAGGTTTGCGCCACATGAGTTCGCAAACGGCGAACTCATTTTGCAGATGCTGAAAGCTCGCTTTGACGATTTGTCCACCACGAATTAACAATCTTGCAAAGGGAACCTTGCGATCATCATAGAAATTAAGAACACCAGAGCGCCCACTTACTATCGCTTTCTGTAAGATGTTGCCTGTTTCCCCAGCTCTCATCACGCCAGATAAATCTTGCGGCGAGATTTGCAAGGGCAACGACAAAGCCCTGTTCAATTCCTGAACTTTGTCGGGCTGCAGCTCGGCAATATCAGAATCGAGGGTTATCGTCGCGATGTCGTGGTCTAAGATAATCGGTTGTTGCACAAGCTCGTTTGCTTGCGAAAGATAGTGATCTCGCACCGCCCTTTTGTTGAATTCAGGGTGGAATGAAATCGTTTTTGCTGCAAAAGTGAGATCTGGATATGGAAAACGAATGATAAGGGCCCATGGCGCTTCCGAATAATTTGCCACCAGGCTCGCTAAGGTGACGATCCGGCTCTTGGAAATAATCCAGCCCTGTCCAATCAATCGTTCTGGTGTAACCGAGCGATCATAAATCAGTCCAGTGACATCTGTCAGTGTCTGCGCCGTTCGGTCTATAACAGTTGCCATTAACCCTACCCAAAAATTTCAGAGTAAATTCCTCAAATGGTTATACCACTGAGAGATGCAGTCAAACAGAGGCTAAGGACTGATTGCTTAGTACTGCTTCAATAATTAAGCGGTTTATGATGATAAGTGGGCTTTTGGATCAATAGCCTGGCGACCTTTTTTCTTTGCTGAAAATTCTCCGGAGATCCGATTGGAATGATCGGTCGGTGGTATAAGACTATCAACTGACCCTGGGTGACTCCGTTTAAGCATTACGCTAACCATATCAAGGTACGAGTCCCCAGGGCAGACTTCTTTCTAACTACATTTTGATAATTCTGCAGTGCACAGATTTCCACCAGCGCGGCAGGCACCAATTGCATGGCTTCATTCCTGATTCGATGGCGTCACGTCGATATTGAAAGTGAATGCGCTTTTTCTTAGCCATCGATTCACCGAAAGTGCAGCCTGGTCGGTGGAATTTGTTGCTAATCAGATTTCCGATATATCTGTATGCCGGGCTTGATTCGTCTGCTTCGACAGCCTTTGAATGCGCTGCACACCCTAACATGAAGTTCAGGGCAAGAGCAAATGAGATATACGGGATGAATGGATGCTTCTTCGTCATACTTTCTTAGACGAAGTCATCGCGTCAAGAGTTCAAAGCGCCTACTCAATCAAACATAGCGTCTTAATTGTAAGACGATTGGCAGCATTCAGACGCTGCTAGCAAATGCACATTTCTCAAAATGACGAACGTCCGTTACGACCGGCTAAGGTGAGCACCGGCTCACCGGCTCGCATCTTATTCTCAACTGATTTTATCCAGATTTTCAATAACTCAAAATGTGTTTCTTGTCTGGAACTAAGATTTTGAAGAGCCTTTAGTTCATTGTGGTATTTCAGCAGGTTGGTGAATAATCGGAGTACAGCTTCGGACTGTGACCTGCCATAACAGCAAAGATCCAGCTCCGGGACGGATACCATTACACCGCTGCCTTTCTGCCACATCTTTGCGGACATCGAACCGTCACTCCAGGGTAGTGCGACGTTACTGATGGGTTCTAGGCTATTGTTTGACATTTGTTTGACTCACAAGAGGACGTGACTTCCATTGGCTGTGTTGTGGTCAGAACGAACTGGAAATCAAGAAGTCCTGATCTAGTATATCTCTTAAACTGACTTGTGAACGATCAAATTGCCATCATGAGTGGGATTTTCTCTAACAAAAAACGGACCACTCAAATGCATCTGTTTTGGAAAGGCTTATGAGGACGGCTTCCAGAACTTTCTTACCCGACCCAAAATTTCCTCTGCAATTTTTTCGCGGGGAGTTTCATCAGTGTAAAACCAGTGGATCTCTGGATTCGATTTGAACCACATCATCTGCCTTCTGGCCAATTGATAGTTATGTGTGATGGCGCCCTCAAGCGCGCTTTCTAGTGATTGCTCTCCGGCAAGATAAGCTGTCAAATCACGATAATTGACAGTGTTCATTATTTTCTGCGAGCGCCCATATTTGGACAACAGCATTTTAACTTCGTCCAACATGCCCAGCTCCATCTGCTCAGCCAGCCGCTTCTCAATAAGCGATCTCAATTTTGATCGATCAGTAACCGTCAATCCGATCCACATCGTTTCGTATGGTAATTCTCTGCTGCCAGCTAGTTCTGAAAATCGCTTACCAGTCGTAATGCAAACTTCCAAAGCCCTGATTACTCGAAACCGATCATTGGCATTCAAGCGGATTGCAGTCTCAGGATCCAATTGCGAGAGCTTTTCATATATGAATTCATTTCCTTTTTCATCTGCTTCACTCGCCAGATTTTTTCTGAGATCATCCTGCGGCGGCACCGCTGGAATACTCAATCCCTCGAGCAATGCCCGAGTATAAAAACCTGTGCCTCCGCAAACAATGGGTAGATTTTCACGTGCGCTGATTTCCTCTATCGCTCTTGTGCCTAACTCTCGAAACTGGGCAGCCGTAAAGTTCTCTGAGGGCTCAGCCACATCAATTAGATGATGTGGTACACCTTGCCTCTCATCTAACGTCGGCTTTGCACTGCCTATGTCGAAGTATTTGTATATATTGCGCGAATCCGCGCAAATGATTTCGCCACCGAGTTCTTTCGCGACCTTAATTGAAAGCGCTGTTTTTCCAGTGCAGGTTGGTCCGACAATGGCCAGAACTTTTTGTTTGGACATTAGAAAAACGAGCCAATGACCGCTGCAACGACTTCCAAAAATTGCATCATTTGATACCAGGATAGGAGTGTTGGAACAATTAAGGCCAACACCAGCACCTGCCATATCTTCAATTGTAGGCTTTGCTTAATTGCAACAAGTTGAAGGAAAAAGATCCAGACAAGTGGAATCGTCATAAATAGAACGTGCGCGGAACCGAAGACCTTCCAAAAACAGGCAATCGGACCCAGGAAAATCCATGGTAACAGGGCCCATGCCATGGTCACAAAACACGAACGCACTTTGCCCATGTCGGCCCCGAAGCACATGGCTGTCAAACTCACTACAGCGGACGAAAGGAGCCACAATGTTAGCCCGCCGGTAATCTCGGCTGGAACATTGAAGAGCGCTAGCTGGACGCTGTTTGCTGGAGTGAGCCGCAATGCATCGAGCGCAAAAATCAAGATGACGATACCAAAAGCCGCCGGTAAATGATTCGCTTCATGGCGGCAGTCTTCAGCCAACTTGCCAAATGTCTGTACTGGACAAAGTAATGTACCAATGAAAATGTCCAGCGGATGCATGAGTGGCTCGGAAGCTGCTGTTGTCGCGTTACTCGTGGGGCTTTCTTCTTGAGGAAGTACACTCTCGCTCATTTGTGAATCTCCTTATTGCATGATCCACAACGGTTGATTCAAGAATCTGGGATTCATCGATTCTGGTATGACGCCATTGAGCAAGTCCATCTTAGGTAGCGGTTTTGCGGTACTTTCCAGAAGCGCTCCAATTATGCTTGATGATCTTCCTTCATCGACCGCAAGATCCTTCTTGTATTTTTCCTTGCAAACCTTCTTTAATTCATTCAGTGCTTCTTCGTAGCCACCAAGGGAGTCTACTAGCTTTACCGCCAGTGCTTGTCTGCCAGAATATATTCTTCCATCAGCTAACTTTCGTACCACTTCTTTGTCCAGCTTTCGACCTTCGGACACAGCTGTAATGAATTGGTCGTACGAATCCATAATGATGTCCTTGAGCAGTTTCTCTTCTTCCTTAGTAGGAGGACGATCCATTGTGCCAATATCTTTAAATTCGCCGGATTTGATCGTATATGGTTTGATGCCGACTTTTTGCTCGATTTCTTGCAGCGACATCAGATGCATGATCACGCCGATCGAACCAGTAAGAGTGCCAGGGCAGGCATACACTTTGTCTGCTTGCGAGGCAATGTAATAGCCTCCGGAGGCTGCGACATCACCCATCGACGCATAAACGAGCTTGCCGTTCTCTTTTATATCTCTGACAGCGTCGCTTATTTCCTGGCTCATCGCTACGGTTCCACCGGGTGAGTTTATGGACAGAAGAATTGCTTTGATGTGATCGTCTTTGGCTGCTTTTCGAAGTTGTTTGCGCACATAGTTTGATGAGTTCCGATCAGGGATGATGCTGTCGTTGCTGTCATCATTCATGATCATGCCGCCGAGCTTGATGACCTGGATTCGATCCCTTCTTCCCAACAAAGGAAAACTGCTATCGGCATCCCTTCCTATTTTTTCGTCAGATACGGATGATGATGACTTTCCCCACAATCCGACAGGAACAGAAATTATGCAGAGGATGAGAATAAGCAGGCCAAGAATGCGTTGTCCTTTATTTGGAGTCACGAGCATTTCACCTCAAGCAAGTAAAACAGCTGAGATTATATCAACCTCAGCCAGCAATATGTTTTTTATTGCTCAAAGCGATGTCAACTGGTCGAAGCCAGGCTTACATCGTTTTTCCGGCCTTCTCTTTTCCTGCGGTTTGCTCAGGAGCTTGAACTGGTTGCTGCAGCGGATTGACGAAGGGTCCGGTTGAAGCGTTTTGCGGAACCATATTAGTTTGTATTGGCGGATTTGGAGTCATGGGGCTCACAAGATTTTTGAGAGCGAGCCGCTCATTCTCAAGATCCGTCTCCAGTTTAGCGACAGCTTCCGGACCTGCAAGGTCGCTGAGTTGTTGCCTGTGTAGTCTGGCTTGCTCTGACTTCTCTTCGATTTCGCGCTTGGCTTTTCGCAGAGTGTATTCCATTTCTATTTGCTGGGGAGCGCTTTGGCTGGCTCGAGATTCAGCCACCATCGACTGCAAATCTTGCAAATCATCGGCGGCCCGTTCAACTGAGGTCATTTCCTTCTTATAGTCACGATAGCTTGCAACTAATTTGTCTGCTGTATCACGAACAATTTTGTAAAGTATGGTGGCTTGTTCTTGGCTGACCTGGCTCTTTCTGGCAGCTTTAGCCTGTTTATCCTGGAAAAGTCCCTGGATCAAATTACCGCCGCTCATGACTCCCATAGCAGGCATCATGTTCGAGCCTGCGCTCATACCAGGCATCATCATTGGTGCCATGTTCATGGCGCTGAACAATGTGGCGCTCAAGAATTTCATAGTTGTGGCCATTGCATGCCCCTGGTCAGTGGTGGGCTGCAATTTGTTGATAACGAATTGAATGTCCGGATTACGTCCTATCGTCGATTGCCAGAGCTCGCTCAACTGACGCTTCTCGGCGTCCATTTGCGTCTCCGCTTTTTTCTCCAGCTCTTCATCGCTTTCAATCAAGGCGAGTGGACCGACATCAGGCGCTTTCTCTTTGGTCAACTTGTCGCCATTGCGACCGATAACAGATTCTTTCTTTCCTGATGCAGCAGGCGCGCCCGTGCCGGCACTCTTGCTGACGAATTGATCTTGGCGAACGGTAGATTTTAGAACTCCATCGGCGCTCTCTTCTTCGGCTTGCTTCTCATCGTCATGCAAGCCGACTGGTGCCAAGCTTTGCGGTTTCTTGCTTGGTGCCTCGGCCGAGTTAGGGCTTGAGCCCTCCGAGAGCTTATCTTGAACCGGCAATTGAAATGAGAGTCGCTTGGCGTCTGCTGGAGCAGCAAGCGAGATCCCTAAACAGAGTCCCAAGAGTACACAAAGGTGTTGTTTTCCTGTAGAACTAATTGAAACGTTCTGGAGTATTGCTGGGCTCTTGCCCCTCTTAACTCCTCCGCTAATTGAACCCATCTAAAGTTCCATCCTTTCCAAGCAGCAAATGCTCATTAACTCAGCCTTTCGACGATGAGCACCACTGGTGGTTCCAAGATTGCAGACTACCATATCTAAATTCGGCTTCATAACCAAAGCGATTTCGAACCTAGCTGACTATAGCACAGGCACCTGGACTTGAAGCTCATGGAAACGCCCGCTGCCGCTATGGTTATAAGCAAAACGGCGTGCTTGATAACTATTTGATCATCTGTCTAGTTTTTTGACATTAATAGTCCTAAACCGACTGCAATGAGGGCAATCATCGTTGTTGCCAGATCAAGCGACATAGATTGGAATTGTTGAATCTGCTGTGGAGGATAACGAGGATCAGCCATGGCTTGCAGTAGAGGCAATAACGACGGCACTTTCACGAGCGCCATCAATATAGCGATGCCACCCATCATCTTAGGAATGGGGGAACCGGGAGTTGAAGCCGGAGCCATTCCATATTGTTTGTTGTGGCCGGTACCTCGCTGACCAGGAGGGTTGAAGCCTGCATCATAATCGTCTTCTGCATCGGCATCGCCCAACAGTTTTGAACTTGAACGCTTAGGCGGTTTCGCCGGAGGAGGAGCTTCAAGCTTCTCTGCCGGAGCTTCAAATTTTGCAGGCGGCGGCGCTGAAGCCGGGGGGCTGTAAGCTGCTGCTGCTGGCTGCAGAGATGGTCCTGCCATTGTCTCGTTTGGATCTGGCGGGATAAATCCAGAATCTAAAGATGCAGAGAATTGGGATATTGGCGGTTCGCCGGATGGCATCGTCGGAGGGACTGCCGAAGCTCCGGCAATTTCGACGGGAGCGCTGGCTGCTTGAGCCTCTGCTCGGCGGCGGAATTGGGTCATGTCTGGAAACTCTTCACCACCGGCACCTCCAGGTCTCGGCCCGGCAAATGCGTCAGCTGGTGCTTGGGGCTGTGCAGCCGGACCTTGAGGCATTCCTGCCATTTGTCCTCCCTGAGCCGGGTGTCCCGGTGCCATTTGCGGGTTTCCCATTGGCGCTTGCGGGGCTGGTCCGGGATAGCCACCAGTGTTATCCCAGGCTCGCGCATCTTGTCCCTGTGGAGCTTGGAACCCGCCCTGTGGAGCTTGGAACCCGGGACCGCCTTGCGGTGCAGGTCCTTGTCCTTGTGGCGGTGCTCCGCGTCCTGGTTGAGGGGATGGTGGATAGTTGGGATCTCTATGTTGCGGCTGTGCCGGAGGTGTAGGTCTTTGATGCGGTGCCTCGTTCATTTTTGAACTCAGCAAAGGCGACCTAAGAATATTTGGATTATCCTCGTCGGCATAGGGGTCGTAATCCTCGTCGTCGTAGTAGTCCTCAAAACCGCCGGATCCTTGCGCGGCTCCGCCTAAAATAGGAGACCTCAATCCACCTGGGCGACCCCCGACGCTGCCACCACCACCACCTCCCAGCATAGGAGAGTGGAGACCGCCCGGGCGGGCAGGCGATGGACCCTGATCCTCATAGTAATCATCATCACCACTGTCTAAAAGCGGTGAATGCAGATGGTGTCGTCCACTCGGTGGATTATGTCCACCCTGATCGTGACCTCTGTCCGGTGGTGCATTGCCACCGCCTAACATTGGTGACCGTAAACCGCGACCTCCACCTTGTTGAGGTGACGGTGGGTAATCTTCCGGATAATCATCGTCCTCTGATTCCAAGAGAGGTGAGCGCAGCTTCTTAACCGGTTTGGCTGGAGGTGCTTCCGGCTCCTGATTTCGAGGATCATAGGGACTTCTTTGCGGTTCGCCTGTGTATTGCGGCTTATCCTGTGGCGGGCGATTCGACATATTTCGCAGTCTGTCCATCTGCCCTGGATCGTTCGATGGAGCTTGAGCGAATCCGCTCTGTTGTGGTTCATTTCCGGCATTGCTTAGCATGGGGGAATTGAGTCTTGGTCCCGGTCCCGGTCCTGGTCCTGGTCCCGGTCCTGGTCCCGGAGCTTGTGGTGTTTGCATACCTTGCTGAGATTGGCGTCCTTGTGGCTGCACCGGTGGCGGCATCGCTGGACCGGCCGCTTGAGCGGGATTAGCTCCTCCTGGATTCGGGGATGGCCCGAGCCGGGCTCCACATTCCGCACAAAAGCGCGTCTGATCCTCATTTATCATCTGGCACAGTGGGCACTGAATCACAACAAACTCCTTAATCTAGCCCTTATATTGAAATCTTTTAGCGCTGTCACTTACATGCTGTAGGAGAAAGCTTTTCCGGTTTTCAGGTAAGTTTTTTGTCAGATGCTCAACAACTTCCTAGACGAAATTCCGCGCTACTAATGCCATTATGCCTCAATAACGTCTGCGCGTCTGATGTATTCTCAAAAACTCGTAATTTGTTTGACAAGAGGTTCATGCTAGACTGACACGTCCGTTTATCCCCTTGACTTTGATGGGGTAAGCAAAACGGGCAAAACGCCCGAGGAAAGAGCCGAGCAGGAGCCAATTTATGTCAAGACGTGTTGTCCACGTATTAGCGAGCATCCTCATTTTGAGTCAAACGACGCTTGCGCCCGTGATGGCAGCTGATTCATCTCAGGTCAATTTCAAAATTTTCTCAGCGCCTGGCGCTCCAGCTGCCGAACCTGCAGAAAAGGCGGAATCGTCTAGTGCAGACAAGAGTGCCGAATCCATTTGGAGTGAAGGCGATGCCAGCTCCCAATCTCCTCCGGCTGTCGGTGGTACCGAAGAGCCAAAAGCTGACACCAGCACGCCCACGAAGACTGAGTCGACTGAGTCTGATTCCAGCGCTTCTGCAAGCACGACAACTCCAGTTGAAGCTGCCGCCGCAAGCAGCGGTGAGGGAAAGGTGCTCCAAGGCTACATCCGTGTAGTTCCTTCAGGAACCAAAGTTCCAATCATTATGGACTCGGCTATCGACAGCGATACGTCGCAAGAAGGTGATGAGTTCGCGGCCAGAACTTCAGAGGATCTCACCATCGACGGTAATACATGTGTCCCTGCCGGTTCCGTCATTAAAGGCAGAATCGCTCGTCTCAATGCTCCTCGCCACCTGAGCCGTTCCGGCTCGGTTGCCTTGAAGTTTGACACCATCACAACTCCGGATAATCGCCAAATTCCATTGGTAGCGACGCTCGTTGCCAGAGGCGGCGTAGTTCATGCTCGCCGCGGCCTCAAAGATATCGCGATGGATATGGGTACCTTCGCCCTTCCAACTGCTCTGGGTCTTGGAATTGGCGTTATCGCAGGTGGAGCCAGCAACAGCAGTTCCGGAGTCGGAGCTGCCGGCGGTGCCTTGATTGGTGCTGGAATCGGTGCTGCCATCGGCGTTATCGTCCTTTGTGCCAAGAAAGGCAAGCGCGTTGACGTTCGTCCTGGCGACGAAATGAAGATTGAGCTTGCAGAAGATCTGCGCATGCCCATGTAGTTTCGGCTTATGCCAAAAAGTAATTAGGAGCTAGGGCGACGCCGAAGAAGCGTCGCCCTTCTCTTTTAAGGAATCTGCAGGGGCTATAAGTTCGATATGCTCGGTGCTGGCATTCGATATATAGCTAAAGAACCGTCTCCGGCAGCATTTCGTAAAGACAAGTATCGAGCTAGGGTTAACCCTGAGATTTCGTCAGTAGCAACCCGGTCGATACACCCTAAGAATAGGCGTGGCAGCTTTTCCAGTTCTTGGACACAATAAGCTCATAACCATTCAAGTTCGCTTGATGGTTTGTAGCCTGATAAGAACTGTAACTAGTTCTGAATCTGTAGAAGATCTTGCTAAGATTCAATATAGAGATGACGGCTGCAAAAGCGTTTCCGTTTGCTCTTTTTCTTCTTCAGTCCTTAGAATGTGGGGTTGTCTGGCAGAGCCATTTAAGTTAAGATTAATCATCTTTAGAGAATCTATTAGTATAGATTCTGGGCTTAATTGCATTACTACTGCTTTGTACGCCACAGGACTTGAGGATTAAGTTCTAAGCAAAGCCTGAAAGGGCCGCTAAAAATCCCAGGGACCCCCTCGCCAGTGAAGTTAAGTTAGATGACAAGCACATCCGTTCGTCCAGGAAATTACAACAAAGAAGGAAGAGATCCGAATACAGCCGGCTTTATGTCGCTGATTATTCCTGGGCTCGGTCAGATGTATAACGGCGAGACGCGGAAGGGAATGCTCTTCATCTGCGTGGCGCTTTTGAACATCATTCTGATTATTGCCATGGCGTTCAACCAGCCGATTCTAGACGGCTTGCTCGCTTTCGGGCAGGGCTTCCATATGAAACCCAATCGAATGCTCGTTAAGGTTCTGAAGGAAGCTTATCTAGGCAGCCCGCTTTCGTTTATTTTGCTTGGATTCTTCATGACCTTCATTGGTTATGCAGTCCGTGACGCTTACGACCATGCAGCAGCCAGACGTCGCCGCATTTACCCGGATTTCGTAATTGAGCTTCCCGAGGCGACCAGTGGTTCTTATATATTCCACTTCTCTATAATGGTCGCGCTTTTCGTTATCGCCTTCTTCTTCATTATTCCGCCTTTACCGAAGAGCCAGGTTACCGACATTGAGTTCGTTGAGAATCAACCACCCACTCAAAAACGCATCATTTCTCAGAAGAAAGCTGTGAAGAGTTCAGAGGCTGCCGGCAAGCACAATCCGAACAAGCCTGTTCAAGCTCCGCAGCCATCAGGAGCTAAATCGCAGGCCCAGTCGCAGCCAAAACAAGCTCAGCAGTCAGCGCCAAAGCCACCTTCTCCGCAGCCCAAAGCGCAATCTGCTCCGGCTCCTGCGCCTAAGCCGGCTCCAGCCCCGACTCCGACACCGCCGTCTCCGAGACCGACTCCGCAGCCGACGCCTCATCCTTCTCCAAGTCCGGCACCTTCACCTTCGCCGTCTCCGCGACCGATGCCGACGCCAATGCCTCGTATGGCAGCACCATCTCCGAGCCCATCGCCTTCACCAAGCCCGATGCCTCGCATGGCAGCGCCGTCACCTAGTGCAATGCCTAAGCTGACGCCGTCGCCAATGTCGCTGCCAAGCCCAACCTTTGCACCGATGGCAGCCGCGCCAAAATCGTTTTCGCCTGCCGCTCTTCCTTCGCTTGCTCCATCAGCTCTTCCACGAGCCGGCTCTGGTGCAGCAATGCCGACCCCGATGGCACGTCCTTCCGGTGGTGGCGTGACAGGACTTCCTTCACTGGCACCGTCATCGATTGCTGTGGCTACTACAGCCGGCTCTGGTGGCGTTCCAGGATTTGCTCCATTAGCCCGTTCCGGCGGTAGCCAGGGCGGTGGAAGTTGGAGTGGACCGACAGCTCCGGCCCCTGTATCAGCAAGCTCTGGTGGAGGCGGTGGAAGCGCTGGCGGACACGGTGCACCCGCACCCGTCGCAATGGGTGGTGGTGGCTCGCGTGGTGGCAGCGGTTCATCCGGTGGTTCCTCCGGTGCGCCGGCTCCTGTCAGAGCTGGTCGCTCAGGCGGTGGCGGCGGTGGATGGTCGTCCGGACCGATTTCGATTACTCCATCCGTGCCCAGAGCTGGTACCGGTGGTGGTGGCGATGGCGCCGCTGGTAATCCCGATGCAAACAACAACCCTGGCGGCAAACCATCGGTAGCTGCTCAAGCTGATGTTGATTTCGGACCGTATATGCAAGATTTGCAAAGACGTATCAAACGCGCTTGGTTCCCTCCTCGAGGTCAAGAATCAAAACGTGTTAAAGTAATATTCAAGATCCACACGGACGGCACGCTCGAAGCTCTGCGCATCTCCGGTTCATCCGGTCTGGCAATCGCTGACAAAGCTGCTCTGGATGCGGTTCAGAATGCTGCACCATTCCGTCCATTGCCTGCCGGTGCGCCACCGGTCGTTGATATCGAGTTCACATTCGATTACAACGTTTTCAGTGGCGGTAGGTCATTCTAAGTAAGGTATGAATCATTCGACAGTGGTAAAATCCGCAGTCGCAAGGGGCTAAAGTAGTAAACAGGGGTTGGCGTTTCAGCTAGGAGAAAAAATGGACAGTAAGTTTTTCACCTTCTTTATGGAGTTCATGATCAAGGACTGGTTCGCATCCATTCCAATTACGATTTGCTCCATTCTTACAGTTGCAGTGATTATCGAGCGGTATCTTTACTACCAAAAAAATCGCCGCGATGTGTCCGCGTTCATCCACGCTTTGCAACGCAACCTTGAACGGAACCAGTTGCAAGCAGCTCAAGCAGATTGCAGCCGCCTGGGCGGTGTAATCGGGGAGGTCGCCGAAGAAGGCGTTCGTCTGATGGCTGAACAAAAAGAAGACTTCTCGAAAGCATTTGACATCACCGTCGGTCTGGTTACTCGTAAGCTCGAAAAGAATCTTGCCATCCTCGGTACGATTGGAGCTACCAGCCCATTCATCGGACTGTTCGGAACTGTGGTAGGCGTTGTATTCACGCTAGACCAACTCGGTGTGGGCGGCGGCGGTACGGCTGTAGTCGTTACCGGTGTTGCTAAAGCTCTTATCGCTACGGGATACGGACTCATCGTCGCCATTCTCGCGGTTATTTTCAACAACACCTACACCAACACCGTCAAACGCTTCAACGATGACTTCCTTCTGCTCAAACTGCTATTCCTGAGCTTCGTCAGCTCAGAAACAGCACATGCTCACTAATCAGCTAATCAGCCAAGATCAAAAGGGTAACTAGGGGGCGAGAACGCAATGTCAATTTCGACTGGTGGTGGCGGTAATTTTGAAGAAATCAATATCACGCCGCTCACCGACGTGTTCCTCGTACTGCTGGTCATCATGATCCTGATTGCGCCGATTATTGACAAGTCCGATTTGAAAATCAAACCGCCTGATACGCGGAATGCCAAAAAAGACGAAGAGACAAAAGGTATAACTATCGATATCGATAAAGAAGGAAACATGGCTGTTAACGGCCGTGCTATTCCCAAGGATACGACCGGTGAAGGGCTGCAAGCTAAGCTTCGCGAGGTCCAGAAGAAAACCGGCAAGGATGACCTTCCAGTTACCGTCAATGCTGATGCTGAATCAAAACAGCGTGATGTTGTGGCAATCATGAGTGCCGCTGCTGCTGTTGGAATTAAGCGGATGCGTGTTGCAACAAGGCAGCAAGGCGGATACTAGTTTGAGACTTGGTCTCTTGGGACATCCTGTAAAACACTCATTATCGCCGCCCATGCACCGGGCGGCGTTTTTATTTTTCGGGATCGAAGGTACATATGACCTATTTGACATTGAACCGCAAGAATTTGAGAGCCGCGTATCCAACCTGATTGCCGCTGGGATCTCCGGATTCAACGCTACGATTCCGCACAAGGGCGCTGCTTTGCAGTTATGCACGGAACAGAACCGCTCTCTTGAAGCTCGCTTGGTCGGTGTTGCAAACACAATTCGAGTAGATTCAGCGGGCGAGCTGCATGCCCATAACACCGATCTGACCGGCTTTATGAACGCGCTAAGAGAGTTTGAAGGAGGCGTTACCCATTCTTCCTCTCTCGCGATTATTCTCGGTGCCGGAGGGGCGGCCAGGGCATGTATTTTGGGTGCAATTCTTGCCGGCTACCAGAGAGTATGTGTAATCGCTCGTCGCTTTGAACAATCCGAGGCTATTTGCCAGGAGATCCAGCAGAGCCTGAAAGCAGAAGGAATTGAGTATCACGCTGGATTGTCTGCGGCAGCTCCTGCTGCTCTCAAGTCACTGGATGATTCAAAATCCAAGGAAGCTTGTTTGATTGTCAATTGCACCCCTGTCGGTTTGACTCAGGACACAGTGCCCGAGTTCATCGAGCCTCTCTTTAGAAGGAACCAGTCAAGTTCACGCAAGCTATTTTTTGATACCGTCTACAAACCGGATTTAGAGGAAACTCCTTTGATGAGGCTGGCCGGTCAAAACGATTACTTTGTCTGTGATGGGCTTGCCATGCTCGTGGAGCAGGCCGCGTATGCATTTCAGTTCTGGACAGGGCGCCTGCCACCGCACGACTTGTTGCTCTCCGCAGCAAAATCATCACTACAGGCGAACTCTCTCAACAACTAAAGCGAGCGAAAACTGCTTCATTTATCAGACGAGACAAAGCAACCTCAAGGTCCCCGTTTATTTATGGACGGCTATAATAGATAAAGCACCGGGCGGCTTTTGGCGACTTACTAAGGAGCACTTATGGTTTGGGATGGTTTTCTCTTCCTTGTCTTGATCTCACTTTGCATTGCCGGTTGGAACGTTGGGATCATCAATTCCTGGCGTGCGCCTATTGCAATGTTGATTGCCACAATCGCTACGCAGCAGTTCTATATCGACTTTTCTACGTGGATCGTTCAGCAATTAATGGTTAAGCCTGATTGGGGTACCTTTCTGGGTTACTTGATGATGTGGCTTGGTATCGAGATTACCGTGGAAGTATTGATGACGGTAATGCTGCCCTGGGGCAGGAAAGAACGTCCATTAGCATTTGACAGAGGCGGCGGCGTCGCACTGGCAATCGTGCGTTGGATGATTATCTGTACTCTGCCGCTCATGGCTATGCAAGAACCCAGCAAGATCCCGACGCCACCGCCGAAAGATGATGGATTGATCAATCCGATCAAGATTGGCTTCAACGATTCGCACATGATCCAAATGTTCGCAGGCTTAGGTCGGTCCCTTACTCCGGCATTCAAATTCATTGTCATTTCTGACAAGGCACCGAGTTTCAAACCCAATTTCGAGCGTGAGAAAGTCAATCTCGAGTAATCGGAAAACAACCTTAGTTATAAAAAAGAGCCCATGAATGTGGGCTCTTTCCATTTCTGCCTGCTTTGATTAAGCCATTGCCCCGAATTCAAGCAAGAGTCTGCTAAAAGCTTTTCATAAGAATGTAGGCGGCATCCAAAGATTTCTTGTGATATTGCATCTGGTATCACTATTTGTTTGATGAGTGACTCTTGCGATCAAAAAGGTACTGCTCTGCGCAATATGTGAGCAAGCAGCACCGGGATAAACAGTAAGTTTCGCAAGCAGGCATGTATCCAGTTGTATCCGGGAATCTCGTAAGTTTGTCCGTTCATTTTTGCATTAAGGTTTCTTGCAAGAATCTCAAGATGAGTTTTCCCAAAAGGTCCATCATTGATCTTCGCGATTAAATCGTTCGGCAATTGTGATGCCCCATGCCATGCGCCGATCCATGCTCCTGTAATTGCACCAATCGAGTCCGCATCCCCTCCGCTGTTCACCGCTTCCACGATCGCTTCAAATGGCGAATCACCAAAACGCAAGGTGCAATACAAGGCAAAGGACAATGTGTGAACTACATATCCGGTTGTTCTCAATTGCTTAATTGCGCTTTCTTTCGAAGTTTCGCTTTCTACCAATGAGATTGCAGTTTTCAAAGCCAATTTCAGCTCTTCGTTGCGAACCGAATCAACAATGTTCTTGCAGTTCTTCAGCACTACCTGGGCGCTGGTATCATTTGGCAGTTTGCTCAGAATGGCTGCGAAACTCGCACAAAAGAGTGCGCCCTCGATTGCTCTGTCATCTGTGTGAGTGATCCTCGATATTGCCGTTCCGAGTTCGGTACGCTCAGCCGCATTTTCCCAAAACACTACTCCCAAAATCGCGGCACGCATAGCTGATCCGTTGCCCGCAGATTTCACCCCGCTGTTTGGAATCAGCAAGAGAATTTTTGCGCATGCTTTCAAAGTTGCCATTCCTGCAGAGAACGGCATCCTTAAGAACCAACCTGCCAGCGAGCGCTTGAAATATGAGGTGCACTTCGATTTCTCACCTCCGGATCGCAAGATAGCCGTTGCTAATAGTGCGGTCTGCTCGGTGTCGTCGGTGCAGTAGCCAATATCGCCCAGGATGCGGAATGATTGCACTCTGCCAAAGATCTGATTTATTCTCTTTTGAGACAGGTTCTCGCATGGGAAGCCCAATGCATCACCAAGCGCGGTGCCAAATAAGACCCCGCGAATCTTGTCCAAACTATCTACTTCATTAAGTTTGCCAGCTTCCATTTCCTATTCGGATGAGCGCAGGAGTTAAGAGTAGCGATAAACCTGGAAACCAGCTCGTGTTATGAGCGGAAGAGTTAAGAGGGGCGATAGCCCTGCAAAACTCCGCAGCGTTTAAATTAAAACACGCCTTGCCCTTCGAAGAAGATCGGCACCAGTTGCATTGCTAAGCCAAGTTCGCCTTCAATGGCGAGCATTCCGGACATAGCCGCGGTCATAGCAGAAAGCTTGCCTTGCATAATCATACTCAAGTCTTCGGCAGATACTGAGATGGTGCAATCTGGTGCTTGTGAAACTCCGTGACTGTAGGGCTCAACTTCGAGTGTGCCGTTGTTGATCTTTGTAAGCCAAACTCCATCGTCAATGCCTGTAATGCGGAATAGGTAGGTTGCGGAAACATTCTGTGCCGCAGCGCTATTGAATCTCTTCTTGAGTTCGTCCATCGGATTCACGGTAATCACGTTAAATTGAACCTCACAAAACAGGATATGCCAAACAGCCGAATATCGGTTGGGAAAAGGCGATTATACCTTTAGCAGCTCATGCTTAGCCTTTTATGAGGAAATTTTGTTGAATGAAAGGCTGGCTTTGATACATACTGAAGGACATGAGCGATGACGGCGAGGCGATCGAAAAATTTTTGTCTGGTCTGGAGAAGAGCCAGTCCTCAGCTGCTGGCCAGCGATCTGGTTTTTCCAATGGTAAATCTCAGAATACAAATGAGCGCGGACGAAGGAAAGAGAAACCGCAGCTTTCAGCAGTAGATAAGGTCTTACCTGATGTATTATCGCGTCTCGGGCTCGACAGGCGGCTAAAAGAGCACAGTCTGATGCAAATGTGGCTGTCGATTGCTCCCAAGCCGATCGCTGAGCGTTCCCGCCCTCTATTTATAGACTCTCAGCACAATCTAGTCGTTACTGTCAGCGACGCCTCGGTAGCCCAGGAGATTAGCCTGATGAAGAATCAGCTAATCCCTCACCTGTCCCGTGTTGCGAAGACTTTGGCATTGCCATTTGCAGGTATAAGAATCGATCTCAAGCATTATCATCAGCCCAAAGAACTCGAGCCCGCTCCGGCCGAAGAACCGCTGCCGATGCCGAGTGAAAAAGATTTATATGATCAGCATTTGACCAAATATGATAATGGACTCATTCAAGATCTTTCTAATAAGCTCGCCGAAGAGAAAACTCCGCCCGAAATTGCCGCGAAAGTTCTAAAAACTTTTGAACACCAGTTGCGTTTGGCACAATGGCGAAAACTAAACGGCTACCCGATTTGCAGGAACTGCAGTAATCCGGTTTTTCGCCTGCACGAGAAGGGCGCGAATAAACTTTGTTTTAACTGTATGATCCAGTCAGAATGACAGATTGGAAGGCTCTCACGGGACCTCGTGACTTCTGTGTTAGCATAGGTACTCGAATCCAAAACCGTGTCTGGTAAAGGTTTATAGCTTTCGTACTGTAGATGAAAGCTATTCTGGAAATCCGAGGTATCGCCTTGATCCGTCTGCAGAATATCCATAAAGAATACAATGGCAAGCCAGCCCTTATCGACGTCAATTTGCACATCGGTCTGGGCGAATTCGCTTTCCTTGTCGGTCCTTCCGGTGCCGGCAAATCAACATTGATGCGCTTGCTTTATCGCGAAGAATCGCCGACTAGAGGAACCGTCACTATCGGCGGTGTCAACATAACTCGTCTTTCGCGCAGTCAAGTTCCGCTACTGCGTCGCCGGCTCGGCATTGTGTTTCAGGATTTCAAATTACTGCCCAGGCAGACCGTTTTTGATAACGTGGCCTATGTTCTGAGGGCTCTGGGCGTGGACGAAATTGACGTTCGTCGCCGTGTCAGCAGTGCGTTGGCTATCGTCAGTCTTGAAGATAAGGACAATGAGTTTCCCGAAAATCTCTCTGGTGGCGAGCAGCAGCGTGTGGGAATTGCGCGCGCAATTGTAAATGGTCCGCCGGTGCTGTTGGCAGACGAGCCGACTGGAAATCTTGATCCGCAAACATCATTGGAAATCGTGCAATTGCTTGATCGCATCAGCCAGCGTGGCACAACGGTGTTGATTTCGACGCACGACCAACCGATCGTCGATGCGATGCGGAAGCGCGTTATCAGCTTAAAGAACGGACAAGTCATTTCCGACGTCAACAGTGGCATCTACGAAATGGAGGCGCTCAGGTAACCCCATGCGCAACATCAGAATTTTTCTTCGTGTGCTGAGAGAAACAACCATTGGTCTGAAAAGAAGTGGTTGGTCCAACTGGTTAGTGATTAGCATTCTTGCTGTGGCGTTGACCATATTTGGTGGCGTTCTGCAAACGACCATGGCAATCAAAGGTGTTGTATCGTCCTGGGGCTCGCAGCTGGAGATCTCAGCTTATCTGAAAGATGGATTCGATCCACAGAAAGTCGCGCGCAATGTCAGCCAGCTTCCCGATGTGCAATTGGTTGAAATTGTCCCTAAAGAAGTTGCTTGGGCCGAGATGCAAACGAACTATAAGGTTGCAGCTCTCAACAATCCATTGCCCAACACCCTGCACATCAAACTCGCCAATGTGCAAGCAGTTGAGAAGACGGCAGATAAGCTCAAAACTTTCTCCTCTATCGAACACATAAGATTTCCGTTGAAGGTCGCACGCAATCTGAATAAAGTGCGGCAGTTTTTGGAGATAGCTGGATTCGTTATCACAGGAGCTTTGTCAGCTGCGACTCTGGTAGTTATTGGTAATACTATCCATTTAGTAATTCAATCAAGGCAGCGAGAAATCGAGATTCTCAGCCTTACTGGCGTCAGCCCCTGGTATATAAAAGGTCCTCTGATTTTGCAAGGCGCAAGCTACGGAATGGGGGCTGCGTTGATTGCTAGTGCTTTCTTGTTTGGGTTGCATGCCTATATGGACCCGTACATTCACGAACAGCTCCTCAGCTTCTTGCCCATGAACAGCACTGGGCTGGATGCCGGATTGCTACCAACGCTCGTAGTCGTTCTAACTCTAGGCGTAGCAGTGGGCGCAGGCGGCTCCGCGTGGACATCCGGACGCTTCATCAAGATCTAGTAACAGAAATAGAGGAGCTGCTGCGCTTTTCGTTCGGTAGCACAGTTGCTTGATAGCTTGGCTCGTTCGCGGTCCTGATGTATGGAGCGCGGACGTCCCGTCTGCCTCGGACTTAAAGGGATTCCACGCTTTGCGTAAGTAGTTGGGACATCCGTTTTGTCCAAGCGCTTTTGCTAATCGGATGCTGATCAAGTAATCCGTCCAGTTTGTTTTTGACTGATCTAACTCTTTCAATTGCACTGCCACGATTAGAATCTGTGTTCGGTAGCCGCCTAAAGTCAGGTCTGATTTTGCCACCTGGCTCTTGCTTCGCCAATAGCTCTATCGACTTTGCGGCGACTTGCACTTCTTGTTCGTATTGCTTGAATTCCATTTGCATCTTGGGTTCATTCGCTATAGACTTAAGCGCAATTCTCGACAGGTTTTCAAAGTCTTTGAATGCGCGTCTAGCTTGATCCAATTCAAGTTCTCTAAGCCGCCGCGAGTCCAAAACGCTTGTGGCAAACAATGTTTCGCCAGGCAGCTTAAGCTCGCGAACAATTTCGATTTCGCGCATCATTCCCTTGGGGTTAACGCGGGAAACCATGATGCCAGGCAGCAAGACACCTTTGTCGTTTGATTCGTGCCTAATCTCTTTGATGTCCGATTTGAATTTCCTTTCAAAGGCGGGAGTAAATTCGGCATCACGGCTGGTGACATCATGTGGCACATAGGTCATTGGATTCAATGTGTCGACCGATCCATTCTTGATCCAGCGCGACCACTGTTGGCGGACTGTATCGTTAAGATCGCAAGGATAAACCGCCGCTGATACATCCAGTTTTGGATTCAGTGCCCGCATTTTGTTGGAAGTATCTAGAACGAAGTCATCTATTTGTTTGTTCTTCCACTCGTTCCAATCTCTCAGCATTTGCCCTCTAATCTCGGACGGCAAGCTTGGTAGCGCAGTATTTTTATACTGCGGATAGATCGCCTGGAATTGCTTCCAATTGTTGTGATTCAATCCCATTCCTTCGTTGTGAAATGGGTAGCGAATGTAATCGTATTGGATGCCGTCAATATCAGGGTAGCGCTCAGCAATTTCAAGAAGCATGTCTTGCGCGAACTTGCTTGCTTGAGGATTTGCAGGATCGAGAAAAACATCGTGTGTGCGCTCCGGTAAGCGTCCGTCGTACATCCTCAATGCCCAGTCACCGTAGGGGTTATCCGGTGTCGCCTGGTTGTGCTCTTCCAGAACTGGTCCGGCTGGCGGAAACTTCCGATTGGGATAATTTGTTTTGAATTGTTCGTCTAGGGCGCGGTTGCAAACTGCAAAGACTTTTGTCCATGCCTCTACCTTCATGTTATTTGCATGCGCAGTATCAATGGCTTCCCTGAGAGGATCCCACGTCGACCACTTCTCAAGGTCCGGATTTTTCTTCAAGAGTTTTGAGTCATAGAGTGCATAACCACCGTTATCGCATTCTATGTAGATAGTTGTGATACCAGCCTTCTTGAGGGCGAGTATCTTTTTACTCAGTTCTTCGGGTCCTGAACTGACTATATCCTTTCTGTCGAGCCAAATGGCGCGATTCTCTTCGCTTCCTTCTATGATGCGCTCGGCAAGCGTTTCATAAGCTTTTTGCGCTCTGAGATTCCCGATTCCTTGTGAAATTGAAGGCTCCCCGTTTCTTTTTATGCGTTCGTATTCTTTGAAAAGGGCGTTTGCGGATTTCAAATCACTCTTCAATTCTTTGACTTCTGAAGCGCTCAAGCTTCCGCTTCTTCTAGCCAGATGCAGAGCGTCTTTTGTACTTTCCCTCAAATTGTAGAGCCTCTGCTCTTCAGCAAGCTGTTCGTGGAATGCAATGATTTGTGGCTCAACGTCCGCACCGTTGAGCTTGTCCTCTCTTCTGTTTTCGAGCATTGTGTCCGCCCTCTAAAACGGCAATTGACTGTGGTCAGTCTTCTGTACCGATCAATGTTGGCGACTCTAGCGATTGAATTTGAGATTTGTTTGAGATGCTGCTATTCAAGTTTCGTATTTCCATCCAGTCAAACGGCTCAACACAGCCTGGAATTGCCCCGCGTGCTGGCAGCTGTGTTAGCTTTCTTTGATTCTGCCTGATTTAGACTGGTTCGAAAATCAGAATTTAGGATCCATGAACTCGGTCATGATCTTGAGTTCTCTGATTACGATCTGCTGATGTGCGCTGATTGTGTTAAGCCCAGGCTACGGCACTGCGTCTGCTTTGGGCTTTAACGGTTTTCTCTGCCGCGGCTTGATGATCGAGCACGCGACCAGTGTATTTCTCAATGTCGCGCACAAGGTACTTATCTTCTTGGCTTACAAAGGAGAAAGCGACGCCAGGTTTGCCGGCTCTTCCTGTACGTCCGATGCGGTGAACGTAGTCCTCAGGTGAGTTGGGCAGATCGTAGTTAACTACGTGGCTGATCTGCGGTACGTCTAGTCCACGGGCTGCAACGTCAGTTGCTACCAGTACATTGAATTTTCCTTGGCGGTACTTTGTAAGCGTTTTTTCTCTTTGCGCCTGTGAAATGTCTCCGTGAATCTCCTCGGCTTGAACGTTGGATGCACGAAGGCGGTCCTTGACCCATCCGGCCTTTCTCTTGGTACGCGTGAAGATAAGCACAGACTCCATGCAATGACCCTGCAAGAGGCTCAAGAGCAGATCGTCCTTGTCGAACTCGTGAACATGATAAACATGCTGGTCGATTTCCTTTGCCTCGATGCGCTCGACGTTTATGCGAATGATGAACGGATCGATCAAATATTGGGCTGCAAGACTTTGAACTTTGGAATCGAAAGTAGCTGAAAACATGAGCGTCTGCCGCTCTTTTGAAAGGTTCGCTATGATGCGGCGGATCTGAGGCATGAATCCCATATCCAGTAAGCGATCAGCCTCGTCCAGTACGAGTATTTCTATGTTTGATAGATTGACGGCATTTGATTCAAGCAAATCCAGCAAGCGCCCTGGGGTTGCAACGACAACGTCCGTGCCTTTTTTCAGTTTATCAATTTGCTTGTCGTATCCGACGCCTCCGTAAACCATTACGGTCTGCAAGCTACGACTCTTACTGAAGAGCTCGAATTGCTCGACGACCTGTATGCAAAGTTCTCTCGTGGGCACTAGGACCAGTGCTCTCGGGATCTTTTCATGTTCATCCAAGCACTCGATTATCGGAAGCGCATATGCTGCGGTTTTACCGGATCCAGTTTGCGCAGAAGCCATAATGTCTTCGCCTGCAAGGATTCGGGGAATAGCTCTCGTCTGTATTTCAGTCGGTTGCTGAAAATTGCACTTTTTCAAGGTAGAACAAATCAGCTTGGATAGCCCAAGCTCACTAAATGATGTCAATGTAGATTCCTTTTCTTCAAATTCACAGCCGCAAAGTATTGCCGGCAAATCTTTAGGTACTTCGACCAGGAAGGATAAAAGGTTGAATTTCCTGGGACCTTGGGGCTTTTCCCCGATTATGGCTGCCAAATGCCATATATGTATGGTCTCTCGAATTGTGCCACAGGTCTAAAAGCTTGTCAAAGGTTATTTTTGGGAATCCTCGCAAATTGTCATAATCTGGCGACTTTCGACGTCAAACTTCCGAACGATGACTTCTCTTGCTCTTCGGCGATTGACTTCTTTTGAAGGCAGCCATTCATCACTTGTTCATTTTGAAGATATTGAAACACGTGCGAAAAAACGCGTCCGAGATCATTTTCTGATCACAATCGCAAGCTAAGATACACGCGTAAGCTACTTTGAGTTCAAGCCAAAATCTTCAAGCCGGGATGCGCGTTATTTGCGTGCCCCTGCCGGATTGGCTTGGAAAGCCGAGTTTAGGTCTGCATGTTTATGTTTCAACATCTGAATTTTTCGGCTACGACTTTTGCTATTGCAATTTTATTTTGGTCGATACAGGTTCTTACTAGCTTACTATACGGAAAGAAATGTCGCCACGATATCTCTGCTTTTGTATTTTTAGTCCCCTCTGCCCTTTTGTTGTTATCGGCGATCTCCGCGTGGCTTCAGCCCTCTATCCATTTTGCTTCTAACTCGATTCTCATGATCGGCACTGAAGTGCTCTCCATGAAACTTGATCTGCTTTCGAGTCTTTTTCTTTTTCTCCTTGCAGCAATAGGTTCCTGCACTTCAATCTTCTCGCTGTCTTATCTGCCGCATCTCAAAGATCATCTTCATCCGGGACATTACTGGTCTGCTTTATCGCTGTTCATGTTGTCCATGAGCATGTTACTTGTTAGTGCCAATGCTCTTTCGTTTTTGGTTTTTTGGGAGTTGATGGCTCTTTCTTCTTTTGCGCTGATTGCCTCCGAGCATCAAAAGCACAAAGTTCGAGATGCTGCTGTTGTATACCTGACTGCAACTAGAATCGCAACCGCGTGTTTAACGGCAGGATTCGTCTTGATGTTTTCTGTTGTACATAGCTGGGATTTTTCAGCATGGTCCTTCAGCCGAACTAACTTGTTGCCTGCCCTTTTGATTGCTGTTGGTCTGTGTATCAAGTCGGGTCTCTGGCCATTCCATCTTTGGCTTCCTTACGCTTACACTGCAGCACCATCTCCGGTATCAGCAATCATGAGCGGTGTGATGACCAAACTTTCACTTTATGCCGCCATTAGAATATTGGTCAATGGCGGCGTTGATTCTTTAATAATTATCGGACTTTTCCTGGTACTAGGACTGATCTCGGCATTTTGGGGTCTGCTTTTTGCTCTTGTACAGCAAGATCTTAAAAAGTTGCTTGCTTATTCAAGCATTGAAAATCTCGGCATAATTTTCTGTGGATTGGGACTTGCTTTACTTGCTCGCCGTTTGAATATTCCGGATGCCGCCTGTTTAGCTCTGACTGCTTGCATTTTTCAGACCTTCAATCATGGATTTTTTAAACCACTTCTATTTTTATGTGCTGGAACTATAGATGTTGCGGCAAATACTCGCGATTTATCACAATTGGGTGGGCTGGCAAGGCGTCTGCCGTTTACTATGATTTGCTTTTTGCTCGGTTCTATAGCGCTTTGTGCGCTTCCTCCCCTGAATGGTTTTGCCAGCAAATGGTTGCTTTACACAGCGCTCTTTCATCAAGCCTGGGAATCACCTCAAATCTTTGTTCGGGCACTTTGTCTAGTTTGGATTGGTACGCTAGGCCTTGTTGGAGGCTTGGCAATCTTTTGTTTTACCCGGGCAATTGGAATCACTTTTTTGGGAAATGCTCGTTCGAGTGCAGCCGGCAATGCGGATGAGCTTGGCAAATCCAGCCGGATAGCACAAGCGATATTGGCATCAGCTTGTGTCCTTATTGGGTTGGCTTCTCCTTTTGTGGCTCAACACATACAAACGATCGCGTGTGTATCTTTGAAAATTCCTGTTCCGCATGCCTCCCCATTTCAGCTTCCACTGGCCACCGTCACCTTGTTTTCTGTTCTGGCGATTGCATTTCTTTATGCGTTTTTTCTGAATGCTTCGAAAATCAGAATGTTTAATACTTGGGATTGTGGTTTTGGCGCGTTATCGGCAAGAACCCAAATAGGCTCTCTTAGTTTTACGCAGCCCATCGCAAGGATCTTCAGTCCGATCTTGAGGTACAAACTGCTTATTGAAATTAACGGAAAAGACCGCCGTCACTTTCCAGAATCAATTCAGACTGAAGCCCAGACGATATCGGTCTTGGAGACGAAAGTTTATTTGCCCATACTTGCTTTTATCAGAAGAGCCGCTGGACTGTTTGCAAAGATACAAGCTGGCTCCATACACCTTTATCTCTTGTATCTCTGTATAACCCTGGCTCTCCTTATTATTGTGGGGGCCTATCTATGATCAGCTTAGTTATTTCTTGGCTGAATTTTTTTCTTGCCATCCTCTTATTGCCGCCTTTGATTCTTAGTTTGATTCGCAAGACGAAGGCTCGTCTGCAAAATCGCGTCGGTCCAAGCTGGTTCCAGCCGATATACGATTGGAGCAAGCTCTGCCGAAAGGATGAAACTCTGAGTTCAACGCTAACCTGGATATTCAGGGGGAGCGCTGCCCTGAATTTCATTTTGGTACTTTTGCTGGCTCTTTTCCTTCCATGGATATCGTTCAAGCCAAGTTTTACCGGTGACGATATATTTCTTGCTATCTACGTGCTCGCTCTGGCGCGTTTCTTTTCTTTGCTCGCCTCACTAGATTCTGGTTCTGCCTTCGGCGGTTTTGCGGCTAGCCGTGAAGCGACGCTTTCACTCCTTGTGGAACCTGCCTTCATGCTTGCTCTTGTAGCACTGGGCATAAACGCAAGAAGCTCCAGTCTATCCGCCATTTTTTCTTATTCAACCGATGCTAACAATCAAGTCGTATGTTTCCTTGCCGGAACAGGCATTCTTCTTTCGAGCCTGGTAGAACTCTCAAGGATGCCTATTGATGATCCAACTACACACCTTGAATTGACAATGGTTCATGAGGCGATGATTCTTGAAGCTTCAGGGCGAAACTTGCTTTTAGTAGAAGTTTCCTACGCGCTTAAGATGACCGTTTTGTTGGGCTTAAGTGCGCAGTGCTTTATCCATGCATTGCAAGCAAACATTGTTTGTCCCAAACTTCTCTTGGTGATACTGAGTTATCTGGGCATCCTAGGTCTGGCGGCACTGGTCGGCCTGATCGAAGGGCTGACTGTAAAGCTCCACTGGCGAAAGGATCCTGAGTTTATTGCTTATGCTCTGACAATGAGTCTCTTAGCCTGTTTTATTAGCATTGGTCAGGGAGCAACCTTCAAATGACGGCAACTATGTTGGACTGCTGTGCAATTGCAGCTGCCTTGTGCGCGACGTTCATGGCAGGATCAAGGCACCTCAAAAGAAACATTTTATTCTATACGCTGCAGACAATTCTCTTGGCTTTTGCAACTGCTATACGGGGTTCTTTGCAAAGTGAAGAACAGTTATATCTAATAGCGATAGCAATCGCTTTGCTCAAAGCAATTTCTATTCCTCTTTTCTTGCGATGGATCGTAAGGAAGCTTTGCATTTACAGCGATCCTGGCATTATGATTGCGCCGCCGCTCGTGATGCATTTGAGTTTGATCTTATTTGCGTGCAGTTACTTTGAAATTGCCTCGATTGGGCATTCGAAAGGCTCAAGTATGGCAGCCTCGGCTTCTGCATCGCTCTTGCTCACTGGGCTTCTTTTGATGCTCACCAGGCGGACGGCTCTGAGCCAGATCATTGGATTTCTAGTCATTGAAAACGGCATCTACTTATTTGCGATGACACAAACTACAGGTATGCCCTTGATCGTCGAGATGGGCATCTTGCTAGATGTTTTGGCTGGGGTGATGATCGCCGGTCTTGTTGCGTTCAGAATTCAGAAGAGTTTTGAACATATTGATGTCACCCAGCTGGCGGAGTTGAAGGACGAATGACAAATCTAATACTGATTGTTGCTCTTCCTTTGCTGATGGCGGTTCTCGGCTTCTCAGCGCATAAGCTGCCTTTCTTCAAACAACTTATTGCGTTTTGCGCATGGTATCAAATAGGAATCGAACTCTTTCTGTTTCGTGCTCTTTTCACTGGAAAAGATTCAGTGCACTTTGTCGATGGCCTGGTCGCCGACCGAACTGGCGCATTATTCGCCCTGCTAGCCTGTTTTGTTGTTGCATCGGCACTTTGTCATGCTTGTGTGTTTTTCAAGAATGAAGGTGTAGACAGGCATAAATCATCCCGTCGAAATGTAGGAATCTTTTTCGGTAGCAGCGGCTTGTTTTTGTTAGCTATGACCTTGCTTTGCATCTGCAACAACCTCGGTTATTTGTGGATCTGTATTGAGGCCACGACTTTGGTATCGGCCCCGTTAGTTTTTTATTCGCGTGATAAACATGCACTGGAAGCAACGTGGAAGTACTTGATCATCTGCAGTGTAGGCATAGCATTTGCCTTGCTAGGTACAATCATGATTTTCGCATCAAGCCAGCAGCAAACCGAAGATGGCACACTCCACTTGACGGAGCTTATGGCCCGTGCTGGAACTTTAGACTATCCGTTGCTGCGAATGGGATTCATATTGTGCTTTCTTGGCTACGGAACAAAGGCCGGCGTCTTTCCCATCCACAGCTGGCTACCAGATGCTCACTCGGAAGCGCCAGCGCCGGCTTCAGCGATGCTTTCTGGCGCTCTATTAAATTGCGCGTTGTTGGCAATATGGAGAATTTCTCAGGTCGTTGTTGCTGCCGGGCATCCGGAATTGGCTCTGAAACTGCCACTTGTTTTTGGCACAGTTACGGTTGCTGCTGCTAGTTTGTTCTTAGTCAAACAAAGCGGCATTAAAAGACTGTGGGCCTATTCGAGCATTGAAAATGTCGGATTAATGTTAACAGCCATCGGTTTGGGCGCGGCTCCTTTGTTCTTTCTGCAAGCACTCAATCATAGTCTTGCGAAGGTTGCCGCATTTTTATTGGCAGGCAATTTTGTTCAAGCCTGTGGATCAAAAAAACTTTCCGAGCTTAAGGGCTTGTTGATTCTGTCTCCTAGCTGGGCTATTTTGCTTGCTTTGGCCGCCATTGCCGTCACTGGTGCACCGCCATTTGGGGCCTTCATTTCCGAACTGTATATGCTGACAAAGAGTAATGAAATGGATCTCTGCTTCGTCTTTGTCACCCTTGTAGTTTCGCTGACGATCGGCTTTATCGCGGTTTGTTATCACGTAAGCGGATGCCTGTGGGGTAAACCTGCTATTGCAAGTATTAATGCCAATACGAGTTGGCTGAGCATTCTCATTCCGGCAACCCTGATCTTCTTAGCGCTTCTACTCGGTGTTACCCCAATTTCGAAGTACATTATTGAAGTTTTTTAGAGGAAGCCATGAAAGTTGAAGTTCAGAATTTAAGCCTGCAAGAGCGCGAGCCTCAAATTCATGAGCTCGTAAGGAGCGAGGGAATGCGCGTTGGGATTACCAGTTCCATAGACGGTGGTCAGCTCATTACTTTACTCATTGACCCTACAAGCGGCAGAGCCTATCTCTTCGACACGCCCTTGGAGGCTGCCAATTATCCATGCTTGACTCGGAGAATCCCGGCCTGCCACTGGCAAGAGCGGATTCTCTGGAATATGTTCGGTTTGGTACCTGACGGGCATCCTCGCCTGAAAAAGGTATTGCTCCACGAATCCTATGATGCAGATTTCTTTCCATTATTATCAGAGCGCTATCTCAGCAGGACTCCTCTTCAAGAACACCAGGGGCAATACCAATTCCTAGAAGTCAAAGGCGAAGGGGTTTATGAGATTCCTGTCGGACCAATTCATGCCGGAATAATTGAGCCTGGGCATTTCCGGTTCAGCTGTTTTGGTGAGCTTATTCTCAATTTGGAAATACGCCTGGGCTATGTTCACCGCGGCATTGAGAAGAAACTGACGCAAGTTGACTGGCGAAAAGGGCGTTTTGTCGCCGAAGCTGCGGCCTCTGACAGCGCGGCCGCCTATGCCCTTGCGTACTCGGAATGCATCGAGTCCATGTTTTCCATTGAGCTACCTTACAGAGCCAAACTTCTGCGAACACTTGCGCTAGAGATTGAACGCATCGGGATGCATTTGGCAGACCTTGCTGGTATCGCTGGTGATATTGGATTCATTGGAGTTGCGTCGTCTTTTCAGCGAATTCGGGGACTTACGTTTTCCATGGCCGAACTCCTGAGCGGGCAAAGATTCCTACGCGCTTTCATTTGTCCCGGTGGGGTTGTTAGAGAGCCGACAAAGCTCACCCTCAATCAAATTTCCAGCTGTGCCGAAAACTTAAGTAATCAGTGCAAGGTTTTACTTGAAATGCTTTTGGAAAGCCAGGGGGTTGATGATCGGCTGAGAGGGATTGGACGTGTCAATTTATCGTTGGCTTCTGATTTTGGCCTGGTTGGCATTGCCGGGCGTGCATCTGGCCTCAAGTATGATGTTCGCCAGTTTCGCAGTGAATATGAAACTTTCACTCCGGCCTTTCACAAGTTAGGCGATGTGCTGGCAAGAGTGGCTGTGCGTGCTGAGGAAATCAAAATGAGTATTGAGATAATTCGTTCAGTTTTGGCCCGTCTTGAAATTCCTGGGTCCTCATATCAGCCGTTACCAGACCGTCTGCCTAGCAACTCTGTCGGTCTATCAATTGTCGAAGCTCACCGTGGGGAGCTTATTCACCTTGCTTTCACCGATGAACAAGGGTGCATAAGCCGGTATTGCATAAAAGATCCTAGCGTGAACAATTGGACGGCTTTAGCTATGGCTGTACGAAACAATCTGGTGGCGGATTTTCCTCTATGCAATAAAAGCTTTTCTCTGGCATACAGCGGACATGATCTATAAGGTGATCTAATGATAAGGCTTCTCACTTACTTGATTCGAAACGGCATTGTTACGAGAGCAGACTCCTTTGCTGAGTTGCCCGAAACATCAAACGGAATGCCAAAACTGAGTGATAACCCGTGTCTAGGCGATGCATGTCGCGTTTGTGAGCAAGTCTGTCCGACCGAGGCGATCCGAATCGAGCCCACCGTTGCAGAGGGAGCTACGCTGTCGCCTTGTGTTACTTTGGATAGAGGTGCCTGCATCAATTGCTCTTTGTGCGTAGACCTTTGTTCTACACACACTATTGTGACTGATCGAGATCCGCGGACGGCTTCAAAAAATCGCGAAGAATTAGTGCTGCGGTCTTCTGAGATTTCGAAGGCTTCCAAAGAGAGCTCAAGACTAGTTCAGAATCCTTTTAAGAAATCAATAGCATGCAGAGTCGTTTCCACTGGCTGCAGTGCATGCGATCAAGAAATCGCAGCGGCCAGTAATCCGATTTTTGATATGGAGCGGTTCGGAATTCATGTGGTCGCATCGCCACGCTTTGCTGACGTATTGCTGGTGACTGGACCTGTTCCAAAGTCCATGCATGAAGCTTTGAAGCGTTGTTATGGCGCGATGTCTGAGCCAAAAAGAGTGATAGCGGTTGGAACTTGCGCATGCACCGGTGGTGTTCATCGAGGCTCTTATTCAGAATCGAACGGCATTGGCGATTTGCTGCCGGTCGACGTATACATACCAGGTTGCCCACCGCACCCGGCAAGCATTATTGCCGGAATTATGCTTTTAATGGATCGCCTGCCGGGCCTTCACGACAAGAAGAAAGACAAGTAGTTCGCTTCGTGATAAAGTACATCCTGGGATTTCGCCTTGACATGCTTGCAAAGAGAGATTCGGAAGGAGTCTAAGATGAACAGTCTTCCATCAGTGAAGATGGATGAAAATTATCGTGGTCGGCTCAAAGAGTTCCACACCAAGGACGATATTCCAGCAGAGTGGAGAGACACGCCGATCGAGGCCTTCATTCTCTCTCAGAATTTCGGCTGGCCCGTGCAACCTTCCGGGCATCCGGAGCTGCTGATCTCTACATGCATCGAGTTTCGTTATGCCCTTCCAATTCCGCGTATGTATGCTTATGTCATTCGCCGGGCCAGTGGTCGCGTGATTGGATCCGAATTCAGTGTCGGATACACCTTGTCAAAAGGTGTCAGAAACCTTGTCCTTATCGGCCACAATGACTGTGGCATGTGCAAGATGTCTGAAAATGCACCGGGTGTAGTGGCAGCGTTTGTTGAGCAAGGCTGGTCGAAAGAAGCCGCCGAAGCCTATGTGCAAAAACATGGAACTCGCCATGCTATTGAGGATGAACTTGATTCACTGAAAGATGAATTCATGCGGCTGAAGACTCTATTTCCCAAGATAAATATCGCACCGCTTTTCGTTTGTCTGCATGATAGTCGGCTATATCTGCCTGAATGGTATTCGAAGGACCTGGGCTGCGAACCGGCGTATAACCACGTGAGCGATCAGCTCATCGCCAGTCTGCCATAATCTTGAAAGTGCAATAGCCAGGCAGCGGCGCGCCTATAACTGGAAAAACTTAGTGCATCTGAGAAAGTACGGCTCTTCCGATCATATGCACAACTAACGGCATCGTTGGAAATAGAGCGATTGCTTTGATCAATCTGCTGTCGATTTTCTCCTTTCGCTTTGTGGCAAGACCCATGCAGGAGGCGCCGGCTAAGCCCACGACTCCTGTAAGAGCGGTAGCTACTTTTATGACGTCCTGCACGTTAGTGATCTTTTCTTCAAAGTCATTTGCGCTTGGGATGTTGGCAGATGAAATCGTTTCCACGCCAACTAAACCCTGACCGATTGCGGCCACTGTTATGGCGGGAGTTAGTAAGACGGCAAATATAAGGGCGTGTTTGAGTATGCTCATAAAGATATCCACCATGAGATGCGCCAGAATTGGGTGATGGCGTGGTGTACTAAGCGGATTTGAAATTCAATGGATTCACATTATGTGCTTGCTGTAAGCCTTTGGCAATACACGCATTTCCGCATACTTAGTAATTTCACCATGGAAAATATCGCTTGGAAACCTCTCGGGGTGCGGGTCTTGGGCTGCGCGCTAGGGTGGTGTGCACGCGCCAGGGGCGTGGGGGTACGGGCAAGGGTCCGGGCCTGGCGACCCGGACCCTCGTTTTAAGGGACCAGCCCTCTAGCTCAAGAGCCTGTGTTTTTGAGGACGGCAGTAGAGCCAATCATCGAGAATATTGGACAATTGGTCGCGACTGATTGGCTTTTCGAAATAATCATCCATGCCGGCAGCCAAACATTCTTTTCTGCAATCCTTAGATGTGATTGCAATGATTGGAACCGCCTGAAGGTTTTTCTGATTCTCCACCCTCCGAATTTCCGAACTGGCTTCTATGCCAGAGATTCCTGGCAGCTGCACATCCATCAGGACAAGATCGAAAAATTCTGCCAGATCAATGGCTTCTTCTCCACTTATCACGCCGTAACAGTTGATGCCCAGGGCATGCAGATGGCGCAGTGTCGCTTGGCGGATAACCGCATTATCTTCAACAACCAGAACGCGATTAATCATTTGCTATTCCTCCGTCATTTTGGCGCTACGTATGCACATGGCGATGAAGACAGCGATTCCTGCGAGTGTTCCGCCAAACATTACCCATACTGGGCCAACATTCATCACATATAGAATGAACGCTGTAATTAAAGAAACCGCGAACATTGAAATACTGGAAAACAAAAGCATTTTTGCTTCACTCATATAAACCTCCGAGTGGATGTGATTAGGCTTCCCTGACTAAAAGTTCAAGGCAAGCTCGATTGTGAATCTGTACATGCACGACTCTGAACGCTCGCACTGAATGCAGTGGCAATACTTGTTCGTTCAGTTGCACGCGCTCATTCCAAATCTGGAAAAGCACTGTCGGTAACGCTTGACTGAGGGGTTTGAGGGCGATAGCCCAGCCAAACTCCGAGGTTTTTGATTAGATCAAGAGTGCTCTATTCACTAGCCACAAGGGACGTGAATTGTCGATGACGATGTGTGTCGATTTTATTTCCTTGTCCATCGGTTTCAAAAAAGATGGACGAAGAGAAACGATGTTGCTGAAACAAGCCGAAAGCATAGCGATGAAACGCGGCTTGAACTCAGCCAAATATGCGCTTGCGCTCGCTGGACCTGCACTATCGGCATAATAATGCTTGGAGGCGGTGTGAATCTCTTCGAGGACATCTGGATGTAGCTGCTTTGCCAGCGAGGCAAATGCAAACAGAAGCAATCCGAAAATGGTGATTACGCTAACTAACGCTCGGCGTCTTCGTTTCATAGCGCACCTCCTCCTATAAGCGTAGCAAATAGATCTAGATCACGCAAAGAACCAATAAGCATGCGCCCGAAGCGCTTATGCTCAAAAATACGTTCTTGGATACTCAACGTTTATTAAGGATTGAGTCGTCTATGTGCGGCTTTCTATGCGACTCTTGAAGTTTTGGTGAAACATTCGCAAATCGAGTCGATGATCATTCTCCGGGATCTATTTGCTGGGTGGCTCTAACACTGTGGCTTTTACGATTTTGTCGCCTTTGCGAAGTGCCATTGCCACGTCCAATCCTTCAGTAACCTTTCCGAAAACTGCATACTTTCCATCAAGTGGCGACGCCGGCGCCAGTGTTATATAGAACTGGGAGCTTGCACTATTTGGATCTGATGAACGTGCCATCGCTAGCATTCCGGGTCCGCTGTGTAGGAGTTTTGGATTCTCCGGTTTTACTTCAAGTGGAATGCGTCTTTCATGATGAGTTTTGGGATCTACATAACCGCCTGTTCCATCACCTTTGGGATCGCCACCCTGGATAACGAATCCGGGTTCGTATCGGTGAAAGGTCAGCCCGTTGTAGAAACCTTTCTGAACCAGATCTACAAAATTGCCGGAAGTAATGGGCGCATCTTTTTTGTAGATTTGCATTTTGATAGTGCCTTTGTTTGTCTCCATCGTCACTATCGGATCTGTAACCGCTTCTTTCTTGGTGGCAGCGATTAAAAGTTTGCGCTCACTTTGAGCTGCAGCGTTGGGTGAGAGATCGATTGCAGCAACTAATGAAAGCACTGCGGCTAAACACAGGGATTGGACGGAAATTCTTGAAAGCACTGTTCACTCCTTTTCGACCGCGTACCGAACCACTAGTTCTTCATCTTATACACTCGCCGCGCTTGCTTGCCGGCTTTTCTCGCTTCTGTTGCGAGTTTCTTTAAGTAAGGGACTATTCCTCTCGTAATCTTCTTCGCTGTATCAGCTCTTTGGAAGGATCATATGGCTTGTTAATCAATGGTGCGTTGGGACCCGGTGGCACTCCGGTGTCCGGTGTATTAATCGGCGGAGCGTTGCTTGCGATTTCCAGAGTGCCTGTCGGGACACCAAGTGGGTACGTTAACAAGGGAATCTTGATTGAATCGAAACTGAACTTGTCACCGGGAAAATAAATCACACCTTCAGTGTCTTCGCCAGGCAAGACTATCCGTCTTGAAAGTCTGCGGTCTTCCAATCGTCTGCGAGTTTCATTCAGACCGTAAGAAACGGGGAAGTCTGTTTTTGATGTCGTGTAGTGATCTTGCAGTATGGGTTCCATAAAACCCAAGGTGCCGATAAATGTCGCTGCTAGTGCTGCCTTTTGCTTTCCGGTGAATTGACCACCAGAGCTGTGCATTGCGTCATCTTCTGAAAGTGAGCGGATAGCAGCGCCACTCTTCTGTGCTTGAGCCCTTTCTCCATCAATGATGATTGGGTTCTGTGTAAAGTTCTGCACCTTGATCTTGACTGCTGTGCAGTTTCGGCAAGGTTTATTTTGAATGAATTGGTCGGACACAGAAAGAATCGTGCCGACAGGTCCTTTTAGATTCAACTCAGTCTCTGGTGCCTGAAATTGGTTTACACCCAATGGCAGCGTGTCATAAGGGGGCCAGCTCGCTGGTGCGCCGCTTCCCCCGGTTGCCGCTGGCAACATCGTATTTGTTTGGATAGCGGGGCGCAGAGGCGCTCCTGTTGCATCGGAATTCGGGGTCTTTGGCAAGCTTGTGGGTGAAGGCTGGTCCATATCTGCTGCGGGCAAATTTGGACCCGAGTAATTGGTGCTTGGCTGAATCGAGCTATTCGATTGTGTTGAGCTTGTCCCTGACAATGGTGCCGCCGGTCGCAAATCTTGCGCTGTAGCCGGATAAACAGTTCCGGCACAGATCAGGAGAAACGAAGCAAGGTAAGAAATTTTGGCTCCGACAGGATTCGAACCTGTAACCAGGCGATTATGAGTCGCTCGCTCCACCCTTGAGCTACGGAGCCGTTTGTGAAAGTCCAGCATACGCTGAACTTGGGTGAAAAAGTTCATTCTATAACAAAGCATTTCGGGCTCCCAAATTATTTAACGGGAGCAGCAGTTTGCAGATGTTTTTCAATAAAGTCAGTGCTGACATCACCTTTCTGAAAATACGGATGGGACAAAACCTTTTGATGAAATGGAATCGTTGTATGAATTCCAGTTATCGCATATTCATCGAGTGCTCGCTGCATTCGTTGAATCGCTTCGGCTCTCGTGTTGCCCCAAACAATTAGTTTGCTGAGCAGTGAATCGTAATTTGGCGGAATGCCGTAGCCCGGATAACAATGACTGTCTACGCGCACCCCCGGTCCGCCCGGCGCGATGTAGGCATCGATGCGACCTGGACTCGGCATGAAATTGCGCTCCGGATCTTCTGCATTAATGCGGCATTCGATTGCATGTCCGCGGAACTTTATGTCTTCTTGTTTGATTGAGAGTTTTTCGCCGGCTGCAACTCTTATTTGTTCCTTGATCAGATCGAAGCCTGTGATCATTTCGGTGACAGGATGTTCGACCTGGATCCGCGTATTCATTTCCATAAAATAGAACTTGTTGTCCGCGAATATGAATTCAACAGTTCCAGCGCCTTCGTAATCTATGTTCTTAGCTGCTTTGATTGCAGCCTCGCCCATCTTTTGTCGCAGTTCTGGCGTGATAGCCGGACTCGGTGCTTCTTCGATCAATTTTTGGTGGCGCCTTTGCACAGAGCAATCGCGCTCGCCCAGGTGAACGACATTGCCATGGGCATCTGCCATCACTTGAATTTCGATGTGGCGTATTGGTTTGAGATACTTTTCGATGTATACGCCGCCGTCTCCGAATGCATTTTGTGCTTCAGATTGCGCGGCACTCAGTGCTCTGGAAAGCTCGGATGCATCGCGAGCAACTCTCATCCCTTTTCCGCCACCACCAGCGGTGGCTTTGATGATTACTGGGAATCCAATTTCTTCTGCTACGCTAAACGCTTCGCGTTCGTCATCCACTAAGCCCTCCGTCCCTGGCACAACAGGAACTCCGGCTTTTCTCATAGTGTCCCGAGCTGACGATTTGTCACCCATCTTGTTGATGGCGTCAACACTTGGTCCGATGAACTTAATTCGATGGTCGGCGCAAATCTCTGCAAAGTTGGCATTCTCTGCCAGAAATCCATAACCAGGGTGAATTGCATCCGCACCAGTGACGACAGCCGTGCTAATGATTGCAGGGATGTGCAAATAGCTACGTGTTGCCGGCGCTGGTCCGATACAGAATGCTTCGTCTGCCAGCTTTACATGGAGCGATTCAGAATCAGCTTGCGAATAGACTGCTACTGTTCTTATTCCCATCTCGCGGCAAGCCCTGATCACTCTCAGGGCAATCTCCCCACGGTTGGCAATCAAGACTTTTTCAAACATGTTCTCTTACCTTATTTTTGAACAGAGGTGGATAGCTATCTACACCTTTGGATTAACCATAAAAAGAGGCTGTCCGTATTCCACAGTCGTGCCGTTTTCTACCAGGCATCTAACAACTCTGCCGGCAACCTCGGAAGGAAGATCATTCATAAGCTTCATTGCTTCGATAATGCATACAGTTTGTCCCGGAGAAATAACATCACCCACGTCAACGAAGGATGGTGCTGTTGGTGAGGGGGCTCGGTAAAACGTGCCGACCATGGGAGAGGTGATTGGAATTAGTCCCTTGCCATTGTTTTCCTCTTCAACCTTTTGCGGTTCGGGAGCTTTACTGCTGACATTCTGCGTCTCTGGAACAGCCACTTGAATAGGAACCGGCCTCGGCGCTAATTCGATTGAGGCAGCTCCTGCCGGGAAGCCCTTCTTGATTGTGATCTTCTCTTCGCCTGACTCGATGGTCAGTTCTGTGATGTCAGTTTTTCCAACTACATCTAGGAGACTCTTAATTTGTTCGAGATCGACTTTCACCGATTTGCCTCACATTGGTTGTTTCATGGAACTTGAAGCAGGCATTTCGCTCTCCTCTTGAATGGAGGAAAAATGCCCGGCTCACTAAACGCGTGTCAAATACTTGCGGTTGCGAGTATCTACTTTAATCTTGTCTCCAACCTTTAAGTGGAAGGGGACGGTTATGATGGCTCCGGTTTCCAATGTTGCCGGTTTACCGCCACCAGAGCTGGTGTCACCTCTTTCGTCCGGTGCACACTCTGTGACCTCGAGTTCTACTGTGTTCGGCAATTCGATACCGATTATTCTTCCGTCGTGCTTCAGGACTGTAAGACCTTCCAGTCCTTCTTTCAAGAACTCGACAGGATCGCCGATTTGCTCGGCGCTAACTTCAATTTGTTCGAAGCTGCCATTATCCATCAGCGTGTATGCTTCACCGCTTTTGTAGAGGTATTGCATTTCACACTTTTCGATGTTTGCAGACGGCACCTTTTCACCAGCTCGAAAGGTTTGTTCCAGTACGTTTCCCGATTCTACGTTTTTCATCTTCGTGCGTACAAATGCCGAACCTTTTCCCGGTTTGACGTGCATCGCTTCCACTATTTGCCAGATGCCATTGTTATGCAGGATTGTCACCCCGGGGCGAAAATCATTGCTCGAAATCATGTTTGCAGTCCCCACAAAAATCTGTCCGATGAAATACTCATATTCTTCGGACGCCAAGAAGAAGGCCTATTCAGGCCACGTCGAATTCTAGCACCCTAGCTCCCCAGCCCTAGCGCTAGTGAAAGCATTTCATTACAAATAACGATTTAATTTTTCCCTGGAATCTATGACCCGATTATGACCTGAACGAAAGCTAATCTGATTTACAGAAGACAAGAGGTTCTGCTCTTGGAACGACAGCTCCGCAACGGTCGAAAAGGGGAAGGAACGATGCATTTGCAAGAACAGGCTCCCAGCACCGCGATTGCCAAGTCACTGATCGAAGAAGGACATCAGCACCTTCTGGCTTACAACAATAGCGATGCGATTCGTTGCTTCACCCGCGCTGAGCTGATCGGATGCCGCTCGAAAAATAATGAGGTCAAAATTCTCGCGGTTATGGGGCTGATGATGGCTTACTGTCAAAGTGAGACTCAAGGAGTCGCAAAATCTCTCTCGTCGAAACTTGAAGTCCTGCTTGCTATCGAACATGCAGATACAAGGGCCGCCTAGTGGTGAGTTGAATACCCTCACAACATTATTGCGATTTCTGCTCCTCCTCGACTGAGACAAAGGTTGCTGCCGACAAATTGGCGCTGACTCCAAAAAGTGTGTATACGAACGTAACTAGCATCTGCAGAAAACCTAGATGTACGCCGAAGTTTGTCAAGCTCACTCCTGCAACTTCTTCTGGAAAAAACTTTGCAAGAATTCCCAGAATTATTGCATTGCCGACAGCGAAAGATGCGATTCGGAGAATACCCTCGTATTTGATGTTTATCGAGATCATGCGCGCCAAGATGAGACCGGCAACGCTATAAGCAAACGCTTGAAAAATATGCCATGCCCAGGCTGGCGGTAATCTCAATGCAAAGTCAATAAATGGAACACCCAACGAACATGTCCTCAGCATTTGCATAAAGCCTTGTTTGTCCATTTTCATCCCATTGAAAGAGCCGAAGTTCAGGACTTCGTTTTCAAAAGGTAGGTCAGCCTCCTTCCTTCCAAAATTCGCGATTATGTTTTTGGAAGTTACCAGGACTGGCACTCCGAGCTCATGCGGCGATTTTTTTCCGTCTTCAACTCTGGTATCAAAAGCTATTACAGGCTGCTGAGATTCGGGATCGAAAACGTAGTAGATTGGCTTTTGATCCATCGATAGTTTTCCGTTGGCGATCTCCATGCTGGGAATTTGTTCAGCATAGTACGGTCCCACAGTTTCTATTTTTTGATAGAAGTACAGCCCGGTTTTTATCGATTCGACCCCGCATGAAATTGCTAGCAGGCATAGCAGATAAACAAAGCCTACGCCCTTACCATGGCTGCCTAAGTCGCGATAGAAGTGGGTCGAGAAGAACGCCCATAAAGGCGCCTGCCAAGGCTTGAACTGTTTCAATTGGGTTCTCCGCTTGCGTATGACAATATTACCCGAAAGGGCTTCCAAGGTTCCTCACGAATCTCCCACAATCGTTGGCTATGTTGAAAGAACTACTAGGCATTGCGATATCGCAAGGGGTTTGGAATGAGCAACGATGATGGGACTAAGAGCGCGGCTAAAAAAGCGCGCAAGCCATTGCCAAAGATCAAAAGGCTAGAAAATACACAAGCGCAACAACATGAAATGGGCGGAAATAATGGAGCTGGAGACACTCTAGCACCTGTCACACTGGGGGGCCCTGGTTGCCAACCTGCTCCAACGCAGGTGTTTTGCTAGAACTCCTATGAGGAGCGGCGCATGCGTCGCTGCTATATTGCAATTAGTGATGATTGCCAACTCGCCAAAGATGAAGGCAAGACAAAGACTAAAGAAAGTCAGCTGCAACGCGCTTCGCGCTTATGGGCGGACGGGACGTCCGCGCTCCATACTAAGCTGCAACGCGCTTCGCGCTCTATACTTAGCTGCAGCGTGCTGACCTTGATGAGGCTCTAATAGTCTTTTTTGATGCGTTCGACATCGCCTTTGAGCCAGCTGAATCCTGGATCAACGTTTGAACCTGCGATGTATTCGGCTTCAAAACTGACTTTGTCGCGTTCTGATTTTGCTGGGAAGGTCAGTCCGGGATTGCCGTTGATATCTGCGAAAACGCTCATGATTGAACGGCGGAAATCAGGATTCGGTGAGCAGGTGATGATCTCCGGAATAATGGTGCGGTTGCGGTAAACGGTAACACGAAGTACCGCGCGTCCTGGTGCATTTGCTCGCCCGTTCCAAATTTGGTAGATCGCACCTGCCAATTGCTTGTGCCATTTCTCCCAAGCAAGAACCAGCTCCTTCGAGCCCTTATCTGCACCTATGTCGAATCCCTTCGGCAAGCGCGCAAAGTCTTCTGATTGAACTGCCCCACTTTTCAAATTCGCCGTGTCTGCCCGGCCTTGCAGTGGTTCTGCAAATGCATTGCTGTCAACTGGGCTGGAATTATCCGGCTGGGCCTGAGCTGGTATACCTCGCTGAATACGGGTTGGCTCAGCTGGTCGCGCGTGATGGAGTCGGTAATCCTCAGTTTCGATACGTCCCTTTAGTGGTTGGCTAAAAGCGGGCAGACTGAAGCTGCCGATTGTAGTGGCTAGCATCAGCATTGAGATCGGAAGAAGTAAGCTTCTGGACATTTTAGTTTCCACCAAAGAATTAGAATCCTAGCAATAAGCCGTACAAGCCACCTTGCATTGCCCCACGCATAGCACCTCTGCTCATACCGCCCGGCATTCCTCTATTGCTCATCGCACCCATAGCTGCTCCAGCAATACTGGCCTGTACCGCTCTTCTAAGACGCGTGCTGTTGGGTGATGTTCCGAGACTACCCATTGGGAGACCGAAGCTGGCTCCGCCGAGTCCGGCAAGTCCACCCAATCCACCCAGTCCACCCATTCCCCTGCCACCAAAGCTGGCAATTCCGCCTTCGAGAGTTCCGTTTCTTCGCATGTAACTATCTGCAGCAGAGACGCCAAACTCATCGCCGCCATTGGAAGGCAGTCCGGCAAATGGCGTGATATCGCCAGTCGGTGCATTGTTATTGCTTGATGGATATGAAGCCGGCGCTGCAGGCGAACGGCTGTCATTGGATGCAATCTGCTGCTCATCCATTTGCGCTTCGGCTTGATTCAATGTTTGTCTATACAGATCCTTCTTAGGATCAAGAGCTGATGCTGCTCTCAGGTGTCTTACTGATTCTTGATGATTCCCCTTACCCCTGTAAGCTTGACCGAGTGCGAACTGGATATTCGCATCCATTGGATTCTTTCTTGCAAGCTCATTCAACTTCATGATCGCTTCATCGAAGTGACCATTCTTATATGCAGCGGAAGCTTCAGCTGCAATTTGCTTGTCGCGGGCAGTCGTGGGTCCACCAGCTAGCTGGCTGTGGGGCGGTGCAACATTGGGCGCCGCCTGTGGTGGGCGACTCTTGAGTTTATTTGAGACCGAGGCAAGGGCATCTTGAATATCGGAATCGCCAGGGCTTGTTTTTGCTGCTGTCGAATAAAAACGCTGCGCCGCCGTGAGGTCACCTTTCGATTCGGCAATGGCACCAAGGTTGTAATTTGCGTCGGTGTTGCGGAAGTCAATTCCGAGGACTGTCCTATATACCTTTTCTGCCTCGGCAATCTTGCCTTGGGAATAAAGTTGCATTGCTTGCCTGAGTAAACCCTTTACCCGGTCGCTCGAATCCGCTACTTGAGGCGCATCAAGTGGATCTGTAATTTCGTTTGCTTGAATCGCCGGATTCTCAGGTGCCTGTTTTGGTGTCGGTGCAAACTCGGAACGGTCTAGTTCAGGAGCAACAGGCGGCAAGTAGGCCGAACCTTTCATTACCTTTTCAATATTGGCAAGACGCTGGGACGTATCCCCTTTCTTTTCGATTTTGCCGAATAGCTGTTTCTCGAGATTTTGCAGTCTCTTTTCGATCGGTTGTGAGCCCTGCGCCGTTCCGAACAAGACTTGTTCATACTCGCCCAATTTTTGATATATGCTGACGCTTGGCTCAGCGAGCAGCATCTGTGGACATGCTGCGGACAATAATGTTGTTAATGCTAACAAGCAGAGTGTTTTTCGTGCTTGGCGGTTTTGCATTGCGCTGGCCCCCGGGGAACAATGAGCGGAGACTTTAAGCCCCTAGAGGCTCTAAATTCTCAATGCCCTTAACGACGACGGCGTGTCTTCGCTGTTCCTTAATTATGCCCGACGCTTCACAATTAACGAAAGAAGGGAATATCCAATTAATAATCAGTGTAATCAATGTGTCTGAGGTGCAAATATGTTCGGATTTTGGGGTGGGGGCGGATTCCCGAGAAGATGGATGCGTTGGTTTTCCGGTTTTGGTGGTGGAAAACTTTTTCAAAAACTGGAATTAAGTGACGAGCAGGTCGAAAAGATATCCGAGTTGAAAGAAGAATCTTTCGCCAAGTTTGCTCATGGCAAAATCGACGGTATGCAATTGCACCAACAGCTTTTTAAGGAACTATCGAAGGAAAAGATTGACAGAGAGAAGGTTCTTTCTCTCGGCAAACAATTGAAGGACCATAAGGCGCAGATGACGGACCTCTTAGTGCACAATATGCTTGCCTTTGCCGAAGTTTTGACCTCTGAGCAGCGCAAGAAACTAAAAGGAATAGGAATGAAGCAGTTCTGGCATGGACGTTGTGGAGAGCAAGAACATTGGCCGGCTGGGTCCTATGAGCACGGTGGGCACGAATCTGCCGAACATCGACATTGTGGACACGGACATCGCCATGAATATCACGAGCATCACGAACATCATGAACAACATGAGGGCAGCGAATGCTCTCATCAGCTCGATGAAGAGCATGACGACGATATGGAAGGTCCGCCTCCGCCACCTCCGCCACCGCCACCACCTCGAAGAGGCGGTCCAGGTTTCGGGAGAAGGCACTGAGACGGACTTCTGCGTTCTTTGAATTTCAGCTGCCTAATGCTGGTGTGCTGCTTTTTCTGCCTTTAGTTTTGCTTGATCGAGTTTTGTATCGATCTCAATTTCCTGCTCTCGTGGAAAGAATCCAGCCAGGAGTCCGACCACGCCCAAGATGAGGTTCCTAACTCCATCGGCGGTCGTGTATTCAAGCTGTCCTGGAATAATTTTCAGAACGTTATCCGATGCAATGTCTACACCACCAGCGGTGGCGTGTCCGGGATTTCCGAAAAAGGTTATTCCGCCAAGCAGGGTGAACATTATACCTAGTGTGCGGCACATATTACGCGCTTGGAACTCGGTTCCTTGCGTGCCGAAATAAAGTGAAATTGCCCCCATCACTAACAAAAAGCCGCAGTGCAACGGGCTAAGATCCATTTTCATAAAGTCGTTGTTGAAAAATCCAATCAGTGCGGTCAAACATAAGACCGTCCCGAGGATGTTTGTGATGATCTTCATCATGATGGCTTTCTCCTGTACATCTGCTAACCGCTTAGGTGACGCGATCTTCGCGATTTTTGTTGCAGATGACGTGTTTAGAAGCTCTAGATGGCGAGCGTTCTGCCAGAATCCTATAGTCTGGAAAGTCTGGCTGTGTATACGATTTGGGAACACGCATCTTGTAAGAAATGCGCCCAAATTAGATTGAAATGGCAGAACGTCAGACGCTGACTTTCGTTTGATTTCGTAGCTGCTGAGCTACACTTGCTACGATCTCGGCTGCGCGTTTGATTTGTTCCGCTTCAATACCGTAATGAGTTACGCAACGAATTCCTACTGCTTCTCCAAAACAAAGTAAGCCGGCCTCATTCAGTGCCAGCTCCAAACGCCGTGTAGAAACACCGGGTATTTTTGATCCTAGAAAACACATGTTTGTTTCAACGTGTTGCACTTCTATACCATCTATCTTGCTGCACAAATCCGCCAGGAGCTGAGCATTGGCATGATCCTCCGCTAGCCGTTCGACCATAGATTTCAACGATACTATGCCGCAAGCTGCTAAGACTCCAGCTTGCCGCCAGCCGCCGCCAACAAGTTTGCGGGCTCTTCTTGCTTTGGCGATGAACTCTTCTGTACCGCAGACCATTGAACCGACAGGGGACGCTAAGCCTTTTGATAAGCAAAATTGAACGCTGTCTACATGCTGGGTGATTGCTGACGCGGGAACGTTTAGCGCGATTGCAGCGTTGAATAAACGAGCGCCATCGAGGTGGATTGACAATCCATGTTGATCTGCTACTTCGCGGACTTCCTGCATGTAGGAAGTGGGTAAGACCCTGCCGTACCAGGTGTTTTCCAGGCAAATAAGTTTCGTTCTTGCACAGTGTATGTCTTCTTCATTTATGCTTGACTCAATCTCTTCGATGTCTAGCGTTCCGTCCATTTGCGTTTTCACAACTTTAGTGTGAATGCCGCCAAGCGAGGCAACTCCGCCTTGTTCATGAATGTGGATGTGCGACTTGCTGCCTAAGATGACTTCGTGTTCGCGATTGCAATGGGCAAGAAGGGATACTAGATTGCCCATGGAGCCGCTTGCTACAAACAAAGCCGCTTGCTTGCCTGTCATGTTTGCAGCTAGCTCCTCCAGGCGATTGACTGTTGGATCTTCGCCAAATACATCGTCGCCGACTTCAGCTTTGGCCATCGCTTCCCGCATTTCCGGTGAAGGGTGCGTGACTGTGTCGGACCTGAGATCAACGATAGTTTTCATTGCATACTCCTGTAAACGTTTGATTCAATGCTGGCGACGGTGATGTTTTCTATGAAAGTGCGGAGACCTGGGACTATTAGATCGCATGCTTGCTCAGTTCCAACTATTCTTTCAGATGAGGTGTGACGTTGCGGTGACAGTGTAGGGGAAGGGAGCGTCATGAGAAACCCAGCGAAAACCTATTTGCTCAATAGCACTTGCTTTGTGTCGCTGGTTCTTCGGCGATCCAGCTTCTTCCTGCCCGCTCGTACATAGCGCTTAAGAAGCGGCGCTGGACGGAATCGTTCTCCATATAAATTGAAATGGGATTCCAATTCGGAAAGGCACTCGGCAAGTCCCATTTCCTCGGCTATCGCCAGCGGTCCCATTCGCATTCCAAGCCCGGCCATCAGAGCAGGATCGAGGTCATCGAGTGAGCAAACGTGTTCTTGAAGTGCCAGAAATGCTTCGTTGATCATCGGGAGGAAAAGCCTTTCCGGCGTAAATTTCTTGCTTTGAGAGACTGCATTGTCTTTGACCAGCTGCTCTAGTTCTGCGTTAACACTGGTGCGCTTTCGTGTTTCGGGATCGTAGACATAGAATCCACGCCCTGTTTTTTGACCCAACCAGTTGCGGCTGACCATTTCGACCAGTATTTGAGCCGGTTTGAAGCGCTCGCCGTATTCTTGATGATTGAAGCGTGCAACAGCCAAACCAATATCGGCTCCATTCATATCTCTTAGAGCAAGCGGCCCAATCGGCATTGCAAAATCAACGGCAGCTTTGTCTATCTCCTCTATCCCTGCAGAGGCTTCTTCCAGGCACCATAACGCTTCCGTCATGTAACGCCCGAGAAGGCGATTGACGAGAAATGACGCGCACTCTTCCACCCTGACAGCTAGCTTATCCAGTGACTGGGCAAATCGAATTGAGCGGCTGACGGTTTCATCGGAGGTGTCGAATCCTGGAATCACCTCGACCAATTTCATGAGATGTGCCGGATTGAAGAAATGGAGACCGATCATTCTTTCTGGTCGTTTCAGATGAGAGGCTATCTCGGTAATTGAAAGACTGGATGTGTTGGTCGCAAATATCGTCTCTTCCTTGCAGTGTCTTTCTAGCTCCTGGAATACCGCCGTTTTGATTTCCATTTTTTCCAGCACTGCTTCGATGGCTAAGTCGACGTCGGCAAGGTCCTTGAAGTTTTCGACGGTTCTAATCAGTGCCTTTCTTTGATCAGCTTCTTGTTGTGGTAGTCCTTTCTTAACAAGGGAAGCAAGCATTCGATCGATCTTCGCAATGCCGCCATCGAGTGCTTCTTGGTTGACGTCCTTTAGCAAAACTTGAAATCCGCTGTTTACAAGTGCCACCGCAATTGATGCGCCCATTGTTCCAGCTCCGATTACTGCAACCTTGCGAATGTCCATAGATGCTCCTGCTTGCGTAACAGTGAAGTAGAAAAGTGGAAGGTGCTACCTCTTGGAAACCTTCTCGTGTTTTGTCTTCCGACACGAACTTACGATAGCTTGAAATCTGCATGATACCGGCATTTGCGCCGAATAGATTTAATCACTTTACAACTATGTTTTTTGCTCCGACCCTATAGCTTTTTTGTATTCATTCGTTACAATGCTGTTCAAAGATAAATACAACATAAATACGGACCCCCAACTAGCTTGCTTAATGCAGGAGGCGAGCTGTGTTTTTCTATGTTCTGATCACAGCTGAATTGACATTGCTCTACGGAGTGTTTTGGTATCTCTTCTTGAGAGAACCAACACACGCGCGCCGCATCGGAGCTGAGACTTGGGGCATGTACCCCCAATACAAAGCTGCCATGAAGAGCGGTTTTAGAACCAGGCAAAACAATATTGCTGCGGCGCAAGCCAAGTATGTTGAAGTTGCTCATGAAGACCCCGCTCGTCCAGTTATCTTGCCTGTTTATGATGAGATGACATTGGACCTTCGCACCAATCGCTATGTGCCTGTGCCCGAAAAGCAGCAGACAATCTTTGGTAGATTCATCGATGATCTCGATGGACAACTCAGTACTTTGAATATTCGTCCGTGACCCCATCAACACAAGACCACAAAGCGCAGGGTTGCAGGCTCTGCGCTTTTCTTTTGGTGCTGAGCAAGGGACGCAATCCCCATTTTGAAATTCAAAAGAAGCAAAGTGTTGATTTAGCGGAGGAGTTGAGAGGGGCGACAGCCCTGCGAAACTCCGGAGCGTTTAAAACCTGATGGAGTTGAGAGGGGCGACAGCCCTGCGAAACTCCGGAGCGTTTAAAACCTGATGTCAGGATTTATTGATCAGTGTTTGCGGTTATCCTTAACAGGTTGACGCAGGCGAGTGGTTTTGGAGTGTAAATCGTGACTCAAGGATCAGCCACGGCCAATCCATCCGTTTTGGTGGATATTAAAGGCGTCAAAAAACACTTTCCTATTAGAAAAGGCTTTTTCAACAAGCAGGTCGGAGCGGTTCGTGCATTGGACGGCGTCGATCTCCAGGTTCTTGAAGGCGAAACTTTGGGCCTGGTTGGTGAGTCCGGTTGCGGAAAATCCACGTTAGGGCGCGTTGTCTTGCGTTTGATGCCGCCTACGGATGGATCTATTCGCGTTCTGGACAAAGATATCGTTTCGCTCTCAGATAGAGAGATGAAGGATCTGCGACGGCACATGCAGATTGTTTTTCAAAACCCATATGCCAGTCTCGATCCGCGAATGACGATTGGGCAGAGTATCGCTGAGCCGCTTGAGGTTCATAAAGTAGCAAGTGGTGCGGCGCTTCGTGATCAAGTCAGAGAACTAATGAAGATGGTGGGCTTGGCAGATGCAATGTTCGATCGTTATCCCCACGAATTTTCAGGTGGTCAAAGGCAACGTGTTGGTATTGCCCGCGCATTGGCATTGAGACCAAGATTGGTGGTTCTCGATGAGCCTGTATCAGCTCTCGATGTCAGCGTACAAGCACAGATCTTGAATTTGCTGATCGATTTGCGCCGCGAATTGAAGCTCACATATGTTTTTATCGCCCATAATCTGGATGTGGTCCGCTACATTAGTGATCGGATTGCCGTCATGTATTTGGGCAAAATCGTTGAGTTGGGGACTTGCAACGAAGTTTACGAGAAACCTTTGCATCCATACAGTAAAGCTTTGATCAGCGCAGCGCCTGTTCCAGATCCAGATGCAGATCTCAGTGGTCGGATAATCTTACAGGGCGATTTGCCAAGTCCTGCAGCCCCGCCGCCTGCTTGTCGTTTCAACACTCGTTGTCCGCTGGTTCAGGACATCTGCCGCACGGACGAGCCGGCCCTGCGCGAGATAACACCGGGGCATTTTTCAGCGTGCCATTTTGCCGAATCACTTTTAACCGTAGCCGATGAATCAGAAAAACCAGCGAATTAATCTTGCCTGATATTTAATAAGGGAATAAAAGTAGTGTTGCAGCCTCAAGCTGTGCCGGAGATCGCGATGTTACCTCTTCAGACTAGACTAACCGCCGCAGTTGTACTTGCAGCCTTTATAGGCTCGCATACGTATGCAATAGCAGGCGTGCCTAATGTAAAAGGTTGGTGTTTGCTGCAGGACAATCCTCATACAGGACAGTGGAATGTCTACTTGTCCCCAGCTGGTATGGCGGCTGTCAATAAAAAAATGGGCTGCACTCTTGTTACCAAGGCACCGCAGTGGAACGTCGTTATGTATAACGACAAGACCAAAGTTTATTTCCTTTCGCCATTGTCAGAGTGGAAAGGAGCATCGATCAAAGCCTCTCAAGGAAAAGCCGGCAAACAGCAAGCTTATAAAGCAATGCTCGTTGAGAAGAAACCGAAGAAGCTTAAGGATGGCACCATCCTTGGTCATAAAGCGTCCCAGTACTTGACCGATAACCTCGCCTCGACCGGTTTGAAGAAGGTGGAGTTTTGGGTTACGCCAGACGTGCAGGCGCCGCCGGAGTTGAAACAAGTATTCTCCAAAATATACGGTGTTGGGTTGTCCAGCATGTCGGGCTTGCCACTGAAAGTTTCGTATATTGATGAGAACGGAAAGCGGACCCCTGTTTTCGAAACCAAGAAAATCGATCCTCAAATTATTCCACTTCAGTCTTTTACCTATCCGGCCAGCTATAAGCGGGTTGACAGCGAAATCGCCGTCCTTATGGATGAAAAAGGGCGAGAAGCTATGGCAAGCATCATGGATGACATCGGGGAAGGCGAAGATGAAGTCAGCTCGCTCCTTGATGGTGGCAAAAAGGCTGCTTACAAGAGTCCTTACGGCAAAGACAAGTCCGGTGAAGATGACGAGGAAGAGACTTCTGAGAAGGACGAAAAAACTGATGCCAACAATGGCGACTGGGGCAAAGCCATTTGGGATTGGTTCAGCGGTATTTTGAAGGCGCTTGGCCTCTGGAAAGAGGAACCGGCAGCTCAAGAAGATTCTTCGACTTCTTCAGACGAGTAAGTGGCTTCGATCACGAACGCCTTTGATAACGTGGAAGCCCTCATAGAGATCCGTTCACTTCTTGAAAAAGTGACGAAAATTTGGCTCTCACAATTTCCTCACTCAGACCGCCTATTCTTAACGCATCAAAATCACGTTATCAAATTGAGGTGTGTCATGAACACGGAATATGTAAGGAAGAATGCCACAAAGAAGGCACTCCCTAAAATAAGACTATTGAAGAACACCGCGTCATTAGGCGTTCTAGGTGCCGAAGGTGTATACACAACTGCCTGTAAAACAGGTCCCACATGTCTTGGCACACAGGTGGGATGTGCAAGCGTTTACTGCCCCCCACACAATTGATCCCTGCCACTTCGATGTCAGCGATTTCCTAGAGGTCATCGAAGTGGTTGATTCGGTGGTATCAAATGCGATACCGAACCGGCTGATCGGGATTAAGGTTGATACTCGGTGCTCATATCACCGGAGCTAGAATCGCCACCGCCACCGCCTTCAGTTTTAGCTTTCTCGGAGGCATCCTTTTCCAGCTCAATACACTCAGCTAGTTTGGTCTTTATGTCTGGAATCTTTTTGTAGTCAGCTCCAAAAAGTTCCTGGTAGATCTTGATTGCCGTTTCGTAGCTTTCTTTTGCTTCTGCAAATGTGCGCTGTGCGTCATCATAGGCTTTCTTGCCGGCGACATCCTTGCCCCATTCCATGTAGAGATTGGCCAGATCGACGCGTGCGTCGGCGACTCCGATTGAATCTTGTCCTTGTGAATCTTCTCGGATCGAAACTAGCTTGATGCGTGCATCTTCGGCTTCGGCAAAATGCAATTGGCGTTCATATGTTTTTGCAAGCGATTCATACAACTTGATCAGTCCAGGATCTGTGGGACCGATATATTTCTCCAATTCTTTAATACCGGCTTTTAGAGCGGTTTCTGGTCCTTTCAGCACGTTTTCCTTTTGCAAGTTTTCCAGCTGAGAAACAGGAGTATAAGCAAGAATTTGGGCTGCTTTGAATCGTAATACGTCTTCAGGCGTGAGACTCTTTACTTTCTTGATCAACTTGCGAGCCGGTGCATATTTCTCTTGTTCTTCGTAAATCCAAGCTAGTTTTTCCAGGGTGTCGAGATATTTGGGATCGTCGACGCCGTAAAGGTCCTTCGCCACTTTCCCGGCTTCCATGAATTTCTTTTCGGCCTTGTCCAGTTGACCACGGCGATAGCAGTCTTGCGCTTCTCTTCGCAGGTTGACCCATTGCGTGTCTTTGTCGCCTTGCAATGTGTATGCCACGCCGACGCCAAGGATCGCTAGCAGCAAGATTCCCAAGCACGCGTATTGAATATTGCGGATGAATCTTTCGTTTTTCTTGCGCGCTCTTTTTAATTGCGAGCGAATACTTTGAAGGCGAGCCCCCAGCGATCTGGTATCACGGGCACCATCTATGGTGAGCAGTACAGCGTCGCGCAGCTCAGCCATCGTTTGGTAACGAGCATCCGGTTCTTTCTCCAATGCCCGCATGGTGATTGCTTCAAGCTTTGCAGGAATCTTCAGATCCGGACGGCGTTGTTGAAACTTGACGGGCAGTTCGTGGATGTGTTTGTGCATTGTCTCCAGCACGTGCTCGCCGGAGAAGGGCGGAGCTCCCATCAAGGTTTCGTACATGACGCAACCCATTGCATAAATGTCAGTGCGTTCATCTAAGACTTTGCCGAGGAACTGCTCCGGGCTCATGTAGAGCGGGCTGCCAAAGAGTTCGCCGGTCTGCGTGAGATTTTGCGATTGCTTTCCGGAGTGCGGAAGTAATTTTGCAATGCCGAAGTCGACGATCTTCACAAAGTCTGCATCATCACGGTTTTGCACGACCATGATGTTACTTGGTTTCAAGTCTCTGTGAATAACGCCCTTTGTGTGTGCAACGTGTAAGGCATCACAAGTTTGAGCCAAAATATGGATAGCACGGGAAAACTCAAGTCCGCGGCTTTCCTCAATCGTCGCAGATAAGCTTTTGCCTGAAAGGAAGTCCATAATCAGGTAAGGCTGACCCGATTCTGAAATACCAAAGTCGTAAGCGGTGATTACGTTAGGGTGGTTGATGGCACTGGCTGCGCGTGCTTCTTGTTGAAAACGCTGGATGCTGGCCTGGTCCTGAACAAGGTGTGCATGCAACATTTTGATGGCGACGGTTCTTTCCATCAGGATATCGCGTGCTTTATATACAACACCCATACCGCCTCGTCCAACTACTTCTTGGATCTGATAGGTGTTGTTCAATACAGTTCCGATAAATGGATCTTTGGTTGGTCCCGATTTGAGTCTTGCTGGCAAAGAGCTGTCACAAGCGCAAACCGCGTTCTCACCAACCAGCTCCAATCCGCATTCAGGGCACGTTTTTATACCATCTGTTGGAGAAATCGTCTCCGCAAGTGTTGCTGCCTTCTGTAATTGTTCGCTTTCGACCATCCAATACGGACTCTTGGGAATACCGGGACATTTTCAATATGCCCATAAATCACGAAAACGCTTCGTCTAATAGTTTTTACCAGTCCGGAAGCTGCCAGAGGCGCACGCTTTTATCGTCAGTGCCGGTTAACATGGACCTTCCATCACTTGAAAATGCTACAAACCAAACACCGTTGTTTATATTCTTGAAGGCAACGATTGCTTCTCCGGTGCTTAAATTCCAAGCCCTGACTGTTTTATCGAGACTGCCACTAATTGCCTTTTGTCCGTCAGGTGAGAACGAAGCTTTCAGAACCCAGTCTGTGTGCCCGTTAAACTTTCTTTGCAAGGAACCGCTGCTTGCTTCCCAAAGAATGACAGTGGCATCCTGCCCCGATGATAGTACTCGTTGACTGTCTGGAGAAAATGCAACAGAGAGTACAGAATCAGTGTGACCGGTGCCTTTCGCCTGTTCCCTTCCGGAGTTGATCTCCCAAATGCGTACTGATTTATCGTTAGAGCCTGATGCCGCCAGCCTTCCATCCGGAGAAACTGCGATCGATCGCACGGGTCCTGTGTGTCCTGCAAGTTCGAACAACATCGTCCCGGCATCGAGATCCCAAACTCTGACAGTGCCGTCAAAGCCGCCCGAAACCGCCTTCTTTCCATCTTCCGTGATCGCTACGCAATTGACTTTGTTAGCATGACCCGTGAGTTTTTTCAGTTCTTTTCCATCTTCCAGATTCCAGACTCGAACTGTTTTATCATCGCCGCCTGTGACTGCTAATTTGCGGTTAAGAGAGATGGCGCAAGAAGTAACCTGTCCTTCGTGTCCAGTTAGGCTCATCAGCTCAGTGCCTGCGTCGAGATCCCAATATCGCGCTGTTTGATCCTCGCTGGCGGAAAGCGCATTTTTGCCGTTGTTGGCAAAGCAAGCGGCTTTCACCCATCCAATGTGACCCGTCATTCTCTTTGCTTCTTGAATCTTTTCGGTTCGCACTTCAGCGTTCGTCTGACTCTTTCCGATTCCTATCATCGCAAGAGTTTGATCAATAGAGGCTGATGATGGTGCCGTTGGATCGGGGCTAGATGATGGCGTAGCCGGCGGTAGCCATGTCGACGATGGAGCCGCCGATGCGGCTCCAGTCGCCGGTATAGTGTTGGAACTGGTCCCGCCAGGATCCGTGTCGCCGGCAGTCTTTCCATTTGGATTCGGCGAGCTGGCTGCTGATGTGCTTGCCGTGCTGCCACTGTTGGCGGTGCTTGCTCCCGGAGTGAAGGGATCTGCGCCAGGTGTGAACGGATCTACACCCGCCGGTGCTGAAATCGGACTTGATTCGCTCGCTGTTGTTGCAGCTGGAGTCGCTGCGCTGGCTTGATTCGCTGGGGCGGCGCTTGAGCTGTTTCCAAAGGAGGCAAGGCGCTCTTTTGTTTTTTGTGCTTCGTCGTTCTTGTTTTGCTTTCGATAGACTTGTTCAAGTAGGCTCAGACTCTTACGCATCATGTCTGAATTGTCGCTTTGTTTCTCTGCCTCAGTAATTGCTTCCAGCAAGTTCTCTTCGGCTGTTTTGTATTCACCTTCATTGAAACTCGACTGCGCGGATTCAAAATAGGTTTTCCAGAGAACACTCTCTGCAAAACTTACGCTTGGATATTGGCACAAAACAAGAATTGAGCAGAGCAAGCCTTGCAGAGATTTTTGCCAGCGAGCAGATTCCATTTTTGCTCCTAGGCTGTCGGTGAAAAGTCGCGCCGCTCGCCAGAGATCTTCGGTCTAAGATCGGTCAATGTGCCATCGGTTCGATACCATGTGGCGCCGAAAACTCCGTGATCCATGATCTCGTTGTACACTGCAAACACGCACTTCCCAGGTCCGACACCGGCTTCTTCAAGTAACGGTGCTGTCCACTTTCTGAGCGTCAAGATTCGCGGGTGGGCTCCCGTCACAACCCAGATCGGATGACCTAATTTGAGAAAACTGCGAATTTTTGGCTCCCAATGCCGATGCTGTCTGAAATTGCCTGTATCCATCTCCAGCAAAATACGAATAGCGTCACCGCCGGGAAACGAAAAAGTCAAAGTAGCATCTGACTGTTCTTCCAAGCTGGTGATTGAACCCGAGAGTTCTCGCCAGAATTCTTTTCCTGACGACCAATCCAAACCTTCTACCAGGAATTGCTTCTCCGCATGTTCCATTGCCAGCCGAATATCTACAAGGCGGAGAAAGTGCTCCTTGTGATAAAGGTGAGGCGGACCGGTCGGCACTGCATCCCAAGAAATGCCCTTATGTTGCTCAAGCGTTTTTGCGCCTGCGGTGGTAAGAAAATAAATCAGCTCGGGTCTGCCGCGACCTTCCATTCGTCCTGAAGTCGCCGCACCCATAAAACCCGCTTGCTGCAATCGCCGCAAGCGCTTTCTTGCTGTTTCGTAGCTGATATCCGGAAAGCATAGATTCGCGAGCTGGCTCGAGCTAATCGTTCTGTGATGGTAAAGCTCTTCCAGCGCCTCTATGTCCCGCTGCATCAATATCAGATTTCGCTTGCGTGCTTTCATGCGCGCATTCATTTTTAGATTCGCTGGATTGCTTCCAATTTCGTTCATTAGTTTTCCGTGTCAAAAACGCGCGGCATTCAAACGCACAACCTTCCGGTAATGTACCCCGAAAATTTGTCGAATCAGCCTTAATGGCAGTATCTTTTTGTCAAAAAATTTGTCTTTTATCGGACTCGCTAGACTCAATCAGGACTGGCTCACTGGCCGGAATCGCGCCCGAGGCTTGCAGATCGTCCAAGATTCCTGTTGTAGGCTCTGCTTCGGTGGCGGCTTTGATGGAATCGCAATCTCCCTCGCAACATTCGTCAGTTCGCCGCAAGTTTAAGACATGCCCCAGCACCAGAATCAAGCTGCCACTTACAAGCGTTGGCATTTCATAGGATTCATCGACGACCCCGGGCAAAACAAATGTAGCAACAAGCACCAGTGTCAGCCCTATTGCAAACGGAATGAGCAAACGCCAGTCTTTGTGTTTTTGGAAACCCTGATAAGCTGCCATAATGCAGAACAGCACGACTGCAAATGCACAGATTTGATGCACCAGCGGGCTCTCCCAAGCTTTGCCGACTACTGAAGGCAACATCGCGACTGCAACCGGAGTGGCTACGCAGTGGATCGCACACAGGGTTGAGGCTGTGATACCAAAAGCATCCGGTTTTGGGTCTGTCTTCACTGGGGTCTCCTGCCGTCCCTTTGTCCAGCACCAAACTAGGGACGTCCTCCGTATCGAAATAGTTTACTGGAATAAGATCCAGCCTGCTTACTTCTGTTCACTCCTTGTCGAATTTAGTATTCCACTATTACACAAAACGGTTTAATAGTGTATTATTGAAAGAGGACAATAGAAAGGATCTTCTGCATGCTCAAAAAGAATAACCAAACTTGTTGTCCTGTGCACGTTACATTCCCCGAGCAGGAGCCAATTAGTTCGGAAAAGGCAGCTGAGCTTGAAGATTTGTTCAAGATTTTAGCTAACGACACGAGACTCAGGCTTCTACATACCCTCGCGCGGGTCGAGGAAATGTGTGTTTGTGATATTGCCGATGCTGTGGACATGACACCGCAAGCGATATCTAATCAACTACAGCGCTTATCCGACCGCGGCATTGTCGCCACCAGGCGCAGTGGCAATCAAATTTATTACCGTGTAGTTGACGAATGTATTGTTGGGCTGCTTCAGAAAGCTTTGTGTTTGCTTGATGACAGCGAGAAGCTCGCCAGATTGTGAGCGCCCGGATCAACGTGGAGCTGGACCAGGCTCCGTCCATATAGGAGAGATTGATATGTCTGCTGATTGTTGTAATTGTTGTGATAAGAACGAAGCCTGCGAACCATGCAAGGGTTGCAAATGCTGCTGTTGCTGCTGCAAGGAATATAAAGAAGGCGAAACTTGCAAATGCAATTCAAAGGAAGAGTGCGAAAAGAAGTAGCCTCGTTCTATTGAAAAGTAAGCTGCCGAAAGTCTAATCCCATCCAGGATGTAAGCTGTCGAGATCTGAGATGTATTTGGTTGTCAGGTTTTTCCTGTCCGCTATTCGGCTGCCTTGAGATATAATGCCAAATCGTCGTGGTTTGGCGAAATGGAAAAAGAGAATAAAAGCAAAGTCTTCTTCGACCTTGGCTTAGCTGCAAAATCGCAGCTATCCAGAAAACTCTTGCTGCTCTTTTTGACCATTGCAATAGTGGAAGCGGCTTTTGTCGGGCTACTCGCCTTTGGCGTCGTCACGGCAGGGAAAACTGCCGAGCGAGAATTCAAAATACTTGCTTTATCCCAAGAAGCTGCCGGAATACTTAAGTTGGCTCGAAACGCCTGGCTTGCCGGCGAGCGTGCCGTGTACCATCCTGAAAAGTTTGGAAGGTACAAGGAGCTGTATGAGAAAGTGCAAACTGCGCTCGAGCAGCTCTCCGATAACATGCACAAGGAAGGCTTCCGTTCGATGTCGCTCGACGACATTCGAGACTCTCTTCAAGAGATCAGCAATTTCATTTCTCAGCGGATCACCCAAGGGCGGTCTTCTGGACCTGCGACCAGGCAAGAAGCAAAGGAGCTTATCGATAAGAGTTGCCTGTGCTACCAATCTTTTTTGGAGACCGTACAGCAGTTTCAAAAGTTGGCAAAGGCATCCGCTTCCAAATCGCCGCTTGTGATTGATGGCGCCATTTTACTGTGGGGATCAGCCCTCACTAACTTGGGATTCTTGATTCTTGTAGCTTTGTTCATGGAGCGAGAGATTACGCGGCCTGTTGCAGGTTTGATTAAGAACTGTCAGCTCCTGGAAAAACGGGAATTGATGCCGGAACCTGTGCACTCTAGCACGGAGATCAATGCGCTTGAAAAAAGCTTCTTCGAAATGTCCAAGACACTCAATCAAAATGAGAAGCGCCGGCAGAGCTACATCGGTTTGTTGCGTGACGTGCAAGAAGCTTCCCTCGGAGGGTTGTCGGAGCGCATAAAGGTTTTGTCGTCAGACCCACAGCTGCCACCCAAAGTTCAGAAAATGTATTCGTCATTCTCGAATAATGTGCGAAACATGCTCCGTCTCGTTGCTGGCATGTCTGAGAGTTTGTCGACCGAGCAAACTAACATCAATCCGCAGTATGAAGTAATTTCTTGTGCCAGTTTGCTTGAGCAAGCGAAGGCTTCTGTGGATTCGCTTTGCCGGGAGCGCGACATCACGCTCGATTTGAAGTGCAAAGATGAAGATGTTCAATTAGATCAGCAATTGATTGGTCGGGTGTTACTCAACTTCTTATCTAATGCGATCAAGTATTCACCAGAACATGCCAAAGTCCTACTTATAGCTGAGCCGGCAGACGAAGCTGCGCTTTCTGCTAGACTTCCAGAGCACGCAGTGAAGGCAGGGACCATGATCTTCTATGTAGAGGATCACGGTCCCGGAATGACGGCCGCCAATGTCGAAAAACTGTTCAACAAGTTTGTTCAAGTGGAGGCTGTCGATGGTGTCAAGCGTGCGGGGACTGGCTTGGGTCTTGCTATTTGTAAGGATATTGTCGAGGCGCATGGTGGCAGTGTTGGATGTCTCAGCGAGCCTGGAAAAGGAAGTATTTTCTGGTTTACTGTCCCTAAAAAGAAACTGGCAAGCTTGAGCACTGGCTCCAACAAGCCATCCTCTCTGCCACTTGGGCACGTCTCTGGTAGCTTGCTAAACTTTCCTCAGAGCATCAAAAGAAGTTTCGTCACCACCTTGCTGATCTTTTTGCTTGGACAATTTGGAATAGCGCTGGTGCTTGGTTATAACTTCCATCAAGCCTCGGAAAAGGCCGCAATTTTTGCAAACAACAAAAGGGTGGCGTTCCAAACGCAAGAATTGCTGGGTCAATGGTTGGTGTGGAACAGGAAGATGATGTTTGCCATCATGACTATGAACTTTCGTCTGGTGCGAAAGATAACACCACTCTTGGAAGAAAACGTTGCACGGGCCGACTGGCTTATTGATCACACAAAAGGATCTCCGCAGGTAAACGAGAAGCTCCGTACGGTTAAACGTAATTTTCTGCGCTTCGTGCGCGTGTCAGAAAAGACAGTTGCTGTTAGACGCCACGAACCTTTGCCGTATATAGGGTGGTTATGCGCCAAGTAATCTTGCCGAAAAAAAGAAATCCGCT
>JAIEQI010000116.1 GCA_019747875.1 Candidatus Obscuribacterales bacterium
CCAGCTTTCGCTCGGCGCTTACATAGTATCTCCATACTAGCTGCAAAAATCTGCACTAGACCAAGCTGAGATGAGATTGCCAGCAGTATCATCTTGTCCGTCCATAACGCGCGAAGCGCGTAATGAACGGCATCTGCGTCGTAATCTACAAATTTCTACGGAGGAGTTAAACAACCAGCGATCATCTGACTGCAGAAACTGGCACAATTGCGAATTCAAAAGAGCACGGCTGTGGAAAGCGACCCTTAGACTTTAAGCTTGCTGCTGCCCGGTTTTACAACTGGTTTGCCGCTCTTGCAGAGCGGACAATCAGCCGGTGGGTAGGAAGCGAGCTGCAGATTTACCAGCGACATGAATGGCAATCCGAAATCAATGCTGCCCCCACTGCGGTCGATGATTGCTCCGACGGCGACAGGAATCGCATCGAAGGATCGAACAAGCTTTATTACTTCTTGGGCAGATCCACCAGTGGTTGTTACGTCCTCAACTACGAGGACTTCTTCTCCTGGTTCAAGTTCGATGCCTCTGCGAATTTCAAACTTGCCTTCTGGGCGCTCAGCAAATATTCCACGTACCGGAATTTCTGCGAACTCTTTATCGAGAGCTTGAGCGACATAAACTTCCCAATGAACCGCTCCGAGAGCTGGTCCGACAACGGCAGTCGGCCTTAGTCCGGCAGCGATCACCTTTGCCGCCAGAGCTTCCGCTAACATCAATCCATGTCTTGGATACTGCATAATGCGCTGACATTGCACATACTGATCGCTATGCATTCCGCTAGTTAATTGAAAATGCCCTTCTAACCAGGCACCTACATCCTTTAACAGCGCTTCGACTTCCGGTTGATTTAGCTTCACTGGGACCTTTCCATTCCTAATGGCATCAGATATTGGTTGCGTTGACAGGAAACAACATTATCACCTGAACCTGGGCCAGCGGGCGAACTTAACGATCCGTAACCTGCATTTTCGAGCGAAAAGAGGCTAGCATGGTATCTTAACCCAGAGCAGCGCATCCGGTGCCCGTCCGGCAAAGCAGTCCAGAGGAAGCAATGAAACCGATAATTGGCATAAACGTCGACGTCACAGGTGAAAGACCCAAAGAAGCGAGGGTCCAAGCCAATTATTATGAAGCAGTGACACGAGCAGGCGGAATCCCGATTCTCATTCCGCCAGTTGCAGACCACGACCTGGAAGAAATAATCAAGCGTATTGACGGCGTCATGTTTATTGGCGGACTGGATTATTGCCCGAGCATTTATGGCGAAGATAAGCATGAGAAGTCTGAGATAGCTCATGATGATCGGGTTGAGTTCGACCTTCGATTCCTTCAAAAATGCTTGCAAAGAAAAGAATTGGCGGTGCTTGGCATTTGTGCGGGTGCACAAATCCTCAATATCGGATTGGGCGGGAGCCTGCATCAGGACATCCCATCAGAATTCCCAGATTCACCTGTGCAGCATTCAAGCCATAACGGCTGGTCCGAAGGGTTTTCCAAACACAATGTCAATATCGAGAAAGGCACCGCACTCGGTACCATTTATTCAAAACACGAATTAGCAGTTCCGACATCGCATCATCAAGCTGTTAGAACTCTAGGTAAAGGCTTGCGCGCTACAGCCTTCGCAGATGACGGCATTATCGAGGCAGTTGAGCTTGAAAGCCATCCATATGTGATTGGCGTTCAGTGGCACCCCGAACGAGACTTCGAAGGCAACAAGGAGCTTTTCGAATCATTCATCAAAGCTTCCCTCACGGTCAAGGCTTAGATGGCGAGTAGGGCGCACTGAACGCGCCGGCTAAGCCCCCAGAAGCTCAGGAGTTTAGAAAATATAGAAATGACAGTCGTAGCTAGTCGTATCAGACCGCAGGAGAGCAAACATGGCAGGAGCTAGAAAGGTTTTGGTGACAGGCGGTGCCGGATTCATCGGCAGCCACCTCGTCGAACGATTGCTGGAACGCGGCGCGGAAATAGTTGTGCTGGACAGTTTCAATAACTTTTACGACCCAAGCGTGAAGCGAGCCAATGTCCGGACTCAGCTCGGCAACAAAAACTATACTTTGGTGGAAGGCGATTTACGCTCAGACGACGATTTAGCAAGAACTTTCGAACATGGACCATTTGATGTCGTGGTGCATTTAGCAGCAATGGCTGGAGTGCGCCCATCAATGGACCAGCCAGCTCTCTACATGGACATAAATTTGGTCGGCACTCAAAAGTTGATGGATAGAATTCTAGCTCAACACAAACCGGCAAGATTGGTTTTCGGTTCATCGAGCTCTGTTTACGGTGAACGCGCCGGCGAGTCTTTCAGCGAAGATGACCGCGTCGATACACCGCTGTCCCCTTATGCAGCGTCGAAAGCTTCCGGCGAATTGATCTGCTATGCGGCTCACCACACGCGCGGACTGCAAGTCGTAAATCTTCGCTTTTTTACAGTGTTCGGGCCCCGACAAAGACCAGATCTCGCCATTCACAAGTTCTGCAAATTGATCGACAGCGGCAAACCAATTGAAGTGTACGGGGACGGGCAAAGCAAGCGCGATTACACTTACGTAGCTGATATCGTATCTGGTATCGAAAAATCAATGGAGTTTGAGTTCTCCGGTTGGGAAATCATCAACCTCGGTCGCTCCGAACCAGTGGTATTGATGGAAATGATCCAATTGATTGAAAAGTATCTGGGCAAGAAAGCCGTAATCGAGCACAAGCCATTTCAGACTGGAGACATGCCTTACACCTTTGCCAACATCGAGAAAGCGAAGCGGCTGCTCAAATACGAACCAAACTATTCATTCGAACAAGGCATAAGAAATTTCGTCGAATGGTTCGTTGAGAGCAAACAGAAGCAGGCCATTAAGTAGCGTTTTTTCGCGAATTCCTCAAGAAACAGAAATTGCAAATCTACATAGATCAAACACGAGCCGCACTTTTTAATGCTGGCAAGGTTCGTTTTGAACTCCATTAACGAAGATAGCAGGACGAATTCTGGGGCCTAGCACTGCAAAAGAACAGAAAATCTAGTGACAGCCAGACTTTGCAGGCACTCAGATCTTTTTCAACCTTAGCCGATAAAGTTCAGGCATTGGATGGATTTGGGGAATTCTAAATGAGCGGCATCAAGCGTTTCTTAGTTCTGCTCCTCTTCGGAATGCTCTTCAGCGCTGGCAATTCTTGCAGTGCATCGGTTGAGCGTCTACCCCAAGTGAAAGTTCAAAAACAAGCTCGAAACATCAAGGTATTGTGCTTCTCCGCCGACTGGGCAGCGCCATGCAAGAAGGTTCAAGCCGATCTCGAAAAACTAAGCCAAGAGAATCAATCAGTGAGCGTCGAAACAGTTAACGTCGATGATCCAAACAACGAAACGCTACTCAAGAAGTACGACATTTGCCCAGTTCCAACACTCGTTTTTCTGGATGACAACAAGCAAGTAATCTCGTACTCAATTGGTTATCCAGGAACATCCACGCTGAACAAAGAGATCGACCTCTTGCTCAACGCTAAAAACCAGTTCGCAAAATATCACCTACCCAGCGCTACCCGCCACATTCAGTAGACAAGCACACTGGTAGACAAGACTTTGCTTCAACAGAAAATTTGACACGGGGCAGAATTGAACTGCCGACCTAGGCGTTATGAGTGCCTCGCTCTAACCAACTGAGCTACCGTGTCGCAGATACTGATTATGTTACGCGCGCGCGGGCAGTGTCAAGATTAAACGGGGCGGATCCCACCCAGCAAAGACTCAAACTCTACAAATTAGGCTCAGGGTGTGGCATAGTAAAGGTAACGAGCAGTAACAAAGCTAAATCTGAGTAGCTCAAATGGTTTTCCTTGAAATAGTTGCACTCCTTGTGGTCGCCACCGTTCTAATCACGGCGATTATTGCAATCGGTCGACCTATTGCACAACTGATGGCTGAAAAAGCGCACTTCAAATTCAAAGGAATTGATTCGGAAGCTGAAAGTAGACTGCTAAAGCGACTGGAAGGACTCGAAGAAGAACTCAGACAAACTAAGTCACAATTGATCGAGTTAAAAGACAGCGTGGACTTCAGCAAAATAATAGACGTGAAAGCAGAAGCACCAACAGAACATAAAACCGACGCGCAGTCAGTCAAAATACCTGAGCGCAATAAGACCGAAAGTTAGTTCACACAACGTCGAAAATTAATTCTCTTCGTTGTCGTCCTCGCCTTCTTCTTGTTCAAGATCGTTTGCGAGTTTTCGCACATGTTCGATGACACGATTGAATTCTTCATCGCTTTCAATCGTTCTGAATACGGCTTGATCATCTTTGGTGATCAATTGCATGACTACGGTCGAAGGCTCTTCTTCTTGCTGCCCTTCTTGACCGACTTCTCCCATATTCAACAAGAGAGCATATTCCTTTTCATCAAACTCGAAGAGTCCGAGGATTCTGCAGACATATGAATGTCCGTCTTCTCCCTCCAGAGTAATTACCTGTTCTTCGAGATCTTCAACATTAGCCATCGTTACATTCCTATGTTTTGAGAACTCCTGCCAGTTCACACAATTTGTCTAATTCGTCTTGCGCGCCTAAAGCGATCAGAGTATCTCCTGCGGCAAATACAAAATCAGGTCCCGGATTGGTTATAAGGTCTGGTCCCTTGTTGACCGCCAGAATCATGGCTCCGACAGTTTGCTTGATATTAGCATCCTTCAGGCTTATTCCCTTTAATTTTGACTCGGAAGAAATCATTATCTGCTCTAAACGCAGATCAAATTTGGGGTTATGCATAGCAACATCAAGGAATTCAAGAACTAATGGATGGCGGACCGCAGTCGCCATACGACGCCCAGCAATTACATATGGCGAAATAACTTTATGCGCACCAGCTCGGAGCATCTTGGCTTCTGAGCCGGGATTGGCGGCTCTGCAAACTATCTTGATATTCTCGTTGAATTCTTTTGCAGATAACGCAATGAAAGTGTTCGCGGCATCGTCCGGCAATGAACAAACAATGCCGCTTGCATACTGTATTTGAGCCTGCTTGAGAACATCATCTTCAGTAGCGTCACCTTCCAAAACCAGCATCCCTTCCTCTTGGGCACGCCGGCTTAGATTCGCATCTAATTCGATCAAAACAAATGGAATCTTGTCCTGACCGAACTGACGTGCGACTTCCTGTCCTGTCCGACCAAAGCCGCAAACTATGTGATGGTTCCTCAACTTTTCTATTCTGCCTTGCATTCGCGCCCTTCCAAAAAGCTCCCGGGGATCTGTATGTGCAATTAATTGTGCAATGTCGGACAGCATATAAAGCAGCATGCCAACCCCGCACAGAATAAGTACGACGGTGAATAAGCGCCCTTGAAAATGCAGCGGAATGATCTCCCCATAACCGACCGTGGCCAACGTGGTTACGGTCATATAGATGGCATCGAAAACGGGATAGTTCTCCAACACACAATAGCCAAAAGTCCCCACACCAACAGTAAAGAGGAGTATGAGGCTGTAACGGATAAGCTTTTCTTGCAGTGCTTTAGAAGACACTAATGCAATATTTCCAATTCAGCACAGCAACTCAAATGAGCGCGGAGTTGGCGGCGGAGCCACGAAACTCCAATTCAGTTCGAATCACTTGCTTAGCACGGATTCACGACGCCTTAATATGACAGGCTATGGTGAATTTAGACTCAGTACGACGACTGATCTCGGATGAAATTTGTCACAGAAAATGGCAGCGCCTGGGCGCTTCGCAGCTTCACCCGCCGCTCCAGGCATGTTTTCAAATTCCTTGAAAACGTCCTCGACCAGCAAGCAAGAAACGCCGAAGAGCTTATTTAGCAATCGTTTCAAGAAAGTCCCAGAGGTTTCCAAGCCCCGAATCAGATGCCTGAACGCAGAAGCAAGCAGCGAACAATGTAGGCGTCCGTCCAAGCTGAAAAGCCTTTATTCTGCAGAGTAATCGCGGGATGCTAAGTCGTGTAAACAGACCAACTATCGCGATCGAAAAGTATCATAAACTAAGCCCCCTCTCTCTGAAATTGCCTATATCCTTAACTGCTAAGATCTCTTCTTGGCTCTGCGAGGCTGCAGATGCTCAGGCAGAGCCATTAGCCAGATTTTTGAAACAGGAGCGCAAATGAGCACAGTACTTGAATCAACGGTTGGGCGGGTAATACAAGTTATCGGACCGGTTATCGACGTAGAGTTTCCGGCAGGACAACTTCCCGCAATTTACAACGCTCTTGAAGTGAAAGATAACGGACCGAACGGCGAAGACATTCGCGTTATATGCGAAGTTCAGCAGCTTTTGGGTGACAACCGCGTTCGTTCCGTAGCGATGAGCTCGACAGATGGTCTCACAAGAGGGATGAAAGTAAACGACCTCAAAGCACCAATCTCGGTTCCAGTCGGCGAAGCAACCTTAGGCCGCATTATTAACGTTCTAGGGGAAGCCGTAGACGAGAAGGAACAGCTAACGGGCGAACGCTGGCCGATTCACCGTTCTTGCCCTGAGTACACAATGCTCAGCACTGAAACTGAAATTTTTGAGACCGGCATCAAAGTCGTTGACCTCCTTGCACCATACACAAAGGGTGGAAAGATTGGTCTGTTCGGCGGAGCCGGCGTAGGCAAGACAGTTATTATCATGGAACTCATCAACAACATCGCTAAACAGCACGGTGGCTATTCCGTGTTCGGCGGAGTGGGTGAGCGCACTCGTGAAGGAAACGACCTCTATCACGAAATGAAAGATTCCAAAGCAGCCGACGGAACATCAGTGTTGGACAAAGTAGCACTGGTCTACGGTCAGATGAACGAGCCGCCAGGCGCCCGTATGCGCGTTGGTTTGTCAGCTCTGACTGTCGCCGAATATTTCCGCGACGTTGCGCACAAAGACGTTCTTCTCTTTATCGACAACATCTTCCGCTTCACACAAGCAGGTTCTGAAGTATCAGCTCTGCTTGGACGTATGCCATCAGCAGTAGGTTATCAACCGACCCTGGCAAACGAAATGGGTGACTTGCAAGAGCGAATCACATCAACCAAGAATGGATCGATCACTTCCGTTCAAGCTGTATACGTACCAGCCGACGACTTGACCGACCCGGCACCTGCCACCACATTCGGTCACTTGGACGCTACAACAGTTTTGAGCCGTCAGATCGCCGAACTCGGAATCTACCCAGCTGTTGACCCGCTAGCCAGCACCTCGAACGCGCTCAAGCCTGAAGTAGTTGGCGAAGAGCATTATCAGGTCGCTCGCGGTATCCAGCAAACACTTCAGAAATACAAAGATCTTCAGGACATCATCGCCATCCTTGGTATGGACGAATTGTCCGCAGAAGACCGTATCGTAGTTTCGAGAGCTCGCAAAATTCAGCGATTCTTGAGCCAACCGTTCTTCGTCGCAGCCCAATTCACCGGACGCGAAGGCAAGTACGTCAAGCTCAAAGATACAGTTGAAGGCTTCAAACAAATTCTCAACGGAGAACATGATGATAAGCCTGAACAGGCTTTCTACATGGTTGGCGGCATTGACGAAGTAATCGAACAAGCAGCCAAATTGGCTAGCGCCTAAAACCAACAATGAGCAAAAAAAACGACAAACCGGCAGCTGAAACTTCTAACCAGACAACTGGTTCGAATTCGCCGCGCAGAATATTCCTCTTCGGACGATTAGAGAATGAAGTTGCGCTGCCGGTTATCAAAAAATTGCTCCGAATGAATGACGCCGATAAAACCAAGCCGATCGACCTGCTGATCAACAGCGCCGGCGGCAACGGTTATAACGCTGATGCAATCATCGGTGTCATTCATTCAATGGAAGCTCCCGTAAACACCATTTGTCTTGGTCATGCACTTTCCGGCGCCTGCGAAATTCTGGCAGCAGGAACCGGCAAGCGCTTAGCCTATGAATTTTCCACAATCATGTTCCATCAGACCTTATGGGAAGCAGATGGCGACATTACCAATCTGGAAATTCAAGCCAAGCAAGGACAAAAATTCAGAGAAGCGCAAATCGAGTTGTTGCATCGCTGCACGCGCAAAGACAAGAAAACGCTTCGACATGATATTGAACGAGACTATTATTTGTCAGCTAAAGAAGCGTTGGATTACGGCATAATCGACGAGATTATCTACCACAATGTACCGCCTGAAAGAAACGGACGAAATCACATAACCAACGCAACCCCGACAGAAGCAGTCACCGCTGGTGGAGTCACTGAAAAATCCAAATCAGGTTCCAACGCCGGCAAAAACCTCGCGAAAAAAGCCGCAAAGAAGAGCGGTGGACGCAAACAATCGAACTCATCAAAACAATAATTCTGAGGATGGAATGAAATGGCTGGAACTTTGACACTAAGGATTGTGACCCCCGAACGTGTTGTGTTGGAGCAGCAGGTTGATCAGGTCACTGCAACTTCCGTTGATGGACAGCTCTCGATATTGCCTGATCACGAGCCACTGGTGACAGCTCTTGCAATCGATACTCTTCAATACAGACAAGGCAAGGAAGAGGAGATCGCAGCAATCATGGGCGGTATCCTCGAAATCAAAAACAATCAGGTAACTGTGCTCAGCGATGCAGCCGAACTCGACACCGAAATCGAAGTAGAACGCGCAAGAGTCGCCAAAGAGAAGGCAGAAGCAGAGAAGCTGCAAAAGACCGACAAGCTCGAAGTCTACGTCGCCGAAATGGCACTCTCCCGCGCTATCACCCGTTTGAAAGCGTCCGAGTTGCGTAAACTGCGCAAACCCAAACTCTAATTGCTTACTTAGACGGGCGACGCATGGCATCGCCGCTACGCCTGCAACTGCGTAGCGGGGCAACTCTCGTATCGAAGCAAAGCACGGAGCGGGGCAACGACCGTTTTCATTGACCCACCGCGCGTATTCGTTTGCAAGGGACCCGACCCGCGTATTCGTCTACTGAGAACCCGACCCGCGTATTTGTTTGTAGGGGCGACGCCATGCGTCCCACCTGACGATCGAGCGGCGTTTTACCATCTTGCAACTTTTCGTTTACCGATGCGCAACTTCTTCTGACTAAAGTAGCAGAGTTGGGAATCGAGGGACAGAAAAGTGTTATTTCAACGCAGTCAAATCCGGAGCAAGAGCGGTCTGGCAGTAGCTCTGCCGATGGTCATAATCGCCACGACAATCATTCTGGTGCTCGGGCTCTTCTCGTTCGAAGTCGGCAGAATGGCAATCGCCCGCGATCAGCTCCAATCGACAACAGAGTCTGCAGCCCTTGCTGGGGCGGCAGCCCTTGCCGGTTCAACCGATGCCGACATCACACTTTCTCAGCAAAAGGCAGTCGAAGCTGCCAAGCAAGTATTTCGAGCTAACGACATTTTTGGAAATTCACTGTCCGGGGCGCAAGAGGCTTCAGGAGTACCTTCGGAAAATCAAGCTTTTCTATCGTTTCGATTCCTCGACCCAAGCAACAATGAACCAGTTCAAGCCGGTGATCCGCGCGGCAAAGCGCTCGAAGTCACGTCGGTTTATGGGCTTGCTTCCCTTGCAGGAAAAGTAATTGGTTTAGGCAATGCTGCCACCGTAGTCAATGCAAAGTCGTCCGGCGGAGTTGGACAGCTCGATGTGGTACTCTGCTTCGATTGCTCCGGCTCAATGCGCTTTAAGACATTCACCAGCCGAGTCAGAAGATCATTCAACACAACTACAGGAAAGATCGACTACACAGTGGTGCAACGGATGTTTGATACCACCCAAGGTGGCATGACACCACAAATGATTTCCGGACTTAATGCTCAACTCAGAGGAGCCACGGATAATTCGATGCCCGGCAACACACCTCCGGGTTCAGCTACAAACAACGGATTCACAGACTGGGTTGTGAACATCGACGAGCAGAGCGACTTCGGCAGCTTTACCGAGGGCACCTTCACGTTTCCAAACATAGCAGCATTGGTGGAAGCCTCACGTGGCAATTTAGAGAACGAAGCAGTATTTCAGAGCAGCGGTGCAGCCTTAACCCTTGCCGGAGTCGTCACGCCCCAAGCTGGTTACAAGGCAAAATACTTTGAACTTGCTCGCAAGCACACGCATCCCTGGGCGGAAGCTGAGACTGCAGCAAAGAATTTCTTCCAATTGATGAAGACCAATACCCAAGCCCGATTTGGATTGGTCGGCTTCAATCAAATCGCAGGAACAGCAATCACTTCCGGCTACCAAGAACGGAATGTAGCCGACAACTATCCCCAGGGCGGTAGTGGTTTTTTCCCAGTGCCGGGAATAGCCCTGCGCCCAGTAGCTGATGGGGAAGCTGCCGATGAGCAAAATTTCGGCTTCGTTAACGCTGCCCTGGACCAAATGGTTCCGAATGGAAATACGAATATCGGCGACGCAATCGATCAAGCTCAACGAATGTTCACCCCGACCACTACAAGACCGAATGCGAAGAAAGTGATTGTGCTATTCACCGATGGAATTCCAACAGCCGGACCAAACCCGGCCGGCTTCACGGCCATTATGAGAAACAAAGGTATCGCCGTGTTTAGCGTAGGTCTAAACCTCGATCCAGACGAAAGAGCGCAGCAAGCGCAAGTCCTTTCTCAAATTTCACAAGGTGCAGGAAACGGTGGAAAGTTCTTCCAGGTAACGGATCCCTCCAAGCTGAACGGTGCTTTCTCGAGCATTGCACGCGGCTTGACCCAAATAGTCCAATAGGCAGGCAAACTCCGCTCCGAATCAGCTCAACTAAGAGCTACAAAGCGCAGAGCAAAGTTAGCTAAAATCGCGGTCTAGTGTCAGAAGGGAACCGGTGCTGTGAATTGCGAGTCGAGAACATCGGAAGTGAGAGGTGGAGGAAAAGGTATGAGTAAGCACGCATCAGGAAGTGGTCGACACCGCGCACGAGAAAAATCCGAGCAGGACATCATCAACGAGATGAAGGCAAAAGGACACGCCCACAAAGCCCAAGGTGAACAGCCGGGTGAAGAGTTCGAAGAAAAAACCGATCGCGGACGCCAAAAAGGTTTTGGAAAAAATCAGGGTGACGAGCCCGTAGACCGAAGCACCGCATTTGGTACCAGAGCACCAGGCGCACATCACGGGTAAGCGAATCGCCTTTCTGGCTTGCTAGCCAATTACACGAATCACAACTAGCAGCGGTGACCTTCGGGGCGCCGCTGCCATCTCATTCACGCTTCCTCATGCGTTGAAATTGAAACACAAAGCTTACTGCAAACCGCCAACAAGACAATCCCTTGATGAGAGTGGGAAACTCCAGGCAATCTGCCCAGGTAATGTATTGTCTACTAGTGCTGTTCTGTAGGTGAACAATTCTTATGCTTATAAGCCCGGCATGCGATAATATAGCCGAGAATGAGGTCTGGCAGTCGCTTATGCGTTCATCAAATGTGACCGAGCTAATCTTTTGCACAGCTCTAATGCTGAGTTCTAATGTTTTCGCATTCGCGGATGACAGTTCTCCAATATCGGAATCGGCGCTTAAATCCATCTACAAGTCTGCCAACATGGCTCATAAAGCTGCTCGTGACCTTGACGCCGAGGCAAACCGGCATGCCGTGCTTGAAAGCTGGAATGGACTTTTTGGTGCCGCAAGCCCAGCATACGGATATGGCTATCAAAACTACGATTCTTTCGACATGATGCCGGTAAATGCACCATTGGCTACAGATTTTTCCGAAGGAAACTTACTTCCACCCAGGCCTGACGTTGTAAATCAGCTCTATAGCCAGCTCAATGATTCAATGACCGAACTAGCTTCGGAATGTCAAAAGATCACAATTCCCGATAAAGCTAATAGTGAGTTAAAAGTCCAATGGAGCATTTTGCAGCAGCAACTTAGCACCGCTCAGAAAGATCAAGTCGATCTTTCCAAAGTGATACATGACCAGGTCATTTTGCAAGAGCCTTTTATCAATGGAACACGGAAGATGCTTGCTGATGTGAATGGTATCGAGTCGGTCTTGAAGCAAGTAGAAAAGCATGCGAAGCATCAGAATTGATAGGGAGATCACAACGTGTTGACGCAAAGAAAAATACAAGCGGCAGTCTTCTCAATATCACTCCTGATGACCTTGTTACCATGCTCTGTTGCCGGTCCAATTAGTTTCACGCCAAATGGCATTTCGAACTGCGGCGCCATAAAAGGTGAGGTGAACGTAAAAGCACTGGGCAGCCTTTCCGTAAGGAGTGGTGTAGCCACTATTAATGGACGAGTGATCACACTAAAAGCTTGTTCCGAGTTTACGGAAACACCGCAAACAGTGTTAGTCGGATCGATACTGCGCTCAGAGGCCAATCCAACGAGTTCGCCTCCGTCAGTGACAGGGCTGGCGCTGTTTCTTCTCGGTGATTGGATTGAACAAATAGACGATCCAAGCAACCCGGACCTGATTTTTCGCAGCAACGGACAGCTGCAAGGACGAATAATCGGAATTGAAAACGATTCAATCGCATTGAGACGCGCTGACGGCAAGCAAGAAAGCGTTCCACTGAATTCAATCTTGTACCTACGCTCCCCCCGCGTGTTTGTTTTCAAAATTGATTTGCGAACAAAAGACGCCTTGGAAAAAGACAGCGCATTTCAAGCTTTGGCACACGATGCGTCATTTCGTCCGACAGCGGCGGCGCGGTCTATGTCAGGCTCGGTAATTCCAGAGAAGGCTGCACAAGAACAACAAAACAGCGCTCTCGGAAATCTATCTGGTGCAAAAACAGCCACACCACTGAGCGTCTTCGAAGACGATTCCGATTCAGGGTTCCAACCGAGCTTCGGAATCCCAGCGAAAAAGCCACCGAGAATGACTATGCCGGCAGGTATGTCCTTCGAGTAATACTAGTCGTAAGATTTCCTCGCAATATGGAAAAGTGGAACCAACATCTTCTATCGCGTGTGCGATTTGATTCCGTCGCCAATTCTGCAAGATCTTTGCCGGAGAACTGAACTGCGTAGTGGGGAACTCTGACTTGGAGTGACCGTCTAGATCCGAGTCGTTTAAAGCAAACAACGATATCGGAGTACTCCAATGTTCGAGCTGAAAGAGTTTTGGTTTGATTTAGTGGTGCGTTCAGCGATTCTCTACATCGTAGTACTTGTGGTGTTACGTCTGCGTAATCGAGCTGGAGGACAGTTGTCTCCTGTGGATCAAGTGACGCTGATCATGTTGGGCGATATAGCAGCAAACGCTACAACAAGATCTGATGATTCAGTGAGTGCAGCAGTGATTGCCATGTGCACTCTTGCTGGACTGAGCATGATGATGAACTACATGGCGTTCAAGAGCAAAACCGCAGGCAAGCTACTTGAAGGGCTACCCAGAATCATAGTTCACAACGGAAAGGTAAACGAGGACGGGATGGCGAAGGAAGGCGTAAATCGCCACGAATTGATGGAAGCACTTAGAGAAGCCGGAGTTGCCTCGATTTCGCAAGTACGAGTCGCAATGGTGGAGACCAACGGAAAGATCTCCGTTGTAAAAATGTCCACATAAACAGGATTGCAGGATCCGCCGGGACTTGTTCAAAGGTCTCTACATTGAAGTACCATGCGTTTGAATGCAGTCAATCTCATCGTTGTGAGTTGAATGTCGAGCAACGAGTTTTTGCGCTCCGATAATCTTTGCGCCAGTTTCTTCCGTGGACATGGATGAGATCATCGACTCTGAATAACCCAACAGAATCGGATTCTTCGTGAGCAATGCATTATTGTAAGCGTTCACGGCTTGATTTGATTCTTGCTTCAATCGATTGAAACGACTTTCAAGGCGCTTGTCCAAATATAGCTCTGCCAAGAGTTTTGAATCTTCAGGTCCTCCAGTCGCCATTTGGTAGACAAACTGAAAGATTTGTGCAGCCGGTGATACCACTGTCGGACTGAACATCGCGATAGCCAGAGTGGTATTGATCATCTTTGCCGATGCCAGAGCCAGCTTGCTATGCCCATTGTATTTGTGCAAAGCCCTTCGAACCAGCGCGATTACGGGATCGGATTGTGCCGAGTCCTTTAATAGATTCTCCGTCTTCGCTTGCACATCCATCACGGACCACGAAGGCTGTTTAAAAACCGACTCCGGCACATGAACTTGAGCAGACCAGGCTTTAAGGTCCTTCAGCGCATTTTGCGCCTCCTCGTCACCAACCAGTTGCTTTAGCTGGTTCATTCCAGTATCAAGTGTACGCTGCTGCTCCGCGGCATCTGTGACACCGAGAGCTTGCGCCAGCTGGAACATACACTGGGAAATCTTCCAATGCATTTCGTCAACTTGCTTTTGCTCAGCATAAGCAATGGAAGCCTGGCTTTTGAGCTTCAATTTCTCATCAAGAATAACGTCCGCGCCCTCACTGGACATTTCGAAGCCTCTATACTCGGTGGCATAGTGTGCAACAGCTTTCACGACGGCCAGTGTTCGCCTTCCCGCCCCGTGATACTCTTTATCCTTCTTGACGATATGGTCACGTTTGCTGTTCTTATCCAGCGCAATTTTCAATAAATTGGAAACTTGAACATTGGGACTGGGTCCATCGTAAACGGCCACGAGTCCTTTCAGTGTGGTTTGTGCACCAGTCGCTTCAATTGCTGAGGTTTCCAGCATTGGAGGACGCAATCCAGAACTTGAAAGTGCTTCGCTGTCAGAATTGATCGCGGTTCCAGAAACGGGGACTGCATTTGATGTGTCGGCACTTAATTGACCGCCGACCAAGCTGCTGGTTTCAGCTTGCGCATCCACACATACCACAAGCGGATTGATCAGCAACATTGCTGCGCTAGTAGCAAAAAGAATCCTTGATATTGTGGCTGTTTTCATCAGCTTCCCCAAAAGTACGGACATCCGCAGCACTTTTTCCAAAAAGGACCAGTAGTCCGCGCGCAAGGTTGTCATTAGACTTCCCTAACTTGCGAAGAGATCATAGCCCAAGCAACGCTTGTAAACCTTAGACGTAACTGCACCAACACGCTTGACAGCCACCCTTCAGCTTGTCGTTACGTAGCCGGAATTCCAGAAATGATTGGACCTTACTAAGGTTTCTATGCGGATATCACCATTCTCCCCATGACATCATCGGAGTACTATTCGTGACGAAAAGAAATCGTGACTCTTTTTGCTGGGCAAAACGGTCTGGAAAAATGGCTTGGTATTCCAGATTCAGATACGCAACTTTTTCGGGTGAAGCTGGAGGTTATTAATGAGTGATAGAGATATAGGCTCAAGACAAACTGAAAGTCTTGCAGCTCAAGCAGCTAACGAAGCAGCAAATGCCTTTCGGTTGGAACTGGCGAGCGGGCCTCAAAACAATCAGGCAACGGAAACAAAAGCTGTAGCAGAAGCAGCAGCTGAAGGCGCCGAAGCAGCAAAAGCAGGTTCTGAAGCGGCAAAGGCCGGCGCTGCTATTGGAGCCGAAGCTGGAGCAAAAGTAGAGGAGCAAAACGCAGCTCCAAAGAGCGAAGAACAGAAGGCAAAAGAACAGCAAGACGCACGTCCTGATGTGCCACCAAATATTCCGATTCCGCCACCGCCACGTTTTCCTGATCCATGGTGCCGTTCACCATTTGATCCAATGTGTCCACAGAAGCCAGATCCATTTCCACCAGATTGGCCAAAGGTTCCGAGCGATAATCCAAAGGACAAACCAAAAGATAGTCCCAAGAAACCAAAGTCATAGCTCTTCTGTCGTTTCCAAACCCCGCAACGGTACGGCTTTAATGTATCTATCAAAGCGCGACTCAGTATTCGGGGCGCGCTTTGGCCTACCCTCAACAGATGCGTTATTTGCCTAGTTAGGAAAGAGCAGCAGCGTGCTTTTAACGAGGGTCTCAGGATCTTTTCCGCAAACACTTTTGCCTTCTGCCTTTTTTCCATTCTCGGCAAGCCGGACGTATAGTGTTGTTGAAGAGCCACCATCGAGATTGAGTGCGGAAGCACATCCTAATCGACGCATCAAGTCCGCCAACTCTTCCAGTGTAATTCCGGAAGATTCCGGGTCTTGCCCTTTTCCTGCAACCGCAAGAATGATCATGTATCCATCGGAAGTAAATCCGACTGCACTTCTTGCTGCAGGTTTCTTGCAGCCGATCGAGTCTGCATAAGTCCCATCGGCTTGCTTTCGCAAGAAGGCTTCCTCTTCAGAACGCAGCACAGGTAGCAACTGCGGTCCAGCTTGAAGCGAATCGACCAGTGTCATATTCGGTGGCAGGCGCGTGTTGTGCGCGGCAATTTGATAATCCAATTTTCCATTTTTTGTTTTAAGTACGCGCAATTCGGAGCGGTTGAAAATCTGCTCGAGGAACGGCTGTAGCTTTTGATTTTCCAACAGAGCTTTATTCTCTCTGGGATCAGCAACTGTTTTTCCATCCAGCACAATGTAACTTGCACTAACACCATCGCTGAGGTTGAAAAAACCACCATTTATACCGGCGCTTGCATTTTGCTGCGAACTTGCACGTGAGGTCGGCGCCGTCTTTTCAGCCAAATGTGGACGAAGACGCCATTTACCGTCTTTGACATAAGCCACAACTAGATATGCGCCAGTCCCATTTGCCAACGAGAATTGATAGTAACGCGCGCCATTTACTGGAAACAGATTCGCAGGGTCTGCCAATTCCTTCCATGTGTTTTTCGGAACGAGATTGCTTGGTGAGGACGCAAGAGACATTGGCGAAAGAATTGCAAGAGCAAGGGCGGCTACACCGGCAAACAACGATTGTGAAACACCTATCGAAGTCCCCCGCCTACACTCTATCATCATTAATCATCCCGTCCTTACGACGCGCAGAGCTTTCGATGCTCTCTCAATCACTCCGCTAAATGGCTCTTCCTGCGCTCTATGCCAGAGCAGTCGGTCCTTCTGGGAAATATAGCATGCAATGCGACTAACTACGCAGGTCCATGGAAGTAGCCTATCTAAAGCAGCCCTATTCCTCATACAGGAAGAATAGAATGGATTTAATCTTTGCGTTTGAACTTTTTGATTAGCCGTGGCGTCAAAAATAGTAAGAGGTCAAAGATCTCTTTCCCGGCCCCTTATAATGTTCAGTCAACAAATCCGACCAAGAGGTATCTTGATGAAGGGAATTTGCAAAATTGCAGGATTGGCGGGCATGCTCGCAATCTCAATCCTCAATACGACTTCGCCTCAGATTTCAATCGCCGCACCGATGTCCATGGTTTCCGGTGACGAAGCTCTCCAGAGAGTGCGCAAACTGACAATGGAAATTCCATGGTACACATCATTGTCCAAGGCACAAGCCATAGCTCAAAAAGAGAACAAGCCGATTTTCATGTTGCACATGCTTGGACCGCTTAACGGAATGACGTGAAGCGCTGGCAATAGCCTAAGGGACGTGTCCCTTTCCCAAGAACCTGTTTTCTCAGAACTAAAGAACAAATTTGTTTGCACGTCGAAAGACATAACTAATGAGCCCTACTGCGGTAAATCCGGAAGACATGCCCCAACAGGAAAAGGCATAAGCACCACCAACGGTGCCGGACCGCACAACCTGCAACTCTTCGTCCTAGCCCCCGATGGCACTGTGTTACATTGCTTGCCAGGCTATTGGGCCCCACAAGACCTCGTCCACGAATTGAAGTTAGCCGAGGATCTGTTCACGGTATGGAAGAATCCACAGCTCTCTCGCGGTCAAAAGAACCAGATGTTCAAACAAATGCAATTGTCGCACCTGAATGAACATCCGACAGACATGGTGCGACGCAGCCGCATGCAGGGGTTCGATCAAAAGTTCGAAGCAAAAAATCGCCCGTATCAGTCTGACACTGTGAAGAACCCACAACTTGCAGTTCAGGCTCTAGCCCAAAACAACAACAAGCTACTGGCTCAAGCCTTCAAAACGACGGACCAGATCGCACACGAACGCATGGCTCAACGCCCCTTTGTTCCGTACTCGCAGTTCGATGTTGCTGTTTACACAGATTACGGCAAGCAGCGCTACGAAAAAAATGAAGACTTCCGCGACATGAGTGGACAGCTCGTCATGAATCCTAAAACCGGCGAGGCCATCCCACCGGGTCAGCGCAAAATGCAAAAGCGAAGCGGCGTCCAAAATTTCCAGGGCGGACGCATGCGGCGAATGCGCAACAACATGCTCAGTAACGGATCGCTTTGACGCATGGTCCATAAGTAAAGCCAAAAGACAACTGAACAGCTTTCACTCCGAAAGCAAGGTCTCCTTTTTTCTAGATTTCGAACTATTCTAATTTAGACAAGTTCGAAAAACTTAAAATGTGCCATCACTGCGTCATTAACGAGCCAAAGGAAGTACTTATTGCTCAGGAGCAATAAAAACTGAACTGAAAAAATTGCTAGTAAGCAATAATCCACCGCAATACTGCTTACTGGCAATAAATACGGGGGGCAAATATTGCTGATCAGCAATATCGAGGAATCAGTGGATTCTCGCCACGAGTTTCACCAACTCCCAATCTTCCTTCGTTTCAGACAGGTTTCGCTGTTGCAGACTCGCGAGCTTAACTAAGTCAAATCCTTCATATAGTGGGAGACCCATTCGGGCGGGGAATAATCAGATCGACTCCCAAAAGGTCGTCCCTTCCCTTGCAAAACAAAATCGAAGAAAACCAAGCCTGGAAAGTTCTCTCCGACCCAAGCGCGGAAGAGCGTCATTGGATTGCGGCCTGCAAGGTCGTCAGAGGAACGCCAGCATGCAAGAAAGCGGAATCGAGACATAATGGACTTTCCGACAGGGCGCACGCCTGGGTCACAAGCTTACTTGGGACATTCGGCGGTTTCGGATGTTTCTTTTTTGCCTTTACTGCACTCAATCAAATGACCTGCGCCCTGGACATCTCTGACGAGCTGACAACATTTGCCCGATGGTTCAGCAACGTTCTCGCCATAATTTGTTGGCCAGCCGGAGCTTGTTCGCTGGTTGGATTCATGCAACGCGGTAATCGGCCGGAAGTTAAACATACATGGCTGCTGCCATTGCTAGTCCCGGTCGGACTTGCAATTTATTCATCCATTTGGAGAGGCGATCTAAGCATGTTAGGCTTGGCCGTCACAGGAGTTGCCGCATCTAGATTTTCCTATCAAACAGGATTTGTTCTTTCGAAGTGGTGGCGCCAGCTTGGCTCACAATCAAAATTGTTCGCGCCCTACTTATGGACGGTAACATCCGTTGGCGTTTTCTTGATACTATATTTGATATCATTCTTTTCCCGCCCGCATGATCCACACGTGCAATCCACAGCATCTGCTGGACTGTTTGGCATCCAAGTCTTGGGCGGACTTTCCTTCGCAACAGGCTTAACTGCGGCAATCGCTTGTAGAAGCCGCCGCCTGGCCACACAGATTGCCGCAGCCCTAACCATCCAATTGCCAACAGCAGCAATGTTGGGATATGCTTTGATAGCAGGCCTGGGAAACGGTGTATTGTCGGTACTCAGCGGGCAATTAGATTTCGCGGTTTTCCAAGTATCTCTTTGCGCGCTGGCGATCATGATTCTACCCAGCATAGGCGGAGCAATTTGCGCATGTGCTGGTAGGGCTGCACAAGACCGACGGAACGACTCATGAATAGCGGCATAACAGCTGCATTGTGTGGCACGCTCATTGCTTTACTTCTCCTGCGAGCTGAGGTGCGAGCTGCAGAGCAATTAAAGGATGAAGAAAGATCCGGCAAATTTAGCAAAGCTCTAAGTCTTTTCAAAGAAAAGAAGTTTAGCGAATCGCTGGCTAACTTTAACAGCTTCCAAGATCAAGGTGATAGCGAATCCAAGCGCCTTTATTACTCAGCACTCTGTCTGTTGAATCTCCAAAAGGAAACCGAAGCGATCCAGATATTCAAGAAAATTCAGGAGCAGTTTCCCAAATCGGAGGCCGCATCGCATAGCTCCTCCTATATCAAAATGAAAGGGGTCAGTGTAACAGAAACAACGCAGTCCTCAAACAAGGAGTCTTTACTGGGACTAACACCTGCGATGAGGCAGGTATCGGTGCCATTCAGGCGGACACGAAAAGGTCAGATTACAGTTAATGCAAGTTTGAACGGACGCAGCATGGAAATGATTTTCGACACTGGAGCTGAAGAGTGCTTGTTCGGACACAGTCAAGCAGAGACAGCAGGGGTACGCGAGCAATTGCAACAAGTGACACTAAAAACGGTATCAGGTCCAGTTAGTGCTTACTACAGCATGGCGAATATAAAGCTTGGAGAAATTCACAAAAAGATTCGCGTATGCGTGCAAGATCAAAACATGGAACATGGAATTCTAGGTGCCCCTTTCATGAAGGGATACACCTGCACAATCGATAACCGAGCCGGATTTCTGCGATTTGTACCGGAGACAATTAGCGATTTCAAACGTATTGACTCAGTTGCAATTCCCTTTGATGAGGACGGCGCAAAAATTATCGTTTCAGCAAAGATCAACGACTGGACTACACCGATGTGTTTCGACACCGGTGCCTTTGGTGTCTGCATTAGCAAGAAGCAGGCGGAGCGATTCGATATCCGAATCCCCGAGGCATCACCGATTTACATTAAGGGCCCGAACAACCAGGAAGTCGCAAGCTGGGATGTGCCTGCTGATGTTAGCCTTGGACCATTTAGTAAACGTGCCTGCGCAGTACGTATCATGGACTGCGAGATTAGTTACCCTCTTTTAGGACAGAACTTTTTCGGCGATAAGCTTTTTACTATAGATCGCCAAAAGAAAGAAATTCGATTCGCGCGTTAAAGAGGCGATGCAATTAGCGTGCACCGCCTCTCTTACCACCAGCAAACTTAATGGCGTGCTTCAGGCTACCCTTCAGCTTGTTATGCCGCGCCTTCACCTACAGGCTTGACCGGCTGCGGGCGTTTAGCGTATTCAGCCTGACTCATTTTTATTGCCCTCATTGCTTTTGCGATTGTCTCGACAGTGTTGGCTTCTTCCGTTTCGCTGACGTGTTTGAGCATGCCGCGCGCATCGTTCTTCGATATGCCCGTATTCTCATCGCCAAATTCGTCGTTGGAAACTTCCATGATTTCACCAGCGTTTTGCAGCGCATATCTAATAGCTGCTCGTTGCCATTTTTTGAGATCATCGCGATTCTCTAAAGCTTGCTTCAATTCCTTTTTGGAAAGGAGACCGTCATGATTGCCGTCAATGCTATTGAATAATTTTTCATTGGAGAGAGTAATACCGGTTCTAAAAGCGCCCTTGTAGTCTTCCTCTACCTTAGCAATATTCGAAGCAAGTTTTTCAAGATCTTTAGCACTGATCCCTTTCTCTTTTCCTAGCCGATCGTTGTGGAGATCTTTGATAGCGTCTTCAGCAGCCAGTAAGCCCGCAATTACTTGCTGCTCCTTACCTGTGAGAGCGGAATCTTTACTGGCTGCAAGCAGTTCCTCATGGCTCAAGACAGAATCGTGGTTCAAATCAAGCTTCGGCAAAAGGGTCTGCGCTTCCTTCGCAAAATCTTTCATTTCAACATTTTCCGGTGCTTTAGGTGGCTCCGGTTTCACGACCTCCGAAGGCAGCTTCTTTTCAAATTCATCCAAAGCGGCTTGCATTTGCCCCTTCTCTGCGGCACGAACTGAATTATGCGCGCCGGCCATCTTACCTTTTTCAGGAGCAAAATCACCATGAATGTCCAGCAAATCTGTATTGTGACGCGCATCATATTCGTTCATCGTTTGATCGACAAGTCGCAGACACTGCTCTTTGTTCATCACCGTAAATTGATCGCCAGGCTTTAGTTCCTTATTACCATTGGCTTGCCGCGCCTCGGCTGCCAGCGCTGCAAGCTCAGCTTTGCCCAAATTCGGATACATGCGATGAAGCACATCGCCATAACTTTCGCCCGGCTCAGCTACATGACTCATGGAAGCAGCTTGTACTTGTTTCTCCACTTCTTCCTTGTATTTTGCACGATTCTCTGCGGCTACAGCCAAGTCCTGGCGCACGGGAACTTCGCGCGGTTTCTCCGGAAAACGAGGTCCTTCGGCTTCTGGTTTCTGATCGGGAATACGAGCTGAAGGTCTGCCAGCCGTGTCGTGTTCTTCTCTCGATGCTGGTTCATTCCTATCCTCTGAACTGCGAGGTGCAGAATCAGCTTCAGTGGAGACACTTGCTTTCGGCTCTTCAGAGCGCCTGTCGATCCGTAGCTCTGGCAGCGCACCGGTATCATCTCTGCGTTGCTCCAGATTCCCAGGTCTAAAATCATCTTTGCTTTCTGCGGAATAGAGCTGCTGTGATAATTGCCCCTCACCACTAGCTTGCTCAGTCTCACGAACGCCCCGAATGTCCTTTTCAAAACTCATCGTTTAATCCTCTGTCCTTGATAGCCCATGTCAGAAGAATAGATTTCAAATTTGAAAAGTTTTTGAGATGAGGGGCGTGTCGCTCGATTAATCTTTCACTTTACGACAGCCGCCGCGCCAGTGCCTTCATCTACGGCAACTTCAAAAGGTGCCAGCCCGCTAGCTTTTTCAGGTGTGAAACTTAGCGCAGACAAATTATAGGCTTCTGCCAATGCTGGAAAGTCTTTTTCCAAAGCGCAGCAATTCAAATACATCACATAGTTGCCCGTGCGCACGGCCACACTCCGTGTGAGCATCGGCTTACCGTCTTTGGTGGTGTACTTGAACAAAACATTCTTACGCCCACCGGTCTCGGGTTGATCGACCATGATTTTGGCGTTGATTGCCTGGGTGTATTGTTCGTAAAAACGGTCCAAACTCGCCTCGGGCGGTACATACAGTGCCTGCGCCTGATAAAGCGCCTCCGGTGCGCCCGGTGCATCAAATTGAGCCAGGGGCACAGGGGTATCGCGGTGCGCATCAAGGTTAGCCATCAATCCACCGGGATCGAGATGCAGCTGAGGAGGAACAGCCTTCCAATCTTTGGGAACAATTGCGGTGAAGTTAAATGATGGCTCCGCGTAAGGAGAAAACTTCAAGCGAATAAGCTTATCCTTGATCATTCCTGGCGCCATGGATGTGCTCGATTTTACAAAGGCAGAATAATCGAGATTCAACGGCGTAGCAGTGGTCGCCGAACCTGCAGCTCCAATACCGGGTGTTAGGCTCCCCTCCCCAGCGCTACTTGCGACAGCTGGCTTTTCTTCGGGCGCTTTGATGTAATCAGACAGGTAGGGCACTTTTATCTTGTGTAAGCCCAGAGCATAACCGCCAACAAATGTTCCAGCGCTAACTAAGAGCAAAATGCACAAATTCAGCAGCGTCGAGAAAAAATTCTTGGCTTTAGTCTTGAAGTCAGAGGAGGTCATTAGAAATCTCCGGAAGTGCGCTTTTGATACTTAATCAAAATAGCACTTCCGGAGATGGTCTGGCTCTTGGCTATGCCCTGGAAATCAGTCAGTAACTTGGTCGTTTACGTTGTTATAATTTGCACCACCAATAGCTCTTACATTCGTATCATTGAGGTTTTTCAGCTTTGAAAGATTCTTGCGAATCTGCTTTCCACTCCTCGGGGAGCTTTCTTTGAGAACTGCAGTGTCCATGATCTTCACCTACTTTCCACTGTACAATTAGCAGCCGCAACCGGTGAAAACGCCGCTACAAGGTGCGACAGTAACCATCTTTGCTGCAGCACCGCCGCCAACAATATCGTTCTGTGTGTTCTTCAGCTCTTTAGCTTTCGGCAAAGGCTTGCGATTAATCTTATCGTTGCTGCTCCGTTTGTCGTTCTTCAGATCTTTATTCTCAAGCATGGTCTTTCTCCCCATTAACGACTTTTCCGCTACCCAATACTTCTACGCTATCGCGAACTTGTGGGGAACCCGTGAGAACGTCGCGTCACCTTGGAATTCTGAACCAGAATGTACTACCTTTGCCCTCTTCGCTACGGGCTCCAATCTCTCCCCTGTGACTTTCGATAATGCTCTTACAGATCGCAAGCCCCAACCCTGCCCCGCCCTTCTCACTCGCGTCAGTCTTTGTCACTTGCTTGAAGCGATCGAAAACAGAGTCAACCAGATGCTTCGGAATACCTCGTCCCTGATCAACTACTTGAAACTCAATCTGTGGATCGGAAATCGAGACAACGCATTTTATTGTTGAGTCCCGGGGAGAGAATTTGATGGCATTTCCAATGAGGTTAACCAGAACCTGCACAAGACGATCTGAATCAGCAACGAACAAAACGTCATCCTCTCCATCGCTTTCGAGTTTGATCTTGGACTTCGATGCAAGCGCGCCAACTGCAAGGAAAGCCTGCTTTATTATCTGTTTGGATGAGCAATTCCCCTTTGCCAACTCCATCTTGCCCCGGCTCATATTTTCGATGTTCAATAAATCATCCACCAAGGAGAGCAGACGGTCGTTATTGCGTTGTGCTGATTTCGCTTGCCTTTGTCCATCCTCGGAGAGTGCACCGAATTTGCCTGCGCATGTTGCTGCAAGGAACTCTTGCATTTCCGCGATCGGTTCACGTAGATCAATTCGAACCATTTCAACGAATGCTTGCTTAGATTTTTCAAGCCGTTTGCGTTCGCTAATATCACGAATAACACAAACTCCTGTCCTTTCTCTGTCTATCCAAGTGAGCGACCACTGCGTGCAAATCAGCGTCCCCTCTTTTCGGCCAACCCAGAATTCGATTGGCTGTGTGGAGCTCGCGGGATTCTCAGACTCATTCACCGTTGACGAAATAATCGCCTTTGTTTTCGAAAAATATTCATTCCAACGAGCTTTATCGGAATCAGCCAAGAGATCAGCAGCAGTCTTGTTACGGAGTTCCTCTTCGTTAAAGCCAAGAACCTTTTCGGCAGCTGGCGTAGCGACAACAAACCTTCCTGATTCATCGATTGAACATATCATTTCGGCGGTGTGCTCAACAATAGCCCTTTCTTTTTTTCGAGAAGCACTGATCACGCCCGCCATCTGCGCCAGCGTTGCATCTAACCGGGCAAACTCATCACGCCCCTTCATTACAGGCTGCAAGGGTTGATTGGAAGTAAGCCGATTCATATTGTTCATAAGGCGCAAAAGACGTGAACGCGATGTCTTGCGGAAAAGCAGAACAAGAAATGTGGCACAGGCTGTACTGATTGCAAACGCTGACAGGAAGATCGAATTCAATCTTGTTGTGATTGTATTTACGTAAGCTCGATTCAAGGCTCGTCGACCAGCGCTCGCCTCAAGGAATTGCCTTTCTCTCTCTACACGTGACACATCGCGAAGTTCCCTGATGGCAATTCGGAGTGACATCAAACCACTTTTTCCCAAGTAATTAGCACGGAACCTATCACCTGCTAAGAGCAAGTCATGAGCTCCGGCTAGCCTCTTGAGAGCCAAATCCACCTTGAATTTGGCATTCCCCACTCTCATTTTGATGTCCGGTCTTTCTTTGCCCAACTTGTTAATATCGACAATGTAAGCATTGAGAGCAGGAACATATTGCTGGACGTCAGCGGACCTTACTTGAGCAACTAAATTCAGATTCTCTGCAAGCAGTTTATCTACATCTTTTGCATCTTCAGTGTAGACTTCCCTAACTTTCGAACTCTCTCCTGTGTGATACAGCTCTTCAAATAGCTGCTCCTGCATCATCGCTCCGGGCGGTGCGGCATGGCGACTTATGTTCTGATTATACATGCCCATTTGAAGTGCTTCGAGCTGATCCCGCATCCTTTCCAGGGTCACGTGTGTGCTCACTGCATGCGCTTTATCTTTTAATACGGCAACAATAGATGAGAGGTCCATCCACAAAAGTGCGCCAAAAACAAGCTCGATAAGTAGCGAGCTGAATAAGAGTAATAAGGCCTGTTGCCAGAGGGTCACTTGTTAATATCTCCAACAGGCAGACTCTTAGATTCACTTGACAAAGGGATTTGTAGCACACACATCGATCTTTCAACTGATTGATTCAGCAATACAATGTTCCCTTCATGGTTTTTGATGATGCTTCGAACGAGCGGCAAACCAAGCTTGCTGCCAGCACCAGACATGGCGGCTTCCGAGCTTCGTACTTTGTATAACTCAAAAGAATCTTCGTGGAGAGAAAGCAAGTTTGGCTGATCGGACCAATCGACGGCAATCTCTGCGAAACCTTTGTTGCGGGACAATTTAATTAGCAGATCAGAGTTTGGCTTCGCCCGAGAAATGATTACGAGAAGAAGATTATGGAGCGCCTGAAGAAGACGGTCTTCATTGACCTCAACAAGCAATTCTTGAGGGCATATGAAATCAGCACGCATAGACTTGAGTTTCAGAGGTTCTGACACCATACTAAGTATTTCAGGTTTTAACTCTGACAGCTCAACCTGAGTTCGTTCGACACGTTCGGACTCTAAGCGCTCAATATCGAGCAGATCTTTGATCAACGTCATTAACTCGCCAGACTTACTGACGGTTTCTCTCAGCTGGCTCACGCCCGCTTCCGACAGCTCACCCAAGATGCCGGTCCCGAGCAGTTCCAAGAATAGAGTTGAGGCCGTAAGTGGTGTGCGCAAGTCGTGACTGACCATCGCCAAGAAATCCCGTTTTAGTCGATCTATTTGCTTCTGAGCACTAATGTCTTGCGCCACACAAAAATATTGCTCTGTATCGGACGACCACTGAGCCGAGACCAAGCAGTCGAGAGAGCCCTCCGGATTCTTATCAATTCTCAATTCTAAAGTACCGGAAGCAGGCTCTTTCAGCTTGCCAAACCAAGCACGAACAGGCTCTCGGCATTCCTCACAGATAATGTTCGCAAACGGTTTGTCCAGCAACTCATGACGCTGCCATCCCCATGCTGTTACTGCGGCGTCGTTTACAAATTTGATGGTTAGTTGTTCGGAAATGGAAAAAATAACATCGCCTGCACTTTCGATCATCCTCTTTTCTTTTAGAGCAAGCTCCTCAATCGTGCTGGCTGTTTTTCTCAGGAAGGACTCAAGCAAGGCAGCTTCATCCTCACCAGCAAGCGGAGGACCGAAGGCTTGTGAGTGAGAATAACGATCCATGTTCTCCGTCACTAACGCGAATCGATGCGAAATCGCGCTGCTAAATAAGCGTAAGGTCAAAACACCCATTACTACCTGCGCACCAAAAGCTATTGCAGACAAGTTGATGATCAATTGTATTCTCGCTAGCTGCTCTGTCAGTGCTTCTTGGCGATACTTCAGCAAGCCATCTTGACCAATAGATGGGTAAGAAATTCGATTCAGCGTCATAATTCGCTCGCAGTTCTCTCTGAACTCTTCGTCTCCATACAAACTTCGCGAGGATCCTGTTACCCAGAGTGTTCTAGCGTCCAGTGGCGGACGTAATTTCACAGTAATAGGCAATAGATGCAGTATCTCGTCATAAACTCGCTGCAGATATTTATTGTTCTGCCCGTTGAGCTGCTTCTGCTCGGAAAGCTGGGCAAGCACTTGTTTCTGCGACTTCTCATCACCCCCATCAAGAAGAAGGCGACCTATCTTCCGGTGTGTATTTCGGCAAAGATCTTCCGCTTGATAAAATGCGGCGATCTGATCAAGCTGCTTCGTAACATGGCGAGTATATCCGGCTATTACTGCATAAACAGCCAACTGCCCCAAAAGCGGCACTGCCACAATTATGCAAAATTTTTGAAAGAGAGACGTATTGTCTCTAAAGGATCTTATTAGCGGAGGAACAAATAACGGAAGCGAGGCGACTAGCAAGAGACTCATGATGTTTACAATCAAAGCAACAAGCAATGCATTTTGCGCTTGGTTGATCAAAGTTGCGTTATTCTTTGCGGCAGTTTTTAGCAGATATTCTACAGTCTGGTCCATAGAAGTCCCCCAGACTGGTGTTTTAGCAGCAACATAGTACTTAAAGAAAAGTTCGGTATATCTTTTTGATAATGCCACTACATTTTTGGGATCTTTTACATCAGCTGGAACACTCAATCTAAACTTCTCTGTTTGCTCAAGAAGCTCCTTCGACGTCTTACGCAGGTTGGCTATGTATTTCAGCCCTGAAGGCGATTTTTCACTAAGCTCAGCAAGACGGTCGAGTTCATCCATCTGCCACTTTGCCAAAATCTTCATATTGGCATCTACAGGTTTTGCTAGTCCCATTCCCCATGAAGTGGCGCAATGATGAATGCGAACCAGATTGAAATCAAGAATAACGCGTGAGCGATACGCATTTTGCTCACGCATGATTTTTGTGGCTTCTAACTTCTCTTGTGAGTCCAGGTAAAGTAAGTAACCTGCGACGCCGGTGTTGAACAGCAACAACAAGAGAGCCCAAAACTTGAGCAAGCTAGGATAATGAAACAAAGAACGAATTTTCAGGAACCCGGCAAAGCTGACCCAGCCTATCATAGCAGCTCAGGAGGCAGATTTTGCTGATGACCGCACTAGAAGAAGGTTGCTAAGAATGCCCGTACAATTTAGCCTCTGTCTACCGAGGCTTCAATTAGTTGGTCATTGTTAACCGAGACCTCGCTGAGCTAAAAAACGAGTTGACGTCGATTCCCTGCCAAGAATCGACGTAAGTAACGGGGTAACAAAAATGCTTACTATTTCTCTCGAGCACATTTTGAAAGAGTAATAGATGCCACTGCCCGGTCAGAGTACTTTCCGTTAAGCAAAATAGACAGCTTCTCCCTGTCGCCGTCAATTTCAATCTGGTAGGCAACCTTACTAGTAGATTTTTCGGTCGAAGCCTTCGCTACATCACGTACCGAACAGGACCCTCCCCACGCTGATACCTCATTTAACAAGTTAGCAACTGTTTCTGCATCCCTCGTGGCGACGGCCGCTTCTAGTTGGGCGGCTGCATTTTTTACTATACGTTCCATGTCGAGCATCCCTTTGGCGGAAAGAAGGCAAATCAAAAACCAAGCTGTTCTAGAGTAGCTAACTTTAGTTGGCTACAACTTGGCTAAACATTTGATTCGTGGTGATATTCCCACCTTTAGCTACGACAAAGCAACATGATCACCCAATCGCGCTGATCACCAGATCGAAACCAGGACTCCATACCGCTTACGTAACCCCAGAAGGAAGATCTGGTCTGACCAAGATCTTCCCATCCATTCTCATTTAATCGGCCAAACGTCCACAACGGGAAATAGTTTGGCTTAAGATGAACCAGCTCGGCGTCGCTAAGCTCGGTACGGATGATATCAATACACTCTGGAATCTCCGAACATGGTCGTTCAAGATGTGGCACATTTTTCCAACGAGCCCTATCAAACTCGGAGTGTCCGCTGCAATCTGCAAGACTCAAGTGAACCGCAGTGTCATGTGGTGATTTCCACCTGGGAAATTCAGTTCGCCCACCCACCCATAGCCTGAACTTGGAAATAAATGTTTCCAGATCGCGGCAGGTCTTTCTTTCAAGAGCATCGAAATCGATATTTCGAATCCGAGTCATGTGAGACTTGGAGCCATTCCGTAGTGGTAATCTTGTACACCACATCCAACCGATACCATACCCCTCCCATTTTGAGTTTGGATTTATCCAGACACCGCCGCCCTTGCCCGTCTCAGGATTAATGTGCCCGTAGTCATCGCAGTAGGCTTCAAATGACGGGAACCGATTCTGAACATCGTAGAAGTTTTCTTCCCAACGTTCTTTCAGTCGCTCAGTGCAGTACTCATAAACCATATACTTTTTGAATTCAGGAGGGGCATCTTCTGGATCCTCAATAATTTTATATGGGCACATAGCAGCATCTAGCGCGGCTCGCAACTCGCGCCGTTGCGTCCTCGCAGGTAATCTCACTACTGCTTCCCATTTACTCAAACGGCAAGTCTCGTTGAATAGTGTGCTGCCACAAATAGCTATTCTAGTCGATACCGCCTACACCATCAAGCTGCATTCAGTATTTGAACTAATGCAGACCTAATATCTTCGTGTTTGAATTGATATCCGTTTGCAAGTAGTTTTTCTGGTTTTACCAGAGCACTCGAAAGCAGGAGCTCGTCAGCCATTTCGCCAAGCAAAAGATGCGCAGCGAATCCAGGCACAGGAAAAATGGTTGGGCGCTTAAGTGCGGCACCTAACGCTGCAGTGAACTGATCGTTCGTCACTGCATTTGGTGCCACTGCATTTACAGGACCTTTGATAGCATTGGTTCGCAACACGAAATCTGCAATCCCGGCCAGGTCCTCCAGTGCAATCCAACTTATGTATTGCTTTCCTGAGCCTATTCGGCCTCCGGCGCCCATCTTGAACGGAGGAAGCATCTTATTGAGTGCACCGCCCTTAGGACTAAGAACAACTCCTATTCGAAGCTTTGCAACGCGAATCCCTTTGCTTTCAGCAGGGCTCGTTGCTAGTTCCCATTCCTGGCAAACATCAGCAAGAAAATTATCGCCGGGTGTACTTGACTCGGTAAGAATTTCATTGCAACGATCGCCATAATATCCGATGGCCGAGGCTGATATGAGTACGCTTGGTGGACGTTCCAGTGAGGCTAAGGTTTCGCAGAGAAAACGAGTACCTTCTACACGACTTCTTTTAATTTCAGCTTTCTTAGCTTCTGTCCAGCGTCCTGAAGCAATGTTGTCACCAGCCAAGTGAATTACTCCGTCAAATCCTTCGAGCTTGAGCTTGTCTATCTTCTTTGATTCTGGATCCCAGCTGATGTCTCCACTCTGCGCTGAATTGCGCACAAGTCTAGTCACCTTGTGACCTTGGTTTTGCAGGTAGGGAACGAGAAAAGAGCCTACGAGTCCTCGCGCTCCTGTTACTAAGATCTTCATAAGATCCTCCTGTTCGAAATCTTCAACCTAACAACGAGCATAGGAAATGGAAGTGAACCAGGGGTGAACGCTATTTACTTGTGGTTAAGCGATAACCGCGGTTTCGTTCCGTCTCAATCAGCGATGGCTGTCCTGGCAGATCAATTACTTTGCGAAGCAGTTTGACATGAGCTCGAACCGTTTCATGCGTTGCAAGTGACTCATCGTGCCAGACGCGTTCGAGTAAGGCATCTGCAGTAAAAAATTGAGCGGGATGCCGCAGAAAGAACTCAAACAGCTTAGCCACCATCGGTCTCATATATAGCTCTTTGCCATCCCTAAATGCAGCGTTACGTGCGGGATCCCAACTTATGTTGCCTGCTGTCAAAACTGGCTCGGCACAGACAGGAGGGCGCCGCAACAACGCTCGCAAACGGGCAGCTAGCACTTTGTTCTCGAATGGCTTTGCAAGATAATCATCGGCACCAGCATCAAGCCCTTCTTCTATATCGTCATCAGTTGTGCGTGCCGTCAACATGAGGATAGGACATTTATTACCACTGCTTCGCAGACGCTTGCACACATCGATGCCACTCAAACCCGGCATCATCCAATCAAGAACGATGACATCGTAATGATTTACCTTGAGCAGGTCCATTGCAGAGTTTCCGTCTTTAACAGATTGCACAGTAAAGCCACGACTGACCAAAGTATGCTTGAGCACCTCGGACAATTCATCATCATCTTCAACAAGCAGGACCTTCGCCATCTCTTGTTCTGTCTCGTTTGGAAACCGACTATACATTTTACCCGATGCAGACTGAATCACCATCAATCAGGCTATCTGCACAGAGTGAACCGAGCGTGAACGCCCTTACTCGGCTATCTCCAATTCAAACCAGAACTTACTGCCTTTCCCAAGGTCGCTTGAAACTCCAACTTTGCCACCATGAGCTTCGATAATAGCTTTGCAAACAGCCAAACCAAGCCCCGTCCCACCTCTAAGACGGCTGTCTGGAGAATCGATTTGCTGAAACTTCTCGAACAATTTAGGCACGTCCTCCAATGCAATTCCGCAGCCCGAATCAACAACTTCAACACGAATGGTTTGCTCATCGTTCCTGGAACATCTCACTATGACGGTTGAGTTTGCCGGAGAGAATTTCACAGCATTGCTCAGAAAGTTCTCCAGCACTTGAACAACGCGCTGACCATCTGCGTTTATGACGACGCTATCCTCAATTTTGCATTGAAGGTAGATTCCAGCCTTCCTTGCTACAGGCTCAAACTCGGCAATTGTACTTTGAACCAGTTGCTCAAGTTGAAGCCTCTGTCTTAACAACCTAAATTTGCCTGATTCTAATTTCTTGAAGTCGAGAATATTCTCGATTAGCTTCCAAAGGTTATCGGCTGCATTGAGTGAAATACTTACGAAACGCTTCACGGGATCATTGACGTCACCAGCTTCGCCATCGGCAATAATAGAAAGCGAGCTCTTTATCTTTGCGATTGGAGTTCTCAATTCATGTGAGACAACGGAGTAAAAATCGGATATTCGTTGCTCTGCCTCGATGCGAGCCGTAATATCATTTTGAATTCCAACAAATGCGATTAGTTGCCCCTGAGCATCGGCAACAGGGGAGACCGTCAGTTCGTTATAAAAGCGGCGGCCATCTTTCCTGTAGTTGCGCAGAACGGTTGTGATGGGAGTCTTTTCCTTAAGCGCCTTTCTAAGATCAACCAGAGCCGATTGCTCTTTGTCTTCGCCCTGCAAAAATCGGCAGTTGCGTCCGAGTATTTCCTCTGCGCCGTAGCCCGTGATGTTAGTGAACGAGGGATTCGTGTAGATGATTGGATTATCTTCCAAACGAGGATCGGTGATGACAACACCATTGCTAGCGGATTCGACTGCGCGAAACATTAGAGCAAGCTGCTCAGTTTCACCCAGTTGTTCTTGAATGAACATTTCTTGTTCGCCCTTAGAAATTGCGCGGTCGAATCTTAACGCACTGCTAGCTAGTTGTCCACTGCACTAACAGAATGAGAAACTAAGACTGCTTTTGCGATCAAGCAACACTTAATTTTAGATCTCGCAAGACTTCTTCGCCTGCTTTCCGCCCGGAGACCATCGCGCCATTAATCGAAGCACCCTCTTTGTAGTCTCCGCAGAAGTAAAGGCTTTGCATATTCTTGTAATGCTTCTGCCTCTCGGCCAATGCTTCCGGACTTTGATCAGGCAGCGCGTACTTGATTCGATAAGTGCGCAAATGTTTCCACGTGCGAACAGATTGTCCGTACCAGCTCGTCATTTGTTCGCGAATCGCCTGTTCTAATGCCGTATCTGTCAAAGCCGGATCACCTGCCAATACAGTTGAGATTAGCGCTGATCCATCCGGAGCGTATGATTTGGAAACGTTGCTAGGCACTGTCAGATTGAGGACGATGCCATCGTCGTCTCCATTAAGAACCAAAATCGGTTCTTCAAAAGGAGCTTTTGGTGCAGTGAAATAAACACAGGTTTGACTGTTGAATCGAGCCTCTGATTGTGTTCGCAGGAGATTTCGGCAACAAAGCTCATCTGTCGCCATCACCACCGCAAAGCCACGCATGCGTTCACCATTTGCAAGCACAACTTTGTTTCCATCAATTGAAACTACCGGTGTGTTCAGGCGGATTGATTCGGGTGGAAGCAGAGAGGCGAGTTGCTCAGGAATCGCTTGCATGCCATGAGCGGGCAGAGTGTTGTCTCCGCGCGCCAGCATTTCAAAGACAAACTCAAACATATCGACGGATGTCGCCAGGCTCTGATCGAGAAAAATTCCACCAAGAAAAGGTCGGAAGAATTTTTGAATCATCATATCTGAAAAGCCGCGCTCTTTAAGAGCACCTTTCGTGCTACTTCTGTGTGCGGTCGCATAGGTATTCTCTCCCGATAACAACTTATATCTGAGCTCAGCCACTCTGAGCTTGTCTGCGAAGGTACCGACGGGGGCGCATAATGTCTGGATAGCATGGAAAGGCTCTCTCATGGGGTCTGCCACCGTATGAAACTTGCCGTTCGATCTGACTAGAGCTCCAGGCCAGAATGACTTTAGGTCAAGGGCATCATAATTCAAAAGAGATTTTGCTTCAGGGTATGCACTGAGGAAGATCTGAAATCCTCGGTCGAGAAGAAAGCCGTTCTGCCGATCCGTGCGAATCCGCCCACCGACGGCATCTGAAGCTTCCAGTATGACAAATGGCACAGCAGCATTTCTGAGCACAATTCCACAGCATAGACCGGCAAGTCCAGCGCCGATTATGATCACCCCTTCGCTCATTCTCTCTTCCTTCTGTTTCTAGATGCACAGTAGAACAAGACGGTGAACTGAAGGTGAACGCTACAGAAACCTGCAGAGCGCAAAAAAGAGGGAACAGAAATCCATTCCCTCTTTCTCTATTAGTTCTCAGGTGCCGGCTTTATGCCAACAGCTCCAAGTTTTTCACTCTAGGCGAGATTGACCCAAACGCTCTTGATGTTTGTATAGAGTTCGATTGAGTGCTTGCCGAGTTCGCGACCATAGCCGCTCATCTTGTATCCGCCGAACGGCATCTGAGGATCGAACATGTTGTAGCAGTTGACCCAGATGGTTCCGGCTTTGATGTGCGATGCGAACTTGTGCGCTTTCTTGACGTCTTGTGTCCAGACAGCACCAGAAAGACCATAGGTGATCTTGTTGGCTTCAGCAGCAACTTCTTCCATGTTCTTGAAAGGAATTACTGTGAGAACTGGTCCAAAGATTTCTTCCTGAGCGATCTTCATGTTGTTGTTGCAACCGTCGAAGATTGTTGGCTTAACGAAATAGCCGTTTGCCAATTCAGCTTCGGTTGGGCGCTCGCCGCCGCAGACCAACTTGGCGCCTTCTTTCTTGCCGGCTTCGACATAAGAAAGGATACGCTCTTGCTGTTCTTTGGAAACTTGCGGTCCGATTTGTGTTTGCTCATCCAAACCATTACCTTGGCGCATCTTACCGACGCGATCGGTGAGTTTGCTCATGAACTCGTCATGGATAGCGTTATCCAGGAAGAGTCTTGAGCCTGCGCAGCAGACTTGACCCTGGTTGAAGAAGATACCCATGATTGCGCCTTTGACGGCTGCATCGATGTCGGCATCTGCAAAAACGATGTTTGGAGCTTTGCCGCCGAGCTCGAGCGAAACGCGCTTGAGGTTGCCGGTTGAAGCTTGAACGATGATTTTGCCTGTCTTATCTTCGCCAGTGAAGGCAACTTTATCGATGTCCATGTGCTCAGAGATGGCAGAGCCAGCTGAGTTAGGACCGAAACCAGTGATGATGTTGAGAACGCCTGCTGGGAAACCAACTTCCATTGCCAATTCGCCGATGCGAAGGGCGGTAAGTGGGGTTTGCTCAGCTGGCTTGAGGATGACGGTGTTGCCGCAAGCGAGGGCTGGACCCAGCTTCCAAGCTGCCATCAACATCGGGAAATTCCACGGAATGATTTGTCCGACAACGCCGATTGGCTCGCGCAGGGTATAGGTGAAGAAATCGCCGTTGACGTTGGTGGTTTCGCCTTCGAGCTTTGTGCACCATCCGGCATAATAACGGAAGGTTTCAACTGCTTGAACGACGTCTACCCAGCGTGATTCTTTGATGGGCTTACCGTTGTCGAGGGTTTCCAATTGGGCAAACTCATCAGCACGAGCTTCGATTGCATCGGCGAGCTTATAGAGCAAGCGGGCGCGCTGAGCAGCCGGCATCTTTCTCCATGGGCCTTCTTCGAAAGCTTTGCGAGCAGCCTTTACGGCTTTATCTACATCAGCTTTGCCGCCTTCGGCAATCTTCGACAAAACTTCTCCAGTTGCTGGATTGGTGGTTTCGAAGGTTTTGCCTGATTCGGCTTTAACCCACTCACCATCAATGAGAAGCTTCTTTTCCGTTTTCAACCACTCTTCACAGAGCAGTTTCTTTTCTTGTACTACAGCCACTATATGAACCCTCCGGCTATTGAAAGACACCGTAAGCCCTAAAATCCAGGAGACTGGCTCCGGATGTGATTTGGACAGCCTAACACGGTAAAATCGGTAACATATATACGCTAAGGTTTATTTAGGGTTCCTTCCACCCCGGTTGGGGTGCGAAAATATCCGCATATTGGTGGGTGGCTAAAAGGCAAAGGTTCAGATTATGCTTGAGACTATGGGGTTGAGACAGAACACTCTTTTTTCTGCATTGCTGGCAACCAGTATCGCTCTTGGCGCGGTTGTTCCAGTGCTTCCATCGTTAGCGGCTGCCAAGCCAAGCTACGACAAGAAGATGCAGATGGGACAGCTTCTTTACTTCAACGGCAACGTAGACCAGGCAATCAAGGCATTCAAAACCGCGGCGGCATTGAAGCCAGAGGCTTTTGAACCGCACCTCAACCTGGTAAACATCTATGTGCAGCGCCAGGACTTCTCTTCGGCAATCGAGGAATGCAAGGAAGGCTTAAAGATCAAGCCTAATCACCGCGATCTGCACCTCATCCACGCCAATCTGTTGCGTTCCCACTCAGGCACAAAGAGCCAGGACGAGCAAAAGGCGATGCTTGAAGATGCACTGAAATCTTTGGGAAAAGCTGAAGAGCTCGGCGCCAATAAAGCTCTCGTCTACAACACTCTCGGCATAATCTTTGTGCAACTAGGCGATCTCGACAAGGCATTGGAGTACGTCAACAAGGCACTTGCCGAAAATTTCAAGATGCCGGATGCGCACTTGATCAAAGGTGTGCTTCTGTTTAAGAAGGGCGACAAAGAAAATTCGATCAAAGAAATAGATCTGGCAATCAAGCAAAAAGATAAGAACGCCGAAGGTCATAATACAAAGGCCGATATTTTATTCAGCATGGGCAAGGAAGAGCAGTCCATGGCAGAGTATAAGCTCGCGATAGCAGATGAGGCGAAGTTCTACCAATCCTATGTTGGTTTGGCGAATATCTTGATCAAACAGAGCAAGTTCGAAGAGGCTTTGGAGCATTTGATCAAGGCCGATCAGGTACACCCAAATGACGCCAACATAATCTATTCGATTGCCGTTTGCCTTGAAAAACTTGGAAAGATCCACGAGGCAATTGCAAAATTCAATGAAGGAGTGTTGGTTGATACCAACCCCACTATGAAGAATCAAATTTTGACTCACCTGCATCAGCTACAAGGCGGTCATGGCTTCAACCTGCCGCAAATTGGTGGTCAGGCTGGACTGGGACCAAACTTTGGCGCCCCCGGCAGCAACCTCTTCAAAGATCCGTTCTTTGGCGAATCGTTCAAAGATATGATCAAGATCAAGCAAGCACCGGCCGCCAAGGAAGAGAAATAGCGGCACCTAACTATGAAGGTACGCCCTTTCACTGCTCCGCTCTCACAATGCGCTTACCTGCCCGATAGACTTTGGCGCCTGACTTATGCCGCCATCGACGAGCTGAGCCAGGAGGAGTTTCACGCACTGATCAATCGAGGATGGCGCAAATTCGGCAATTTGCTGTTTCGCCCGAGCTGCCCTGATTGTACAGCGTGCCAACCAATCCGCGTTCCAGTTGCATCATTCAAACCAAACCGCAGCCAACGACGCTTGATCAAATCAAATGAATCGGTTGTTGAAATGTTCGTCAACCAACCAATCGTGGACGATGAACGCGTCGATCTTTATATTGAACACCACCAATACCATTCAGAAACGCGAAATTGGCCGGAGCAATACGGCGACGAAGCAGTATCCAGCATCTTCAACTTCATTAACGGACCATTTCCAATTGAAGAATGGTCTTATTACATCGATCAAAAACTCGTCGGTATCGCTTACATTGACGTGCTTCCAGACGGCTTCTCCGGTGTCTACTTTTATCACTCGCCGGCGCATCGACAGTATTCGCTAGGCAACTGGATTTGCCTGACCATGATCAAAAGAGCACAAGATTTGGATCTGCCATTCATCTACTTTGGTTATTACATCAAAGGAAGCATCTCAATGGAATACAAGGCCACATTTCAGCCAAACGAGGTCCTTATCGCCGACAACGACTGGCGCCCTTTCCTATCCCGAGACAGCATGTAAACGGACGCATTGCGTTGCGCCTTTGAAGCTTACCGGGTGTCCTGGAGGCTTCGGTACGGTCAAGTGGATTAGCAAATCACGTTTAATGTAGCCGCCACAGGTCCGCCACAGATCAAACACGGTTCAAACACTTGCCCTGCATATTATCTAATCGTTGCCAGTGAACGAGGCAACTCAAGGAGGAAGGGCAATGGTTGAATTTAAACAAGATAACGAAATGACGGAAAGTCCGACGGTGATCCGTCAAGCAGATGTTTCCACGAAGTTTCTGGCTGATGTTTACGGACCGGGAACTGATGCAAAACCAAAAAACAGCAAACAAGATAACGAAATGACCGACAATCCCACAGTTGTTCGTCAGCGTGATGTGTCACCAAAGTTTTTGAGCGATGTTTATGGTAAAGGCAAAGATGCTTCCGCGGTAATGCAAGCATTTCCAACGGTGGAAATCATTGGTGCAGAAAACGGAAAGCGCAAATAAGTGCAGACAAGGAGCAGAGATTCCAGCAGAGGGGAGAAGGCTAATGGATACGAAGATCAAAAATAGCGAGCTAGAGAAAGAAACAATCAAGGACGCCAGCGCCAAACTGTTGAGCGACACACTGAGCAACAGCGCTGGAAACAAAGGAATTGGCGATCGATTGGCTAAAGCAGCAGCATCTACAGCCTCGACACTCCCGGAAATGAGCATCCAGGGCGAGGGACATGATGGGAAAGGCAAAAACAGCACCAGCATCAAAAACGAAAACGCGCTGAAAACGGACAACAAAACATCGACAAAGATAGATCAACCGACGCAAGCTGTAAAAGAAAAAGGTGAAATGAACTCGCCCGATCCAAACAAAGCTTCAGAAGGCGATGACGAACTCAAGAAGCCTATGGATTGTGGATTGGATCCTATCTCCGAAGGCGACGGAACTGCCCCACCGCGAACCAGTGTTGATGGTCCAGAGAACAACAATCCTCAAGGCAAAGATGCGCCTATGAACGAAAGCAATGATGAAGAAACTTCAGAAGAGAGTGATTCAAAACCGGAAGCTGCTCCCTCGGACGACATCTCCGTCCCAACTTCAGCCGTCGAATATAACGTGCCGCGCGAAATGGGTTCGGATGCCGGACAAGAAAAAGACGGCTTGCCGAACGAAGCACACGATGATTTGCTCAGGGATTCTGGCTTATTACCAGTAGGTAGCAACCCTTCATAATTTTTTTCCTGACCAACCCCTCCTTCCGTTCAGCTTTGGCTAAGTAAGTGCTGTGTGACCCAGACACTTTCTTAGCCAAAGTTTTTCTTGCAGGGGGCTCACACGGTCGCATCTGGTGCTAGCCAGCTCTGCACATTTTGACAGCGAATCTTAGCGTTCTTTTTCGACGGTGCCGCGCGTTTCCAACCAATCACCAATCAAGTAGGTGAGTCCTGCCCAGACGGCACCGGCGCACCACCCAGCAAGTACATCCGATGGATAGTGTACACCCAAATAAACGCGACTGAGTCCAACGGCTGCAGTCAACATAATTCCCACGAACATGTAGTACATCTTCAGTTTGTAGTCCTTAGTGGTCTTAGCAAGCATCGCAGCGAACGTTAAGTACATGATTGCTGATACCATCGAGTGCCCACTCGGAAAGCTGGCTGTTACAGGCAGCTGCTGCAGATGCGGCACCACAGAGGGACGTGGGCGACTGAAAAATCCCTTTAACAAAAACATCAGCCCCGACCCACCGCCGATACTAATGAACAAAAAGATCATCAAACGATACTTTTGACTGAGTGCAAAATATCCCGCAACCACGAAAAGAGCAATGATAGTTATTGACAGACCGCCCAGAGCGCTAATATCAAGCATTGTCGATAAGAGCCAGGACGGACCGATCGGTTCATTCAAATTGTTTGGATTGCGCAAGAATTTCAGTATTGCGTTATCGATGCTGAGAGTTTCTCCCTCCATCATCTCTTCGGCTATTACGATAAAACACCCTCCGAGCGCGGCTAGAACAATAGTGACACCTGCAACAATTAGATCCCTCGTGCTGAGAGATTGCAATGCATCAGTTATTTTCTTGATTCGCACTAAGAGCTCACCCAGTTTCCAGATGCGCAGAGTTTCGTTAGGGCACTGGTAGTAATGAAGAGGAAGCGAAGGTTTCCCGAAACCAGGCGGTGGATGGAACTGACATTATTGCTAACTTGCCATCTGCTTGCAAGTCTCTGGAAAACGATACAATTTCCTAGCTCACTCGGAACCCACTCAGCAAGAAGCAGGCCCGAGAAATGACAGGCGGGCTTGCTTAGACGATATTGCCAATGCCTGCCTAAATTTCATTTGTACCCCGTAGACCAATTACGAACGGGGGCGGCATCGTGAAGAAATCCACTATTGCTATTATTTTGTCTTGTGCGGCATTAGGTGCGGGAATAGTTGCAGGTGCAATTTTCCTCATCAACTTGGAATTAAACACAACAGAAGACGCTTTCGGTTTCTTGGACCCATCAAGCCGCATGGCTATTCATCTTGGTGCCGGTGAAAGCTACTATGAGGCCCGGCTCTATCAGATTGCCGAAGCTGAGTTCAAGCGCGCACAGATTGCTTCAGAAAACACAAAGTACCTGACAGATAGGGGCGAAGCGTATACGCGCTTGGGACAAACGTCAGTAAAGCTGAATAAACTGAAAGACGCTCTAGTGTATTTTGAAAAGGCTGATGAATACTATGACAAAGCCGAGAAAGACGAGTTTGTCTTCAAAATGGAAAAGCGAATTCATGCCAAAGGGTTGGACGCTTACGAAAAGATCTTGAGAAAACAAGGCAAACCTGAACAAGCTGATTTGGTAGCAGAAGAACTGAAGCAGTTGACAGATGAACTTGGTCCAGTAGAGAAGCTACGAGGACTGTTCAGCGATCTCTAAATTCACACCGGAAATTACTACTGCACAATTCTACAGGTGAAGACTAGCAATACCGCACCACCCTCACATCTTGACATCGATTGCATTTTTCATTATCGTGTACTCACTCGCTTTTAATCGAGTTTTTTCACCCGTCCGTTTGAACACTTTAAAAGTGCATCTTCATACACCCTCTTGTTTCATGACCTCATGAGATGCCGTGCGCATTTCACATGACACAAGCAAAGTTATTACCTCAAAAGGGGAACGATTGGCGGTTACTAGGGTTGATCAATTCGAAGGACTAAATGTCAGTCAAAATGATCAAAACCGTTATTACGTCCTAATGGGCTTAGTTGGCGACACTCCTACATTGCCTGACGGAGATGTCCTTTACTTGAGCATTGGCTTTACTTCCTTGTCGGCTTGCGCGCGACACCGCATACGGTGCGCACAACAGCAGAGCGAGTTCTACTAAGGCAAGTTCAATCTATGAAAGATGGACTGCACATATCAACAGTGACGTGCTGAAAGAAGTCTCTTGACATTGTCGTATATCTACGTATACTAAGTGAACTTAGGCTTACTACTACTACTAATCAGCATGCCCATTGTAAACAAGAGCTCGGCTTGTTTGTTGTGAACATGCGCCGTTAAGTGGCTTGACTCGCGCAAAGTCTTCCATTCTGGCGGTCCACTACTTTTCGATCTCATTGGCACCAATGGAGGTCCTAATGTTCATTGACAATAACCGAGTCACACGTTCTGATGTTAATCAGAAGATACTAGCGGCTTGTGCTTATCACAAACAATCCGCTGACGATGATGATTGGATAACTGATCTTAAGAAGAACTGTTTGGCACAGAAACAGCAACAAACGACGGCGCTGTTGAACAGTGATGCGCACAGGCTTCAACAAAGTATAGAGAGCACCATTGATACGATCATGGATGCGCTTGGATCTTACACTGTTCTTTTTAATCAAGATACTGATTTTGAACTCTATCTTTCAGTTACGGCACCATCACTTATTTCTGATGGCACCGATGAAAGAGGAAAAACGCGAGTCTCATATGCGGGGCGAATCTCGTCGCGAAGCTGGAGCATCGTGGTGGCGAGCAAAGATGACAGCATCGAATTCTTGCTTGTTCCATCAGCCCAACTTTTGAATCTCTCGCGAATGGAAAGCGTGGGAGAGCCGATATGTGTGCTGAAAGCAGTAATGAAAGAGCGTTCTGTTTACTGGCGCTTCAGAGATGAAGTTCTGCACAGTGCCGAACTAGGGAAAATCTATCAAGAAGCTTTCAAGATCTTGATCGAAACGATCTATAGAGATATGGATGACATCATTGAGAAGCGCAAGCTGGAAAGACGTCAATCAACAGAGCGCAGACAAGGTGATCGCCGACAGAACCCTCAACTCTGGCAAGGATTAACTTCGCCAGTAATAGATCGCAGAAAGAACAATCGCAGAAGCGAATCAAACGATCGTCGCAACAGAGTCGAAAAGAGCAATAGGGCTGATGCCGAAGCTCACAGAATAATTCCGCCAGACGTCAATCAAATCATTATTCAAGCAGAACAAAACAATGCTCACGAGATAGCGTTGGAAGAACGAAGCGCGGAGCTACGCGAGTGGATAACTAACGAGCTGAGAGAGACGCAATCACTTCCATCTGACCCCGGATTAAGTGAGAGTGAGTCGCTGCTACCGCACGGCGACGCTCCTGCAGAGACACTTACACTTTCTGAATCTGAAGAAGACGGATGGGTAAGCTATCAGTCCGAAATCGAGAGCACAACGTTCACAGAGCAATGGCAAGAATACTCAGGGAATGGTTGGACGACCTCAACTGAAGATGATGATCATGAGCAAATGGAGCTAACGGCTTTCGACAAAGCATTGCTGAAACTTTTGCAAGAGAACTCTTCTGAATTTTCCAGTGATGAGAAAACTTCCACTCTTGATCAGATGCCAGCTCTGGAAATCGATTCACCAAAACCTGTAGACATGGTATTTGAGAGTCTATTGGCAGAGCAGGATAGATCCGAATCGAATGCCGAATACGAGGCATTCCTCGAGCAAGATCTGGATAAATGGGTACGAGAAATTCTTGCAATTGATCAAGAGCCTGAAACTACTTCCATCACAGTTCCGACCGCTGCTAACGCGGACGAAGAGGAAGAGGCTGCCAAAGAAATCGACGAAGACGAAGATACCGAAGACCTCGAAAAAAACGAGGATGAGGAAGAAGACGAGTTTGAATTCAACGAAGATGAAGAAGGGGAAGAAGAGGAAGAAGAAACTTTTGCGAAAATAGATGATGAACTAGAAGCGACTGCAACAAGGGTAATGCATGAACTTCGACAAGCATCCGCCAGTGCTGAATCTGATAGCAAAGTCTTCATTATAAATGAAGACGAACAACTTGCGCCTGGTTCCGCTGAGCACGACATTCTGCAATTTTTAAGCCGGCTTGCGTTTACGTTCGACTCACCAGCAGATGTTTCCTTGAAGCATTTGCATTCTGTAAGCGGAGGAAAACCCATGGGTAGAGAGCTGACGTCATTAATTTCACAGAGTCTGCGTGATTTGATTGAAGAAGAAGAAACGGCACTTGGTATTGTTATCAGAAATGGATCTGAAGCATTTACTCAAAAAAGTTTTGAACAAGTTGAAATCTGCTTGAAAGAAGCCATTCTTCGCCGCCGTGCAGTGGACATGATCACGGGATTGAAAACACAATGGGCCGAATTCGTCGAACTTGAGAATTTCGTTTCAGAATGCCAAACAATTGTTTCCCAATCAGATATCGACACGGCAATTTCATACTGCACGCCGGAGCGCCGATTGCGACTAGCTATCGAGATGCTCATGAAATTCATGATGCAACTAGGTGCTCAATCATTTCAGCAGATGAACTTTGAACAAGTCCACAAGATTTGCAAACATTCCGCAAATCTTCAACGTTTCCAAAAGAGAGTCGAAGAAATTTACGGTGATGGGCAAGGAATTAGGCAAAGCACACGAATCAAAGAAACGGATCTTGTAGCTGCATAAAACGTACGACTTCAACTCTCGGACGGGCGAGCTGAGGACTCGCCCGAGCATCGAGAGCTAGAAGCCTGGAGGTTTTGGGGATGTTTATCGAGAACAAGAGAATAACAAGAACTGATGTAAATCAGCGAATACTTGCCTCTTGTACGTTCCAAGAGAAGAGCAAAATGCAAGGCTGGATTCAGCAGTTAAAAACGTCTTGCATTGAAAAAAGACAGAACAGAGAATTTTGCGAATATCGGGATGAAGAACATCAGAGCGGAGATGGAGAAGGCAGAGCTCAAACCGCTAACAATTGGAACGGCACGGAACGCAGGCAACAGAATGATAGGCGTCAGAGCAACAATGATCGCCGACAACAAAATGGCGACCGACGCCAAACAGATAGAGCTCAGGATCTGAATCAGACTTCCAGTGAGGTTGAGCCCAACCTCATCATCGAGATTACTGCTAGAAGAAACAAGCACGCTGATGTTTTTGTCCAAGATAGCTTAAATGGAAATATTCGCGCGCCGAAACCGACAGCTGTTTCGGTCAAAGGGCGTGCGCCAATGAGCGAGAAGAAGGAAACTCTTGCTCAAGAAAAAAGTGTAATTGAAGGAGTTTTCACCGCTCCGAATGTTGCAAGAGATCGAGATGTCGATCTGCCTCAACCCCCACTCACACCCGAGGAAAAAATCCTGAACGCTAAAGATGAAGATACGATAGGGCTGACAACACAGCCCGCCTCCTGCTTAGAAAGCGACGCCCAGAGCCAAGCATTACTTGATTTGCTGAGCGTGTTCGGAAGCAAAATACAAGCAGAGAGCAAACTCCACGCCGACATGGATCTTCAAAGGACTGTTGAAGAACTATTCAGCGACTTCCCAACCACTGCTCAGATTCAAATCGAGAGTGGTGATTCTCCGCGCAATTTCGATGACCCCAACCCCCACGAAGCTCAAGGAGATGAACCAATGAGTTTAGAACTTACTACAGTTATCATGGAGAGCCTCAACGATCTAATAGAAGAAGAAGACCTTGCTTTGAACAATGCGATCGAGCAAGGCACCGCTGCCTTCGAAGAGCGAGCATTCGAGAAAGTCGAAGTTCACTTGAAGGAAGCAACTTTACGAAAACGGGCTCTGGATATTTTTACTATGCTACGCGGTCAGTGGAAAGAATTTTCAGAGCTGGGATCCTGCATCCAAGAATGGCTTGATGAGAATGATGACCCCATGCATGCTGACTTGACGGTGGCATACTGCTCACCAGATCGCAGGCTCAAGATTACCACCGATATGCTTATGCAAGTTATGCAGAAGGCCGGTGCTCGTTCCTTCGAATCAATGCAATTTGAGCGGGCGCACGAGATCTCCAGGCACGCGCTCAAATTGCAAAAGTTCCAGCAGCGTGTTGACGAGGTCTGCGGAGAAAATGGCATCAAGCAAACTGCTGCCAGAATGCTGGAGTTAGTGAATTCAGCAGCATAACGAAGACCGGGACCGAACGCTTCGAAGCCGGCAAGAGTCCGGCGCTCCCGGGATCGAAACGACTGCAAACTTGACTCAAACGAAAGGGCGACGCCTGCGCGTCGCCCTTCCTTATTGCTTCTTATCCCACGCTGTTATGCGAATTTAGGTCGGAATTCGGACGGTGGTGGTTCCTGGCGCCCTTCAGGCGAACCCAGTTCGATTGAACCACCCGGTTCATCAATGATGGCAGCAGGAGTTCCTGGTGGTGTCTCATCAGAAGACGGCGGTGGCTCGGAACCACCTTCATCTACACGTTTGACGATAGCACCGAACTCGGCAGCATCCAGCGTCTCTTTCTCAAGCAACACTTTCACAAGAGCATCCATATGTTTGCGCTTAGACGAAAGAATTGATTTCACGCGTTCGTATTGCTCAGTGATTATGCGAGTGACTTCCTCGTCGATGATTTGCGCGATGCTTTCGCTGTAGTCGCGCTCATGACCGAAGTCCTTGCCGAGAAATACGTGTTGATTGCTCTTACCGAAAGTCATCGGACCAAGACGCTCACTCATACCGAACTCAGTGACCATCTTTCTGGCAAAGCGCGTCGATTTGTTGAGGTCATCCTGCGCACCAGTTGTAATTTTGTCTGGTCCGTAGATGATTTCCTCTGCCAAGCGACCACCGAGACAGAATGCAATTCTGTCGATCAATTGTGCTTTGGTCAAACTCAACAGATCTTCCTCAGGAAGCGACATCGTCAAGCCGAGTGCAAATCCACGCGGAATGATAGTGACTTTGTGCAATGGATCAGTATTTTCCAGAAGATGGCAAATCAACGCGTGTCCAACTTCGTGATACGCAGTCATTTCCTTCTCTTTAGGAGGCATGATGCGGCTGCGTTTTTCGGGACCAGCAATAACCTTATCGATTGCCATTTCCAGTTCAACCATGTCAATTTCACGCTTGTCGGCACGTGCAGCTATCAAAGCAGCCTCGTTCAACAAGTTCGACAAATCTGCACCTGTAAACCCTGGTGTACGGCGAGCCAACGTTTTAATATCAACAGTTTTGGCAAGCGGTTTGCCACGACCGTGAACCTTGAGAATTTGTTCCCGGCCCAGCACATCTGGCGGATCGAGCACAACCTGCCGGTCAAAACGGCCTGGTCTCAGCAATGCAGAGTCCAGAATGTCAGGCCGGTTAGTGGCTGCTACGACGATGATGCCCGTGGTTCCTTCGAATCCGTCCATCTCAACCAGCAATTGGTTCAATGTCTGTTCGCGTTCGTCGTGACCGCCGCCCAAGCCAGCGCCGCGCTGACGTCCTACGGCGTCGATTTCATCGACGAATACAATACAAGGGGCGTGTTTCTTAGCCTGGTCAAAGAGGTCTCTGACGCGCGAGGCGCCCACACCGACGAACATTTCAACGAAGTCAGAGCCTGAGATGCTGAAGAACGGCACACCAGCCTCACCTGCCACAGCCTTGGCCATCAAGGTCTTACCTGTACCTGGGGCGCCTACCAGCAGGACACCTCGAGGAATCCGCGCACCCAGAGCCTGGAATTTCTCAGGGTTCTTCAAGAAATCAACGATTTCCTGCAGCTCTTGCTTGGCTTCGTCAATTCCAGCTACATCCTGGAACGTGACCTTCACTTTATTGTCAAGCATAAGCTTGGCGCGGCTTCGTCCGAAACTCAGAGCCTGATTTCCGCCAGACTGAGCACTGCGGAACATAAACAAGAAGCCCACCAGCAAGAGAATCGGCAGGAAGAACGAACTCAACATGCTGAACCAAAAACTGCTTTTGTCCGGCTCTTTAACATCAACCGGAGTCCCGGCGTCATTCGCCATCTTGATCAGGTCGTCAAGCGCGACTGTCGGAACGACCACAGGCACTTCTTTGCCCTTGGTGTCGTTAGCACCGGCTGGAGGAAGAAGCACATGGATAGTTGGATCCTGGTTAACAATCGTTATTTTGGCGATTTTTTCTTTAGCCTGACCGTCACGATAAATCTTGACCAAATCAGAATATGCAAACTGCCTATTGTCCTTGGTCACGCTGTTTAGCGAGAACACAAAGACCAATAGAACGAGCAGCAAGAAGAAAACGGCGCCTGTTGTTCCGTACTTCCGCATTTATTCACCCCACGCCTTTAAGATACATTTGGTAATACAAAATTATAGCATTGGATACAGGTCAGCTTCCGCTGTAGCAAGCGTTTTCGGTGCCTGGCCAATATGCGCGGATTTTTCAGCACCCTGCCCGAAATAGCCGCTTTTAATGGTTTATAACATCAGAATCGCAGAAATCGCCCTAGAACATAGTCGAAAGCGCCCATCCACAAAATAGGCATTTTCTAGCAAAAAGTGACCCGATCGGGCGCAATTTTGCTGATCGTTATTTTGTGCGTGGCCCGCTCCCTGACTGCGATTCGTTGACTGATTCCGCATCCAGGCACCCACAAAACTTCCGACTCATTCGATAGAACTAGAGTCTTTCCGCTAAAACTTAATGTTTCTGTCGACTTATGTGTATGTAGATACTTCTTCAGACGCACCGAATTGCACATGCCCAAAGGTTGGATGTGGTCGCCAGGTTTACGTTGGCGGAACTGTAGCAGCTCGAGATCGCCTATCTGACTGAGATCCACCACGATTTGCAGCTCTCGGGCTGAGGGAAATGATATAGCGGCGAGAGGCTCGTCAAGCTTTTCGATACGCATCGAAAGACCAAGGCGAAGGAGAAGGTTTGTGCCCTCCTTCAAATTGCTTCCAAGAACCCGAGCTGAACTAGGTTCGATCCCCTCGATCTCATCGGGACCACCGTCATTTTCATCCGCCCCCTCTTCATCGGCAAATTTTTGGCGGCGTCGCCAGATAACTTCTCCGCGAAAGATTCTGACTTCCCAGGAATCATTCAAACTGAGCGCACCAGATCCATCGGCATCGATTAAATCTAGCAGCGACTCGATTCTCTGATAGTCATGCTCAATTTTGAGATCGCGCAAAGTTTGGTAGAGAACACGTCGGCGCAATGAAAGAGGGAGTTCGTTGAATTGATCAAGATTCCAGCAATATGCATCAGTCTGCAGATGACGAGTGAGGCGCTCATCAGGATCACGAAGTTCACAAACTGCATCCTCGCTCAAGCAGCGCAAAAGATCTTCGTCACCCTCCAGTAGCTTTCTGAAATTTTCGATGCGTTCGACGAATCCAGCGAAGCGGTCTTCAATCAATGGCATTACTTTATTGCGAATGTAATTTCTCGAGTACGAAGTATCATCATTGCTGCTGTCTCGGCGCGCTTCAAGTCCCAGGCGCTGCAGATAATTCACACAATCACGACGACGCATGGACAACAATGGACGGACAATCAGAACTCCTTCCGGTGTTTTCCTGACATGTTTAATACCCAACAGACCTGACGGTCCAGTCCCTCTAAAGAGCCTGAAAAGCATGGTCTCGACCTGATCGTCCATAGTATGTCCGGTTAGGCACAAAGTGCTTCCTATTTCATTTGCAACCTTGGAAATGCCTTCATAGCGACGATTTCTCAAGTCATTTTCGGAAATAGTTGCAGGGTCACCATCGAATTCAAAGCTTTCGACATGGAAAGGGATCTTCCACTCTTGGCACAAATTGCGGCAAAATTCTTCATCCGCATCCGACTCGGCACCGCGCAATTTGTGATTAACATGACATGCCTGTAAATCAATTTCCAGTTCGCTAGCTAAACAAGAAGCAAACGCAAGCAATGCGGTACTGTCAGGTCCGCCTGAAAATGCCACCAACAGCTTTGCCCCCGGACCCAAGACCTGTCCGCTTTCCGAGACTGCAAGATGCAGTGATTCCTCTGCTTGGATTTTAAAGTGGTCATCTGCCAGACTGCATGGATTCGAGCGCATCTAATAAACCTGACGGGTGCAGCTAGAACTATCCTAGCAGGTCCAAAAGCGCCTGACCATCGGTCACTCGGTTCACGTTCAGTTCACATATCGGAGACAAGACGCTTACCCAACGAGACATTTTTGGGATACACTAAATTTGGGCTGCAAAAAGGAACAGCGCAAATAGGATTCGACATCGAATGGTCTTATTAACTTTGAAGGTTCACAATTTATCTGTTTGCACCTTTGCGTTTCTTATAGTGCTTTCGCTTTCCGCTTCAGCAGTAATTCGGCCTGCATTAGCGTCGGATTGGGAGGAGGATGGAAAGCCCACAACACCTGTTCCTGTGCAACAGAAAACCGAACCCCGCCGTATTAAGAGAACGCCGGCTCCTGAGCAGGAAACCGGTGCGATTGAACCGTTCTCGGGGATAGGCACGAATGATAGCTATGGATCACAAGAGTCAAATGATCGATTCGGATCAAAGGGTTCAAATGATGCATATGGATCTAAAAACGCGAATGACAATTTTGGATCAAAAAATTTGAGCAGCGGTTCTGGCGCCCCATTGCAAGGAAAGATCGAAAAAACAGGAAGCAAGATCGGGCAAGAATTAAAGCCAATGGATGCGCAGGCTGGATCTACAGATCCTTTGTCTGGCAGGGCAATCGATAATGAATTGCGGGGAATGGTAAATGATGGATCGCTGAAAGGACTTTCGCCAACGATGGGAGATCTTGGCGCGCCGCTGAAAGGGAGAGCAGCTCTTGAAGGTGGCAAAGGCAGCACAATGGATCCGGATGAAGAAGATCAGGAATTGATGGTCGAATGGGATCGCTGGCATAACAGATTCTTGCGTGCAGTTCAGCTTGGTGTGCAGGAGTTACTAAACAATCCCGATCCGGAAGACTACGAACGTCCGCGTGTTGATCCGAGAACCGGCAACTTCACTTCTCGCTATCCATTGGGAACAGGAGCGGCTTTTTCATGTCAGGTAACAGCCGAAGGTCAGATCAAAAACTTAGAGATCATAGAAACGTCTGGCTTTCCGAAATACGATAAAGCCGTCGTACGAGCCGTACAACAGCTAGCCGGAACGCGTATTCTGGTGTTTCCCAAAGGCTCACATCGCAGAACAGTAATTCAACCTGGACGAATAAAAACTGCCACCACCAACGATTTCAAATATCATCACTTCGGCGACGTCGAACGGATTCGCGGACGCTAACAGAATCGCGCTGAAGATCGAAGCCGGCAAGATGCCGGCGCTCCCGGGATCGAACCGAACTCAAGAGAGCGAATCTGTCCCGTGCATGGGCACTGCATTCGATACCACGAGACGGCGTTTCTTAGCTATTAGATTGAATCCTAGGAATCTACTGCTCGCTAGGTTCTTGCTGCGGCTCTTTCAGTCCCAGCGACTCTTTGGAGAATGGCTGAGCAGCGCCGTAGGTGACCGCACGTTCTGTTCCGCGAACAGCTCCCATAATCATGCCGCTCAAAATACCAAAGGGCACCGCACCACATAATACAAATGCATTCTCTGTCAAACCGAATTCATTGCCGACATCGCCACGCAACGTACCAGCCATGCGTCGAGTTTCTTTGCGAATGTCTTTAGAAATTTTGACTGGAATGCCGATCGTAAGCCCGGCCAACACACCCGCTGCCGCCTTCGGGAAAGCAACAGCGCTCTTGTTTTGATGCGCTTCAATCTCTGCGCGCTCAACAGGCTCGCTATCAGCAGCTCCCGCCGGGATAGGCAGAAAAGTCGTCGCCAGAAGAATGATGGAAGCGCAGCTTACATCCATTCGCTTCCAATATTCTTTGCGCATCACAACTCCTGTTCCAAGACATGCATGCAAATTATGGCATTGAATCGAGAGATAACTCAACAAAATGCCCTGGAGTCATGAAAGCTTGCCTTCCCGCTGAACTCATCCGCAAATTCGCTTCAATAAAAGAAAATCAGTGACCCAAAACGTGGTCGCTGATCGCAGCTTTGCAAAGTTTAATAGGCGGTGGAGTTAAAGTGACATCTAACTCCGGGCTTTTTAAGTGGTACCCCCAGCGGGATTCGAACCCGCGTCGCATCCGTGAAAGGGATGTGTCCTAGGCCTCTAGACGATGGGGGCCAGGCACCACGAAAAGCCAGAATAACAAAGATAACGACTGGGTGTCAACTTATAGGCGTTCTATTTGAAACTCGTAGTAATATGAGCGATCTAAGTAGAAACCGTTCGCTGGCATCCCCCGCTACTAAACGCTCCTTCCACCGCGGGCTGTCGCCCCTGATCCACCGCTAAACGCTATGCAGCATTCATATAGAACGTTTAACAACTACCTGCTCGAGAAGTTTGGCGTCCGCGTCTACCGAGTTCCTATTGACGTCGGCTTCGATTGCCCAAACCGAGATGGCTCAAGGGCTGTAGGCGGTTGCACATTTTGCGATGAGCGAGGCTCTGGCGCTCCAACCATCAATGCGGCTGTCAACGTGCGGCAGCAGTTGATAGACGGCGTGGAGCGAATTCGCGAGCGTTACAAAGCCAAGAAGTTTTTGACATATTTTCAAGCCTTTACAAATACTTACGCGCCGGAGGGGATCTTGCGCGTTCTATACGAAAGCGGCTTAGAGCATCCAGATGTTGTCGGATTATGTATCGGCACCCGTCCTGATTGTGTCCCGGATAACGTGCTCGACCTGCTGGCAGAATTCGACAAGAAGACATTCGTCTGGTTGGAAATGGGACTGCAATCGGCGCACAACAAAACACTGGACGTTATCAACAGAGCGCACAGCTCAGAAGAATTCTTTGACGCGCTCGCCAGAGCACAAGCGCGTGGACTTGCTTGCGCCACACATCTGATCTTCGGCTTGCCAGGTGAAGATCGCGAAATGATGATGGAGACAGTAAAGCGTGTTGCCGTTTCAGGAGTAGATGGTATCAAGATCCATCAGCTCTGTGTGTACAAAGGCGCACCAATGGAAATGGATTATCGACTGGGCAATTTGAAACTGCTTGATGAAGACTATTATGTGGAGCTGGTTGCCGATGCGATCGAACTGCTACCACCGGAGATGATCATTATGCGGTTGGTGGCGGAAGGAAAGAAAGACGAACTAATCGCACCAACCTGGTCCTATGACAAATACTCTGTCATCGATAAGATCGAATACGAACTACGTCGGCGTAACACAAAGCAAGGCAGCCGCTTTCACGAGAGCGTAGCATTCGCCGGGGCGCCAAGAAATTTTGCCGCAGTTGGCAATTCTATAGCCTAACTGCACTAGAAGCCAGAAAGACGACAGCGCTCCCAAGATCTTGCAGGATCGTCGGACCTCAGTTGGTCAGGCGATAGAGACCATTACTTTAGAAGAAGTTGGCTGGCGCCTACAATGCCTGCATAGTCACCGAGTCCGGCTTTCACGATTTCGGTTTTCTTTGTCGCGATCTTGAGCGCTTTGCTGAACGCTTCTTCAGTTGCTACGCGAAAATAGAGTTCGCTTGCTTCAACAAGTCCGCCACCAAGTATGATGCGCTTTGGATTGAGCAAATTGATTACGGAAGCGAGCCCAACCCCCATATTACGGGCAGCATCGATTACTGTTCGCGTTACCAGTTCATCCCCAGCCTCGAGCGCTTGTGATATTGCTTTCGATCTGAGAATACCTTTTGTCGGATCGATCTTATCGCTCACCACGGAACTTTGTCCGCGACGAACCTCGCTCATGATCGTCTTTGCAATAGCAGTTCGTGAGGCGTAGGCCTCCAAACATCCATGCGCACCACAGCCGCACACCTTCCCATTTGGATGTAAAATCGTGTGCCCAATTTCACCAGCAGTACCTGTTGCTCCGCGCACGATCTTGTTTTCGATCACTATGCCAGAGCCGATGCCAGTGCCGACGAATATACATATAAAATGATCGCATCCTTTGCCCGCCCCGAACTTTAATTCGCCCAGCGTTGCTACTTCTACGTCGTTGCCCAGCTTTGCAGGAACGCCATAATGCTGGCTCAGAGGCTCAGTCAGCGGCACTTCGGAAAGTCCTAAATTCACAGCATTGATAAGTAAGCCCTTCTCGCGGTTTACCATGCCGGCCGCGCCGATTCCTATTCCCGCCAGATCCTTCTGCGCAATTTCAGCGCCGGCAAGGGCCTCGTCCACCACGGCAACCAATCTTTTGCTGACATCTGAAACATCATTCGGTTGTCGAGTTTTCTTTTTGCCAGTGCCAATCAAGCGCCCGCTCGACAACTCGACGACTCCTGCAATAACTTTGGTACCGCCAAAATCAATCCCAACGGCATATTTCTCGGGCATAGCCACCTCGCAAATCTCTGCCGCATATTCTATCGCCCTGGCGAAGATACCACCAGAGACAAGCTGAGATTCGGCGTAAAATCCCGGAGTCTTTATATTCGCTTGGACAGTCTTATGCAGTTGCTTAGCTACTTGAATGCATGGTGTCAGGTACGACAGCAGCCTTAACGCAAAAGCCGGTTCCAATCAATAACGGCATGACCGGGATAATTCCGATATCTTTGAGTGTCATAAGCCATAGCTGCGTTGAGGAAAGGAAAAATCTGGGCGCCAGGTACGACAGCCGTGGCGGCTGCCGCTAGTTCACCCCAAGAACGAATCTTGAGGGTCTCATAGGATCCCCAAAGATCGCGTTTCCACTCAACACGCTCGGGCAGCATTCCAACGGTTCCACTTCGCTCCCAACTTGCGAGCATTCCAGCCCCTAACCCTGCACCGATGGTACCAGCTATGATATTAGCCAGCGAGCCACCTTTACCTCGCAAATCGCTCCGAGCTAGCTCCTGATGCCAGGGACTAGCAGATGCGTCTGTTAGCGTGCGAATATCTGCTCCGATTTCTTTGATTGCGGTGTATCCCTGGTAAAGCAACAATCCTGTGCCAGCGATACCAGCTGCAGCAAGGGCTCCAGCTCCAGCGAAGGTGCCGATTAAACCGACTGCTACGGCTCCCGCTGCACCGAGTGCGACAGATCCAGCTAGTCGATATGGGTGATTGAATGCTTCGTATTTCATTCCTTCCCAAATTTCCCGAGCAGCCACGCCAGGATTTTCTATGATGGTGTCGATATCCTTTTTAAATGATTTCGCCCAATCGACGATGTTCTGGAACAGAGAATTTGGTTTGGACTCAGCTTGTGTTGCTGCGGCTGGTGGTGTATCCGAAACCTCCTTTCCGCTGAGCGACTCATTTTGCAAGTAAGGATTTTGAATCGTCAGCGTGTCGTAGGATTTAGGATCACGTTTTGGCGGAAGTTCGGCCTCTCCTTGAACCTTTCCATTAGTTATAAGCAAGCTTGGAAGGCTTCCTGTTTCAGATGATCGCGCAGCGGCTGATGGTTTTTCGTCGTGTACGTCCTGCAGTAGTGACTCACGGGCTTGCTCAGACGGCTTATGTTCTGATTTATCAATCGAACTCTCATTGGCAGTATCAGGTCGCATAGTAGTAATAACTCCGGTTCTCCCCAGACCATCATCAGATTAGCCCTCCTGGAGATCGCAAAAAATAGAGCGTTGTGCAAAGGATTGATGTCAACTTCACTAAGTACTGGAAGTAAGCACACGATATTCAAAAGCAGGTTGGTGCGAGTTTCTACTGTCCATTCGTGCAGATTGGAGGGGCGGGGGAAACAGATTTCCCGGAGTTCTCCCTGAATTTAAGGAGCTAGTATGCTGGCAGAGAATTCGGTGAATGGGTAGCAGAAACATGAGTATTCGCGGGATTTGGCCTAGAAGATGCGGACGGGACGTCCGCAAGCCATACTCATGGGCGGACGGGACGATAGGCCTGGCGATCTCATTCTTGCGGCTGCGAATGCAAACACTGCTAGCACTTTCCTTTTTGATTCGGCTCGGAAACGTATGGAGCGCGGGCATCTGCAGATTCTACTATCTAAGCTACAGCTTTAGGGAGACTCTACCTCTTGCGAAACTCCGAATGCGTAGCTGCAACGCGCTTCGCGCTTATGGGCGGACGGGACGTCCGCGCTCCATACTATGATGTTCGGCGCCCCATGCACACGTTCGCTTTCCATGCACACGTTCGCGTTCCATGCAGACGTTCGCGTGGCATACAGAGTCCGCGTCCCAAGCACACCTTCGTGCACTTTCCTAAGAGCTCGTCTGTAGAGCGGGAGTTACTCGGTTGGTTGGCCGGGGATGAAGCGTTTCATCCAGTTGAGATGCTTCAGCTTCTTCTCTTTCTTTTTCTTCTTTGGATGAATGACTTGCGGTTCTTGAGCGGCTGTTGGCTCAATCACATCGCAAGAAAGTCCAGTTGGTTCTTCCGGTTTTTCAAGTTCAGCAATTATCTTTTCCGTAATTTCGTTTGCAACCGGATCGGCAATTTGCTCGCCTGTAGAAAGTTCTACTTTGTCAGCAGTCGCCGGCTCGAACATTTCGCTGAGGTCGCTACTGGGAACGAAATTAGCTTGACGGGAAGCAATTGCAGCGGTGCTGCGAGGAACAATAGCCAGCGATGCGGCGACTCTTCTTTGCGGAGTTTTTGCGTTGCGAGTTACAATCTTGCCGTTCAGAACCATGGTCGTTGATCCACCACCATCAAGGTTCATCGCTTCAACACAACCCAGTCGCTTCAACACCTTGGCCACATCCCAGAGGGTATGCGGTCCTTCAACGGTCAGCAGAATCAAGTGCCTATTAGCTGTAACACCAAGTGCGGTGCGAGCATGAATGCTGCTACTCGTCCAGGTTTTGCGGAAATTCTGATCTTTCAAATCCAAAAACAACTTGCCGTTGCGAATCAATGTAGGTCCGCCACTTACAGCTTGCTTAACATCAGCCCAGCTTTGCGGGCGGGTGTGCCATTGCAAGTAAACGAGGTCGCCGCGATTGAGCTTGCGAATGTCGCCACTCTTTGTGTCAGAGAGAACAAAGCCACCATATGGAATTGCCATTACTTGCGTAGACTTATCGATCACACGGCCGCTTGCGTCCACTGCGACCAACGTACCTGCGTAAGCCATCTTGATGTGACTGCCCCAGCGGCGTGTGTAAGCGACCAGCTTCGTACCATGCCTGCGAGGCTGGTTGATGTTGTTCACCCAGATGTTTGGGACCTCTGGATTAGACGTCTCTATCGTTCCATGAAGGTTCATTCGATCTACGAGAACCTTGCCACTGTCAGTGATTCCCATCGAAATGCGATCGTAGAGAGGTCCGGAGATCCACTCGCCATCAACGACCAGCGTCCCCAATGGAGTCCCGTCCTTCTTGAAATAGTTAGCGTTCACCGCTGCAATTGCTTTGACTTTTTGTGCCTGATCTTTGACTTCATCGAGTCGGTTGAACGACTCACTCGCCATTACCGGCTTGACTTCGATGTTCGGATTCGCCAGGTCGACATCGAGAATATTGATGTTCAATGCACCACGATGTGTTTTGTGCACTACACCCGGTGCTAGAGTCGCTGTCGACATAACACCAAGCTCATCTTGGGGTGGTCGGAGAACCTTCGGCGGCGCAACTTTCTTCTTCTTGTCCTGAACTCTCTTCTTGCCGCCAACTGCACGTGAGGCTTTTCGACGAGCAGCTGGTGTCACCTTGCGAACACTCTTGACGGCACGCTTGACTCGTCCGGAAGGAACTCGGCGAACGGCAGCTGTCGGCATAGGAGCGACGACTCCGATAGCGACAGCCTCTGTTGCCATCACATTCAGTGGCGGCATCAACAAACCTACGGTCAGCGCGACCGTCGTAAAGAGCTGTTTTTGAAGTTCCCTAAGATGCATCGGATATCCGTTAGTAAGAATGGATTGCCCCATGAAAACAAGAATGATTCAACGAGCTGTTGTTGTCAACTAAAATTGCTGCTGAAGCGCTTGTAGAGGTATATTCCACCTCGTTATTCAAAACTAACATATTTTTTCGTTCTGTGCTGACATTTCGAGCAGGTCTTTCTGAGCGCCCCCACGACGATATCCCAGACATATATCCACAAAGCAGCTCTTGACAGAAACCGCTTGGCGACTTCTTCCGCGCAGATTTCACTATGCATGACTTAAAGCGATATCGGTTAGATAGGCCAACTGTGGGATAATCTGCCATTGTTCGTTGGGTTTAGCGCCCAGCTACTGCGCATATATGCCGCCTAGTTGGCTGGGTTTATCGCTCTGCTCATCTCAATTCCGGCTTTGTTGCTATATCGCTCACCTGCCCCGTCCGCTTGTTTGCCCCAGTCTAAGGTAATTTCAATGGCTAAAGTTGTTGTCGGCATGCTCGGATTTGGTACCGTCGGCACCGGCGTAATTCGAATCCTCGACCAGCATTCGGGCATTTCGCTGAAGAAAGTTGCTGTGCGCGAACTGTCGAAGAAAAGAGCGCTCTCCGCGCCTTGCCCTATTACGGCCAACCCAAGCGAATTAGTCGATGATCCCGAAATTGAAATCATCATCGAAGTGATGGGCGGCGAAAGACCAGCGCTGGACTTGCTTACAGCCGCCATCGAGAAACGCAAACATATCGTGACAGCCAACAAGGAAGTGCTCGCCAAACATGGTCCCGAGCTTTTTAAGCTGGCCGCCAGCAAGGGCGTCGCCATCTTCTGCGAAGCTTCGGTGGCAGGCGGAATTCCCCTGATATCAACAATTCACAAGGGTCTTGAAGCCAACCAGATTTCCTCCGTCACAGGCATTCTAAACGGAACAACCAACTTCATCTTGTCTTCGATGGAAGAAAAGGGCGAAGATTTCAACGCAGCGCTTGCCAAAGCACAAGAACTTGGCTACGCCGAAGCTGACCCAACAGCGGACATCGAGGGATTTGACGTCGCTTACAAATTGTCGATTTTGACCGCACTTGCTTTCGGACATTTTGCCAATCCAAAGGATATAAATAGGAAGGGAATAACGTCGGTTATGCCCGAAGATTTCAAGCACGCGCGCGACTTCGGCTACCGCATAAAGCTTTTGGGCAGCACCAGTGCAGCCGGCGATGCAGTCGATGTTCGCGTGCGTCCGTCACTTGTTCCAATCTTACATCCGCTGGCTAACGTCTCTGGCGCTAACAACGGAATTGTGGTAGACGGTGATGCAGTCGGTGAGCTGATGATGGTTGGACCTGGCGCAGGAGAGCTGCCGACTGCGTCGGCAGTTGTCGGTGACTTAATCAATCTAGCCTCAGCGCTGAAGCTGCCGGATTTCGCTAGCTACTTCCAGGCCGCAATCGAGCCGGGTTGGGCAAAACTCGCTCCAGCAGGCGATCGCCGCAGCGCTTATTACTTGCGAATCGAAGTGCATGACCACCCTGGTGTCATCGGTCAAATTGGAACCATATTCGGTGACCATCACCTCAGCATTCGGAACATCGTTCAACAAGGTGTCTCTTACGACCACGCGAGCATCATCATCATCACGCAAGATGTGAAGGAAGCAAACATGGAAGAAGCACTTGCCGAATTGTCCAAGAAGGAATTCCTGAAAACAGTGGCAGCTTGCATGCCAATCTACGCAGCCGGTGGCAAACATGCATAAGGTGGCTAAGATGCACAACAATGTTCCGCTTATCGAAAAGTATCGCGATTTCCTTCCGCGCGCCGAAGGCAGTCCGATTGTCACACTGGGCGAAGGGTTTACGCCGCTGGTGCGGGCGAAAAACTTGCCGCAAATGCTGGGTTGCCCCGCGTTGAAGCTCTACTTCAAATTGGAAGGTTTGAATCCGACTGGTAGTTTTAAGGATCGCGGCATGACGATGGCGATCAGTAAGGCGGTCGAAGAAGGATCCCGCGCGGTAATCTGCGCCTCCACTGGTAATACCAGCGCATCAGCCGCTGCATTTGCCGCCAAGGCCAAGCTGAAGTGCCATGTGCTGCTGCCGGCAGGCAAGGTCGCCATGGGCAAACTCGCTCAAGCCATACTTTACGGCGCCAACGTTATCCAACTGGATGGCAACTTCGATCAGGCATTGGACCTTGTAAAAGAGTTAGCCGAGAACTATCCGCTCACGGTTGTGAATTCAATTAACCCTTATCGCTTGGAAGGACAAAAAACCGGAGCCTTCGAAATCATCGAGGCCCTGGGCGACGGCCCAGATTATCTCTGCATTCCAGTCGGCAATGCCGGCAACATCAGCGCATACTGGCGCGGATTCAGGCTTTGGCACAATGACTCGTTGGCAAAAACGGCGCCCCGGATGTGCGGCTTCCAAGCCGCCGGTGCCGCACCGATGGTATTGGGCGAAGCGGTGGAAAAGCCGGAGACGATCGCAACAGCGATTCGAATCGGCAATCCAGCAAGCTGGCGCGAAGCCTCAAATGCGATTCGCGACTCAGAAGGATTCATAGACTCGGTAACCGACGAGCAAATTTTGGAAGCATATAAAATGGTGGCAGCTAGCGAAGGGATCTTCTGCGAGCCCGCGAGCGCCGCTTCGATTGCCGGGCTGATCAAGTCCCTGAAACTAGGAAAGATTGACGAGGAGTCGCGTGTCGTTTGCATCCTCACCGGCAACGGCTTGAAAGATCCCGATTGCGCGCTAAAGAACAGCGAGGTCAACTTGACGCCGTTGCCGCCGACGCTGGCAGCGATGAAGGAGGCAATGAGGCTTTGATGCAGAAGGAAAAGGCATTCAAGCGCCCAAATGAAGCGGCACCGTCCGGCGAAATCAAGAAATTAGTCGTGCGCGTCCCTGGAAGCAGTGCCAACCTGGGACCTGGCTTCGACGCGCTTGCACTTGCCTATCAACTTTATTGCACGCTTCACTTCCAAATTCTTGAAGAGAACGACCACTCAATTCCACTAATAACGTTGAAGGGATGCTTGACCGACGGACTTCCGAAGGACCAAAACAACCTAATCTACAATGTTCTGAGCAACCTTTGGCAAAACGATCCTGCCATTTTGCAGCGAGTCAGAATCACAATCGAGTCGCACATTCCTCTGGGCAAAGGGGTCGGCTCCAGTGCCGCAGCAATTACCGGTGCGGTTTGGGCGGCGTATGCATTGTCGGATCAGATCCCCGACAATAACAAGGTTCTTGCCAAAGCCACCGAACTCGAAGGACATTCAGATAACGCAGCAGCCAGCCTTCTTGGCGGATTGGTCATCTCGGGACGGTCGTCGAAGACCAGAAAGATCATCACGCAAAAACTGCTCTGGCCAAAAGAATGGTCGTGCATAGTGACGGTGCCCCCATATGTCTTGAGCACGAAGAAGTCTCGGGCTGCGATTCCAAAGCAAATTAAACACTTCGATGCGGTGCACAACGTGCAAAAGGTTGCGCTGCTAGTTTCAGCGGTAAACAATCGGGACGAAGAGGCGATGAGCGAAGCTCTACACGACCGCCTGCACGAACCGTATCGGGCTGAACTGGTGCCACACCTGGCAGCAGTGCGCAAGGTGACTTCAGATCTGCCCGTGATCGGCTGCGTGCTTAGCGGAGCCGGATCGTCGATTCTCACAATCGTGAACCACCGCCATAAACAACAGGTGATGAACTGCTTGAAAGACTGGTGCGAATCACAAAGCAATAAGCCTGACGTGCTGGATCTCGAAGTCGACCAAGAAGGGTTGCGCGTAAGTTATGAATGAGTTAGCAATGAATCAATTCACAGAAGATGGACCGAACGACATCTCCGTTGTGAAATTTGGCGGCACGTCGGTAAAAACGATCGCGCGCATCCAACACGTCGCGGAGATCATCGAAAAGATTGCCGAAGAACGAAAGTGCATTGCCGTCGTTTCCGCCATGGGGGACACTACGGACTATCTGGTCAAATTGGCGAAGATGGCTAGCGATTCGCCGGACAAAAGAGAGCTCGACATGCTGCTTTCGACAGGCGAGCAGATCTCGATTGCACTTCTCTGCATGGTTCTAAAAGACAGAGGCGTTAAGGCGCGATCGTTAACAGCAAACCAAGTTGGAATCTTCACCGAGCACGTACATACCAGAGCGCGCATCGTTGATATTCAAAGCAAACGCATATTTAATTGGTTCGAGAAGTTCGATGTTCTGGTTGTCGCCGGATTCCAGGGCATCACTGATGATGGCGACATCACGACGCTTGGGCGTGGCGGGTCTGATACCACCGCTGTTGCACTGGCAGCTTCGGTGAAAGCACCGGAGTGCGACATCTATACAGACGTGGATGGAATATACACCACAGACCCGAACAAGATCCCCGGAGCGCGCTTGCTGAGCCGCATCACCTCTGGCGAAGTACTGGAGATGGCACGACTGGGAGCACAGGTGTTACACCCGCGATCTGTAGAACTTGCAGCACAATATAACGTCAAACTGCGAGTAAGAAACACATTCAAGCCGGAACACAAAGGCACGCTAATTGATACTACATCAGGAGGGGATATGGAACTTTTCCGCGCGATAAGCGGCGTTGCAGTTGATGAGGATCAATGTTCGGTAGCGATAATGGATGTGCCGGACCAACCGGGCATCGCCGGAAAGATCACGCAAGCATTAGCGGATCAGAACATCTCGATGGACATGATCATGCAATCCGTTCACCCTACGGTGGGGGTTAACAGCATGATCTTCACGGTGGCGGATGCCGATCTCGAACAAACTATCAAAACCCTTGATGCAATAAAATCGCAAATCAACGCAAAGGAAGTCTTGGCAGATCCCGATTGCGCCAAAGTCAGCCTAGTGGGGCAGGGGCTCTGCGGGCAGCCGTGGATCCCAGCACTGCTGTTCTCTACCCTCGGCAAAAACAGCATCAACATCAAAATGATCGCCTCAAGCGAAATGAAAATCACAGTTGTAGTCAGCCGCCTCAAGGCCCAAACGGCAGCAAAATTGCTGCACGACGCCTTTGAGCTAGGCACAGAAAAACCAGCCACTGCAAAATCATAATAAGTATCGGTGAATGACTCAAAATCAGCCGGAGCAAACACTCCGTGTCGGTTCGACTCCGACCTTCGGCAGTACCTTTTCGAGAGAATGGCTATCTGATTTCGGGGTAGCTGTTTTCATTTGTGGGACTATTGTGGGACTTGAGAGATGGCCGTAGTACGAATGCTTCTTGAAGTTCTTTCTGCATTATCGATCATCGTTCTTAGCTGGCTCACCACATTAATTCCGGTTATTTGTTCCGGATACTAGCTGCTGCACCTTTCGGCTAGAATGGACTTTAGATCGTCAGCCATCATGGGCCGCTTCTTGGGCATTAGTCTGCACATTACTTCAATGAAAGAGGGGACAGTTTCTCGCGCTGTTCAGTATTTGCACGGCGAAGCTGTGACGGGAACTCTCTCAGTATCATTCGGCAGGCACATTCCCGATGCGCTTATCTTTATCAAAGTTGGCGCGGTCGTAGCGGCAGAATTCGGGGACCTTATAGGATTGTCGGTATTTGATTTGCTATTGTGCCAGGAATATGCAATCAAAGAAATAACTTTCCAGCCGGGCAGAGCTGTCGACAAGAATGATTCATTGCATTCTTCCTACCCTCACGCACTATTTGCGGCAGTCGAAAAGCCTGTGAAACAATGTGGTGCGCGTCCGTTAATTTATGGACTCTTGGAAGTTAGGCTTCCAAAGACAGAGGAGACTCCTTCGCTGCTTCACATACTATTTTCCTCCGAAAAGCATCGAAGTTTATTCGAACAGGTCCAACCTACACCGCTGGACAGAGAGGCAGCATTGCCGCAATGCAAGTTGTTGCGAAGAGCCTTCGACAATAACCTAATAAGCTACAAGAACCCTCTTGTTGCCCTAAAGAAGTTAAAGCCATTGTTGGATCTCGTACAACCGTTAGAAGAAAAGGAAGCTGAAAACCTGGGAGCCTATCTGAAAAGTCTTTTGCCTCATCCATCTGCCACGCATATGCCACTGGAGCGATTTTACGCTTATGGAAGTGCAGTCGAATCCATCGCTTATCGCAGAGGTCCGGAGTGCGGAGATGAGTGCAGAAAAGTCCTTTATCAAATAGTTGTCGACGCTGGAGGGGATAAGGGTGCAGGATCGGCACCAGTTCCTGCTGGGCGTGGACCAAAGCCTAAACCGCTATCTGCAGAAACGAAACCCAAACCACGAATAGAAGAAGACGATATTGATTCGGATTGAATTTCCCATTCAACCACACATGCCTGCGAGATGTGCACAGAACAAGCGTTGTGCGAGTTCTGCATGGTGATTCGCAGTGCTTCAGCCTACACTGCATGGCATCTTAGCTTCCTCCATAGCAGGTTTTGGGGAATTAACATTCACCGTTTATCTTGCCCTACCGTATGGTTATTCCTCCCAACGTCAGGTTTCGCTCCGCTGGATTTTGCTGGATGCACGTTGATTCCATTCCGGCGTCGACCGATAACTCGCAATTGATTTGTTTTGTCAGCTGGTGAGCTTGTATTCCGCGATTTAGACTTCCTCTTTTCCTCTAGATAATCTGCTGCTTGGGCGATTTGGTGTTCGACTAGTGTTCTGTTGAGAGCGTCCTCTAGTTCGGATACCGAACAGTCAAGTCGCCCATGATTCCAGTACTCACCATTACTTGAATAGATTTGAATTTGGCGACAATTGAAGCAATTACATAGTCGAGCCGGCTTCCTTTGGAAAAAATGCTGACACCATGGTGCGGCTGAAACGGACAATAAGCCACACTCTTAGGTGACGTTTCAGCTATGAGCATTTGCCCGATATTCTCTCGATCTGGCTGTCCCGTTACTGCAGCTTTGCCCAACATCTTCCATCCGAAATAATTTGGATTGACCTTGGTTTCTTCAGCTTTCAATGAATACACAAACATTGCGTTTGGATGCTTTAGTACTTCAATCATTTCCGGAGTCAGCTCATCACGCCCAACAAACCCTTGAGCATGGGCGAACTGAGAACAAGCTGCAAGCAAAATGAAACAGGCTGACACAATGCGGAATTCGAATGACAAATCGCATAGAGTGCCTGACTTGAGAAAGTACATGCAATTATCAAGGAACCCGTCTTTGATTACAACCGCACAGTGCGCATTCAGTGGGAGTATTGCTAAAGGTCTCGGACCACTGCTGAGCTCGTCAAACTTGCTCACACACCAGCCCTTTCCAATCTCCTCTATAGAGGAAGCCATAGACTGGGCTTTCGGGTGCGTGCTGCTGAAAATCGAGTCGACGGAAAATTTATCTCCTCCATTGAATACCGCCGCTGGTGGCATGGCAGACTTGAAGAGATTCTCTTTATCTTGCCCTACCGAATGGTCGTTCCTCCCATCATTAGGGCTCTGCTGCAAAGTCGCCAACCAACTCCTACATTTAACAAAGGATCAAAACTTCCCTTTTCCCCGATAATCGTGACCGATTGCAAACCAGCAGAAGCTGTCAGCCTCGGCGCAGCCGCCCAGCGGGCTTGAGGTTGACAGCTTCTGCGTTTGCAATATCTTAAAAAGAGGGGGGCGTTCCGAGCATACGACAAATTTTGCAACAGCTTGTTGCAAATTTGTTGAAGAGGAGCTGTTCTTCTTATGCTCGGAAACTGGCCACGACGTGCACTGCCTGTGGAGTTACTCACAGGTTCAGGTAGGTTGCCAACACAGCAGATGTCCAGTTTGCCGAATCGACCGAAAACTCAGCGGACAGCCCAATTCATCGACATAGGTGAAATTATGCAGCAAGCTGCTGCATAATTATTAAGGGGTATCTACCGAGTTGTAAGAGATTTTCCAGACAGTGTCTGGGAAATTGCTCATCATGTTTGGTTCTAATGCTTTGCCAGGATGTTTTACAGCTTGGAAAACTGCATCTTAAGCCCATATCTGGAGCCCGCAGATACGCAGATGCTCATGCTTCTTTCCTAGTGGGCTGCAGGCAATTCACCTGCGGTTTTTCTAGAAAGGTACGGAGCTTTACATGCTGGAAGGTACGGAGCTCAGCAAAAAACACGTCGGTTTTACTCTGAAGGTACGGAGCTCCGCTTTTGGGGCTTAATTAAATGGAATTATCGAAAAGCCTTAATACATAAGCACTGTGCAGCAGGGTGCCGCGCAATTATTACGATGCGCCAGTGGCTAAGTTTGACAAGGTTCAAGCAAAGGCAGCATAATAGTAATTGAGGGTTCGGCCTCGAAGTTGCCACGGTGGCTTCAACGGCGTTACCCTCTTCTTTTTTATCAGAATTTTTTGTTATGGTCTGGCTGTGTACGGGTCTGGTACATAGGCTATCGAGAATGCTGTGATTTTCTCGCCGGAATCTAGCTCCAGAACAGCCCTGTGCTGTAAAGCTCCTAAGTAACCTGCAAACTGATCGGCTATGTCCTGACGTACAGGTGCATTCATACCTCTTGAAGGAATGCGGAATGCCCAGTTCAGGCAATAAATACAAACATCAGCAACTTGTACCGGGTAAGTCATGTCGGAAGAAACGAAAAGTGGAGACGGAATGATCCTCGAAGCGCGCCACCTGCCGGTCTGAGTTTTGTTGAAGTAGTTTTCCACGTGCCGCACAAACTTGCGATCAAGAATTTTGTCGGATTGGTCCATTACTAACAACCCTGTATCGTCCGATTGATCTAGCAGTTGAAAATATCGCTCAAATAGAAAAACGATGTCCTTCCTGAGAAAATCTTGGGTAGTGAAGTTCGCTGGTTTTTGAATGCCGCGCGGTATTGCAACCGCAAACACTCTTGCATCATGACCAATCAGAAGTCGAAAAATTCCATGAACCATTTCTATACTGGATTGACCGTATGCCGTGAATGACTCTCTGTGGGGAGTCTGACCTTGTGCATTGTCGTTAAGAAATCGAAGAGCTGCCTTGCGTCTTGCAACAGGCTCCATTAGGGGACTTTGGGCCGCCCATTTGAACCTCTTTTTATTCAGTAGCTTTTCGCCTTTGATTTCACTGCCATAAGTATGCAGCGCATCACCAAAACAGGACTGTTCTAAATCGCGGATTGCTTGAATAAAGGCCCATAGTTTCTCCGCATGAATAGCTATCCCGCCATGAATTTCATAAGGCAGGTTTCTGTGATCATGCCCACTTTCGTCGAGAAAAAGCAAAAATGACATTTTGATCTCTCCAACCAACCTCGACATATTATTGCACTTGTAGGACAAAACTTCTGCCGGTCGGTAATCTATTGAACCCGGCGCAATTTTGCTTTTGTATCGGTTGGCTTCGGAGCTGGCATGCCCATTGATGCCGCTAAGCTCGCAGCCACCTTTTGAGAGGCATCGCGCATACGTTCTGCGCTTGTCACAATGTAACCGGCTGTTGGGTCGCTGCCTGTTTTGTGATTGAGCAGCCTCTTCAAAGTGTAATAAGAAATGTCCAGGCTTTCTGCGATCGTTTCAAAAGTGCGGCGAAGATCGTGCTCCGTGAACTCAACTCCAGAGTGTTTGATTACCTGCTTGATGGATTCTCTAATATCACTGATTGAAGCGCCAGCTTTTGTAGGGCTAGGGAACACATGCTCCTTGCCCCCGGAAATCTTACTGCGCTTTTCTAGCATTTCCTGCAGGTGCGTGCTCATTGGCAGCACAAACTCTGTGCTGTTCTTGGTGTCTTCAATAGAGATCACCTTGTGTTGGAAATCTACATTTTTCCACTTGAGACCCAGAGCTTCGCTGCGTCGCAATCCTGTGAAAAGTTCTAGCAAAAGTACATCGCGCGCTTCCAAGTTGCTCAGTTCGGAAACAGCTTTATACCAGGCTTTTAGTTGATGCGGCCGAATTACTGTTTGCCTGCGGGGTACTTTATTCCATAGCCGGGCATGCTTGAGGCGATCCACCGGGTTAATAGTAAGTAGCGGTTTTCCATCAGCATCCTCATATACTGCGATGGCGTATTTGAAAAGCGCGCGCAAGATTCGCATGGTGTAGTTAGCCTGCGCACCTTGCTCTTTGCTCAATTCAAGATGACGTTTTTGAACCATGTCGCGAGTTATATCCACAATGGGCAGCTTGAGCCAATCGCCGAGGCATCGTTTTGTAAATCGAACATAGTCTTTGCTTGTCTTTTCTTTCAATTGGCGTTGCTCAAGGTAATCCGCGAGCAATTTTTCTAAGCTCAACTCTGAGAAGTTCTTTTCTATTTTTTCTGCAAGTTCCGCTTGAATTTGATCTTCAATTTCCTGCGCTTTCACTGCTGTCGGGTTGATGCCCTGCGCCAGCAAACCAAGAATTCGCTTTGCTTCTGTTCGAGCCCTTTCAGTGCTTACTACGCCATGCTTGCCAATCGTTACTGTAACGTTCCGGCTTCTGCCTTTTGGTTTGCCGTTCACCAGATAAGTCTTTGTCAGCTTGTTTGATTTCTTCCCCTGAACAATTTGAACGCAAAAGCCTTTCAGCTCAGTATCGCTGCAATATGTGAAAAGGGCAAATTCCTTACTTAAGAAAGCCAAAGCTCTCTCCTGCTCGAATCTTCAGACGTAGGTAGCAAAATAGCCGCCTGAGATCGTGCTCAGTGAATTCAACACCAGAACTTGCAATCACCTGCTTGATCGAATCGCGAATATCGGAGATGTGCCCATGTTTGCTGCTGACCGACTGAAATACAAATTGACTACTTCCGCTTATCAGAGATCGCTTTTCAATGATCGCCAGAAGGTAAGTGCTCATTGGCAGCATGTGTTCCTTGTGATTTTTCGTATCTTCAACCAAGATCGTTTTGTGCTTGAAGTCGATGTTCTTCCATTCAAGACGAATTGCTTCTCCATGCCGAAGTCCTGTGAATAATTCAAGCAGCAGCAGGTCGCGCGCTTCCGCGCTAGTCAACGCCATTACTGCTTTGTACCAGGGCTTGAGTTGCGCCGGACGAATGAGAGATTGCCTACGAGCAACTTTGTTCCAAAGTCTGGCAGCTTAAGCCGATCGACTGGATTTATTGTGATTACAGGTCGTCCATCCGAGTCTTCGTACATTGCATACTTGAAGAGTGCGCGCAAAATGCGCATAGTGAGATTCGCCCGGGCTGGATGGTTGGCGCTCAGTTGAAGATGCCTGGTTTGCACCATGTCTCGTGTGATTGCTGTATCAAATACATGGGCGAACTCAGCCAAGTTCTTGCCGAAGCATTTTGATCTTAGATTCATTGTTCTTTGATTCGCGGAAGCATCTTCTCCATGCGCGCCTTAGCTTCGCTTCTTCCAGCTGACGAATAAATTGAATGCAACGAATCAATTTGCGCCTTGCTCCCTGCTTTGGCCGAATAAGAATCCTTCAATGGCAGCGGCTTACCCACCAGTTCATTTGATAAATCAAGCGCGGCAAGAAAAGCATGTGAACTTTCAGACGTCCATTTTTCAGTAATTTGATCACAGAGAACTTTCGCTTGTGCCAAATTGCCTCTACAGAATTCGTATTCAGCAAAATAGAGCAGGCATTCGGAATGAGTTGGCGAATCTGCACCGAACAGAGTTTTCGAAGAATTCACTGATTCTAGAAAACTCACTTCAGGGTATAGCCCGTTCTTTGCATCAGCCAGGTGCATCGCATCATATTGCGGATACGCACGCAACCATGCAAAATGCAGCCTACACAAATTTTCCCAAACTGCCAAATCACTCCCATAAACCTTTTTCAGATCACGAAAGCACGCATCAGCTTCCTTGAGCTTTCTTTGAGAGAATAAAGAACGCAGTCGGTATTCGTCTCGATACATCTGCGCCGGATTTCCTACAGGCTCACGCTTACCGTCGCCATAGAGCACGCCTAAAGTGGCAAGCCATTTGGAGTTTTGATTGGAACTTTCATAAGCTTGAGCAAGTGACAGGTAAATATCTTTCTTCGACTGATTCGACCAAACTTGCGCGGCGAGCACTTTTTCTAGAAAAGCAGCTCTTTCCTGTGCAGGTAAAACTTGCGCGCATGTTGTCAGATTAGAAGAAAGCAGCGCTTCTCGACTGTGTTCCAATGCGCCCTTTGTAAGAAGAACGTCAAAGCTAATCTTCCGCGCCTCGTTCGTTTTTCCCAGGCGCTGCAGTAACGTTGCCTCGACCACACGCAAACCTCGCTCGTCGGCATGTATCCGTCCGGCAGTATTCAGTAACGCATTAACCTGCGCCAATTTGTTCGAGCATTCTGTTGGATCAGGATAGATCAAATTCAAACCAAGAACATATGCAGGTATATTTTCCACGAAACTAGCAACAGCTGCGTCTTCCAGAAGTCCGTGATTAATACCATAAATGAGCGACGTCAAAAGCTCGTTTCCAATTGCTGGATTTGGTGCAAGAACAGATTCCTTAGTCAACCCCAAAAGGAGAAACGCCTCCTCTCTGGAGTTAGGATGATCGTGCGCACCTTTATACCAAGCCTGCAACACGTTGCCTGCCAGAGCGCGGTCATTCCTTTGCTCAGCAACAGCCAGTGCATGAGACAGAAGCGGCGTTCTAGTAGACTTCGTCACTGACGGATCCGCTAATAAAGTGACCGCTTCATTTAGCGATCTCAGATCCAAACCTCGATTACTTTCATTTCCGGAAAGCATCGATTGGACTCTCAGTGAAATTGGATAGTCGAGTTCAAATCCTTCGATTCCCAGATCGTCGTAGATCTGCTTTGCGTATACCACGCCATCAAAAAGGCGTAGTTCTTTTTCCAACTTTGACCTGAGCCTATCGTCTTTACGCAAAGCAGCAAGCTCTGCGCTTAGCATAAGGTACGAATGAATATAGCCAGTCCGAGAATAAGCCGTGCCTTTGGGAGCGACTCTTATGAGGCCAATAGCTGCCTGCAAATGCCTTGAAGCAGATTGAGTACTGCCCTGCTTAATTGCCTTCCGCGCAAGCAACAACTCAAGAGAGATAGCTTTCGGACGCGCGAGCTGAGTCACAGCAGAATTCTTACTTTTGCTCCAGGTCAGCAGTCGCTTCTCGGCAGCGGTACTAGTGCTTTTATCTGCAATTGCAGAACGTGCAGTTTCCTCGGTTAATTCAATGTCGGGGAAAAGACGCGCATTCTGAGAGCTGTACATCGTGGCCTTTTGGAGAGCAGCCGAATCTGCCTTGTTAATTCGATGCGCTTGCAGGTAATAATCACGCATCATGCTGTTAAAGTAGGACGAATACCATGGAGAAAAAGCTATCGCCGCCAGCAGCACAACCATTAATAGTTGCAGCGCAATCAGAATTAAGAAGAGTTTTCGCTCTCCAAACCCAGACCCAGCATTTACGGAAACAACCAAATGATTCTCCTCAATCGATCACTTCCACATTTAGCTAACGTTTATGCATTAGCTTAGTCTTGTCGGGTCAAGCGGGGAATTCAAATGGAAACGATGAAGGAAAAGTTGGCAGCACATCGCCAGAGCGCTCATTATTCGTCCAGGCAGAATAAAAAGCGACGTTTTTCCAAAAGTCGTTCAGAAAGAGGCGGCGCCCTTTTCTTGAGCGTATGCTTCACCTTCCTCGTATTTTTAATCGCTGCACCCATCATTGTATTCTTTGCTAACAGTTCAACTCAGCTGACTGTTCAATCTCAAGCCTTTCAAGTCGCAGTGGAAACAGCCCAGGTTATTGACGAATATCGTTACTGGCTAGAGGCACCACGCCCAGGCTTCGAGCCGGCTAAAGCCGAAGCAACGGCAGTCGGCGCGGCTCAATATATGGGCACGGCGATTGGTCTCAAAAACACCAAAGTTCAAATCACATATGAGAAAGACAAAAAAGGAAATGACCTCACTGTCTGCCATTTAACCGCCGATGCAACAGATAGATTTCCAGCAAGAGTAAATATTTTCGGTTTTGACATGGCGAAGATCTTCTCCGCACAGGTGTCCGTCTCGGCTCATACATCCCATTCCCAAATCAAACCATATGCATTGATTCACATGGATGCGCCCAGAAGGGAGGACCAATCTGTCACAAGACCTCTCGGATTCAACGAGCGTGATGTTGCAGTCATACCGGCTTTCGGCTTCTTCTATAAAGCTGTGGCGGGCGAAGGCGCTGGTGCTACGGCTTACGGAAAGGGGATGGCCAAGAACCTCACTCCTGAACACTTCCGAGCAATGAATCACTACCATTTGAAGAAAAAGGACATCGAGACCGCGCTAGGGGGTAAGGAAGTTCGCGGCAACAGCTGGAATCCGCAAAGGATGAATGACAATGAGGTCTCTTACGTTCGCTAACGCCGTCGAGCGTAGTCAAAAACATTACAGGGTATTTAAGACCTATCCAGCCAGAGATGAAAGCCACGCTCATGAAGCTCTTCCAAAAAGGGTTACTTTTAATCGGAACACCAATTGTCGCGCAGTTCATTTTTGTCATCGTCCTTCTAATTGCATATAGAGTCACTGAAGAAATGGCCTGGAAGGATTTGCAAAATCGAACGCAAACCTCACAGCTTATGACTATCTCCTTAGATGCGTACCGAGCGCTGGGACTCTTAACCGCTTACGGACTTTCAAATGATGAAAGCATAGCCAATGTGTTTGATGCTGTTGTTGACCGGCTTCATAGAAAAGTTGAGAACCTTGAGCAGATGGAGCACGAAATGCCCAATCTCAAATCGCTCAAAGCCGCTCGGAGTTCTATTAACAGAGCAGTTGCTGATCTTGAGACCGGAATGAAATTCCTAAAGCTGAAGGATCTCAAACATCAGAACAACATGCTTCTAATGAACGAACTAAAAGGCGATATGGAAAAATCGCTTGAGGATCTGCAAGGGCTCATTGAAGAGCGATCAAAAGTTGACCTGGTAGATGCAGCGCAGATCGAGAAGCGCAGATGGATCTTCCTCTCCTGCGTGATAGGCGGCTTTGCAGCGAACATGCTGATGTCCGCTGGACTTTTGGCCGTTTATGCGAAAGACTTTGGATTGCGCTTTAACGTGCTGGTGGATAACACAAAGAAAGTCGTGCAAGGTGAAACGCTCAATCCACCACTTGCAGGTAGCGACGAATTATCAGAACTCGATCGAGTCTTTCACGAGATGCACAGGGATCTAAAGGAAGCCGAAGATAGAAAGAATCAGCTCATGGGAATGGTCAGTCACGACCTGCGGAGCCCGCTGACGGCGATTACACTGACATTGGAAGTACTGCGAGGTACATTTGGCGAGCTCTCGCCTGAGGACCTTAAGAAGCGTATCGAGAATATGCGCAAGACAGTAAAAAGACTGATCAATTTGGTGAATGATGTTCTGGACCTCGATAAACTTAAAGCGGGAAAACTAAAGCTAACAATTGCCCCGGTTGATGCTCAGGAAGTGATTGCAGAATGTCTGAAAGAAATGGAGCCTATTGCTCAAAATACCGGGCTGGAATTGAAATACACAGGCGGCGAGCAACTAGTTGTAGCCGACAAAGAGAGATTGAGCCAGGTGTTTATCAACCTCCTGGGCAATGCAATTAAGTTCAGTCCACCCAAAGGTTCAGTTGAGGTTCGCGCTGAACAAAATTCGGACCACATCAAGTTTTGCATAGTGGACCACGGTCCCGGTGTCCCTGAGGATTATCGCGAAACAATATTTTTGCCCTTCGAACAAGTACCGGATAATAAGCGAAAGAAAAGCGGAAGCACCGGGCTAGGATTGCCGATATGCAAGCTTCTTGTCGAATTACAGGGAGGGAAGATTGGAGTGGACAGCAGTTCAAATGGAAGCTCATTTTGGTTCACAGTTCCGCAAGCAGAAATAGAAACGGTATAGCAGACAATAGCCATGGCAAAGATCCTTCTTGTTGAAGATAACGAAGAAAACCGCAGCGCTATCAAGACTATTTTGGAGAGCGACAGGCATGCTCTTGATTGTGCAAGTAGCGCAGATGAAGGATGGGGATTCATCAAAACCTATAAATACGATCTGATGATATTCGATTGGGAAATGCCAGGCATGAGCGGTGTTGAGTTGTTGAACAAATACAGACTAGAGGGAGGTAGCTGCTCTGTAATCATGCTCACAGGGCGCGATGCTACTCCAGACAAAATCACTGGTCTCAATGCCGGTGCTGACAATTATCTGACGAAGCCATTTGAAGGCGATGTGCTGCTCTCACTTGTCCGAGCCACCTTGAGACGCGCTCCGCTCGAAAACCCCAAGGATATTCCATTTGCGGATCTTGTGCTGCGCCCCCTTTCATCTTCCGTCGTCTGTAGTGAAAAAGAGATTGCTCTATCGGCAAAAGAAATAGCCGTGCTGAGTTTGCTAGTCCAAAATCCCGACCGGATAGTAAGTCAGGATGAGATGAAAATTGCAGGTTGGAGCGATGGCGGCGAGCCCTCAGCAGGCGCCATGAGAGTATTTCTCAGCTCACTGAGGGAAAAGCTCAACTCCATTGGTTCGAACATTCAGATTCTCAGTATTAAAGGGTATGGGTATCAAATTAAAGCCAAAAACTAGTCAGCTTCCACAAACGCCTAACGATCGTTTTGTACTTTATGTTCATGCGGTTGACGCGTTTCTTAGGAGGCAGGGCAAATGGCAAGACAAAACAGAGCAAGACTTAAAGGAATGAGAAATACAACCGGCAGTGCAATTGTCGAAGGCACCTGCGGCACAGTCTTGATTTTGGGAATAGCAGTTCCTCTATTCCTGTTTTTCGGTAACGTCGCAGCACAACTGAGCTTGCAAGCGCAAGTCTCCCATATAGCCAATCAAGCCGCCCAAGCATGTGACAATGGAAGATACTGGCTAGGTCAGCCGCGCCCTGGATTTACCGAACAGGTTGCCTCTGAAGAAGCTACAGCGGTTGCACAAGAACTCTGCCAGAGAGTGGGCTTAGCTGGCGCCAGCGTCAATGTCAAATTCGAAAGCAACAATCCGAACTTCGATGTCACAGTCTGCGATGTCAACGTCAATGCGGTAGGCAAGATTCCCTTTCGCACCACAGCCTTTGGATTCGATTTGGCAAAGCTATTTCCCGGTAATGTTTCCGCCCGAGGCGTCGCAGCCCATGCAAAAGTTAAGCCTTATGCACTGATTCATATGGATGCTCCAACCAGAGACGACCAGAGCGTTACACGACCACTGGGTTTCAATGAGCGCGACGTAGCGGTCATTCCCGCATATGGCTTCTTCTACAATGCGTCAGCCGGAGCACCAAACACTATCGCAACTCCTTACGGCAAAGGTCTTGCACCAAACCTTAGCCCAGAGAACTTCATCGCCATGAATCACTATCACTTGAAGAAAACCGACGTTGAGCATGTGATGGCAACCGGTCAAGACGTTCCAATCTCAGCCTGGCACTATTCAACCAGATTCTTTAATCGATAGAGACAAATATTAATTCTAGTCCAGCTCTGGTGCGCACAAAAGCTGCGTCCATGGCATCGGCCCGCGAAGTTCTAGAGCAGTCTCAGCCCACCTCTACCTCAAATCTAATATACCTTCCACTTAGTCCCGCAAAAACGGGAAGGATTTGTTATGGAATCAAACCTTTCGGAAAGAAAAAAACAGAACGACGAACAAAACAGAATGGAGCTGCCTGAATCGCTGAATTATCTTGCGAACTCGGACGCAGCACAAGCGGCAATTGCATTCAACAAAAGTACAATGCCAAGCGTACTGCCCGAAGTTGAATTGATCGGCCACATCTTGCCGAGAGAGTCAAGTTCAAGCAAGGAAAAAGACGAGCCACCGAAAGACAGTGCCCCAAAAGGCGGGAAGAGAGTATTTTGCGAAAAGGTAACGCAGGGAGAGTTCTCTGAGTACGGCAAAAAACTGATCGAGAAATTCGACACAGAAAAGAAAGGCTTTCTCACAAAGGATCAAATAGTCAAAGAATTGGAGAATGCGTCCATCCAAGGAAAGGAAGCACAAGCACTAGGGGCCATGTACAAAAACTTTTCATCACTCGAAAAGTTAACCTCGCAAAAGAGTATGTGGGATTCGCCGGGGATTAGCTATGAAGATCTCAATAAATTTAAGGCTGATGAGATTGCTCTGGGAAAAGCGTTTCAAGAGTATCATTCGATCAAGAATTTCGCATCCTATGGAACGAAGAAATTCGACACTGACAGTAGCAATTCCCTAACACGGTCGGAGCTGGATGCAGCCCTGGCAAATGCAAAGACAAGCGATGCGGACCGCAAATTCCTCCAAATGCTGCGAGATAACTTCAGCCAGATCGGCAGCGTCTTGGATCGCAGCATAGACAACAAAGCAATTATTGAGTTTGCCGATCGGTCGTATGCCGCAAAAGAAAACAGTGCCGTTATCACAGCCGTATCAGTCACATGCTCAGACGTGAGTTCATCCCAGCGAATGGAAATAAGTCACGATCTATTTGCCGACAGAAATGATCCGCTGAAGAGCATAACTCCGGAAGGCATAAAGCAAGGCGGTATAGGAAACTGCTATTTTCTGGCAGCGCTCGGCTCGCTTGCACAATCCAACCCTGCGGTGATCAGAGATTCAATAAAGGAGAATGCAGACGGAACCTTTACAGTAACATTCAAAGGCGCACCGCACGAACCCGTAACAGTGAAGGCACCAACCCAAGCAGAACTTGGTCTGTTCAATCACGGCAGTTCAAATGGCACCTGGGCAAGCGTGATGGAAAAGGCTTACGGATCCTACTGCCAGCAAGCATTCTACAGAAGATCCTTTCTCAATCCCTTCGGCGGAAATGTTCCCGCCGAAGGGGGCGATGGTGGCGGCTTCAGCTCCAGCTCTATGAAATTCCTATCCGGCAACTCGGTAAGCGGCTATACAAGCACATTCAGCGGAGAGGAGAGAATGGCGAGCACACTAGAAAATGCTTTTCGAAACAAGAAGATGGTGACAGCCTCCATCGACGGAAGTCTTATCAACAGTCATTCTGCCGATGGCTTCCCTCGCCGCCACGCTTTTTCCGTTGTCGATTTCAAACCTGATGGAAACAAGAGCGGCAGCGTCACGATAAGGAATCCCTGGGCAAAAGGAGAAGGGGTCAACGGCAAGATTACAATCTCCCTAGCACAATTCAGAAAGAACTTTACGGACCTCTCAATCGAAGACTAACAAATAGCAGAAGAATGTTGTCGCTGCAATCTGTGAGGGCTGAGAATGGAAAGCGAAGTGCAAAAAACTGAGAAGGCTGCGCAGGAAAAGCCGGAAGCATTAGAGACTTACTTGCAGCTCCTAGCTAATTCGACGTACAAGGGTTTCAAAACAGATGAGAAACGCACAACGCTGCCAACACTCCCAAACCTTCAAATAATAGATCAAACGGAGACAAATTCAGGCGCTCAGAAAACAGATTCAGCGCAAAGGAAGGACAAGGACAAGGACAAGGAGAAGGAAAAGGAGAAGGAAAAGGAGAAGGACAAGGAGAAGGAGAAGGAGAAGGAGAAGGAGAAGGAGAAGGAAAAGGAGAAACACGAACACAGATATGAGCTAGAGCCCTGGACTATTCCAATTGGTGCAAATTCTGACAATAAGAAAAAATCTGTTCCGATGGAGGAGATCAAGAAACCCGAAGACCAACTACCTAACGCATGGGAACAGCCAGCAGCATCATTCATGGATGGAAAATGCGGAATGACAGGCGTGGCGAACATGCTGCGATTCTATGGAGTAGAGAAGGATCCAAAAGAATTAGACAGTTACGATTACCGGAGCTGGGGACCAGGAATGAGAGCCGACAAGTTCAAGGAAAACTTGAATCTTCTTTCCGAGAAAAACTTCTCAGCCTACTCTCTTTCCGAAGCAGACGATGCACTTGCAACCTTGCGAAAGCATATCAATGAAGGCAAGCCGGTGGCCATTCAATTCATGACTGGTCCAACTAACGCTCATTGGGTTGTAGTTTCCGGAATAAAGAACGAGAAAAGCGGACCAGAGCTTCAGGTTTTGTCGTGGGGCACTTACTACAAGATCAAATGGGATGACGTTGCAGAGCCATGGAAACGGGGATACGGCGGACCATATCCCCATGTTGTCTGCGATAGCGCATCTAACCTTTTGAAGCGATCAGCAAAATAGATACATATGTTTTACGGACAGAGCGCCTAGTGCTTGCAACGCGATACCACCGGACGCTGATTGCGAACCGGCCCATAACAATGTGTTACGAATAAATTGTGGTGGGAAGGTGACGGAATCCCAAGAACAGCTTATACAGCGGACTTCCGGCAGCTGAATTCAGCGAGGAAATCCCTCTAACTTTTCTGTTTCCAATCGACTCGTTGGACGAATCTGACTATGTTAATAGTATCGTTTCGCTTCGTGGTTCAGCATTGGCGTTGCGGACCTATGGCGATGGCGGGTGGTTTATAGCTCCTACTCCCCTCTTAGTCCTTCCCCCTCTCCCCCTCCCCCTCCCCCTCCCTATCCCTATATCGTAATTCTACTTTTAGAAAATAAGGCGGAGCTTCCTGCTCTCCGAGGTTTCCGCACAAACATTTATCCCTTCTCGATCTCGCCGGGTGGTGAGACGGAGGATCACGCAATGAAAATGAATTGGCGAAGTTTTGATTCAAAGGCGATCAGAAACCAGCGCGGCGATTTTCTTATCGAAGCTGTTGTAGCAGTTTTAGTATCCAGCATCATTGGAACCGCCTTGATCCAGATGTACACACAAGTGAAGCGCGTCGGAAATATGGCAAGCAGCGAACTTCTAGCCACCGCCGTCGGCTCCGGAATTGTCGACCACCTGAGAGGGTTGCCCTACAACTTCGTAGCAGCTAACCTGGGTGATCACTTCCCAGCCATCACCGGCACGCCTTCAAACGATCCCCTCTTTCCTTATCCCCTTCTGCACGAAGCAGGCGCCAACTACGACTACACCGCCGGTGGTGATGCCTCCGTCACGCCGGGCGCTAACACCTCCCTTGTAACTTGTGACCCCGTGTCCGGTGCCACCACCAATACTGTGAGAGTGAATCTTGCTCCGGTAAACGGAATGACCGGTGTTCAAGTAACAGTAACCATGTCTTACCTGGACACAAGCGGCAAGCACAAGACATACTCGCTCAGCTCGGTCCTTACACCAAACGGATTGAACGGGTAGCCAGCAATGAATAACAAAAGATTTCCGAAAAACAGCCGCAAGCAAAACGCCAGCACGATGGTTTCACTTTTGGTTGCAACCGTAATCATGTCATTCGTCGCGATCTCAATGATGTCGCTGATGTCGCTGAACACAATTGAAAGCGTCAAGGCTTTCAACAAGGGCGACAACCTCACAGCCGCACGGGTAGCCCTCGACAAAGTCGGCCGCCTGGTTCGCATGGCACGGACGCTCGGTGATGTACAAGGTGAAGTCATGGTCGCAACCGACCCTTATTCAGCCTTCCCACCAGGACCGAGCGGAGACGGATTCGCCGTTCATGCTAACAACGTAAGTCTGCAGCAAGTTCTCAATGGATCTGCATGCAATACCTCGGCAACATTCCCTTCGATCGCTGACGTTTATTACAATCCAACAAACGGAACCGAGCTTGGTCAAATAGCAACCTGGCCCTGGGGGGGAAGTCCAAACGCCGGTTACACACTAGACGACCAAACCCTCGTCGTTCAGGTTCAGACTTTCACACCTGAAGGTTGGCCTCGCATGGTACAAGGCCAAAACAATCTTCCAGCTCTGGACACGTACGTGTTCAGAATCGTTGACGACAACGACCGGAACGCCCGGTTGGGTCCAACTCGTTGGTACAGACTCGAAGTTGCAACATTCCCCGCACCTGGAGCCTGGACCAACATGCCAGCCGGCATTCAGCCCGGCGTACCGACCACACTGCTTTCAGGAATAGTCGGTCCGCTGGATCCCGCGACGCAGCGACCAAGCATCTTTCGCTACATTACGTGCCAAGGTGGAACGGTTCAAAGTGCAAGAAATTTTGTGAGCGGTACCACAAATTTCAACGACGTTTCGAATTTGGTTAACTTCAAAGGCGTTCTTATGAGTGTCCAAGTTCTCTCAGTCGATGCCCAAAAACGGGGCACAGTTACTAATTTGCGGTCCGAGTTCTATCTGCGGAACAATTCGAGCGCTACCATCATGGGCGGTGCCTAATTTCTTGAGCTTATCTTCCGAGGCACAATATATGAGTTACATTCAAACAACAAAAATTGCCAAACGAAACGAACACGGTATGTCGCTAGCAGCAGTGCTAGCAATGGGCACAGTGCTCACTCTCTTCTCCTCAGCTCTCCTCTCAGGCATGATGCCAGTCTTACAAAAAACTGGTTCTCTGAAGCATGGCAATACTGCTCGCACTTTTGCAGAGCTAGGAACGGACTATGCGATTCAGCGACTCAACAACATATACGCAACCGGCAACGGCAATGGCGGTGGCGGTCAAGATTGCAGCGACACAATTGGATCTTCGGTGAGCTGGCAGGTACCTGCGGATGTTCTCAATGATTCGAAGGCTCAAGTCACGGTCACCGTTGAAAATATCGGCAACCCACCCGGCAACTTCAATGATCAGCGTGACTCCATTTTGTTCGATCCTCTGCTCAATGCACAGAACCCGAACTACTATCGCCGTCTTACTGTCTCAGCGAACTACGGAGGAGCAGCAGGCAAAACGACAACGGTACGCGCGATTCTACAACCGATTATGTCAGCCGGCACAGGCATCTTCCCTTATGGTGTGTTCGGAGTTGCATCAGTTGTCTATGCCGGCCAAGCTGGCTACAACACTTACAATAATCCGATCATGACCAACGGCGTGCGCGACATGCGAATCGGAGCCGAAGGCGGTTCGCTCGGAAAAATCAGCCAGGTCTATGGTGGTGGCGGTCTCAGCCGAAGCATCACACAAGGCGGATCGCACTACGAATATCCAGACCCGCAATCATATTATGCACAACAGTTCGGAATCGTCGGCAGCATGTACAGCGCAAATCCGGCATCGACCGCGCCCTGGAACACAATGATGGGCAACAGCTATTCAAACGGCAAGAACACCGCATACTATCCCGTGACCGGTCCTGGCGATACTCGCACTCCAAGATACACCAGCGGTTCATCAAGTGATCCCGTACACAACGTCTTCGGAATTATGAACGGCATCCAGCCCAACGTTCCAAACGGTTACCAAAATGGCACGGTTCCTGTTGCAAATCCACCAGCATGGACAGGTGGTATCACAACCTGGAACGTCGGACCGACTAATGCAAACGGAGTCACTTACGCCCAACCTCCGATTGCTCCAGCTCCGAGCGCACCAGCCGGCGCAGTCAGCCTGGGCAGTATCTCGCTGCAAAACGGCGCCCAATTGATTTTCGATTCCTCCGCACCGGCACCGACTGGACCAATCGGTACCGTGAGCGGTGAAACAGTCAGAATTCCCCCCGGGTCCTATTCGGTCAACTCCCTGTCTGTGACAGGTGGTTCCAGCATTCAAATCGCTAGCGGAACACAAGCCCAAATTGCAACCACTTTGGCTACAAAATCCAATAGCGCCAGTGCTGTGCCACCCGTCCAGCTTTATGTCGGCGGCACCAATAACAGTGCTGTGTTAGTGAACATCGACAACACAAGCTCGATTAACACAAATGGAATTGGTGGCGGTTCCGGGTTCAACACGCAAGGCAAGAACGGAATCTCAAATGCGTTGGCTTCGAATCAAATCGCGATCAACGATCCCAATCCTGCAGCCGGACTGCCACAAATTACCGAAACCAGTGGCAGCGCAAGGCAGCTGCAATTGTTCTGCAGCTCCAATGGAATCAATACCACGAACACCTCGGGCACCCCTTCGACCTACAACACACAAATCATTCTTTCTGGAAATGAAAGAATGACGATTTACGCTCCAAGCACAGGAATCTTGATCGGCTCACCAGTAGTCGGTTCAGGCGGACCAAGTTCAATCACCAATGATGCGAACTACTACGGCGCGGTTGTTGGTGGAAGCGTCGGTGTTAACTCAGCCTACGGTAGCGGTGGTGGTGCCTTCCTGCACTACGATGCCAACCTGCGAACAAATGCAGACGGAACAGGCGGAGTGCAAGGCACATTCATAAATCCATGGAGCCAGACGCCTCCCTACATCGGTGGCGGACGAACCGGCTATCGAGCCGTAACCTGGCAAGAGATCTAATTACGACGAACTGGAATCGCTCTTAAAAAATAGAAGCCGGCAAGATGCCGGCGCTCCCGGAATCGAACCGAACTCCAAAGAGCAAGTCCTAAGCATGGAGCGACCTGTTCTAAGTATGGAGATACTATGTAAGCGCCGAGCGAAAGCTGGTCGCTTGTAAACCGAGAACAATTGCAGTAGC
>JAIEQI010000032.1 GCA_019747875.1 Candidatus Obscuribacterales bacterium
GACTCAGGCTGGAGGGAAGATGAGCCTGAGTCACTCAGGCTGGGGGGAAGATGAGCCTGAGTGACTCAGGCTGGAGGAAAGAATGAGCCTGAGTGACGCAGGCTGGAGGAAAAGAATGAGCCTGAGTGACTCAGGCTGGAGGAAAGAATGAGCCTGAGTGACTCAGGCTAGAGGGAAGGAATGAGCCTGAGTGACTCAGGCTAGAGGGAAGGAATGAGCCTGAGTGACTCAGGCTGGAGGGAAAGAATGAGCCTGAGTGACTCAGGCTGGAGGAAAGAATGAGCCTGAGTGACTCAGGCTGGAGGGAAAGAGTGAGCCTGAGTGACTCAGGCTGGAGAGAAAGAATAAGCCTGAGTGACTCAGGCTGGAAGAAAGAATGAACCTGAGTGACTCAGGTTTAGTTCTTCTATTAGGTGATCCATTTCGCCGCCTCCTGCTCTTGCGGTTTCGCCACGCACGACTAGTTGCTTCGTGGTGCTGAGCGCGCGTCTGGCTTTCTCCATCCTTGGTGGGCAAATGCACTTCAGGAGGATTGTCTCCGGCATTGTCCTCCAAATAGCTTTTGCATTTTCGATTGTTGTTTTTTAGAGTGAGAAAGAGGTCTTCAATCTCTCGATTTCCGTGAAACTGTGTACCTGAAGTTGGAGATGTCTGTTTCTTGCAATTTTTGTTAGCACATTCCAAAATGTTTCGAGACTTTATGACGTAAGCCTTTTTGCCTGCACATCGTTGGCAAACAAAACCATCAGCCCAGCGAGCTTTTGCTAGCTCATCCATGCATTCCTTCTTTGAATTGGCGTCAAAGGATAAATTAGTGGTATCGATAAGATCCATCGTTCCACCTCTGAGTATTCGAGAAGCTAGGGCTCAGTTTGAGAGCCAATCACACCGTCGTCGTCACCTTTGAAAAAACAAAAGTCTATAGCAACTTAGAGGCGGTAGAAAATGTCTGTGCCTGGACATTAATTACCGCGAATCTCATTCACAAAAAGCCTCTGCGGACGACAAGCAGAGAGCTTTCACGATGGACACCTATACTTCATTTAAGACGAAAAATTATCTGAGCGCAACACTTATCTTGCTCAAATTCCGAATTTTAATGCTCTTCCAAAACGGCGATTCAAGAGCTTCTGCGTTCTAGATATTTGCAGCTGAATCAGGCAAGTCCCTCAAGTCGGTACAGTCTGATCGCGTTGCCATGCAGAACTAATTCGCCGGTTTCTTCAGCTTCTCGTTGGGTTAACAAACCCGCATTAATCATATTGAAGAGACTGCCCGTTAATCCACGTTTCCAACAAAGGGCGCCATACCAGTGGCTCTCGGGGCAGCTATGTCCATCGGTTCCTGCCAAAATCTTAGATGAAGGCGCAATGGCAAGCGCATCGCTAATCATATTCGTTCCGCGTGCAGACGATAGCGATATGGAGAGCGATAAATCCATGAAAACGTTGCTATAAAGCGAGCACAGGAAACCGGCTTCGCGTACATACGGAAAACAATGGAGTAGAACAAATTGCGTCTTTGAAAAACGCCGTGCCCGGAAGAGGGATTGCATCAATGCTGGGTTGCAGTCAATCAAATCTGCATCGTCATCACCGATTCCGCAGTGAACTTGCACCGGTACGTTTAGTTCCGCGGCCAATTCGAACCCTTGCAAAAGCAGTTGATGATAAACAGGTCTCTTTTCGATGCGCAGTTTCTTTTTGTGCGAATCGTCGGCACTCTCTCGTTTCAATTTATCGAAATCACGTAAAGCTTCTTCCTTTGTTGGTTGCAACAACTGTAATCCGCCTCTATAGCCGCAGATAGTTTTTAGGCTGACCATTCGTTGTGTTCGTCTTTGTTTCAGTTTATTTTGAAAAAGTGTTTCGGCCTCTTCCATTGATGAAGCCGCCAGCAGGGACTCCTCTATTAGTCCTTCCATTCGCTTGCAATGGTAAATGGTCCGTCCTGAAATGGAGGCAAGTTCGTCTAAGTTGTAAGCCCGCTCGTTTTGAAAACCATCGTCGATGATGAGCGCGCCAATCGATACGTCATCCCATAGCATTTGAGCAAACTGGCTCTCTTTCTGTTTTGCTCTGAACTCTAAGAATGAAGACTCGTCGCGAGTGTTAAAAATGCGCTCGAGATGGTCCAGCAAATCTGTGTAATGAATGGAGTGAGGCATATGTTCTTGAAGCATGGACATTGATCGACTCTCGGTAAAGCATTGTCGGAAACCGATCTCATCCATCTCGCAAAAATCGCGCAGCAGAGAATGAGCGTGGTTGTCGATTATGACTGCCTTGCTGATATCGAAAGCCATATCTCTTCTTTCTTGCTAAAACTTCGTCAAATGCGCTTTTATTTCATCTTCCGGTGTCAGCTTCGCAAAGTAGGCATCTTCTGAACTTTTTACCTTCAGATATACTCTCGCGAATTCGTCACCCAAAGCTTCCATAATGGTAGCATCCATCAGCAATTTCTTTGTCGCATCCTTCAATGAAATCGGTAAGCGTTCGACTTTTTTCTCAGCTGCTTCGGTACTACTAATGGTGCTTGGATCCGCTTGCACCGGTTCCGGCGGATTCATCTTCTTCTTGACGCCGTCCATGCCAGCGGCTATCAAGACGGCAAGGGCAAGATAGGGATTAGCGCTGGAATCGATGCACTTTACTTCAATATTGGCAGACTCAAGTTCGTGATCCCAGTAAAGCGAAGGGACACGAACTGCCGCTTCTCTGTTTTCGTATCCCCAACAGGTGAATGCAGAACTCCATGATTTCGGTTTTAAGCGTCTGTAAGAGTTAACGCTAGGACAGGTGACGGCGACAATTGCCGGTAAGTGCCGGAGAACGCCGGCTACAAAAAATTTCCCCAGGTCTGACAAGCCGTTGTCTGACCAGAAAAGGTTTGTATTTGTATCAGTATCCCATGCAGACAAGTGTAAGTGACATCCGTTTCCGGGCATTTCAACTCCTGGTTTGGGGGCCAAGCTGGCAATCAGATTATGCTGATTGGCCACGCCACGTAGGGTCTCTCGATACAGGATATGATTGTCTGCCGCCTGCAAAGCCGGCGCATGGCGAATGCTTAACTCGTGCTGCCCGTGTCCCAGTTCGGCATAATATTGCTCGACTGAGATATCCTGACCTTGTAGTGCTTGCACAAAGTCATCGATAAAGTTCGCGGCTTTGTTCATGCCGTCCGTCGAAAAGCAATTAGACTCGTCAATGGGAATTAGCCGATCTCCTTCCTTTCGTGCCAAAAAGAATTCGGGCTCAAAGGCTGCTTCGAACCTGATTCCGACTTCCTTGTAAATGTCTAGTTGCCGCTTCAAAATTGATCGAGGACATAGAGCCCAGGGCGAGTGATCAAGGTCGACCATGTCGCACAGCACCACCGCTGTTGCTGGAGCGTAGGGCACGACTTTAAAAGTGCTCAAGTCCGGTACGAGACGAATTTCCCCTGTGGCACCGTATCCGGTATCGGCTTGTAACTCGTCCATCATATTCATAGCCATGGTGCCTTTCACCAGTCCGATGCCAGCCGCGAATCTCATCTTCCACGTAGAAGCAGAAGCTGCCTTTGCTCTTATGATGTTTGCACTATCTGTGAAAAGAAAGCGAGCCAGTCTTATATGACCTGAATCAGCAAGTCCGTAAATCGATTCTGGATCCATCCTAGCCGCCTTTCACGTGTCGACTGAAATCTTACACGCATAATCACACCCGCTGTTCTCTTCCTTCAAACATTTTTGTTGCTGGTGGATTGTAACTTTAGACTTTGCAGAATCGTTTTCAGCTCTATGTTTTTATCTTTTGAGTCTAATCGAGTCTTTGCAGTTTAGTCGTAAAGTAAATGGCGGTGCCGAACATTAGCATCGAAATTGCCATTGAAGCTTTGGCAAATGACCAGATTAATGTGCTGAGCCATTCAGACAAAAAGGGCTGAACCACCATGATTATTAAGGGAACGCCCACGAAACTGAATAAAACTCCATAGATAGTGATCACCCAGGCCCATTTCCTCAATAGCGCCAGGTCTTGTGTCTGATCAAGCTCCTCCAGTTTGCCTAAGTCTCCGCGAGCCTTTTCTGCTTCTTTTCGTCGAAGCTTTGCGGCAATTGCTTTTAGATAATGCTGATTGCTTGGTTTGCTCACTGTCGGCCTCCAATCATTAAATACCCACGAAATGGATGAATGGCGGCAAGTAAAGTTCAGAAAGTGTTTAATGAAAGGAGCACAGCGGGTAGTAAATATACGGCCGATAATTTGTGATCAGGTGGTATACCAGAATGGAACGTGATCGAACTAATTCGTTGCTTCTTTCTAGGCAATTGTTGATCCTTGCGCTGGCATTGCCTTCGTTGATGAACTTGCCAGCATTTTGCGAGGTAGAGGCAACGATGCAAGGAAAAGTCAGCAAGCAAGAGCAAACTGCTGAAACCAAAGAGTCATCAACAAAGTCCGATAAGTCAGAAGTTGAGAACGTGAAAGGTCTCAACAGCGAAACCCTCAATAAGCTTTTGGAAAAAGAGAATAAAGCTGGCGAGCTGCTTAAAGCAAGTGCGACAGTTCTGGGTACGGAAGTCACAATTCAGACTTGGACCAATCCGAAGTCGACAGACAAGGAGAAGGACTCTAAGATCGATGCTGTACTTCTTTCCAAGAAACTGCTTGATCAGTACCCTACAATTACTGGATTCAAATATAGATATTTTGATACAACCGATCAAAATCGATACATGGAAGTAACAGTAGTTCCGGGAGTTGTACAGTCTTTTGCAGCTGGTACTCTCTCTGACAAGGATTTGTTGACGACACTGCCTAGTGTTTGGCGTACAAGGCAAGTCGAGAACATACCAATTAACCCAGATTCAATTACCGCCGTCTTGGCTGGTCCCGAGCAAGAGCGTCGCCAGCGAGCCTTGCAATCAATTCTTGTGCTGGAAAAAGCTGGCGTTGGAGCCAAGCCTTTCCGTTCTCTTTTGGCGACCGTAGAGGAAGCCGTAAAGGCAGGTCGCAATCAAGAAATGCAAACCAATCTTGAAAGACTCATAAGCGCTCTGTCAGATCAAGAGCGCAGGCTAAGTACTGCGAAGACAGTTAAGGCTGGAGCACCTGTTGGTGGCGCGGCGCGCACCGGGAGTACCAATACGGCGGTGGGGTCTTCTTCTTCTTCTTCTAAATCCGGCGATATGAAGAATATGATTAAAGAAGGAGTTGCTGTACATAAGAAGCAAATGGGCGACTTTTACCCTCATTATGGACCGCTCTATGTGGATCGCGTAAACATTGCAAACAAGTTGCTGGCTCTCAAGCAAGCCGGTACCAATACTGATAGTTTTAAGGAACAGTTCAGACAGATGGAAGATTGCATACTCTACAACAGACCTGGCTTGGACCAAAGTGTGCGATACTTTAATTCCGCTTTGAAATTGCCTGAACCTGCGCATGACGCAGATTACAAGCTTCAACAGATGGTAGCTGATCAAAGTAAGGGGACGGATCGATGACGCTAATCAAAAGAACGAATATGTTTGCATTATGTGCCGGTTTGATTTTGGCTTCTGGCGCCGCTTTCGCGCAAGAAGACGGTGCTGCTCCGGGACCAGCTCAAGCTGCAAGGCAAAGACTCTTTGAGCGCATCCAGCAAGCTAAATCGCAGGGCATCGGTATCGGTGGCTATTTGCAAGCATTCCGCGCTTTGGAAGATCAGGCAAAAAATGGCGATGCAGAGGAGAAGATCAACCCTAGAATCGAACAAATACACAAAAGCATCGCTGACCAGATGGAGCGGGCCAAGATTCTAAAGACTCAAAAGCCGATTCCACCGCAAGGGTCGCAGATTAAGGGGTCAGATCCGGCGCCAGTCGCTAGTGGCGGCCCACCAGCAGGGGGACCGGGCGGAGCTCCTGGCGGGCTCGCGGAAAAAATCAAGAGCAAGTTTGGTGACAAGCTCGATGGTCTGCCGGAAGGTCTGAAAGATCGCTTGAACGACCCTGAAACTCGCCAGAAGTTAATGGAAAAGTTCGGTAATCGCTTGCCGGGCGGACTTGGCGGTGGTGAAGCCGCACCGCCTGCCGGTGGTCCCGGTGGTGGTGGTCAGGGTGCCCCTGGAGGGGGTGGACCTGGTGGCTCACCGGGTGGAGCTGGTGGCGGTCAAGGAGCCCCTGCTGGCGGTCAAGGTCAAACGGCTTCCGACTAGTCGCACTTGTCTTTGAAACAATGAAGATAAAAAGGTTGCGAGCGGGTCCACTTGGATCCGCTCGACAACTTGTTTCGCGGTTAGACTTGAAACTAGCCGGGCAGAATTTTAATAGAGCCCATACTGGTGGAGACATGAAGCCGTCACGCATCATGCGACTTTATCTGACAACAACCTGCCTTGTCGGCATTCTGTTGACGGCAGCCACTAGTGTCTTGCTCAAAACTTCTATTATTGAAATGAACGCTGCACTGATCTTGCCATTGTGCTGGAATGTGCTTTTTATGTTGATACTACCTTTGGTGCTTGATTGGAGCGAGCAAAAGTACCTGAAGGCGCGCTTTCTTCAACTGGAAGAGTTGGCTCAGGACAATCCTGAGTTGAAGAACTATCTGGAGCAGCAGTGCGAAAAGCTGGCGCTGGCAAAGATCAAGGTGGCTGTTATCGATTCGCCAGTGGAAGAAACTTTCAGCTATGGTTTGTTGCGTTACAATCCGCGGCTGATAGTGTCGAGCAGCATGCTAAGCGACACAGAAAAAGCCAAAGCTATTCCTAGCATAGAGTCGGAACTAAATAGATTTGCCAAACAGGAAGTCAGCCTATATTTCATTGGTTTTACGGTCTTGCAGATAGTCGTTCAACAGCTGATTTTTAGATTCGTCTAAGCTGGACTCACAACAAACTGGTCAATCCGCGTAAAGTCTAAGCTGCTTGCACTTGCAGAGCTATTAGGCGCTTTATATACTTAGGCGATATTCTGCGGCTATCCTACTTGGGCAAGCTGCGGATTGGCGAGCGGCGGAATTTGCGGGATGCGCCCAGCTAAATTCCGGAGCGTGTATGAGAGGGAGTTGAGATGAAAATCGTCATTTTTGGCGGCGGCAGGCAAGGATGGGTTATTGCAAAAAATCTGGTCGAGCGCAGTGAGCAGCCGCTTGTCACAATTGTGGATGTTCATACTTCAAACTTGCCTCCTCTAAAGAATGTCGAGACAACGACCGGTGATGTTCTCAATGCGGAGCAGGTTGCCAGTCTTGTAAAAGGCGCAGACGCTGCGGTACTTGCCGTGCCGAGCAGTATTGCTCACGAAGCGCTGACCAATTTGTTGAAAACAGGAATACCCATCGCTGATGTTTGCTTCACGCCTGATCCACCGCTAGATCTTGATGCACTTGCAAAACAAAGCGGAAGCACATGCGTTGTTGATTGCGGCGTCGCACCGGGTCTAAGCCATATGCTCATCGGTGCTGCTTACGAGAAATTTGGCGGATTGGACTATGCGCGCATTTATGTAGGTGGCGTTCCGCAAGAGCCAATTGACGCTTTTCGTCACGCTGTTTATTTCAATCCACATGATTTGCTTTCGGAATATGTACGTCCTGCTCGATCGCGCCAGGATGGTACCGATGTGCAACCGCACCCACTTGATGCCGTCGTCGAGGAGTTCAAAGATAATGAGCTTGGCTCCATGGAAGCGTTTCTGAGCGACGGCTTGCGGAGCTTGCTAACAAGCTACAAGAATATTGCGAGCATGGAAGAAAGAACTTTGCGTTGGCCTGGCCATATCGATGCAATGAAGGTTCTAAGAGATCTCGGACTTCTTGATGACACCAATACATTTGATTCGGTTGCTAGAACTCTTGGCCGAAAATATCCAGCTGATAAGTTCAAAGATTTGCTGTTGATGTTCGTCGAAGGAAGAAAAGGGTCCCAGTCCATTAGCTGGCGATTGCTAGACAGGGCTACCGATGGACTATCGGCGATGAGCAGAACTACAGGTTATACAACTGCCGCAACAGCGATGGTGCTTGCACGCAAACAATTCGTGGAGCCAGGCGTTCATGCTCCTGAAAGGCTTGGGCACGACGCCAGGCTGACACAAATAATCCTCGATGACTTGCGGGAAAGGGGTGTTGTTGTTCAAGAGCTGGTAGCTGCGAAATAAGCTCAGAGAGACTTTATAGAAAATCGTCGTCATTGACATTCCTTTCAAATCTATGTGTATAGATTTAAGCTTCGCTCCGCTGGGCTATCGCCCGGAATGTATGCTATTACTGCATCTTGGGCTCCGAGGCGAAAGCCCTAAGTCACTATTGGTTACAACTCAGTTACACCACTTCAACGACTCACGGTTATACTAAGATCAGTTGAATCTTATACTTATCTCCGCGTGACCGAAGGGCCCCGTTAATGTACGCGCTAACAAAATCATCCCTGGATGGAAGAACCCAAGATCCAGTTTTAATCGTTGAAGATAATTTGACCAATCAAAAGGTGGCGACTCTTCTTGTTGCGCGGCTGGGCTTACAGTCGCAGATTGCCAATAATGGCAAAGAAGCTGTCGAGCTTTATGCTGATACCAGCAACAATTTCTCGGTTATTTTAATGGACTGTCATATGCCTGAAATGGATGGCTTTGAGGCCTCCGTCGCCATTCGAAAAATGGAACGCCTGTCTGGCATGTATACGCCGATTATAGCTGTTACGGCGCTTGCGATGGCTGGGGATCGCGAACGTTGTATAGCGGCAGGCATGGATGACTACCTACCCAAGCCTATTGATCCTGAACGTTTGCGTGCCAAGTTGAATCATTGGATGCGCGCGGATGTTCTTTATCAACAGCAAAAACATCACCGCCGTTTTTTGCGTCCACAATCGCCGCTGGCAGTTTTGGAACCGGATCCGATAAACGTTCAGGAATTAGAGGAATTCTACGGCTTTGAGCAGTTAAGCGAGATGCTGCGTGTCTTTCAAACGGACACATCAGACATGCTTGTCCGGTTGGAAACATTCATGGACGAGAAGAACGCACGAGCTGTTGCTGGTCTGGCTCACGAACTGAAGGCCGGTAGTGCCTCCATCGGCGCAAAGCAACTAGCTAAAGTAGCGACACTTTTAGAACAAGCCGTTGTCCAGGAAGACTGGGCTGAGGCGACGGAGCTTCGTGAATCATTTAAGAAATCATTTCACAAGTTCCAGTCGTTTGTAGAAGCCAATATGGCAGCAGAGCAAGCTACTGCTGAGACATCATCATAAAGCCAGTTACCTGATTTCTTCAGATTGAAATATGTCGAACTTGCATCCTTCTCGCCAATCATCGCGATGAAGTCCTGCTTTCTGAGCCAATTGTGTTAGTAGCTGGTTGAGATCCCACTTCCATTCGACGGCTACTTGCGGCAGGAAGACCGCCTGATGCTTATTCTTGGTCAGAATAACGCCGTCTCTGCCGATTACGATGTCGTTGTAGGACGCCACTCTGCGTGGAGGCGTTAGTACGTTTATATCCAGCGTTAACTGGCTTAGTTCGAACTCTCGAACGGGTTCAAAGCGATGGTCGCGAGAACATGCTCCAATTGCATTGTCTTGAACAGCTTTCCATAAGGGTTTTACTGGATAAATTGAACCGATGCATCCTCGCAAGCCATCATGATCGTGGTCATGTTCTTTGCCTGGGGGTTTTATTGTGAGTGTGACGAAGACGCCGAAACATGTTTTCATAGCTGGCGTAATAGTTACTCCTAGCTCTGCAGGTGTTGCAGTACGATGTTCTCTCACGAATACTTCAATAGTTTTTCGAGCCAGGTTCAATAAGGCTTGCCTTTCACTGGCAGACAGTTTGACTATATCTTTGGTGGGGCGTACCCGGCCAGGTTCGGCGGGCCATTGAGCTCCTGAAAAGACCATGCCGATGTAGCTTACGGAGTTCTCTGAATCATCCTTTGCAATATCCTGAGAGTTTGCGTATTGAACTGCGGTTCCATGACTATCGTGCGGGAGCATGGACATCAAGACCTGGCAGGGGTACATACCGCATATGGTGTCATTTGTGCGGTGCAAGAATTCAATAAATCCATCAAGATCCAATTTGCTCAAGTGCTGGAACGCCTCACCATCCAAGCCTGCTATCTTCTCGCTGGAATAGCTTGGAAATGGTGTGTAGGAATAGCGGGGACCGTAGTGGGTGAAGTCAGAGCTGACAACTACTAGATCATCTTTGCCGACAAAGCCCTTTAGAATTTCGCCTATAAGTCGTACTTCCGAATCGTCGTCTAAGTGCCCTATGACGATGGGAATTAGTTTTGCATTCGGAAAGCAGTATTTGATGAAGGGCAGCTGAAGTTCAAGAGAATGTTCTATTTGATGCACGTTGTTATGCACTGAGAACATTGGGTAGCTCTTCAATTCTTCAAGCGTATCCGTGTCTAGCTCGATATCTCCCAGCGGGGTGGCGAAGCTGTTATTCTGCGGAAGCGCTGCCCCCTTTACGGCAATATGATGAGATGGTCCAAGTAAGAAAACTCTTTTGATATTGTTTTGTTTTGAGGCAGCTTTGTACGCGAAGGCCGCTGTCTGACCGGAATACATATAACCAGCGTGTGGTGAAATTATTGCAAGTATTGGTTGCGTAAAATCTTTGTTTTGAGAATGCAAGCGCGCACAACTCGACTTGTCTGGAATTGAGTGTGCGTTCTCCAAATAATCTTTCAGTTGCAATTTAAGTTTCTCGCCATTCCCTTCGTACCAGGAGCCGGCGTATTGAGTGCGCCTACTTGCTTCAAGAGGTGATTGAGCCCAGAACGGACGATTAAACATAAAAAAGTTGCTCGCAAAAGCAAGAAAAACAATTAACCGTACAAGTATACGCTGCATTTAGATAACGGATCTGTCTTTAAGCTGCATTAGCAGTCAAATCTAATACATTGGTTGAATCGGTGAATGACAATTTCTCAAAATCCGTCGGAACACGCCCCTGCGAACTTTCGGAGCGATTTAATTTGATGCAGGTGGTGGCGCCGGAGCTGAACTTTCGCTCTTTTCGTCCGCGGGAGGAGCTGTGCTGCTGCTGCCTTTAACCGGGTCCATTCTTACTCCGATGCTGGATTTTGAGTCCCACTGGTCTGCTTGCGAGTCGAAGGTTACTTCTAGTTTGGCGCTGCTGCCCGATGGTAATGATGGCAACGGTTGCGCGGAATTGAAAGCGTCACTTGCCTTCTGCTCTGCTTCACCACTCTTTGGGTTGCTTGTCAGAACTAAGTTTGATACTGAGCCGTCAGGGGCAACATCTACCGAAAGGACAACGTGGTTTTTTCCAGTTGGAAAGTTCCAGTTCTTGTCGATTTTTGGACGTAATTGATTGACATAATTATTATAGATTGGATTTCCTGGTGCGCTGGTTGCAGCTTTTGGCGGCGCCGCTTTTGCAGCTTGTTTTGTTGGTGCGGCTAAGTTTTCTTGTGCACAAAAACTAAACGCAATGCTTATGGTAGCGAGTTGAAAAAGACCTCTGCCCATGATCGAAAATAGTTTCATTGCATTTCTTCCTCATCTGATTTGAGAAGAGCAGTTCGAGAGCTCCGGTGTTTTGCAGGGCTACTCATTCGAAAATGAATGGAGCCGTCAGTTAAATCTAAGATACCCAGATTTTACTCTTGTGAGCCGTTGGATTTCGTCCTAAAGAGTCCGAAGGATGAAGTATATCCGTGCAAGAAGGTTGTTCCGGCAACAGGACCTATTTCACCATTACAGAAAAATCCAGAAAGAGGGATTTCGCCAAGATAGGTCTTAAAACAATCACTATCGTGATTGGCTGTTCCGTACAGATGCTCTCCTCGTCCTAAGCAAGAGAAGAGGAGTGCTCCCTCTGGCATTCCTTCGTGCTCCTCTTTATATTGTTTCAATAAGTGGCGAAGATCATCGGAAGATGTGTCGGCATCGCGAAGATGGAATTGGATTGTTCGTTCATTTCTAAGCAGCTCTCCTACGAGCAGGGCTCCTGAAGATGGTTCCAGACCTAGTATGTTGCGAATGAGGAAATCTCCTGGACGGAAATCTTCTTTAAATTCGTCCATTACAACGCCAAGAAAAAGAGAGTATTTTGCGAGCTGTTGGTCTTTCGGGCTCATTCCTTCCAGCACCTCATAAAGAGCTTGAACTGCTGGTTTTCCATCTAACTCAAGCAAAACGTTGTTCTGGCATTTGCTGACACGAAAAGTTCTCCCTACTGGCCGGCAACCTTGAGCTACGATTGTCTCGACGACGATATTCCCGGACAATGCCAGACCGACGGCGCCCGTCTTGAAGACGTTCTCATTTAAATAGAGGCGATTTTTTCCGGGTTGGTGCGCTCCGCTGGCTAAGCCGCCGACCTTGGTTGCGGCTGGAAAGGCATAATCTAGCCCCTGCACAAGTGCTTCAATTCGAAAAGAGAAAGGATCGGGGAGAAGCACAAAATCAGGCATTTCTGCCGAATTTGAATGGACCAGTTCTTCCCATTTTTGAGGAGGCGCATCCATGTCGGGAAGTTCATCGTCTTCAACATGAAACATCTCTATCTTTACATCAGGTAAAAATGCTGCTGACAGAGAAATTGCTGCCACTTGCTCTAGTTCAATGCCGCCGCCGATAATGCCACCGGCCGTACATCCGACGAGCTTCTTGGCATTTAATGTCTTTTCTGCCAGCCCGGCGACCTTCTCGGACTCGCCGACAAAATCTGGCGATATGAAACAGAAAAGAAGATCACAAGGCGAATTGCCAAGTTGCTCTTTGATTTGCTCTGCCGCCGCCTCAAATAGCTCTTCCAGCGTCTGTTTACCGCTTCTCTGCCGTGCGATTGCAGAAGCCCACTTCATAAATAGTCCACCATTTACCAATCGCTACTCAGTTTAGCTTCCGGAGTTATAATTTCCAAACTACAATGACGAATTCTTGGCGTCCCGAAAGTTTGAAACGTGGAATCTCACGATAAATCTACAAATACACCCGTAAAGGAAGGCGGGCATGGTGATGCACTGCTTCCTTGGTGGTTAGCTGCCGGTATTGTCGGCGCTGATATTGGCACGTCTGTGTTTTACAGCACCGGTGTAATTAAGCCATTTGTTGGATTTACGGCGCCGCTGGTGATTCTATTTGTTTGCTTGATGATGTGGTTCTTCAAAGCAACGTACGAAGAAGGTTGCTCCGCAAGTCCATTCAATGGTGGAGCTTACATGATGGTGTTGCAGACCGTCGGTAGGCGTGTTGCAATGGTTGTCGGGGCTTTGACGATTTTGTCATATCTTGCCACTGCTGCCGTTAGTGCACTATCAGGGGCCTATTACATTGACTCATTTGACAACATAGTCAATTGGCCCGTAGCCGCCGTCTGCTCTGTAGCAATCGTTCCTGTCATAGTTTTTGGTCTCCTTAATATCGTAGGAATTAAGGAGCCGGCGATCATTGTTTTTGGAATTGCCTTCTTTCACTTTGTACTCTTGCTCGGTATGGACGTCTGGGGATTGATTCTAGCCTTCCAGCGAAATGTTGATTTTGGCAAAGTATTCCAGGCTGTTCCAAATTTCCACCCGATCAATTATTTGCAAGGTATAGCTTGCGCATTTCTTGGAATCACTGGTTTTGAGTCAGCCGCACAGATCGTGGAGCAATTGAAGTCACCAACTTGGCGGACGCTGAAGCAAGTATATCTGGCGATTGTTTTGTTGGTTGGAATAACAGCACCGTTAACTTCGTATCTCTGCATCATTCTTCTAACGAATGACCAATTGGACTTTTATTCGAACAGTCTTCTATCGGGGCTTGCATACGTTGAAGGCGGCACCCCACTTCTAATTACGTTGGTAGTTGATGCGGCATTGACTTTGTTTGCTGCAGTGAATACAGCCTATGTAGGCTGCATCGGCTTGTGCACAACGATGGCGAAGCAAGGAAATTTGCCCGCCTTTTTCTTGCGTAGATGGGCGGGGCGATTCCCCATGCTGCAAGGATATCCTTACGTCGTTTTGTTGTTCATGGCAGTAACTGTATCTATGATTCTTGTTCTCCCTGGTCAGGTGGATAACCTCGGGCAAGTTTATGGAATGGCATTTCTTGCTGTCATGATCAGTTTTTGCGTTGGCGTATTACTTTTGCGTGTACGCATGCCTCTCAAAGTGGCGAGAGCGCCTTACCGAACGCGCTGGGTCTTGCACATCGGTTCTCTGGTGATCCCGATGCCTCCGGCTATTGGAATAACCGTTTTGCTTTTTGCGCAGATCGTTCTGGTTCTCACCGCCCATAGTGCCAGGGCGCTTGGACTGCAAATCTTTACGTTGGTACTACTTTTGATGGCTTTTTACCGTTTGGGTGTTGTGGAAGAGCGCTTGTCGGATCTCGCGGATCTACGCTTAGGCCTGGGACAGTTCAAGCATTTGCCAGAATTACCCGAGGATTTGCCAACTTATGTGCTTTGCACAGGTGGAGCTAAAGCCAGAAATCTTGCCAGTATGTTATTGCGGCTTTTGGCTCGCGAAGAACCAGGACCCAAAGAAGTGATCATCTTCCATGCTGAGGAGGAGAAGGCTCGCCGTGGTGTTATGTACGAACTTTTACAACGAGTTGTGTCTCAGCAGATCGTTCCTGAGTTCGAAAAGGAGAATATGATTCTCACGGTTAAGGTTATGCCGGAAACCTTGATCGATGGATTGATTCAACTGAAGCGCGCACACCCGTTCAAGAAAGTCTTCATAGGCACAGGATCAGACCCTCAAACGGCTCAGAAATATGCCAAGGATTTAGAGACTAATCTTGGTGTTCACGTAGTCAATATTGGAAGCCCTTCGACTGGTGGCGGCACGTTGCAGTCAGCGCTTGAGCAGTCGGCGGATCAATCTGCAAAGGGCTCACAGTCTTAGCCTCGTGCTGATCCTTTTGATGATGATTGTGTATAGTCATGTTCGTTTTGTACTTAATCACGCTCAAATCAAGTTCAACAATCAACTTGCGAATGCCCTTGCGCTCTCCATTTGCATCGGTGATTACCTGGCTTTCTGAATAAGACCAGAAGTGTTGTTCATTCTTTCTTCTTTGCCAGGCGAAGGAGGAAAAGGCCCCTTTATGTTCGGTTGCACGTAACTCAAATGCTGCTTTTCCGTGGGCTACATCGCAGTTGGAGTAAAGGATTGAGATATGTTTGTTGATAATGTCGACTTCGTCCCAACCATATGTTGATAGTGCTTTCGGTGACAAATAAGTGATAAATCCATTCATGTCCATGTCTATTATTGCGACTTCGCCCTGCGCAATATGTGGCTTCCAGAGCGATTCTCTTTTGTAGAGTTTCATGCGAGCGCTTTCATCAGTTGGGCGAACGGCTTCCACGGGCGCTCCTGACTCTCCCGTCGGCAGTAATTTCATTTCTTTCTAAAGCTCCTGTGCTAGATCCTCGAACCGGGGTGGTCCTCTGTTTTCTTGATTCCGGTTGTATCTCTTGGTACAACGATCCTAGCCGGAGTCCATGAGGGATTTGTGAGGGGCTTGTATATGTGCGCTCAAGTCGTGCGCCCAGCTTGATGCCGCGCGACAAACGGGAGCTTTAGCGGAGGTGAGAGGGCCTATAGCCCTGGACCTTCGGAGCGCATTAATGCTTGAATTGCCGGACTAAGCTTTATCGACGCATTGGTGTTTTGTTGCAGTCCCACATAATTCGATTGGGCAGGGACATTCTCTGTTGTGCCTGGTCAGCCGCGCTGCCTTTGGCTCCGAGCGATCCCTTCATACCTGCAAGTTCAATTCCGGATGCAGCCATTAGTTTCGTGACGTTCACCATGTAGGGAATGTTTATGGTTGCAACGGTATCGTTAGTGCTGTGATAATTTGGATTGTGCTCGTCAGCCGTATCGTAGGGCTCTGTTATCAGTACTGCCGGAATACCATTTGCGTAAAACGGATAGTGATCAGAGCGCTCAGTGAGTTCTTCGTTGTGGGCTCCGTATACTTTCAGGTCTATGTTGTAGCGTTGCTGCTGCCGCGCCATGATTTCGGTCAGCGCCTGGGAGGGCTTGTGTGACGTTGTGTCATGGCTTTCAATTGTTTTGCTGTTTTTCGGATTGTAGCCAATCATGTCGATTTGATACATACCGACAATCTTCGGCCTTTGCTGGGCGCCGATATTGGTTGCATCATTCGGATTTAGTGTCCCGACCTGTGCTTGGCGATACACTTCTGCCATCGCGCGCGATCCCCAGAGTCCCTGTTCTTCACCTGAAAATAGAGAGAACACGACCGTGCGATCCAGCGGAAGATCTTTAATAGCTTTTGCAATTTGGCTCAGTGCGACAACACCGGAGCCATCATCATTTGCTCCTGGAGCCTTATTTTCTTTATACCAGGGCCATCCGGCGGTGGAGTCGATGTGGGCTCCATACATTACTATTTCATTCGATTGCGAAGTGCCTAGCTTCATTGCGCGCAAATTGTAATAGTTCTGACCGCGTCTTGTGTAGGTATCGAGAGAGACCGTATATCCTAGTTTCTCAAATTTATCTTTGTAAAAATCAAGCGCTATTTTATACTCGCTTCCGAGTGTGCTGCGTCCTTCCAGTCGATGCGCTTTGCCGCCAACAATCATGTCTGTGTTGCCGGAAAGTTGGTCTAACTCGTCTTTTATTTCAGTTGCACTGATCTTATTCAATGCCGCTACAACATCGGCGTCACTAGGAGTGTGCGGGCGTGGACCTTGCTTTATGTACTCGCCAGGCAGACCTTTCGGAGCTTCATGGCTATGCTTGTGCCAATCAGGACTGTCCAACAAATCCGACGGTGGTACTTCGATTGTTTTGCTAGGCATTACTGCCTGTTTCTTTGCTTCAATCAACGCCGCAAATTCTTGGCTTAGTGCCTGATTGTTCTGGCACCCGTCTTCGTTCGATTTTTCTGTGTTCTTTTTGACTTCGTTTTTTTCTAGATCTGCCATCGGACAATATCCTTTTTTAAGCGCTGCTATTGCGCCAGCTTGCGCCGGTTGGGCGACGCATGGCATCGCCCCTACTTATCCAACCTACCTTCTCTAGATAGCCAGTTTCGCCGGGAAATTGACTTCTACCAATGATGTAATCACGTAGAATTTGGCAAAGCTGAGCAAGTTCTTATATTGGAACTTGGCTATTCGGGCTCTGTCATCTTGAACGGATCTAGTAGAACTCGTAGTTCGTCTGCTGAGAGAGTAGTTTCCTGAAGGGCTACCTCAGCAATACTTTTTCCGCTTGCCGATGCATGATGTGAGATGGCGGCAGCTTTGTCGTAGCCTATTACTGGAACTAGCGCAGTACAGAGTGCCAATCCTCGCTCCACCATTTCAGGACCTTTGTTTGTTGCCTTCAATCCGTCAATGCATTGCTTCCGGAAGTTATAGGCCGAACTTGCTAAGAGTTCTATCGACTGGATCAGGTTGTATGCCGCAACTGGTTGCATTACGTTGAGTTCGAAGTTGCCGGACTGTCCTGCAATTGCTATCGCCGCGTCGTTGCCGATGACCTGGGCTGCAACCATGCTTACTGATTCTGCAATAACTGGATTCACCTTTCCGGGCATGATCGAGCTGCCCGGCTGCACCTCAGGCAGAGCAATTTCACCGATGCCTGCACGAGGACCAGAGCCTAGCCAGCGAATATCATTTGCAATTTTCAACAAGCTGACCGCGATTGTTTTCATAGAGCCAGAGGCGTCAACGACCTCGTCTAATGTGCTTTGTGCTTGAAAGTGGTTATTTGATTCTTTGAGCTTTAGGTGAGTTTTGTCCGAGATTTTATCAAGAACTTTTTGTGGAAAATCAACTCGCGTATTTATTCCGGTACCAACTGCGGTGCCGCCCAGCGCGACCTCTGAGAGCCGCTCAACTGCATGCTGAGCTCTCTCGATTGCACGCTCGATTTGCCCTGCATAACCCAGGAACTCCTGTCCAAGCCGAATTGGGGTTGCATCTTGCAAATGTGTCCTGCCTGTTTTGATTACCCCCCAGAATTCCTCTGATTTTTGCTGGAAGGATTCTTGCAACTCTTTCAGTGCAGGCAATAGCTTCTCTGTTATCTCAAGGCAGCAAGCAATATGTGTTGCCGTCGGTACCGCATCGTTGGAGGACATCCCGTGATTGACGTGATCATTGGGATGCACCAGCGTTCTGTCGCCGCGCTTGCCACCCAGTATTTCGATAGCTCGATTTGCTATCACTTCATTGGCATTCATATTAGTGGATGTGCCGGAGCCAGTTTGAAAAACATCGACCACGAAGTGTTGATCGAATTTCCCTTGGCTGATTTCGTCTGCTGCTTTTGCGATTGCGTCTGCCAGGTCGGCTTTTAGGTCGCCGTTTTCTTTGTTGACCAATGCTGCGGCCCACTTAATCAAGCCAAGCGCACGGATGAAGCTGCGCTGGAGGCGAAGCTCGCTTATTGGAAAGTTGAGAACGGCTCTTTGTGTGCTGGCTCCGTAATAAGCTTCAGCAGGTACCTCCATCTCACCCATCGAATCTTTTTCAATGCGCTTATTCGCTTCCACTTGAGTTCTTCTCCCTGAGTTGGAAGAGATAATTTACATGGAACGCAATCATTAATCCACAGGCGTGACGCGGTGAGACCCTGAATAACTAGTCGGGCAGAGTTCTGACTCGTCTTGTTTAGACTAGGTGGGATCCGCAAAAAGAGAGAACTTGAACCTGTCGTGCTCTAGTTCAGCGTTTTTAGGTTACCGCTTGAAGCTATCGTTTTCTTTTAGCTCTAATCGGTGGATCGTTTACGTAGTCTTCCACCCGTCTGGTCCAGCCCTTCAGCCATCTTTCTTCGTGACGTTCAGGTGGAGCGTTTTTAACTCGTCTCTCCAGCATTTCGCGTGCTGACACTGAAAAGTCTTTCACTGGATTGTCCAAATCTTTCATATTTTGCAGAACATGCCGCATTCCCCAGCCTTGATTGTTGTATTGAACCGGGTCTGCTGCCCCTTCGCCTTTAAAATTGACGTAATCGGCCAGTGCAAAAACACCGGCTGGGCCGCTATTTAGCACTCTGTAAAAGCGCTCTTGCACTTTCTGTTTTTCGTTGTCGGGTGTGGCAGCCAAAATCTTTGGCAATGCTTTTTCTAGACGATCAATTATGAAGTCTGTCTGCTCCGGAACTGTGTCGGCAAGGAAGTTGCGCAGCTCGACCATTTGTTTGCTATTGAACTTTTTGTAGAATTCGTCCCGCGAGTTCCACGGCGCCGGTGTTCCAGGCTGTATCCATGCCGGCGGTGTTTTACCATGTGACCTCAAGAATTCCATTGCTTCGGGGAAGCTGTCACCGAATGGAGTTACAACACCCTTCGGCATCCAAATAAAATGTCCGATGCCGAGCGAAGGAAATTCCTCTCCTCTATTCCAAGCTGTCAATCCATCGACTGTTCCGCCTGATTCGTTTTTCCAAATCTTTTTGCCGATGCGATCTTTCTCTTCGCGTGTCAAATTCAACTGGAGGTCTTGGCTAATTAATCCATGAGGCATGGGCCATCTTTCCACCGGTTGACTTGGTGGTGCGACTTCTTGCTTTGGCTTTTCATGCCTCTTAGCGAAAATCATGGCATCTGCTAAAAGCAATGATCTGCTTTGCTCTTCAGCCTCGCGTAGTTCAGTCTTGTTTCGATCAGTATTGAGATCTAATTGCATAGATCCCAGTTCATGGGCCGCGTTTGCCATCGTCCAACTCCCCGTCCGTTAGCTATATGCAGTGTATAGCTGTGGCGGCTGGGGGGCGATACGTAAAAAGCGCCATTCACCGTGTCTCAACGGCAGAGACAATCGTAAAAATCCCCATGAAGATGCCTCAAATTTTCAGGAGTTAATGTTCTTCTTCTGTTAATGCTTGTACGTTCGCGATCCTCGCGTCGAGATGAGCGCGTAACATAGAAATCGCCTCTTCGTCCAAAAACTCATCTTCACCAAACAGTTTCAATTTGTCCTTTTGTTTATTGAGAATAAGCAAGAGGGCATCCTTGAGTTGAGAGTCTTTGATATCTTTGTTTTCGAGGTGAAGATGGTCAAGCTCTCGTTGTAACTGGTCAATGCGAAGATTGGCTTCGCTTCTTTGTTCTTCGTAATTCACGTTTGAAAGTTGCAGCGTTGATACTTGTTTTTTTAGCTCAGTAAGCGAATTGTGCTCGAGGAGTAGATTGGTATGAAGTCTTGAATACTCGACAAGCCGTTCATCCTTCCGCACCATATGTAGTGCCTTAACCAGCCATTCCATGCTAGCACCGGGTATAAGTAGTGTGAATAAAACGACTCCGAAACAAGTAACAATTAGAGGCTCTCGTGCCGGATAATCCAATGGTAGACTGAGCGCCATTGCCATACAGAGCGCTCCGCGCAAGCCCCCCCAGAAAAGCAGATGCATCCATTTAAGGGGAATCGGGAGGGCTTTTGTTCGCATTAGCGGGCACAATCCATAAACCACTACTAGTCTGGCAACTAGAATTCCCGCAATAGCAATTAGAATGAGGCTCCAATATTTTTGTAGCAGGGGGATCTTGATTTGCAATCCGATTAAGAGAAAAACGAACGAATTACAGACAAAGGCTGCATATTCCCAAAATGAGTTTACGGCTAATCGTGTTGATGCTGACATGCTAGTGCGGCTTCCAAAATTTCCGAGCACTATGCCTGCACCGACGACGGCCAGGACAGGGCTGACTTTGACATGTTCGGCAAAGATGAATGCTCCGTATGCCGAAATCATTGTTAGCATTGTTTCTGGCAATGGATCATCAAAGAGGCGTGTGATGTAGGATGCAATCAATCCAATCGCGATCCCTAAGATACTTCCACCAAGCGCGACTACCAAGAACTCACTGGCTCCGTCTGTGAGGTGAAGGCTGCGACCTGCTATGGCTGCTGCTAGCAAAATTTTGAAAAGAACAACCGCAGTGCCGTCATTAAACAGGCTTTCTCCCTCTAGGATCATGGTTAGTCGTTTCTCTATTCCTATCTTTCGGAATAATGCCACTACCGAAATGGGATCCGTTGCCGCTGTCATAGCTCCGAACAGCAAGGCGTTAGGCATATCTATGCCGCCCAAGTAGTGAAGAAATCCTGCAACTACCAATGTTGTGATAAAAACGCCAACTGTCGCAAGAATAGAAATACTAAGCTTGTCCCTGTTCAGGGCTTTTATGGGAATGTTCCACGAAGCCTCGAACAATAGTGCGGGCAAGAATACCATCATAATGATGTCCGGAGTCATTTGAACTCCGGGCAGAAGCTGAAATAAGCCGATGATAAGTCCTGCTATTACAAGCGCGATAGGATAAGGTACTTTTAGGCTGGGCACAAGCATAGCAACTGCAGCTGATATCATCAGCAAAACAACGACTATGTCAATATTAAGGTGAGCATTCATGTGCAACCAACACTTTTTTTTAGTATCTCATATTGGCTTCTTCTCTCTTGTGAATTAGTCAGGTTGTCGATTGAAACCATGGTCGACGGTGCACAATAACTAGGGAATTTCAAAAGGTGGAGAGGAAATGTCCAATCAAGGTCCCACGGACGAAGAAGCGTCTGACATGCTGATTGAGGCTGTAAAGCCAAAAGGGTTTGATCGACCAAAGAAACTGCAATCGTTGATTGACACGCAAGCTATGCGCTTTTTAGAAGCAATGGATTTTCAGTCATTTAATGATCTATCGAGCGCTTTTGATAAGTTCATGATGGATGCTCCGCTTTTTCAAGGAGATGTCAGCTTTTCCAGGGCCGCAGCCGCGCTTGATTTGACCGCGCAATTATTTAGCACCATCGATCGTGACAAGAACCATTTATTGAGCCGTGAAGAGTTCGCGTATCTGCTTTTGAAGACAACGGAGGCCAATAGGCAAGCGCTTGCCTGGCTTATAGAGAACTTCAATGCCTTTACTCAGGCATGTTTCTTTAAAGATCAAATCAGTCGAGATGATATCGAAGCTGCTCGTAATGTTTTTCATGGCTTGAAGATTGCAAAAGATAAATTTGGGTTCGATAAGGAACCAACCATCGAAAACCTGCAATATTTGAATGAGGATCAGATCAAAGACTATTTGGCTGGCAACAAGGGTAAGCTAAGCGCGCAGGAGGCAGCGGGGCTGACTTATTTGCTCGATTATATTCGTAAGTTCGGTAAGAAGAGAACAGGCAGGAAAACAGGACAGGCGGAGCTGGAGGAAGAAGAACACTCGAGCAGCACGGAAGCGACTGAAAGGAAATTGAAAGATGCAACTGATAAGACGAAGGAAAAGGAACATGATCCGTTAGATGATTTGGAAGGAATTCTCGATCCAAAATCTTTGCGGACCCTGCGTGCGCTTAAGATGAATAGTTTCGAGAGTATGTTCGGAGCGTTCATTGAGTTTATTGAAGATGCAATTTCTTTTCGTGGCGAAACACCTTTTGAAAAATCTGCCGATGCGCTAGATGTCAGTGCAAGAGTGCTTTCTGAGCTGGACATGGGCGAGGATCATACGTTCACCCGAGAGGAGCTGATCATCATTGCAAAATTGACCGGTACAAAAGAGAAGCGTCCGGTCAGTTGGTTTGCAAGGCATTTTGATGGCATATTAAAGTCCTTCTTCGTTCCACCTGGGAAAGCGAAGCGAAAAGACGTTATCAAAGCTCGCAATATTTTTCATGCACTTGGGCTTGTTCGCGATCGTTTTGATCTTCCACAAGCTAATTCGCCGAACTCCCGCGCGCAAATCGAGGCACAGATCAAGAGTTTCTTAGCTAACCAGAACGTGGCATTCGAGCCGCAAAGTAGAAAGAGTCTAGAGGATCTCATCCAGTTCATGGAAACTAGATCGTAAATACGCAAACTCTGAAAAGCAGAACGTAAAAGGCGAGAACTTCGGTGAAGTCCTCGCCTTTACGGGGATCGAGTGTGAAAACTTAGAGTCGGAGTTGCGATGGGCTGATAACCCCGCGAACTCCAGCAGAGCTACGAAGGCGGAAGTATTTTCTTCAACCCTTGTTTGAGCCCGGTGTCGCCCTGGTAGCCGATTGCATAACTTACAACTTGATTATGGTCGTCTAGAAAGATCAATGTCGGAACTGGGCTAACCTCGTAATCCTCGATAACTTTTTCGGCTTCTGGCGAGTCGACGTCATAGCTTATGAATTCGACTTTGCCGCCGTAATCGTTCTTAGCTTTTTCCATTATTGGTTTAAGCTGTTTGCACGGTTCGCACCACTTAGCGGAGAATTCGAGAATCTTTGGCTTGCTGCCGCCGTCGGTTCCTCGATCTAATCCACGAATGCCATTCATCATGGCGATCATTGGGGTGTCGGCGCCCATCTTAGGCGCTGTAACGCTTTTCGGCAGTGTAAGCAAAACAGCGTTTGCTTCAACCGAGTCCTTGTTGCCTTTACCAATGCGGATTGCTTTTCTGAGTTCATTTACGCCACGTTTGTATGTGGCAGTACATGCTTGCGAACCTGGTTTGTGGGTTGCTGCCATTTTGCAGAGTGACTTGCCCAAGAATAGCCGACCAGCACAGTTGTTTGGTTCAGCGCTGACGACGCTTTCGAAGTGTTTGACGGCTTGGGCATAGTTTTTCTGTGCCAAAGCTGCTTTTCCCAAAGCCATCGGCGTGGCTGGCGCAGCCGCCGGTGCGGCAATGCTGCTGGATACGAGCGACTGAAGCGGAAGACCGAGCGCAACTGCAAGGATTGCTAATCCTGCGACCTGCCTCAGTTTGCTTTGTCTTGCTACCTTCATTTATGTGTTAACCTCCCCCGGTGGTGCTTGCAGTTCGGAGCGTCTACTGTTGAATCGTAAGTGGTTTGTCTTGCTCTGCTGTCGTTTTCGTTATATGACTGCTGAGCCAAGTATCGACGATCTGAACTACCTTATCGTCAAACTGGCCTTCTTCGAAAATTAGGTGTTCTGCATCATGAATTAATTCTAGTTGTTTGTCGGGACAAGAGATGCGGTTGAAAAGTGACACTGTCCCTTCGGGGCGTACCAATTTGTCCTTGCACCCTTGTACAAAGAGCACAGGCGTCTTCGTAATCAGTTTTGCACTTTCGTGATTATCATTCATAAAATTCTGAAAGCGAATCAAGTCCTTCGGGCTCAGATACATCCTATTTAGGCGATCTTCGCTCCATGCTTTTTTCAGGTCTTCTTTCTTTGTTGCTCTCTCGACGACGCCGGTACCAATATCGAAGGGTTTGTTTGGCGCGGTCAGTAGCTTAAGTCCAACACGAAGCTTTTCTTTGTTTTGTTTGAAGCGATCACCTGAGGGAACGCAGCTAATCATCCCGGTTACTAATTCCGGATGCTCGGAAGTGTAGCGAAGAACGATTGCACCGCCCATAGATTCGCCAAGTACGAAGATTGGTAATTTCGGATAGGCTCGCCGGATCAGTTTAATGGTCTTTGTCATGTCGTCCAGGCAGACATCAAAATCAATCTTCTGGTGGGTTTCTTTGTTTTGAAAACTCCCGAAACCTGGAACATCCATGGCAAAGACGGCATAGCCTTTCTTCGCCATCGCCTTGCCGAACGCTTCGTAAGTATTGTTGTACAGTCCCAGCCCATGGACGCAGAGCAGCGCTGCCTTGGGATCCTTCTCGGGATCCACCCAGGTCAACATCGAGGTGACTGATGCCGCCGAATAATGCGACTTTTTCTTGTCTTTTGACTTATCTTTGGCGCTCTTGTGCTTGCTGTGCTTGTCGGAATGCTTGTCACCTTTGTCGGGTTTGGCGTCTGAGGCGGTGTTGTTAGCGGTTTTGTCGTCACTGACGGCCGCGGAGCTAACCCCAGTCGGTACAACGGCGCTTTCTTCGCGACTTTGGGTGGCAGGCTTCGTTGTATCCTCGGCCCAAACGGGGTTAACGCCCCATGCTCCACCACAGATCAACGGGGTGGTCACTAAGAGACTGGCTAATTGGCGAACCTTGCGCATCAAGAGACTTACTACCTTCAAAGTGCAAAAACCGCCACAGAAGGAATCTTTTGGATATCCAAGAGGAAATTGTCTCACCTTCTGGAATCTCGATCAAATATATTGTTCTCGCGCTTAAGATCTTGTTTCTGACCATTTTGACCTTGTATTCGTTGCCAGCGGACGACCGCCAGTCCGATGCCGATCGGCAAAAGGATTGCGGCCACGGCAGCAAAGACGGTCGGCAGAAGATAGAGGTCCCACCAGTTGTCTACACTGAAGTTGCTTGGGTCTTTCTCATCGTATAGCAGCTCTAACTGGTCCCCCTTCCTATAGGCAGGAGGGTCCGAGCCATTGAGGGACTTTACGGTCTTCTCGCTTCCATCTTTTAGGCGGAAACTAAAAAATGGGTAATAAACACCGCTTTCCCCGGAATGATTAGTACTGATAGATGAACTGTATTCAAGCTTACTAACGACAGCTGTGCAGCGAACTCCATGATGTTTAAGGAATTCGGACTTTTGAAAGCCCCAGAAAGCAGCACCGAAGAAGGTGATGCTCATCAGAAGCAGCAAAGCTGAGACGGCTTTGAAGTGGTTCACAGATCACGCGGAACCTTTGCTAGGCACTCCAGTATACGTCAGGTCAGAAGGATCGAATTTGTTCATCGTGATAGCGTCGTTGCAGCTGCCCGAGAATCAGAGTAAACGCCTCGCTACTGTCCTCGTAAATGAAGAGCGGGTTAGCGCGCAAATAAAACAGCGATTCTCTCTTTGGAGTTGTGTCCGATCCCGGGAGCGTCGGCGTCTTGCCGGCTTCTAAGTTTTTGCGAGCGATTTGGGTAATCTTCTGTTGCCGGTGCGTCTCTAGTTGCCTTCTGTGCTGAACTCTTGAACGAGGATTACCTTTTCGCCAACTATTGCTACCCCTACCCCGACGGTACGGTTGCGCGGATTTACAATGTTGTATCGGTGGTTCATCTGATTTGGCGGCTCTGCCATCATGTCATGCTCTGATTGCGAGAGCAACGCCTCTGGCGTTTGGTAATTACTGGAGCCCCAGGCCAGATTCTCAGAAACCCGTTTCGTGACACCATATAAGGTGGCTCGATCTTGAGGATTGCGTCCAAATGGATCCACGTGTCCAAAGAAACCCGACTGTGCTAGATATTCGGCATAGGCTTGCGCGACCTTATCCAAGCCTTCATCTCTCAACACCGGAGGCGCTCCATGTTTGCTTCGATCTCTATTAATAAGCTCGACAGCAAACTGTCTGAGCGCGATGAGATCCGCATTAGCAAATGCAGATTGATTGCTCGCGCTTCGTCCTCGATGCCTTCTTTGACGGCTGTGCCGCTGGTAATCAGGGGAGGAGCTGAGAGGGGCGGCCGCTCCGCGATGCACCGGAGAGTTTAAATTGTTCTGCGGTTGGATATTGTTAGGCGCTGGTGATGATGTCGTCGGGTCATGCTGGAAAGCACTAAAATCGAAGGTGCTTGGCGAAGAAATTGATGGGCTGCAATAAAGCAAATGAAGAACTGCCGCAGCTACGGCGGCTCCTAATGTCTTGAGCATGGTAACGGGACACCGGGGGGAAGGACGCCATGATCAGCTTGACGACAACGTCAATTTTATGTTTCCAAACTCAGGAATATTTTTCGTGAAAATTTCGATGTTCTCTATTACTTACAGTGGCGCAAACGCCGACAGCTCTCAATCAAAAGCAACTAGCCTTTGTAATCCTTTCCTAGATAATAGGGAGCTGTTCGGCGGAGTGTTTCTTCAAAGGGTGTCTGCGTGTAGCCTAATTCGCGGATTGCTTTATCGGATGAGAAAAAGATTTTTCGCTGGCTGAGCCAGGCGACCTGCCATGTGAGTTTTGGTTTTGCTCCGAAAAGTGGAACTATCGTTTCACTTGCTACACCAGCGGCTTCGCTTAGCCATCCCGGAATCTGGAAGAATGGCGGGCGTCCGTTAAGAACCTTAGCCAGGTCTTCACCCGCTTCTCTAAAGGTTTTATTGGCGCTGCCGACAACATAATTTTGACCGGGCTCTCCCCTCACTAAGCTTGCAAGGCATGCATTGACCACATCCTCGATGTCGGAGAACATCACGCCTCCGGCCGGGTATCCGATGAACCAGCCGCTTGCCATTGCTCGGAAAATCGTATGGTGATGAGGATGCGTATCGCCCTCACCAAATGTGATACCAGGGCTAAGTTCCACTACAGGCAGGCCCTGCTTCGCAAAGCGCTTCACTTCCTGGCTTCCTTCCCATTTTGTATCGCAGTAATAGAGACCATGTCCTTTAAGGTTATATGCTAACTCTTCGGTGCCGATTTCCCCGGGTTTTGGAACCCCCATACCAGCGATAGAGCCCATGTGTACGACTCGCTCAACGCTTGCATCCATGCATGCCTTCATAATATTGCGAGTTCCAAGGACATTAGTTTTGTACAGGCGGTCGTAATCAGTGCGACGATAAGAAACGAGTCCGGCCAGGTGGAAGACTGCTCCAGCGCCATTGATTACCTTTGGCAGGGAGTCGGGGTCTTCAATGTCGGCTTTGACATGTTCAATGTTTAGCTTAGCAAGACGCTCGGTCTGCTCCTGTCTGCCGAGTGTTTTAACGGTGAAACCAACCTCGTGCAATTTTTCTACTAATCTGCTTCCGAGAAATCCACTCGCGCCTGTAACTACAACCGTTGCCACCTTGAACTACCTTTCTCCAGCCTCTCCAGCCGCTGCTGCGTTCCTGCCTGTCCGTATCAAACGTTGCTTACGCTTTGTTGTGATTTCGCGCTATATGATTGCAATGCAGTTTCAACTGATGTCGGTCGAATCTTGAACACCGATTGAAGCGCATTATCGCTGCAAACGTTATTTGTGCAGGCCAATTTTACCTGATCTCTGCTTAACAATGGTACTCCAGGCGATACCATTTCCAGGAAGAATGCCGCCATGTTTGCGATCGAAGCTGGCAAGCTCTTTAATGGTTTCGAGACATTCTGCTGTTTCATCAGAGCCGCTATCAGTTGATGCATTGGTTGCACCTCGTCCCCGCCGATTTCAAAGGTTTTGTTCTTTAGCTCAGGATTGTCGGATGGGCTCAAAGCAGCGCTTACAATCGCTTCTGCTAAGTCTCCAACGAACACCGGTTGAATGAGATTTTTCGCGCCTTCAATCACGGGTACTTGCGGACGCTCTGCTATTAGTTTGTTGAAACGAGCGATCAGTTTGCTGTTTCTACTTCCAACAACGCGTCCAATGATTAACGAGGGGCGTAGAATCACAAAACTGATCCCACTATTGCGAATGAGTTCTTCTGATTGCCATTTCGTACGGTGATATTCACTTACTGCATCAACTGCGGTTCCTAGTGCTGTGATCATGACGATCTTTGGCACCTTCGCTTTCTTGCAGGCGGCAATCAGTTCTGAAGTTTGCCCTGCATGTAAGTCTGACAATTTCAGACCTTTAGGCGGGGCAATGCTTCCGATCAAGTGGATAATGCAATCGACCCCGCTCAAAGCTGCAAGAAGTGTCTCTGAATCTGCTTTGAGATCTGTCTGGAAAAGTTCGGCTCCGGTGCTTTTGAGGTATTCCCGGTCGACATCTTTGATGCCTGGATGAACAATACAGCGCACTTTAATGTTCTTCTTGCGCAACTCTGCGACAACGTGATTTCCAACATAGCCACTGGCACCATCTACCGCAATTACGGGATCGCTAAGTGGAGTGCTCATTTTATTGCTCCTTAGACTATTGAACTCAACGTTCGATTTCGTGTTTTTTTAGATCTATTTCTGCAAGTGGTTCTGTTTCTTTTGGACCAACGATCTTCTTCCAGATCTTCTTGATCAAAATGACTTCGCCGACCTCGTTGCCTTGCGCCGTGTGTCCGAGCCATTGCAAAACATAACCGCCAATGAATAGTGCCCATCCCAGTGCGACGCCACCGACAAACCACTGGTATATTCCGTAGAAGACCATGGGAACGCCAAATATATGAAGAACAGCATTAACGGGATGCTTATGCCTTCCGCAGTAATCAACTATGAAATCCCAGATCTTGCCGAGCGGGCTGCTTGAATTTGCCATTATGTGCTCCTTGCTGGTCGCAGTTAAGCGTGTGCGCCCTTCTCGTGTTTGAATTGTTCCAGCGTTTGGCGCATGCCCTCACCAAACGGTATCCGATCTTTGTAGCCCAGAACATTCTCTGCCTTGGTGATGTCGAAACCTTGATTCACTCCAGCTAGCCGGAATGCCGCACGCGAGAAGCGCGAAAGGTTCTTGCGAGAACTTTCAGGCAGCATGGGTGCGATTGATGAGACAACGTCGCAGGCTGTTTTTGCAATCCAGCCTGGAATTTCTTTTGTAATGCGTTCAAATCCCATGCCATCGCATATGGCATCAAACAATTCTTTCTTTGTAACTGTCTCGCCGTCTGTCAAGTTGAACACTTGCTTGTCCGCCTTCGGATTTAGCATTGCAAGTTCAATGGCGGTGTTGAGGTTTTCCACGTAAATGACATTGGTTTGTTTGATACCGCCGTCGATTAACATCGCTTTTTTCTTTCGCAGATTCTCAATTAATCGTGGCATCCATGCGCGCTCGTGCGGTCCATAAATAAAGCCTGGACGCAGAATGGTCACCATCATCTGAGTTCTGCCAAAATACATCGTTACTGCTTTTTCAGCGTCAACTTTCGAGTCTGCGTAGGCTTCGCCACAATAAATTAGTGGTGCTTCTTCGCTAGCGCCATGCATATCGCCCTGTCCTGTAATCACAGAAAGGCTGCTAATATGGATGAAATGCTTGGCACCGGCAAGATCTGCGGTTGATAGAACGTTCTTTGTGCCTTCGACGTTTACGGCGAAGATTTCCTCTCGTTTGGCATGCGGGTCTACCATTCCTGCAGCATGAATTACAACATCAGTTCCTTGCATGCAGTTTCTTAGTTCTGCACTATCGGAAAGCTCGGCTCGTTTGATCCGCGGTGGAATGGGGAGCTGGCGCAGCTTCGAATCATCACTTGTTGGACGAAGCAATGCCGTTACTTCGTGCCCCTTTTCCATAAGGCGTTTGACGGCATGGAAACCGACCATGCCGCTTGCTCCTGTCACCAGGACATTGCTTTTAGCCATCGAAAGTCAGTTACCTCTTCTAAACTGCTTGTTCCATCGCCTGAAGTGTAGCAATTGTGTCCTTGAAATTGCTGTTATTTGTAAGAAATGGAAACTTGACTTGTGCTTCCGGGGCTCCGTCACTAACTCTTTGCTGCCTCAATCGGCGGAAAGTGCCTGGCTGAACGCGGTTGAGAACAATGCCTCCAAGTCGCATCGACTGGCGCTTATCCTTGTATTCAATATTTTGTGACTGCAAGGATTGATCAATGATTGATGCCATAGCAGTCAGAACCGAATCGCTCATCTCCCCGGATGGCTCAACAAATCCCGTATAGAAAGGTGGATTTCCGAGCTGGACAGAAAGAATGAAATGTCCAACGTTTCCAAGCTGAAGTTGTCTTTGGGCAAACGCCAATGCAATTGTCACCTGTTCTTCAGTCAATTTTTCGCCGGTGATCGAGCTTACACCAGCTCCTTTCTGCACAAACTTAAGGATTGGTGTTTGATTCCCGAAATCGACAACCTCCATCAAGTCGTTGATGTTATATCTGTAGAGACCGGCAGCAGTAGTGAAGTATATGAAATATCGTTTTCCAAGTTCGAGTTGATCGAGCGTCAAAAAGGTCTTGTTTGATTTTTGCATTTCGTCTTCTGGTACGAATTCAAAGAAATGCGAAGTCAGTGCTGCAACTCCACCTGCACCTTCGTCGGCTAGCGGAATAGTTCCTCGTCCTTCGCTTGCCATATAACCGAAGTCTCTGAAATTTGATATTCCAAATTTTTCGGGCAGTCGATCCAAATAAAACGGCATAGGACCGCCCTTCCAAACTGTTATGATCTTCAGTTCAGGCCAGGCCTTGCAGGGCAATAATGTCCCTTCTTTATCTAGAACGGCAGCCAGTTGCCTGCCAGCGTCCCTATCTTGAACCAGATAATTGTCTAGCTCGGCAGCTAGTTCTGGATCGCTGGAGACCATTTCTCGACGCATTGTGCCGTCGAAAATATCCTTAATCAGTTCTTCCGCGTGTTCTTGCATCTGATCTGCCATCAACAGTAGTGTTGATGGATTGCAGCTAGCAATGACTACGATCTTTTGAGTTAGAGCCAGGCGCAAAATTGTATAGTATTTTTTCTCTACTTCCTTGATACGGGCGACAGACGGTGGCAACGCTATGTATCTTTGAACGAAGGCTGATTGCCGTCTGCGAAGCAATCCGGAAACGGCTCCATAGGGCGTTCCATCGGGTGTGAATCCTTCTTGATCGTTGGAGTTAAAGATCAAATATTTACCGTTAGGAGCACAGGCGGTATCGGGGTAGTCGTAGGTCAATCCCCAGTTGTGAATTTGAAAAGCGTGCGAGTAGTCTTTTAAGTGCGCTGGTGTTATGGGGATGAATTTAGGCTTGCCCGTAGTGCCACTTGTAGTGGCATACATGATTGGCTTCTCTGAGGAGATCTGATTGTAAATACCATTCATTTGCTTGGTGATATATGGTTCCAGGTCCTCATAAACGCAAGGCGGTACCAATTGTTGGTAGTCGGCTATCGATTGAATTGTAGAGAAGCCATGTTTCTTGCCGAACTCGGTGTTCTGATTGAGTCTGATGATTTCAAGTAGCTTTTGCTCCTGTGCGCTCTTCGGACGCAAAGTGGCTTCCCGAAACTTCCTTACATGAGTAAGTTCTCGATAGAACTGTCCGAATGCAATGAAGGGATTCTTGTATTTCAAACCAGTCACCTCGTGTGGCTCAATGGATTACTTTTGTGATCTACTCTATTGACTCGTTGTTCTTCCGAATTGTTGCTGTTATTAGTATCTACGAAAGACAACACGAAATTATCCTGGACATTGATGCCAAGTCCAAAATTCTTCCTGGCGTACGAAAACGAGCCCTGGCCGCCTAATCCAGCCGTAAGATTTTCCTTGCAGATATCTTTTTTTAATAAAAAGCCATTTGCAGATCCTTCGTAATTTTCGAAAGGATCGTACGTCGATGCAAAATGTCTTGCCGCCGCACTTAGAATTGCGCTCTCTCCAACTTGCGCACCCAGGTGTATTCTCAGGCCGTTTGCTTTTGCAATTTCGACCATTTCCTGTGCCGCTAAAAGCCCGCCAGCTTTGGATATACGAATGTTGAAGGCATTGCATATCTTGTCCTTTGCCAGCTGCTCTGCTTGCTCCAGTGTGCACAGCGACTCGTCGACTAAAATGTCTTCACTGATTTCTTTGCTTAATTTCTGAAGTCCATCCCAATCGTCAGCTGGAAGAGGCTGCTCAATTGAACTGATATTGAATGGCTTAAATAGTTCCGAAGCACGCATCGTCTGCTCGACTGTCCAGGCACAATTGGCGTCGACTCTCAGTATGCACTTGTCACCCATAACCGACCGTGCTATGCGCAATTTTTCGACATCTTCCTGAAGATCTTCCGCACCAACCTTGATCTTTACGGTTTGAAATCCGTAAAGCTTGTAAAACCAGAGCACCGCATTTAGTGCCTTCTTCTTTCCGAATGGGACGACGCCACCATAGCGAATACTCTTTTGCTTTTGCTCACCTAGCAGAGCGTAAACAGGCTTGCTTACTAATTTGCTGGCTGCGTCCATGATCGCAAGTTCGACTGCGCACCAGGAAGCGCCATTGGCTGTTTTTCTCAATCCGAGTCGCTCGAATGCGGACTTGAGATTTTTGATTAGCTCAAAAGGGTTATCCAATCTCAATCCGATGATCTCTGGTGAATAGCGAAGCAGAACATTTTCCTCGGCATTATCTATGGTTTCACCTGTGACATAGTCGCGTGGAACGCCTTCTCCCCAGCCTGTTATGCCATTATCCAATGTGATTTTGACAAGAAGATTTTGTGATTCGCTGCGTGAGGCAAGGCTGTGCCCAAACGAGAAACGAAATGGCAAGGTGATTTTGAAGGTTTCCAAAGAGCGAATTTTCATGGCTGCCCCTGCCCTCCTGAAAGTGGACGGGGGCTGCCATTGGCATCGTTGCTTATTTGTCTGTTGAGCCAGTTAAGTAAGACATTTCTGTATTCTGTCGGCGCATCATGAAAATCGAGACTGTGATAAATACCTTCGAAGATTCTCAATTCTTTGTCAGCACTGGATAAACGATTGAACCATTTCTTGACGCCTTCATGCTCCACAATGCTGTCGGTACCAGCCTGGACAATCAAGGTTGGAATGTCTATTTGACTTGCAGATCGCGAGGACAAAAAAGTAAGTATCTGACTATTTACGAAAAATCGCGAGGTGGCTTCCATCAGCCTTAGTTCATCGCGACGAATGAAGTCCAGGTAGTGAGGATTATCTGTGAAATCTTCCGGGTTAAGTGGAATTTCTATTGGAGTGAGATTCCCTGTAAAAAAGCGCAGAGCAATGAGGACCTTCTTGCTGAGCGGCAAGTCTACTTTAACTGTGATTGCCGGTGAGCTGAGAATCAAACCAGACAGCATCGAAGAAATCTTATGATTGCGGGAGCAGAGCAGCGCTGCAACTTTTGCCCCCCAACAATTTGCCATCAAAAAGAGAGGTGCCTTGCGCGACTTCGCATGCAACGATTGTAAAACCGTTTCGCAATCATCCATAAGCAACTTGTAATCCGTCAGGTCACCGCGCGATTCTTTGCTCATACCTGAGCCGCGTCGATCCATCGCGTGAACGCTAATGCCTTGTTGCTGAAGGAATGCGGCAGTCTCGCCTATCCATAGACTATGACCTTCAATTCCATGCAAGTAGACCAGAACTGCGCGTTCTGACTGCGCGATCCAGGAGCGCAGAAAATGCTTGCATCCATCCTGTCCGCTTATCCATTGCTGGAAGCTTGAGCTGTTTTCGTGCTCGGAGTTTTCGAAAGTCTGCATTGGCTTGGATTTGTTAATAAGATCAAGCATATCTCTAAATGCTAGCAATCTTGGACTAAAGCCGAAAGGCATGCTGTTTAAGGCTTTCTGAAATAAGTCTAGGTAAAGTTAGCTCTTCTCATCACGGCATCGGTGCGGTAAAGTTAGCCATCGCAAGCGCTCGGAGATTTTTATGGGTGCGTTACCCGGATGGTTTTCAATATTATTTGACCGGCTTAATTGGGGCTGCACAACGAGTCCATGGTTTGTCGATTTAGCCAATGAAGACAAGGTATTGCAACGCGGGCGTCAGATTGTTATTGATCTCTGGCCCTTCATTCGCGAGTTGCCGGTAAACATTGCGGCTGTGCGCGATGCGGTTCCCAAGCACATGACGGCTGCTTGCAACCTGCTCAGTCGCCTCTCTGATGATGAGCGGCACTACCAACACCTTTTCATTCAGCAGTTTCCGCTTGCAAGCATTACGATGGAGGAAATTGAGTCAGTTCCGGTCAATCCTCGTACTGAGAAGCTCTGTGACAAGATGGCTGAGATGTGCCAGCGGCGCACTTTCGCCGACGGCGTCCATGCGATAGTGACGGCAGAGCTGGTAGCCACGATGTATGGTAGATCTAGCCTGCCCCTTTATGAAAATCATTTGGAGAAGCAGGTCGGCAAGAAATTCACGCGTGAACAAGTGGATTTAGGGTTGGAGTGGCTTAAGCTTCATGCCAAGACACATACACGTCATGCTATCTGGATGAAACGGATGTTAGCTGACATCGACGACGAGTCCGGTAATGTGATGCCGGAAGGAGCCGCTGAGATTTTGGACTGCTTTCTTGACGTCTGGGAGTGTCCTTCGGAGCCCAATTTTTCCGAGCTCTGCCATATTAGCTAGTTTTTATTGTAGCGTTTGGTTTCAGTTTTCAAGGCGATCTTGGCAACATGGAATGGGTCTAAGGATAACGCTTTCGAACTCATGATAATCTGACCACTTGTAGTCTTCTGCAAAGGCACTTTGGAAGGTTACCTGCCGTCACCGCCCTAAGAATTCTCGGGTCACGGTAAATAAGGCTGGCAGGTAAAGGATGAAAAATCTGGAAATTATGCGCGCTAACACGCTCCAACAATCAAACAATCTCCAAAGAGGTCTTCGCAAGGGAATGGCTTTTGCTGTTTCAATGATTGCAGCTCTATGTCTGTCTCAAGCTTATGGATTGGCCGCAAAAACGACAAGTACGGCAAGCGCACCCAAATCTACCAATAAGAAACTGGTATCAAGCTTGTCAGGTATGACCAGGTCGGCCGTGCAGGACATGACCAACGATGGTGCTGAGTTTCTCAAGGAAATGTCCGATGCGGCCAACAACTTAAACAGCTATAGCTTTCTCTCATCGATGACTGTTTTCAAAAATGGCAAAACGATTCAGGAGAACAGCAAGTTCTATTTTAAGAAGCCGCGTTCAATAAGAGCGGAAGAGATGGGTCCTTATAAGAAGGGTTCGGTTGCTGTACTTCTTAAGAATGGCAAAGTTAAGGGGCATCTCGGAGGATTGTTGAGCAAATTCTCCGGTACTGTTGATGCTGATTCCGATTGGGTGCAATCTGCAAATGGCTATCCACTGGTTGATTCTGACTATTTTTCAATGTCCAAAGTAATGATTGATTTTGCCAACAAAGGCAAGAAGTCAATCGTTACACAGTCACCAGTGACGGTGACCGGGCAGCCAAAGCCGGTCTATGTTCTGGAGATGTATACGGATGCGTCCAAGCAAGAGCTGATGAAACGCGCCTACGTCGATCCACAAAATTTGTTACCAGTTGAGTGGTTTGATTATAAGGATGGCAAACTTTTCGCACATACTTTATGGAAGGACCTTAAACTCAACGTCGATCTAGACGACTCACTGTTCAATCTTTAATCGGAGAATCGAAATCAATGGTGGATACCCCTACAATCGTTACTGGTGCCATAGTGGCAATAGGCGCTATTTTGTCGGCACCCGTTCTTTATAAAGGATTCTCGCGCCGCGGAACCGGTGTCGTATATGAAGTGAACTTCCTGATCCAGCGAGCACCGCAGTATTCGACTCTTCTGACCGCAATAACGATTGCCGCTTCTTTTGCTGCAATGAATGGTCACATTCCTGGAGCACCAGCAACGGTGCTCAGTATCAAGTCCCTTCTTCCTGAGACTGTAGCTAGCACCATCTCCTGGTGTGGCATAGCTATCCTATTAAGTGGTATGGTTTTTATGATCGGTGGTTGGTATTCGCTCGGGGAGCAGTTCACCACTGATGCCGAAGTTCTGGACGGACATAAAGTGCGCAAGGACGGTTTGCTCAAGTTCGTGATGCACCCTGCTTATTCCGGAATCATTCAATGCATACTCGGCTCTGCAGTAGCAGCGCTGTCGCCGATAGCTGTCTGCATGACGCTATTTATGGTGGCGCCGCTCTGGTTGAACCGTGCGAAATATGAAGAGGCTCTTCTGCTCGAGAGTCTGGGACCGGAATATAAGCAGTATGCAGAGGACATGAAGTGGAGAAGGTTGGTTCCCAAATTTTTTCCGATCGGAGTTTAATTCTCGGAACCTAAAAAGGGTATGGTCGTCATGAAATACGTAAGCAGGTGGATATTGCGTTAGTCGTGCTTTTTGTCATAATGGGATGAGAATCTCATTGTGCCGCCGTATTTCTGTCTGGTTGGCAAATGGATTGAGGTAATAGTCGTGGTAAAAATCGAATCGAAATTGTTAGCTCTGGTACTGGCCGTCACGGCTATTTCTATAGCTCCTACTTACGCTAATGATAAATTAGCCAGCAAATCGCCAGAGTTAAAGAATGCCGATACCAAGGCAGAGGTAGCCGCGCTGTCCGAAGTACCCGCCCTGACTGTTAGTGCAGCTGACAAAGCGAAGCTGAGTGCCGGTCAAGTCGTTGTTGGTACACAACAAAAACCGAGCGGACGCCGTTGGGTAGCTGCCAAAATTCAGATCAAAGCGCCGCCGGCAGTCGTTTGGGAAGCAGTCCACGAAGAACGTAAGACCGATCCAGATATCGCATACAGCAAGATCTTAGAAGAAGGCAAGAACGAGCTAACGCTCGAACAAAAATTCCAACTCATCCCCGTGATTGGCACCTCTGTCTGTGTGATGAAGAATACGGAAATCCCAGGCAAGAGAATCGATTATTACTTGTTGAAGTCAGACCGCTTCAAAGCTCTTGAAGGCAGTTGGGTCCTCCAACCAACGGATGACGGACACACCATCCTTGAACTTGCATCTTATATAGATATGGGTGTGCCGGCTCCTCGTTCGATCATCGAATCTGTCGCCAGCAAAAAGCTGGAGCGCAGACTGGGCAACGTCAGAAAGGCTGCCGAAAAGGCTCAAGCTCAAATCGCCGCTAAGGGCGAAATTCAGTAAATACTGAGTTCTAACGGTAATTGAGAAAGGAGGGGCAACCCTCCTTTCTTGTTTTGGAATCTTTCGCGAAACCTTCTTGTGCCGTTTTCTAATAGGTCCTTTAAAAATAGCCTTGCAGGTCTGCATTGTGTATGCGCGCATTTATTTTGTGGGATCGTCAACTGCGCCCAGAAACAGGATTGCATTGTTTTCCTGATTCGATATTGCGAAAAGGAAGGGACGGTCAACGCGCATTTCGAAGGGCTTCTCCTCCTCGCGCCTCATTGCGGCTGTTTCGAACACCATTGCCGTTACGGCCGCAGCCTCAGTTCCTTCTTCATTTACATCGACGTAGGTTTTGTGAATTACCTGGCTCACCAATGGACTTGGTGGCTTCGTTACCATCGGCAGAAAGTCTGCTTTTTCGGAAAACGCTAGCTTCATTCCCATGTCAGCAAGAGTATCGGCTAGTTGCGTTGAGTAGTCGAACTTGAATCGTGGCAGATACAATGATCCTCTTTTGGAGCTAAGGCTGCTACTAACTTTTGTCCACTCATTTTGGAGTGTGCCGATCAGTTGTTCTGTCGAGCTACCTTTTTTGGGAAGAATGATGAACATGCAAGTTCGTTGATCGGCATAAGGCAATGAGATGATCTGAAACCTGTCGGTCTCGTTGTAGATCATCTTTCCGCCCTGGACCATCATTGCTACCTTTCTTACTTCGCCTTTGCCTGTATGGAAGTCGGCATCCTGTGTGGCTTGCTTCGTGAATTGGTCCATCCATGCTGCTTTGAAGTAGGTGGCATTCACCAAAACCATGAGTTGGCTGGCAGATAGCTTTTGTAAGATGCTCGGAATTTTTCCGCTGGTATTTTGTGATGCCCAGGAGTTGATTTTTCCGACGGATGCAGGATCGGAAAAATTCAAATTTTGAATCGACGCCTTATAGCTCTTACTGCAGGTGTTGATAAAGCTCTTGTTGAGCGAGAATTGCTCGTTCGCCCAGAGTGAGTTGGCGATACTCAATTTGAACTCCGGATCACCTTTTGGAGCGCGAAACCCAATCTGTGGGTGATCTGTTTTTTTTACGATGGTATTGATCATACGCTCATCGTTCTTGTTCACTTCGGCGATACTTTGTTCCACTGGTAAGCAAAGAACCTTGTTGATCTCTTCGCGAGTTGTACCTTGTGCGCCACAAGCCGCCATCTTCAGCACCTGTCCAATGCTAACCGGTGAGATAAAGATGTTCTTGTCCTTTTCTTGAGCATTCAATTTTGCAAGCAACTTGAACCCGAATTGGTTATTAGCTGTTGCAGTTTCTGTTTCTTGAGAATTAGCTTTTGTGTTTGTCATTGTTAGAACTGCCATTGCAAGGCCAAAAGCCTTTGCAAAGTCCCTCATTCGTCTGTGTGTTTTTTGCAAATTGCTTTTCATTAGTCTTCAAAACTGGCCTTTGTCGGATCGCCAACTGTACCCATGAAAAGAACTGAGTTGGTTGTTTCGTTTGCGATTATGAATAAGAATGGGCGGTCTACTTTCATTGAAAATGGCTGTTCCGGTCTGGGCATTCCTGAGCCTGCCATCATCATTGCGGTGACCGCAGCAGCTTCCGTTCCCTCTTCATTGACGTCAACGTAGCTCTTATGAATGACCGAGGAAACGAATGGACGAGGACCGGATTTGATCATCTTCGAAAAGTCGGCGTCCTTTGCCGAGAATGCGTCAATCATTCCCAGTTTCGTAAGTCCATCATTCAACTTCTTTGAATAGTCGAATTTGAATTTTGGCAGATACAAATCGCCGAGTTTTTGATCGAACTTTTGCGAAAGCGCTTTGTAGCTTGCATCGTTCAGCCCCGAAAGCACGGAATCTACGGTCTTGCCTTCTTTGGGCAGGAGTACATACATGGCATTGTCTCGATCTGCATAAGGGAGACGGACGGCTTGGAAGTTGTCGTTGATTTGGTAGCCTAGCCGAGCTTTTCGGTGCATCATTGGCACTTTGGGTGATGTTCCATCGATCGCATGAAATGGCAGAGGCTTTGTCTCTTCCTTTTGAAATTTATCCTCCCAGGGCGCCTTGAAATAGGTAGCGTTGATTAGTACAAGCAGATCTGTCTCTCGTAATTTTTGAATTATAGTGGGGATCTTTCCAGCGGTCTGTTTGCTGGTCCAGTTGTTGATATCGGTTACTGTTTGCGGTTTTCCAAAATCGACAGATCTCACCTCGGCACCGTAGCTGGTATTACATGCTTTTGTGAATTCTGGTGCAAACTGGATGTTTTTGTTGCCCCAGAGAGAGTTTGCGATCTTCAGTTTTAGTGTGGGATCTCCACTGCCGTTTTCTTTGTACATCTGTACGAAAGATGCATTTGGTGTTGTTATCGCGGCTAGCAGTTGTTGATCTTGCTTATTGACGGTGGAAAGATCGTTGGAATCAAGTTGCAGTACTGACCCCATCTGTTGCAAAGTTTTCCCGGCAGCTCCATTCATTGCCATTTTCATCACTTGTGAAATGCTCAATGGTGAAATAAATAAATTTGCTGCTCTGCTGTCTTTCTTTAAAGCCGAAAGCATTTTGAACCCGAACGCGTTGTTCGAATCTGCGCTGTCTTTTGCAAAACTAGATGGATTAAACATAAAAGCTGATGCGATAAGAATGCTAATAAGTTGAATGCGTCTCATTGGCTGATCCTAAACTTGTTTTTGCAATGATACAGCACTTGTAATCTGAAAATGGACGGAGTAAAGCAGAGCTGGCCAGTGAAACTCCGAATCATCCTAGAATGATTGGAAGTGTGGCTATTTCCTTCCCAGTAAAGTCAAGAGCCCTCTTGCAAATCAAGGCTTTGTTTTGGATGAGCGCGCCAGCAGCAAATGAAGGTTGTAACTGCGTAGCTAGCCAGCAGGAAAAAGGTGGGATCAAAGGTTCCGCCTTTCATCAGGTAGTCGTAGCGCATGGGCATGTAAACTGGGAACAAGAAGCAGGCTACTATTGCCACGGCTAAAATCTTGATGAGAGTGGTCTGTGGTATCTGAATCGAATCTTCCTTGCTTATTTGCAAGCTGAGAATGATCGACGGAATCAGCAAGAGCAAATCATAATGGTGGCAGTGGATTGAGCTAACAAGACCAAGCGGAACCGCTCCAATCAGTCCGATTTTAAGCCAGCCATCCTTTCCATTCTGTTTGCGAGCCAAAAGAAAAATTAGTAGTGAAGAAAGTACAAAACAGATCTCAGAGATGAGTTTGACAATAATATTGTTGGCTCCGAGAAACTTTGCAAGCTGACCTTTAATAGTGGGATTGAGCTCTGGCTGCATAATCTTGATGCTGTTGGGATCGGCGATCAGTTGCAAATAATTTTGGTAGGATTCAACTCCCATGAGAAAAATGGATCCCACCGTTAATGCTAAGGCGACTGAAGCTGCAATTGCGATTGGCTTGAATTGTTTGTTTCCTAAAAGGTAGATCGCAAAAGGTATTATTTGCTGCGGCTTGCACATAAAGAATGAAAGCGCGATACCGGCTGCCACAGCGCTTCCCTCGCTCAGACCCATTAATAAAAAGGTGAAGGCTAAGAGCAGGAGAGGCGCGATCTGTCCGATGCGGACCGCATCAACTGCGGCTCCGGAAAAAAACGTGAAGCACCAGAGGACGAGGGAGTTTAGAAAGTTCAGCCGAAAAAGTCGTATTAATAGAATGATGGCTGCCATCAATACCAATTCGAGGAACACTGTCCAAACAACAGGTGCACTGCCGGCCGGTATGGCAGCTAAGATAAGCAGCCACATAACTCCAGGTGGAGGAATGAACAAGAGAACGCCGTGACCGCCACCAGGAAAAAACTTATCCTGCCAGTTGTAGAACTCTTGCGCTTTATAGATGAGTGAACCTTTTCCTTGTAGAGCCAGCTGTGCCGCCACATAGTATTCAGGCAGATCATTGATCGTATTGAAGAAAGCCAATGACATGAACATCTGCCAGGAGAAAATGCCTGTGATCAGGATCGCTGTTAGAACTGCCAGGCTCTTTACGACCTTGCTGTTTGCCAATGCTTGAATACGAACCGGGGGGGGGTCCGCGCTCCATACGGGGTGAAAATGACAGAGCAAGTCTAACACTGAAATGTATTGCGACTCCAGTTTGCTTAGGATTGCAGCAGCAAGAAGCCGGCAGGATGCCGGCGCTCCCGGAAACGAACCAGCTGAGCTCGCCAGCAGCTAAGTATGGAAGGCGCGGACCTCCCGTCTGCCCATAAGCGCGAAGCGCGCGGCTGCTATTCTCCAATGAGGCTCATTGCTAGCTAGTGCTCTCAAAGTGAATTAGTCACCTGAGTCGAAGACGTCACCGTCGGCAGAAACTACTTCGGCGCTGATTTCCGTCGCACTGCCGCTGTTGGACGCCGATGCGTATGTGTTGTTATCGTCGCTAACTGGTGTCGAGTAGGTCGCATTGCTGTCATTGCTGCTGGTGTCACCAACGCCATCAGGACGGATATTGCTGTCGAACCAGGTTACTGCCATGGCGGAATTACAGCTCAACCCCAAAAGAAGGGCAACGATTCCGATTCGCAAGCTGTGAACCTTCATTTATTTCCTCCAGGGCGAAGTCATCGCCCGTCTTTGTCGACTGCTGTCTAGACTCGGAACGGTTTTGCAGCCGTGAGAAACAGACAGTGTTAAAGCCAATTAAGCCAGATCCGTCCAGTCTTGTCAAGTTAACGGAGGCTGGCTTCCTACTGGTGTTTTTCCTAGAAATTTGAGCGGTTAGCGCTGGCTCTTGTCTCGGTTCGTACTTCAAAGTTCAGTCTGACCTGGAATTGTTTCTCGAAAAGTGGCTTCTTTTCTTTGAGTGCCCAGGTCTCTGGTTCCCAACTTTCGCCCGGGCGAACGAATATAAGCAATGACAGGGTTGCTTTGTCCTGTCCTTTTCCAGCAGCCTGGTGGTCGAATTCGATGCGCTGAACCACCTGTCTATGGCCGCGATCTAGTGCTTCGGCCAGGCGCAGTATAGAAGCTAGATCGCAGACGACTTGGCGCTCCTGTGGCGCAAGTAAGGTGAATGATTCGTGCGATTCTTTGGGGTCGCTTCCGCGGTGGTATCGGGCTATGTTTGCAATAATGGATACTTCTTCTTCGGAGTGGCCGAGCAGTCCGCCGTTTTTGATCAGGTAATAGGAGTGCTTATGGTGTCCGTTGCGCCCAATAAACATGCCTACATCGTGAAGCATTGCTGCTGACCAGAGAAGATGCAATTCTCGTTCTCCCATAGTGTGGAGTTTGAGTGCTTTCGTCTTCTCGAATATCTGTGCCGCCAGGTCCGCCACTTGCTCTGCGTGCTCGACACTGGCTTGATATTTTTCAAGGAGGTTATGAACGCTCTTGGCTCTGGGCGTTTTGTGCTCTGCTAGCCCGGCGTCTAGCCAGCCTTGCTGCAAGAACATGTCTACGATTACCCCTTCGCGAAGTGCCGATGTACAAACAACAATTTGAGGTACGTTGAGGGAACGCATCGTCTCCAATAGGACTATAGAACCTGCAAGTACCGTGCGGTTTCGGTCTGTGCTTACATCCTTGATGCGGTCTCCGGCAAGTGAAGCTGATTCCAGGTATTCGACTATTTCTTCGACAGCTTCTAGAGTCAGAATGTAGCCGTCCAACTCTTGTTGTCCTCCCTTTTTCACGTTTGCTCGGTGAAGTTTAGCCAGGGCCTGCACCGTTCCACTTGTTCCAATTAGCTGATTGAAGCCGCCACTCTCACTCAGGCGCGCTGCTGCTGGCCTCAACATGCCACGTACTTCATCATGTAGCTCGCGGATCTCTTGCGAATTCGGCTTCTCTTTCTTGAAAAAACGCGTCGTCAGTCTGGCTGCGCCAAGTTTGTAGGACTCCGTGAAATACGTTCGATGACGGTCTGCCACAATGATTTCTGTGCTGCCACCGCCAATATCGATAATCGCGAAGCGTCCTTTGATTGACGGCATGCTCCAGAGCACGCCTAAATAGATCAACCTCGCCTCTTCTCTGCCGGAGATCATGCGAGCATCAAGATCGAGTTCTGTGCGGATGCGCGTGAGGACTTCTTCGCCATTGTCAGATTCTCTTACGGCGGATGTTGCAACCGCCACCAATGTACGCGCTCCTTTTTGCGCAGCTTTCGTTTTCATGTCACGTAAGATTCTCAGCGCCGCCGTCATCGCTTGCTGGTCGATTGTATGGGCGCCTAATGCCCTCCGGAAAAAAGGTACAGCTTCTTTTACTCGAGTGATTACCTCAAAATGATCTCGCTGATCACTTGCCTGGCAAACAATCATGTGGAATGAATTCGTGCCCATGTCGATGCAAGCAAGAATCGGAGGTCCGGAGATCTCGGTCGAACTTTTATTATTGCGAGATTTATTAGATACCGTCATTGGCATTGCCGGAACTTGCCTTCGTCGCATCGCTTTGGTCCAATGACTCGGATGCCGTAGTTGGTGGTGCGTGGTTGGTGACGCTTGCCTCATTGTCCGCCGAATTTTCAGGATGCGTGTTTTTGGTGGTGTCGTCTAGTGCGGGTTTGTGCATCTCTTCTGTTGGAGGTGTGCTGGACTTATCTGCAGTGGAGGTCTGTTCGTCTATAGCATCGGCTGCTGCCTCTTCTGCGCTTGCTTTAGCTGGTGCTTCTTCTGCTGTGGCTTGGTTAGCTGGTGCTTCTGCTGTGGCTTGATTGTCGGGTTCTTCTTCAGTAGCCTGCTTAGCAGATGCCTCTTCGACAAGTTGGTTGACAGATGGCTCCGCCGCCTCTTCTTCAGCTGCTACCGCGGCTTTCTTCTTGGTGTTGTCGTAAATTATCGTGTCGGGTTGGGAGTATGTCTGTTTTGATTTTTCGTTTTGGCTGGCCGCTGCTACGTCACTTGCACTCGTCTGCGTTGCTGCTATTGCTGCTGCTGAATTGCTATCAGAGCTGGAAGTTGATCTGGTACTTCCTTCCGTCACCGCAGGCGGTGTCATGTTCTCCGCGATCTTCTGCAAAATCTGAACTACTGACTCGGCAGCTCTCTGTCCTGATGCAATGCAATCTGGAATGCCAACCCCCTCGAATGCACTTCCTGCAACTGCTATCCCTGGGTAATTGCCGAGCTTTCCTCGAATGTTGTTGACTCGTTCCACGTGACCAATGTTGTATTGAGGCATTGCTCTCTGGTAGCGTGTGATCAGCGAAAGGAGTGGAACGGACTTCAATCCCAGGTAAGTATGCAAGTCTTCCCACATCAAGCATTCAATTTGCTCATCGGTAAGTTCGAAGACATCTTGTTGAAGCGCTCCGCCTACGAAAACTCGGAGCACAGCTTTCTCTTGCGGGCAGCGTCCGGGGAACTTCACGCTTGCAAAACTGCAAGCCATTATTGTTCGGTTTTCCACCCTGGGAACGACGAATCCAAAACCGTCTAATGGGTGAGGTATATCAGCTCGGTTGTAGATGAGATTCATTACGGCACAGGAAGCATATTGAATCCTTTTCAGCTCGGCGGAAGCTTCTGAATCTAGCCTATTTAACATATCTCCAGCCGCATAACCTGGCACGGCCAAGATAACGGCATCGGTCGGAACGATTGTTCCGTTTGCGACAATTACGTCATAAGCTCTGCCGCGTGTACCTTTTTCAACTGCGACGATTGGGCATTGAAAATGAATTGTGTCGGGAGGAATAGAAGCAACCAGTCTCTCGACTAGCATGCCCATTCCGCGATTGAGGCTAGCAAATTGACTGTATCTGCATCCGGCATCGCCACCATTTGCAGTACTACTGCCATTCTGTTTTTTCTCTTGCATTAAGCCGCGAATGACACTGCCGCATTTCTGTTCCATTTCAATGAATCGGGGCAGTGTTGCTTGTAAGCTCAGCGTCTCTGGGTCGGCTGTGTACAACCCGCCTACCATCGGTTGTGCTATGCGATCTAGTGCCTCTTGTCCGAATCTTCGTCTGACGAAACTGGCCAAACTTTCATCGCCAGCGTCTGATTTTTTTGGGATCACCATATCCATCGCCATGCGAACCTTGCCGCTAAAGGAGAGCAGGGAGGAAGAGAAAAATGGACCAAGTTGGCTTGGCGCGAGCATTGAGAAGCCTTCCGGAAGCGGATGAAGCTGTCCGCCATGAGCTATGAATGAGCGCCTGTGATTTTCGTTGGTCGAGACTATGTGGTCGCTCAGTCCCAGCTCGTTGCAGAGATTTATAGCTTCGGGCTTTGCCGTTTGGAACATGTCCGGTCCCAGCTCAAGCGTATAGTCTTCGAGTTCGTAGGTGCTGATCACGCCACCGGCGCGAGAGGATCGCTCTAGCAAAAGAACTTCCGGATTGAGGTCTCCGGCAACATTGGGTCTTGTCAATCGATAGGCGGCGGCTAAGCCGGCAATTCCTGCCCCGATAATGACAATACGCGGACGCTCAGGCTCTCCGCCCGATTGCCCGTTTTGTCCTTCAATTTTCCCTGCCAGACCGCCCCAGCGCACAACTTACTCCCGGCCTATCGGAGCCCCGTACCTTCTATACCCGCCCAAAAGGTTTTGTGACCCAATAACAACTTCCCAAACCTGTCACCCTTTATAGTCATGTACAAGATCCACTAAGAATCTCACATTATCAACGTCTGTCGGGGGAAGTACCCCGTGTCCCAAATTGAATATGTAGCCTGGCTTTGAAGCTACGGAAGCAAGTAAGTTTTCTGTGGTCGACCTTATATATCGCTGGTCGGCAAAGAGAACGCAGGGGTCGAGATTGCCCTGGACGGCAATGTTGTCACCTAACTCATCCCATTTTTTTGCTAGATCCACACGCCAGTCAAGACCTAGAACAGACGCCCCGGCGGTCTTCATAAGCGGAAGCAGATGAACGTTTCCGGTGCCGAAATGAATAACAGGTACATCTTTCTTTATGCCAGCAATTAACTGCGCACTGTAAGGGTGGGAGAACTTCTGATAATCAGGAACGGATAGGCAGCCCATCCAGCTGTCAAAAACCTGCACAGCTTGTGCCCCGGCTTCGATTTGGGCATTCAGATAATCAATGCTGATTGAGACAATCTTGCTCATCAGCCTCTGCCAGAGCTCCGGACGGCAGTACATCATAGTTTTTGTGTTCTCGTAGTTACGAGAGCTACCGCCTTCTATAAGGTAGGAGGCGAGTGTAAACGGAGCCGCGGCAAAGCCGAGCAAAGGAATATCTGGTTTTAGAGCTTTTCGCGTCAAGCTGATAGCTTGCATTACGTAACTGAGCGATTCCCTTACATCCAACTCCGGAAGGGAGTCGAGCTCCGATTCTTGGCGCAGGGGTCTTTCAATTACAGGTCCCTCGCCTTTGACATAATCGAGCCCGACGCCGAGTGCGTCGAGCGGCACAAGGATGTCTGAAAAAATGATGGCGGCGTCTACCCCAAGCTTCTCTTGGGCATGTACAGTGACCTCACATGCTAATTCGGGCGTCTTACAAAGCTCCAGTAGCGTCACGCGGCTGCGAATCTCTCGAAACTCTTTCATGTAGCGTCCGGCCTGGCGCATCAACCAGATTGGCGTCCGCTCTGTTTTTTCGCGGCGGCAAGCCTTCATGAATGGACTGTTGTGCAGCAGAAGGCTCTTCTCGTCCTGGCTATTATCTACTTGAGCGACTTGCTGCGAAGAAGCAGCAGATCGATTGTCCTGACCCATTGCAGCCGCAACCTCTCAGCTTTATGAAAGACAGTTCGTATCTCTTTAGCAAAGTTCTGATAGTATCGCACGGATCGGCATTTTTGGCGCTTCTAGCCCAGTCGAGCTTAAGACAGAGAAATGCTGGCGACATCCCGAATGCATAAGGAAATGCACGGTAAACAAGAGGAAAAAGTAATGAGCAAGTTTGTTACAGAGCCAAGCAGAGTGAAATTTGGATATGGGTGCGTTATTTCGGTGCTTGCCTTGTCTCTGTCTGGTGCTTCCGGCATTGTGTTTGCCGCCGATGATGTTGATGCGCTGATTGAAAAAGCCTATAAGATGATGCAGGCGGACAAGAATAAACCGGCGGAAGTGCTCTTGCGCGATGCCTTGCGTACAAGTCCGGACAACGCAAAATTGCACATGGTCCTGGGAAAGAATTTGGCAGCACAAGCTACCGCGACAAGACCTGATCAAAGAAAGCATATTGAAGATCTTTATGAAACGGCAATCTTAGAGGAAAACCAGGCGCTAAAGCTCGACCCGAAGCTCTTCGGAGCGCACATTGCACTTGGTCAAATCTATGCCAATCTTGGAAAGAACGAACAAGCGATTGCTGAAATAAAACAGGCCTGTGAGATCAGACCCAACAGTTATGGAGCTCATCGCGATCTCGGTATCGCTTGTTTGACCGCTGGAAAAGTGGACGAGGCAATTGATGCTTTTAAGAAGGCGACAACAATAAAACCTGATCAACCGGAAGCACATATGAAGCTCGCTATATTGCTTTCGAAGCGCAATAACGTGAAGGATGCTTTGAGTGAAGCTGCCGATGCGGCAAAGCTTGCTCCGAAGGATCCGGAAACTCATATCGCGCTGGCAAATATTACTCTTGAATCTGGTGATGCTAATGGAGCAATTGAACCATTCAAGACGGCATTGGCGATTGCGAAGAACCACCCAAATGCTTTGAGCGGCTACGGGTTGGCGATCGTTAAAAAGGATCCGGCCCAGCTTGCACAGGGAATTGAATATCAACGTAAGGCGCTTGTCACTTCCGGCGGTGCCTTCATGCCTGCATATGTTCGACTCGCTGAATTCCTATATTCCTCAGGCAAGCCTGTAGAAGCGGAAGATCAATACAAAAAGGCTTTGAAGATCAATCCAAATGACCCACTTGTAGGAACAGCTTACGGTAAATTCCTTGAGGCGGCAGGCCGAAAAGATGATGCTCGTGTAGCTCTCAAGAAAGTTCTCGAGAAGTCGCCACATTTCAAACCGGCATCTGATGCACTTGCAGGTTTAGATCAACCGAACTCGCCCAAGACTAAATAGCAGCGATAAACAGTTGCGAGCCGTTTGAGAGAAACCTGCTCGAGCGAGGCTAGCTTAGGTTGCGAACCAAGATCACGATAATAGGATGTCTTCGATGCGGATTGGAAGGCGGCGAATGCGTTTGCCCGTTGCATTGAATATTGCATTTGCGATTGCAGCTGGGACTCCGGCGATTCCGATCTCGCCGACGCCTTTTGCGCCCAGGGCACCCAGGTGTTTTTCTTCTTCCGGTACCAGATGAACTTCAATCTCTGGAATGTCGGCATTTACTGGAATGTGATATTCATCCAGACCTCGGTTCAAGACTCTGCCACTACGTTCATCGAAAATAGTTGACTCCATGAGGGCCTGGCTGATGCCCCAGATAACCCCACCTTGAACTTGCGCCTTACAAGTTTTTTCGTTCATGACCCGTCCACAAGTGACGGCGCTAAGGAAGCGTTTGACGCTTACGATTGCAAGATCCGGATCAACTTCTACTTCGGCAAAATGTGCTCCGAATCCGTGAGTCGAATGATCCTGTCCCTTTTCAAAAGGATCCGTATCGAATTTTGCATCTAGCGATTTTTGCCCTAAGACCTTTAGTGCTGAGGCGTAGTCGAGTTTCGATTTTGTTTTTGCGGAGCAAGTTATTGCTCCGTCTTTGAATTCGATTTGATCTTTACTTGCTCCGAAGAATGGTGATTTTTTTTCTGCAATCAGTTTTTCGGCGAGCTCCTTTTGGATAGCTTTTCCAGCTCCCCATACGGCATTGCCGACACTGGATACTGTCGCAGAGCCGGCGGCAACTGGGGCGGCGGCAAAATTAGTGTCACCATGTTCGAATGTGACTTTGTTGAGCGGAACACCCATGCAGTCGGCTCCGATCTGTGTCATGACTGTAATGGAACCTGTTCCTTGTTCGGGCGTGCTCGATCGAAAGAGGAAGCTGCCATCGGCGTTCAGTCTTGCACTGGCTTTTGCTCCGAATCGCTTTGCGCCACGCGTGGCTGTTGCCATTCCCAAGCCGATAAGTTTGCCGCCGCGCTTGTTGGTCCCTGGCGATTTGTAGCGCTTTGACCATCCGAATTTCTCCGCTCCAATCTGGTAGCACTTATCGAGAGCCTTGCTTGAGAATGGTCTCTCCTTCTCGGGATCCTGATGCGCATAGTTTTTCATTCGCAGCTCGATCGGATCCATATTTATTGCGTGTGCCAGCTCATCCAGGGCACTTTCGATAACCCACACCCCGGTTGCCTCGCCAGGGGCGCGCATATATGTGGGAAGGATCTTGTTGACTCGCACAAGCTCTTGCGCGACATCGACATTCGGGCACGCATATAACATTGGCGTGGAGATAGTGAATTGTTCTACAAAATCATCCTTCATCGCCGTATCTGATACGCCTTCGTGGATGATTGCTTTTAAAGTTCCATCTTTGTTTGCGCCAATCGCGATCCTTTGTTCCGTTTCGGATCTATTTCCGACGTTGTTAAACATCTGTTTTCTAGAAAGCACAATCTTTACTGGGCGTCTGGCGACTCTGGCTGCTAGTGCGGCTAGAGGAACGTGCTGCCACATGTTGCCTTTGCCACCAAAACCGCCTCCGACGAAGTGACTGACCACTCGAACATTCTCTAGAGGAATGTTGAACATTTTTGCAAGCCCGTTTCGGACTCCGGCAGGATACTGACTAGCATCATATACGGTTAGTTTATCCCCGTCCCAAATTGCTGTGCTCGCATGCGGCTCCATCTGGTTATGGTTTTGCGCTTCTGTTGTGTACTTGCTTTCAAGCTTTACTTCAGCTTTGCCGTATTCGGCTTTTGCGTCGCCCCGGGATTTTGCTATCTCGCCCATTTGAGATTTCGCAGGGAAGCGATCGATGTTTTTGTTTTTTAGTCCGAGAACTGTTGGCTGTTTGTCGTAATTTACCTCTATTAACTCAGCAGCATGTTGGGCCGATTGTAGTGTTTCAGCTATTACCAGTGCAATGTATTGTCCAGCATAATTTATTTCGGCATCCTGCAGGGGTAGGCGCTTCTCGCTATTTGCGGATCCACTCAAACGATCTCCAGGAGACGATAATGGCGGACGATTTTCGTGAGTGATGATCTTAATTACGCCGGCTGTCTTCTCGGCTTTGCTAGTGTTGATGGATCTGACACGCCCCGCTGATATGGCGCTGCCGACAAGGACGGCATAGCAGATTCCTTTTAAAGGAAATTCGGCAGAGTAACGTGCCTTGCCCGTTACCTTGAGCGGTCCTTCTAGTCGCGAAAGTCCTTTGCCGATGAATTCATTGCTCATGATTGCCTGCTCCTGGATGCAATCGCCAAAGCGCGGATGATGGCTTTCTTCGCGAGTTCGACTTTGAAAGCATTATGCTCAAATGTCTTTGCTTGCTTGAGTGCCGATTCAGCTGCAGCTGCAAAAACATCCTGTGAGATATTCTTTCCTTTCAGAATCTCCTCCGCCTCGACCGCCCGCCACGGTTTTGTCGCGACGCCACCAAGTGCCAATCGTGCATTTCTAATTTGTCCTCCAGAGAGATCTAGTCCTGCAGCTACGCTTACAAGAGCAAAGGCGTAAGATGCGCGATCTCGAATCTTCAAATAGCAGCTCGAATCGGTAAAGAGCGGCGCCGGTAATTCAATAGCTGTGATCAGTTCATTCTCCTGCAATGCGTTCTCTATATGGGGTGTTTTTTCCGGGAGCTTATGGAAATCAATAAAGGGAATCTTGCGCTCGCCGGCTTTTCCAACCGTGTGAATAATTGCATCGAGGCAGGACATCGCTACGCACATATCTGATGGATGTGTCGCGATGCACTGATCACTGGTACCGAGGATCGCGTGCATTCGGTTATAGCCATGCATAGCGTCGCATCCGCTTCCTGGCTCTCGTTTGTTGCAGGCGCTAGCTGTGTCATAAAAGTAGAAACAGCGAGTCCTTTGCAGAGCATTACCAGCGGTGCTCGCCATGTTTCTCAGTTGCGGTGAAGCACCGGAGAGCAGGGCTCTTGCAAGTACTGGATATTTGTCGCGGACAGTTCTGTGGTTGGCTACATAGCTGTTCTTTGCCGCGGCTCCAATTATAATTCCGCCGCTGCTTGTAGACCTGATACCGGGATCGCCTAACTCCGAAACGTCAATTAGCGAATCAGGAATCATGACCATGTTTTTCATCAGGTCGATGATGTTAGTGCCCCCGCCAATATAGTGAGCATTGGGATGTTGGGACGCACTAGCCACAGCAGCTTGCGGCGTGTCGGAAATCTTGTTGTAAGAAAATAGTTTCACGAAATCTTCCCTGCAACATCTTTGATTGCTTCGACAATTCCTGGATAGGCCCCGCAGCGACAAAGGTTGCCGCTCATGCGTTCTTTAATCTCATCGACACTCAAATTCTTTGGGGAGCTTATTTCTTTGATGTCCGGGGAGACGAATGAAGCATGACCTGCTTTGCACTCGTTCAACATTCCGATTGCAGAGCATATCTGTCCAGGAGTGCAATACCCACATTGAAAGCCGTCGCGCTCAATGAATGCTTGTTGCAAGGCGTGGAGATTTTCACCTCGTCCGATGCCTTCGATCGTTGTGATATCTTTTCCCTGGTACATCATGGCGAAGGTAAGGCACGAATTTATCCGTTGACCATCAACCAAAATCGTGCAGGCACCGCACTGTCCGTGGTCGCATCCCTTCTTAGTTCCGGTCAGTCCCAGTTGTTCGCGGAAGACATCAAGCAAAGAAGCTCTGGGATCAACTTTCAATGACTGAGTTTTGCCATTGATTTTTAGTGCTATTGAAACGGCGTCCGGTCCATTGTTACTTAGCGCGCTTGCTTTGTCAGCGTCATTAACCAGCTCGGCAGCTTCCGCCGTTAACACGCCTCCCGCTGCTATTCCCGCACCAATGACTGCTGCGTTTCTTAAGAACTCACGACGTGTCTGGTTGTCATTTCTTTCGTCGGTCATGCAAGCCGCCCTGAATCGTTGCTAGGATGCTACGGTTTCCGGAAGGGAAAACACTAGCAAGTTGTTGCAGATATATCTATCGCTCGACGTCGACAGTTTTGGCGATAGTGCGCAACGCCTGTTTGTCACCGGATGTGGTGCCGAATCGCAGAGGCTGTCTCTCAGTTCGGCGCTTCACTGCTGTCGGGCAGCTTCGGGCGTGGCAGTGCCTTCCATAGCTTTTCCATTGAAATTGCTCGTTCCCTTAAATAGTCTCCGTTACCACGAGACCAGGTGTTGTTCATTTCTACTTTTCCGGTTTTGCTGTCGTAGCTCAGCAGCGTCGCGACATGGTTCATTGCGGGCTCGCCGGTAAAGGTTTTTCTAAGACCACGCTGAATTCGATCTGCATCAACGTCAATCAAGAGCGGGAAGCGAGCATCCTTGCGCTTGCCCTCACTCACCTCTTGAAGGAATCTCTGAAGATGTTCTTGACTCTTATATTGGAAGGACCCGCGTCGCTCATAGGGGCGTTCACCGATGAGGCGCGCCCGTGTTATTTGAAAAATATCCGGATGACCGACGATCTTGTCATTAATCATTGTTTGTTTCGGTGCGTTTAAATACGGGCTGTTAATTATTTGGTTGTCGTGATCTAGAAGTGGAACACCCCTTTTTCCGCTGGAATAATCCATCAAATAGGTATTGGTTCCGGGCATTTCGTATACCAGGCTGCCGGCACGGACGCTGGTCCCATCCGGGCGCTTTGTCGATGCCTGCCAGGCAATGTTTGGCAGCGTGACTTGAAAGAGTCTGCTGGCGTGATTTCCGCTCAGGCGCGTGTCTGCGTTTGAGATAGAGTTTGAAGGAACGTGTGTCGTGCTGCCGTCTAGCGCACGGTAAGTACCGTTAGTTGCGACTTGGCGAATTAGATTGGCGTATCGATCGGGATAGAGCGAAGCAAGCCGAACTTCATAGGAGGCAACTATACAAGTTCCACCGAGCTGAGTTATGCAACTGTATGGCAGCGTGATGTTTTTAAGAACGTCTGATCCAAGAAGTGCCCTGTCTACTTGTGACAGATTGGTGTTAACTGCCTTTTGACTGACTAAGGCATTTATTTCCAGCATTGTTTTGACGCGCATTCTTTCTGGAATCTGTGTACTTTCAGAAAAATACTTCAAATCGGTGAGGGCGTTTTTGAGTTCACGTACATCGTGGGAGTCTAACTGGCTATTTAGAGTATTACCCAGCTTGTCGCGCGCTTCCTTTATTTGAGGAGTGACCGATTCGTATCGTCTCTCCGATGTGATTTTCTCGGTTGGTCTTGCCTTGTACTCCAGGCCAAAGTCTGTCCGCGTTTTTTCGCCTTGATTGACTGAGTCTCTGCTGAGAGCTGTGAGGGGCTTATTCGCCTCAATGAACGCGACGTTGTTTGCTGCGGTCGTCCCTCTTCCGATCAAGGGTACCGTTGTTGCTCTTTCTCGAAGCTCTTCCATCGCGCGCAGGCGATTCTCGGCAGTAAGCGGTTGGGATTGGCGCAATAACTCCTGTGTACGCACTCTGTTTATCTCGTCGAGACGACTCTTTAGTGGTGAACTTAGCGATGATTGCGGCTTTTGTGATTCGATGGATGCAGTCTTTTGGGACGACTGTTCGAGCAATCTGGAAATTCCCTTGTTCGCAAGGGGCATAAAGGAGTTTAGCAAGGCGCCCTGGACTGCAGATTGTTCTATTTCAGCTCCCGTGAGCCATCGTTGCTGACTTATTCCAATGCTCGTTTGTTTTTGTGCTAAGCCACCAATTGCACCGATAAGCGGCAGTGATGCAAGCTTGATGACGGTGCCTTTGTCAGAAATCAAATGGTGTCCACCGCCGAACACGGCAAAGGCCACAGCCCCAGCTGCCGCGTTACCCAGTCTTGTTTCCCCTTCGTGCGGTTTGCGAGCGAGGTCATAAATCGCCGCACCGGCGATCATGCTTCCGGCATTGCTTGTTAAAGCGCTGGTCAGCGACGTATCTAGCAAGCTTTTGCCAGCCAGGGCAAAACCGGCTTTCTTGGTGAGCGCAGCCATTGTTCCGTAAACAAGAGCGGAACCGGCTATCGAGAAAGCCATTTCAGTCAGCCCTTCGGCCATGTTGCTTGTCGATAATGCCCTTGGCTTTTCTTCTTGAATCTTTGCTTGCTTGGACTCAGGCAAGAACTGGGTCACTACTGAAGCTGGTTCTATTAGCGCACTCTTGATGAACGGCTCAAGCGCGTGTTTCTTTAGCCAGTTCTCCTGTGCTGGAACTTCCAAGAGGTTTGCGCTTGTCTGATTTAACAAGTCGCTTTTTACTTTATGGTCAATTTCGTTTTCGATCTCAATCTCTTTCAAGCGTTCCTGCCTGTCAGATCCAGACTTTGCCGATCGCCAATCGCGTGATTGCCAGTTTGCCCTCAACGGCTAAACCGAACCGCCAATTAATCCTTCCCTCAGCTGTAGGACTGCATGGACGAGATGTCCGCGCCTACAAATACCCTGGCCCGATTATAGGGCGCCGTGCGCCTGCAAGGGAATACGCAAATTGCTTCAAGGCGCTGCATAATTCTGCAGTTATAGGGGGCAGTTATATGAGATCTTTGCCGCCCGCTACGAAAACGCATTGACCGGTTACGGTTTCGTTGTGCAAGAAAAAATCGATTGCGTTGGTCACGTCTTTCGGGCTACCGGTTTTGTTGAGCGGATTGTTGTGCGGCTTATTCTTATCTTTCTCCGGAGCAAGAACCATTCCTGGCGCGATCGAATTGACGCGAATGGCCGGAGCCAACTCGACTGCAGCCATAATCGTAAGGTCTTGCAATGACTTCTTACTGAGCAAATAGGCAAACTCGGTAGCACGCTTTTTGGCAACGTTGCTGTCGAGAATATTGATGATATTTCCCTTTCTTGCCATTCGTGCAAAGTCGCGAGTAAGGATAAATGGCGCTCTGACATGCAAATGGAATTGCTCATCGAATTCGTCGCAGCTGCTATCTGTCAGTAATCCACCAGACCAGGTTGACGCGTTATTGATTAGAACTGAAAGATAGGGCAGGTTGCCAATGCAAGATTCAATGACAGATTCAAGCTCGGAAGCCGTTCCAAGATCCGCCTTTACCAAATAACAGCGTCGTGACAATTGCTCGATTTCTGCTGCCGTCTTTTGCGCATCTTCAGCGGAACGGTTAAAGTGAAGCGCGATGTCATAGCCGTTCTTCGCCAGATGAAGGGCAATCTCGCGTCCGATTCGTTTTGCTCCGCCGGTCACCAAGGCAGCTTTTCGCATCTCGGGCATGACTTATTATTCGCAGTCCGGTCGTAACGAAAATATTTTTTCGATTACTTCTGCAACAACTTGGTCCGGCGTGGAGGCACCGGCTGTGATACCGATCGTGAGAGGACCTTTCGGCAGGAATGGCGCAGTTAGCTTCTCCTCGTTCCCATGAACTTCTTTGTGGGTGATTGAATTGTCATCTTTGATGCAATCGGGCCCGTCGATATGGTAGGCGGACTTGCCTTCTGCAATTGCCATTTCCTGCAAGTGCCCTGTGTTGGATGAATTGTAGCCGCCAATGACGACAACGAGATCCATGTCTTGCAAAATCAATTTTTGCATTGCATCTTGCCGCTCTTGTGTAGCATCGCAAATGGTGTCGCCTGGGCTGAGGAAATGCTCATCGAATTTGCTCGGTCCATATTTGCGCATCATGGTTTGCTCAAAAAGCTTTCCGATTTTTTCTGTTTCACCCTTCAGCATTGTGGTCTGGTTGGCAACGCCGAGCCGTAGAAGATGAACTGCGGGATCGAAATCTTTGGATACAGCTTCTTTGAATTTCACCAAAAATTCAGTCGACGATCCGCCGTTCAGAATGTAATTGGCGACCCAATTCGCTTCGTCTAAATCCTGAACTATCAAGTAATGTTGCGCTCTTGAAGAAGTTGCGATTGTTTCTTCGTGTTTATACTTGCCGTGAATTATGGCGGTGAAATCCGATTTCTTGTATTTATCGACGCGGTTCCATACGCGGGACACCCATGGGCATGTGGTATCAACGATCTCGCATTCACGAGAAGTTAGCAATTCCAGTTCTTCAACAGAGGCTCCGAAAGCCGGAAGTATTACTACATCACCGTTGCCGATCTCGGAAAAATCCTTTTTTCCATCCGGCTCGACTTCGACAAACTTGATGTCCATCTTCTTCAAATTGTCGTTCACGAGCGGATTGTGAATGATCTCATTTGTAATCCATATGCGACGATCTGGGAATTGTTTTCGTGTTTCGTAGGCCATCGAGACTGCGCGATCGACTCCCCAGCAAAAGCCAAATGCCTCTGCCAGCTTGACAGTTAAGTCGCCCCTCTTGACCTGGTAATCGTTCTGTCTGATAAAAGCGATGAGATCTGATTCATACTCGGACTTTAGTTCGTCCTTGATGGAATCCTTGAGGCCAAAGCCTTTCCGGTGATAGTTGACGCCCGGCTTAAGCATTTTCATCCTTCAATCTGACTAGATCTTTGATTTTACCTAACTCCGCCTTTGGAATATACGGTTCCGGTGCTAATATGGACTCGGTTTGGGGTACAAATCCCTGTAGCCGACACGCACGCTTACTTACCAAGCATTACTCTTGTAAACAAATCGGCTAATTCGGACTCGGAGGTCTTGAAGTGAATAATTTGAAAGCATTACTTGCAGCCGCTATTTTGATCGGTGCCTCATCAGCTCTGCCTGCCCAAGCAGACAGCGTTGGTGATATGGCAAAAAATACAGCCAAGTTTCCTGTAACCGTTCTTGCCGTTGGCGGCGCTATGGCAGTTGGAACGCCAATAGCAGTGACTCGTCAAGTCGCTGTAAGAATTCGCCAGTATACAGGCGATTTCGCAGATAAGATCGGTGGAAAAGAAGACTTTCCGCCAAATTTGTTTGCTAGCGTTTTCTCAATCCCATTCGGCACCATCGCTGGAACAGCTGAAGGACTCTACTACGGTCCCAAGAATGCAGTTCAAAAAGGTATCGAAAAGCCGTTCAGCCAAGGTTCATTCAGCTTGAGCGATATGGACTAATCTACAGCTCGTAGAAAAAATTCGAAGGAGGCGGTGATAAAACATCGCCTCTTTTCTTTTGCAATCCTTCAGCACGTTTCTGGCCATTATTCGCTGGTGTGAACATGAGATAATTCCAGGCAGTTCGGAGAAAGCAAATGAGTACGGAATTCCATTTTATCTTGCCTGATTCCGGCGTGCGCTCGGTTGCATTGGTTTTGAATGCTGATGGGACGTATTCGCTTCCAAAGTTTAACCAAGGTTCTGAGGTGCGCTATAACACGGTTACGGGTATCAATGATGCTTTGCGAAAGGCGTGGAACGTGACAACCACAGTGTCTCGTTGCCTCCTTGAGGGCGATCAGACAACCCCTGCAATTTTTGCGATGCACAATCACGATGCGGACTGGCATCCAAAGGCAAATGAGGCTGCGTGGCATGGACTGGAGCAAATCTCTCAACTCAATTTTGCAAACCCGGAGCATCGCAAGCACTTACTCGAATGGATCGAATCGCTTAGTGATGAGACTTGGATTCATGTACCCTGGTCTGCTCCTGAATGGAATGAAAGAGCTAGCAACTGGATAAGCGAGTCTGTTCGCAATATAGGGGCTGAAGTTCTTTCCGGTCCAGAGCAGGTACGTGCTTGGGCTATTTCGGCAGTCATAAAAGTGGAGACGGATCAGGGTATTTTTTACTTCAAGGCTGTTCCTGATTTTTTTGGTCATGCACCGATTCTAGAGAAGTATTTGAGCGAGCACTTCCCTGAGAATTTCATTGATATCACTGCGATAGAACCAAATCAGCACTGGATGCTAAGCAAGGAATGGGTAGGCGAAAACCCAAGATCTAGCGAAGAATGGAGACACATTTTGCAGGTGGTGGCGGACATCCAAATGCACTGCAAAGATAATGTGGATGAATTGCTTTCATTTGGTTGTAAGGATCGCCGCCTGTCCAAATTGCCCGATTTGGTGCTTCCTATTTTTGAAGAGCTCAAAGATCCCGGCATGTTAGAGATGTATGGTATCAATATGGAGGAGGCAAACGAACTCCGTAGAAGGCTTGAGTTATTCCCTGAGTTATGCGCTCGGCTCAATAAACACGGGTTGCCCGAGACTCTGATTCACGGCGATCTTTGGGGAAACAATATCATTTATCGTGACAAACTGAGTGGCAAATCACCTGTGATTTTTGATTGGACCGATGCGTCAATCGCCCATCCGTTCATAGACATCTACTTGTTGCTTACATCGGAACCAGATCTTTCAAAACGACCGATGCTTCGGCAAATATTCGTTGACGTTTGGTCGGAGCGATTTCCGCAAACCACGGTTGTGGCTGCGCTCGAAGCGGCAGAACTCGTCGCGCCTTTTTATTTCATGTACGCTTTTAGAAATGTGCAGTTGAACGCACCAAAAGCTTCCCGCTGGGAACTTGCTTTTTTATTCAAGCGCTTTGTTCGAAACATACTTCTACTTCCAGAATTGGTTTCCTGACTAATTCTGGAGGGCTGAATGATCCTTTGATTTCTTGTCGATGAGTCTTCGGTGTGCTCCGGTCGTTGGAATTCGTAGTGGCGCATATGGTGTCATCTCTCTGGCTTGGCTCGGAGAAAATTGAAGAGCGAAGGATCGAGGAAGTTTGGTTTTATCTTGCGTGCTGTCTCTAAGTGTTGCAAGCTCGAGTCGAAGATCTGCTCTTTTGAGCTTGTCCGGTCGAGTCGTCCCTTGAATATCAGTCGCTTGTCGGTGATCACCTTCGTTGCTGGAAAAGCTGGGACTCCAAGCGCTTCTTGGCAACCTTGAAAATTAATCTATTTCCAAAAATACGTGAGGGCCGGTGAATTGACTGGGTATAAACCTCTTGGTTGTAAGTGAGAGGACCTCACTTGTTTCGCATAAGGTAGGGTTTATGAGTTTAGCTGCAGACAAAGTCTTGAGGGTGAACTGTCCGGGCTGGGGTGTGTCTTCCACGTTACCTCTGGGAGAAGCCAAGCCGTTGGCTATGTATGACGTAATCGTCGTTAACCCGGCAAGTATTGTGCACTTGTTTGAGCCCAAATCAGACCTGGCGAAGCAAATCGAGAAGTTGGTCGCCGACGGCACCTCCGTTTTGAAGATGGACAACGATTCGCAGCTTGAATCAATCAGCGCCGAGTTAGAGCTTCGCGAGCACGAATTAAGACAGTTTCTGTCCAAAGGCGGTTTGCTAATTTACTTCCTGGCACCACCGTTTACGTTGTCCGGACCGACACAGTCCATGGACAATTATCTGTGGCTTTATGAGTGCGTCCCGGATAAGGCTGATGGCAATAACCGCAGCATGAGCGCCAATGGACGAGGCAAGGACCTGGAGATGGCGGTGCGAGCTAAGCAGCATCCATTCTCCGCATACTTGCAGCAAGCTGGCATGGAATGGTCAACTCTGATCAAGAAAGAGAGTCTTGCCGATGGATATAAAATCCTGGCGAACGCAGGTAGAGGCAAGGCAATTGCCGGATACAAATCCACCGGACCAAAGAAGGGGCAAGTCGTTTTTCTTCCTGCTCCTTATGAAACTAAATATGATGATGTTTTGAAAGAGTGTATTTTGAAATGGCACGAGGCACACACCGGACCCGATGCGGACAAGCCGGAAGAGGATGTGCCGGATGAAGAGCCGTCAGCCGCTGATGCTGCTCCGGATGTTGAGGGCAGAGAACTATTAGATGATCTGTTTGCAGATGACGGCGAGAAAAAGGCCGCTCCAGGATTTGCTGCAGCTCCAGCCTCGTCATCAGGATCCTCACCCTTTGGTGATGATGATGACGGTGATGGATTTGATTCATTAGATTCTCTCTTTACACCAGGTGCAAAGTCCCCTGAATCCAAGTCTTCTGAACCGAAAGAGAAGGAGAAGGAGAAAGAGAAGGAGCCGTTCCGTGATGAGCCGGTTGCAAAATCAAAAGGCAATGCTGACGACGACCTGTCGGATCTCTTTGATGATGCACCTAAAAAGCCAGCTAGTAAGAGTGTAGATTGGCCTGAGTTTGATAACGATATTCCGCCATTCCAAAAAGAGCGGGAAGCGGAGAAAGCTAAAGAACGTGAGCGCGAAGCTGAGCGCGCCAAAGAGCGTGAGCGCGAAGAATCTGAGAAAGCTGACAAGGAGAAAGCTGAAAAAGCTGAGAAAGCCGAAAAAGCCGAGCGCGAAAAAGAGAAGGCACGCGAAGAAGAACGGGCTCGTGAAGAAGAACGTGCGCGTGAGGAAGAGCGAGATAGAGAACGTGAACGCGAGCGCGAGCGTGAGCGCGAACGTGAACAGCGCGAGAAAGAGCGTGCGCGTGAAGAAGAGCGTGATCGAGAGCGCGAGAGAGAGCGTGAGCGTGAACGCGAAGAGGAAAGAGCTAAGGAACGCGAGCAAGAGCGACAGAGAGAACGAGCTCGTGAGGAGGAGCGTGCGCGCGAGGAAGAGCGCGACAGGGAAAAGGCTCGAGCCGAAGAACGCGAGCGCGAAAGAGCTAGAGAAGAGGAGCGAGAGCGAGAGAACAGAGAGCGAGAAAGAGAAAGAGCTCGAGAAGAAGAGCGTCAAAGATATTCCTACAATGGCGGTGATAGGGACAGTTATCCGGAGGCAAAGGACCTAATGTCGAGAATGGAGCAGGAAATCAGCAGCCCCGGGGTTCCCGATTGGTGCACGCGCGTATCATTTGTCGAACTGAAGCAGCTGAATATCGAACTCACAGATCTCAATGAGCAAGTTCGCAGAGCAAGACAGAAGATCAACGATATTGAAGATCGCATTCGCAATTTAGGTGATGTGAAGGATGCGCTTCTTTCGCTCTCCGGTAGCCGTTTGACGCAAGCCTGCTGCAAAGTATTCGAAGCACTGGGTTGGTCGCCGAAGATTTCGGAGACAAGCTCTGGTGAAATTTGGCTCAACGACGGAGATAAGATGCAAGCAATCGTTCGTGTGGTGTTCTCGTTAGCACAACCGAATCGTTCTGAACTGGCTGAACTTGCAGAATCAGTAATCACTTACTGGGGCAAGTATGATGTTGAGCCGAAAGGAATGTTGGTCGCCAGCACCTTCGCTGAAAAGGCTCCGCGCGATCGTATCGATGAAGACTTCCCAGGCAGCATGGGCGACTTCGCTAAGCGTAAGAATTTGTGTTTGTTCACAACAATGCAAATGCTGACGATCTATCGCGATGTCACCATCAAGAATGCCGACAATCGCAAGATTCGCGAGAATCTATTGACCACCAGCGGCATCCTTTCCGGATTCAGATTGGAACTCACTGAAGCCAAGGAAAAGGAAGAGCGCGAAGCTGCAACAACTTAGTTAATCACTATCTTTACGACGACCGAAAAGGCGAGGGACTTCATATCCCTCGCCTTTTCATAGATCCGCTCTGGGGGCTCGCTGGGCTATCGCCTCTTGTCGATGTTTCTGTTTCCTTGCCTCTCCTAAGAGGCTTTCTTCTCTTGGATTGGAACTATGAATGCGCGACCGCTGTGTCGCAGTGAGGAACCTCCTACGTCGCGTGTGACGAACTGGCGCTGACCGGAGCTGTTTTCCCAGATCTGTCTTCCCAGTCCAATACCGATGTGGCTGCCTGTTTCTTTGTTGACGGGCACGTATAGCTGTCCGCTGGCAATGGCTTCGTTCATTGACACTTCACGCCATCCGCGGCGACGCATATCTTGCATCGTGTTGGTCACGGCTAGATTGGTGTTGATTTCTACGCCCATGCGTTGAAGCGCTCTGGTCACAGCAATTGCGCAGCCTTTGTTACCGTATTCGGTGGCACCGGCTGCTTCGCGCCAGAACTGTTCGCCGACCATTTTGTTGAGACTTTCAGCGGCTTGGCGCATGTTCTCAACATAGACGACTGGTCCTGATCCATTGCGTGCATTTTCCTGCATGCGATATGCCTGGCGCGCGCTTTCGACAAATCTGCGGTAGTCTGCGTTGCCTTCAGCTTCTTCCTTCGAGACGTTGCGTCCGAGGACGAAGGAGAGTGCGACGCGGCCCGGGTCTGCATTGCCGGTTTCGCCAGGCTTGACTCCATTCGATTGATCCATAGCAATCTTGGAGATAGTGTGGCTGGCTGCCAGTTCTTGAACTTTGTCGGGAAGCATTTGTGAAACCATTTGCTTCATCTCGTCTTCCGTTCCTTCTCCATTTTTCATTTTTTGGAGGAACGGATCGAGATCCTTATCATTGCCACTGGCTTGAGCAGCTTTGATTGAATCTCTCATTTTCTTGAGATTCTTGGCCTGGTCTGGAGTGAGCTTGCCTTGCTTGATCAACTCAGCGATCTGGTCGTCGGTAAGTCCAGACATCCAGTTATTGAGTTGGTCATAAGTCATGCCGTAGCGACCGACGCCCCATCCGCGATCGCCGCGCTTGCTGACGTAGTCGTATGGTTTTTGCTCACCACGGCTGGTGTAGCTGGCGATGGTATCTTTCATCGCTTGCATACGCTGAGCTTCGTCAGGGATGCGCTTCACCGGTGGTGTCATGTTGTCGATGTCGCTGCGCGGAACATTTGATCCCGTTGACGGACCATCAGTTATGCGGCGCGTGTCTTGCATGGTGCGACCCGCCTTCTCAGGCAGTCCGCTAGCTGGATTGATTTGAGTTTCAGGAGATTTTTGCTCCGGATTCTCAAGGTTCTTTTTAACGTCTTCAGGAAGTTGCGAATCACGCAGCAAGCCTTGTGAGTCGTCTATCTTCGTTTGAAGTTGTGGATTGCCTTGTTTCAGTTGAGCATCTAGATAAGTGTACAGCGCTCCGCCTGCGGCTTTCTGCTGGTCAGTGAGTTGTGTGCTGTCGCCATTGCGCTCATATTGAATGACGATTTCCTTCTGTCCAGTCTGCTTAGGATTGCTGAACATCTCGACAGTGCCATCTTTCTTGACGAGGAAATCTGGCTTGGGTGCTTCTGTATCTTCTGGATTGGAAAGCGCTACTTTGATGGTTGGCGATTCGCCAGGCTGCAGCTTTTCCTTCGGCAATTGATCGCCGGCAGCAGTTTTGTCGATAATTGGGAACTGAAGCGGTTTTGCTTCGTTCTTCGTTTCTTGAGCCGGTGCGCCGACTTTGTTGTCGCTAGCCTTGTTTTGCTGTTCAACCAGGAATACGCGCGGCAAGCCTTCCGATTTAGGAGCCTTAAGCCCGTTGAGCTCTTGCTCAAGAGATGGTTGATCTTGCTTGCTTGTTAGCGTGCGTGCTTCCTGCTTCTGTTCTGCTTTGTGCGAAACGCGCTCTACCGGAGCCGGTTCGGTGCTGTGGAGCAGGCGCTCTCTAGAATTTCCATGATCTTTTGCTCTGGCGCTGACTTTGTGTTCACCAGCGTCTGATGATGAAAGCGAAAGACGTGCAATGTGCAGCGGTGCGGGGGAGCTGCTGGTGGTGGATCTCTCCGAGCTGGAATGGCTCGACAGTGAACGTGTGGCTTCACCGTGCAGAGAGGAGGAATAGTTGCTAAAACGACTGGAAAGAGTGGACTCGCCGCGGGACTCGCGTCCGCCTTCGACTGAGCGTTTTCCGCCGTCTCCAACCTGTGGGATAGCGTCTTGCGACATGTGGATGAATCTCCCCGATGGACCGAATAAATACCCTAACGGTCAAATAATAGGGGAAAGACTAAATTAAAGTAAGGCCGCACGGTACGTAGGATTCCCACGCTTTTGATTATATTTCGATCTTTGGACGGCAATTGTCTAATATTGGCCCGTTCTGGCTTTCACTGATTTCTCTACACGATTTCGTTTATATGATCGCTGAAAGTGCTACTGTGTATGGCTTTTGCCGGCTGTCGGCAAATGAATCGTTTCAGTAAAGTCCACTCAATTCTTTGCCAGTTCTTGAAAAATTGTTGGGACTCAGATCCGAATGTGCCGCGAAGCACGAATCCCAGTTGCGGTAGCAATTGGGCCAAAGCAATTTTGGCGGTCTTTTAGCTTGTATCCATCATGCAATTAGTTCAAGACATTAAATCGATAACGGATCCGTGCCTGCCGATGCTATCAAGCAAGATCTCAGACCGGTTCGAAAGCTCTTACCCCGCCGTAGGCTTTGAAGTTGACCAGCTTTTGGACGTGATCGCTGGCTTCGCGCCCATTGCCGAGGTACACTGTAATGTGCCCGTGCGGGTGCCCTTCAGATTTTCCGAACACCAGGACAGTTCCCGGTTTGAGATTGTCCGCCGAAACTTCCTTGAAGTTCTTATTTTGCGCCAGTTGCGGAGCCGCCATGTAGGCAGAGTTTCCGTAGAGATGAACTCCGAAATTATCTAGCGTGTCGGCAACTTCGCGATAACACCAACCGACGGTATTGTTGTTCAACGCATTCTTTTCTGCTGCGCGAGCAATGCGGAATGCTAGAGGTGAGGCTGGATCGTTGCTTTGCTGCCAGTCGATGCGATCGCCCTTGCCGGCTTGATCTCTAGCGGCTGCCAGACCCATCACCTTCAACGACGCGCTCATGAACTCTTTGTTTTTCGGGTCGTTTTTGTCGGCATCGCTTAACTGACCGAGCGGCTTTCCTAGGTGCATTGCAAGGGCAACTTGCTCTGCAGGAAGTTTCTTTGCCGCAGCATCATCAAGGACGCCCTTCATGACTGCTTCTTGCATCTCTTTCGGGAAGAACTTCTGAATGTCGGAGGCGTTAAGGGTGCCTTTGCCTTCCTTCATCGTGTCCAGAAACTGACCAAATTCCTTGCAGAACTGCTGGTCTTTGAACTTCGCCGCAAAGTCCTTCGGTACCTTTCCTTTCTTTGCCAATTGCTCCATTAATTTTCCGAGCTTGCTGAAATCTGGAGGGGTTCCAAGCACTTCATTGAAGTCTTCCAGGCTCGAAAGCCAGGACATAAACAGATCGGCGGTGAGCCCGTAACGACCGACGCCAAACCCGTTCTCGGGTGTGCGGCGCAGTGTTTCATAAGGATGTTCCTTATTTGCGCCTGACAGAGCGGCAATAGATTCTTTCAAATATTGATAGCTTTTTTGCTGCTCTGGCTTCTCCGGCTGAAATTGTTGTGACGGCTCCGCGCCGTTATCACTTGCCGGCGGAAAGTAATCGTCAGCTTCTTCGCGACTCATGCTGCCGTTGCGCTTGAACATCTCAGTGGCATTTTGCGCGCGCTGCGCACTGGACTCATCAGCTTCACGTAATCGTTGTTCTTGCGCTGCCGCCTCCATTGCAGTTTTTTCTTGTTCCTGTTTTGTAAGCAATTCTTTGCGCTGTCCGAGCCATGTCTCAATTTCGCGTGCTGCCTTCAGCTGTGCTTCGCTTGCATCAGTAGTACCTTCCAACTGAATCACAAGCGGTGCATCTTGTCCGCTCGATGTTTTTTCCGGCGCCTTCAGCATTTCTACCGTACCATCTCGTTTAATCAAGACATCCGGCTTGATCTCGCCTTGGCTGCTTGCCGGTGCCATTACAAATGTTCTGTCCGCATTTTGAGAGAGAACTGAAACTTCCTGTGTCTGTGCACTGACGCGTTCCACGGGGCGATCGGCTGATGGGGCGCCGTTATCCGTTGTTTTGCTGGCATCCTTAGTCTTATCAATTAGGAGACCTGCGCTGGCAAGCTCTAACATTGATTTGCTTGGATCGAGCGAGCCGGCTGTTACAGGCTTCACCTCGGAATTCTGAGTTGAAGCTGTCTTGTCAGAGATCTTCGTCGAACGATCTTCGATCACCAGCGCTTGCAACGATGTTGTCTCTGGCGCAAATCGCATGACTTGCGAGCTTGCAAGTCCGATCGAGCTGTCGCTTGCAAGCGGGCTGGACAACGCAAGAGAAGATTCAATTTGAAGAGGTGAAGTATTTAGTGATACAGATTTTTCAGACGCGTTTGCCTGATCGCCCATCACAAAGGAGCGATCGCCTATTCCATTGTCGTGAACCATTACCGAGCCTTCCTATGAGCAGCGAAAGTGTGACTTTTGCTACCCCCCACAGGTATTGTAAGTGGAAATTCATGGAAGTAAAGGGGCCAGTTTGTGGAAATTACGTGAAATTCCCACGAGCTTGTTTTTAATTTTATTTTTTCCGCGCCCCACGCCCAGGCGCATGGGCTTATTACGTATTTACTGGGCCTCTAGCAAAACCTACATTTATAGGAGCTATTAGTGGTGGAGTTGAGACGGGCGATTGCCCCCAGCCAGGCTCCAGAGTTGAAGTCCTATGGCTTGGGGACGTTTCGGAATGAAGAATGACTGAGCGATTTAGCGAACGCAAAACAGATTCGTCCAACAATGAGTTTGGTGGACGCAATGTTCCTCCGTTGCCGCCGGAGTTCAATTCTGATGGGACGAATCGCCAGCCTAATAGAGATGGCGTTCGTTTTCCTGAGATTGATAAGCGGGGCAAAGGTCCGTGGTGGCCAGTTGATCGACCGCCTCCGTATGTGCCTGGCGAGCGGCGCTTTGACCGCGAAGACAAACCAGGTGGCTGGGGCGTTAAGTGGTTCGAGGATGGACCAATCCTCAGACCGCGGCCGCCTGAACCTAAGCCAGAGCCGCCTGACACAAGAAATAATGGCAAGATTGTTTATCCGGATCAAATTCAACCACCTTTGATGTCTGACACGGACGCTCGTAAGTCAGTTAATATAAATGCCGACGCGCGCTGGCTCTATCTGACTGGGGCGGGGACTGGTGCTGCCGTTGTTGGTGGCACGCACTTTATGGATAAGTACACCGGCGGTTTTGACCCGAATAATCGCCAAGGCTTGGTTAAGTTTTGGCGGGATAATCTCAGTCCTTCCGAGAGAGCTGTTCCGGTTCGAAAAGAATTACTCAATAGAATCGATACTGAAATACTGCCAGCTGCAGAAGTCGCGGCAAATGCTTCCGGAAGAACGTTTGCAAGGCACCTGGGGTACAGGTCGGATCTGGCGACGAAATTTGTCGCTGAGACGCCAAAGGGTCCATTGCCTCAGCTTGAGGCAGAATTCTGGAAGGCGCGTGTAGATCTCGTTCGTACCGATACGTCATTTACTCGTGCCAATATAATGATGAATTCCGGAACGCCCGAACAGGTCGCTGCCCGCACAAAATTATTCACAACACATGATGCTACACAGCTTGCGACACAGGCTGATGAGTTCTGGATGGCGTCGCAAGCTAATAAGACAGCAGCAGATGGGCTTACGGCAGCGAAAGAATCTCGCCATGCTGCCCTTGCTTCGGTTACCCAAGCTCAGAGGGGGTCGATCACCACTGCTGGTGAGGCTTTGCTGAAAGGTGCGGCCGGTGGCTTGGTGGTAACGACTGCCGCCGTGATCGCAGACAATCTATTGGATCGGGCTTTGGGAAATAGTCCCGAGTTATCGAATCAAGCCCATTGGGGACTGCAGGGCATTGGTATGCCGTTAATGCTCGCATCAAGGTGGAGCATGCCTGCAAAGCTTGCCGGCTCGCTTGCTTTGATAGCTGGTTCGCATGCACTTGACCAAGCTTATGGACCGCCAACAGGAGCGTTCTCTGCCTTCGCGCGTCCTAGCCTCCCAGAGATCGGATTGGCTACGGCCGGAGCGATGATGCCTGTCGGTGACGGCAAGACTAAGTTGGCTTTGGCAGCTGGCGGATATCTGCTCGGAAAAACATGGAATTATCTTGATGCCAAATATGAGCTGACTGGTCGCACTGAACCTGGTTTGCGTGATGCTTCCATTGCTGCCACCGAATACGATATCAAATCGCCTTCCGAAAATAGCTTCTTGTTCGCTGCGCAAGAGATGCGCAAGTTCGCAGAGAAGAATGAGCAAGCAGCATCGGTAATCATTCGCAATTGGAACCTTGAACATCCTAATTCACTAGCAATCGAGAATGAGCGGAGTGCCGGAGCTATGATGCTTGGCTATGCCGAAGCGGCATTAGCTAAAGGCACCAGAGTCGATCAAGATAAGTTCGATAAAGTAGGCGATCGCATGCTTGCCGGTAAGGATTACGATTTTGGTGGGCAGGCTGCGAATTATTTCAATGCTGCGCTGGATAATCTGCGCGCCGCTGAAAAATTATCGAGAGAAAATCAAGGGCGTGCCATCGCAGGCGGTGTCATCGACGGCTCGTATACCAGTACGCTTTTGGCCGGACAGGCACGGGTAACCGAATCGCTAGATAAGATTTATGGCTCTCACGATATTGAGAAGGTGTTCGCGGAACTAAAGGCCAATGTCAATTCTCACGAAAGCGAAATGCGTAAGTTCGGCCAGAATCTCAAAGAACACGCAGAGCTTCTGACGGATAGAGATCCGCGCTACAAAGCCAAGATAATGCGCGATCTGGCGCTCCTGCATTTGGCTTATGGCGAACGGTCGATTGGCACAAATGGTGAACGAAGAGATCATTATGACAAAGCACTAGGCTATCTGGAGTGGTCTCGCAGGCTCGATAGCAAAGCTCCGGATTGGAGTGCCATTTATAAGATCGCCGCTAATCCTAAGTAAATGCTGCAGCGACGAGGCGGGGCTGACCCTGCTTAGATCGGCTGCTTCTTCAGAAGGAGCGCTATTCTGGTTGAGACTAGCGCCGGAACGCTTGTGTTGTCTTCTGGAACCTGTGTCCGGCAAATATGTTACAAAAAGAATGCGTGATGTCAAGAGGGGCGGCGGTTTTGGGTATGAATAGATAGAATGGCTTTATCCCCCGAATTCCTAAAAAACCGAGCCTTTAAGTAAGTCCCCTAACATGAAGCAGTGCCCGCAATGCAAATCCGAATGCGAGCTGTTTGAACATAGCTGCCACTCTTGCGGTGCCGCCATTTCCAACGAGCAAGCCCCAGTCATACATAATTCCCCGCCCTCGAAAGAGGAGCTTGAGGAGAGTTATAGGGGTTGGATTGCGCGCGGTGCGGAGTGTCAAAAAGCGGGAAATCTGGAAGAAGCAAGCAATGCTTTGCGGGAAGCCGTTAAAAGGAGCCGTCTGTTAGCGGAGCCGGTGGACAAGGAAATAAGCGCGCGCCGCATGCTCGCAGAGGTGCTCGAAAAATTGGGGAAGATACCGGAAGCTGCTGATCAGTACCGGATCATCTCGCAAGAATCTCAGACCCCAGGACTGCGCGAGCACTGGCTCAAAAAATCCCAGGACTTGCTGGCTAGTTCGCATTTGCCGTTTGATGAGCTATTCAAAAAGGAAGAGTTTCGGCCTTTCTTGGATGAAGAACTGCGCTACGTTCCCCTGTACTGTAGCGGCTGCAAGCGCCTTTTCACTGAAGCGGAGACCTTCAGCATCCGCCGAAAGTTCAATGAGACAATCCGCTGCTGGTGTGGCGTGGATGATAAGCCGATTGCGAAGGATGACGCCAAGCCTTCGCTTGCTTTTGAACGTGGTAAAGCTATGAGCAGTGGTCAGCGAGCGAAGGCGATTTATATCGCTGGGGCGGAGCTTGCAGATGGGAAAAAACAGTCTACTGCGTGTTTACTGGCGCTCACTCTTGGTTGGTGCGGGGGCCACAAGTTTTATCTGGGGGAAATTGTTGCAGGGTGGATCTACTTACTCTGGTTTTGGACACTAGTGCCATTGCTTCTCTCTTTGTATGAAGCCATGCTCCTATCGCAAATGTCCCTAACTACTTTCAATATGTCATATAATTTGGACGTTATCCTGTTGAAGATTCTTTCTCCCGAAGAGAAAAGTGACGCTGACAAGTCTGATGTTTTCTCTCTGGAGTTCGGCGAAACGAAAGAGGTTGGATAAGTGTCATTAGCAGAAAAAAAATGCGACGCATGTGTCAATGCGGTGCGGTCTCTCAACGAGTCAGAATACGCTCCTTTACTGGAACAAGTGAAGGGTTGGACTGTAATCGACAAGCATCATTTGCAGAAATCCTTCAAAACAAAGAACTTTCAGGAGGCGCTGGATTTAGCCAATGCGATCGGAGCAATTGCCGAGGAACAAGGACACCATCCGGATTTGATAGTGCGTTGGGGAGAGCTGAAGATCGATATGTGGACGCACAAAGTTGATGGACTAACTGAAGCAGACTTTGTTTTAGCGGCAAAAATTGATTGCGTAAGAGCTTAACACACTTGTACTACTTTGTTAGTCCGTAGGTGATCGCTGCGTTGCCGAACTCTGGTTTCACAGTGAGTGCTGAGAGTGTCTTTGATGCCATAGTGCCGAGATTTGCCTTCGGTTCAAGGTGCTTCAGGACACTGGTGTAAGAGGTTGCAGCCTCTACATATGGTGGGTAAACTTTCTTGGCGCCAGGCGCGGTACCTGGAGCAGGTCTATTTTCTGGCAGCGGGCGCAGCCTCAACAGAATTCCTTCATCGATGGCATTTGGATTTCCGTATTCGGCCCAGATTGCCCGTGAACCGGCATTATGAGCCACTCCCGCATCCTTTACCCGGCTGTCTCCAATCATCAATGTTTCAGCGGGGCGGACCTTATATTCCTTCAGCAGTGCATTGTACCCGTCAACATGAGGCTTCTCCCATGCTTGTGGAATTAGTCTCACTTCCTTCAATCCATTGCTAATATTCAACATTGAGTCGACACGATTGCGTCCAGCCGCCAACATGTCGGCATTCATGCCTGGGGGCGGAACCCAATTGTCGAGGGCATACATTCGTTCGACTAATCCGTTCTTATCCAAACCCAGGTTCGTCAGGCGTCTTAGACCAATGAATGCCGGCGCATCGCTTAGCACTGCGACTGGAATGTTTCTCGATTTCAGTTCTTGCAAAGTTTCCAGAACGCCTGGGTAAGCCTTATGATTCTCGATCAACGATTTATCTATTGTATTCCAGAAGGGCTCGACAATATTCTTGTGGAATTCGGGAACTGTCATTCCGCCCGGCTTTCCGACGTTCAAACGTTCGCCAAGGACTACCTCCAAGCTCCATGGATAGTCGTGCGCCCGGTTGAGATCCATTACTTTTCCGACTGCTGGATACAACTCGGCTTCAGGAATCTTGGTCTTCTGCGATAGTTCAGCCATCGCTTTCTTGGTACCCTGCGCGAAATAATGACTAAAAGGCGCCAATGTGTTGTCCATGTCGGTTATGACTAGTTTCACCGGCGGTGGCGAAATTGTGTCTTTGATCGACAGTAAGTTGTCTTTGACCTGGCCTAGAGATACTTTGCCGGTTGCCAGATCAATGGCTCCCAAATCCTTCCCGAAGACATTGTTCGCCGCACCGCGCCCGACCATACCGCCGGCAAGCGCCATCGGTAACGTCGAAATGAATGCGGTCCCTTCGTGACTGATCGCCTTTGCAAAGTTTTCTCGGGCTGTATTCATATTAGCTTTTGGATCGGCTGCTGCCACTGCGCCTTCGTAGGTTGCATAGCCGACTCCACGCATCGAATATGCAAGCAGAGCATAGTTCGCCCATTTCTTGGGATTCAAGAATGTGATGGCTGCGCCGACTGCAGCATCTTGCCAGTGGTTTTTCAGATAGTCCGCAGACGTTGCAAGTGGGGCTTCCTTGAATTTTGCAAAGCCATTACTTACGTCTGAAGCTGTTGTGCTTCCTGCTTTCGAAAGTCCATCGACAAATCCACCCGCTAAGACATTTACTTCTCGACTAAGAAGCGTACTGCTTTTTGTTTGGTCAAGAAGCTCAGCTTGACGGCTTCTGAGCTCAATTTCATTCATTGTTTGTTTCTACCGATCCAGCAACGATCTAACCCGTGCCACCATTATCGGCGCCGCCTCGCCGGTGGTGCCACCGTAGAATTCCCACCACAAGTGCCTCTTCAGGGTTTGAACTTTCTAAGAAAGGTCAAACCCTGAAGAGGCACTGAGTCTGGCATCTTGCTGAGAGCTCATTCATCCAGTCGCGTGTGTGTCCGTAAATCCTTAGACTGTAAAGCTTTTGGGATGCATTCATAGTTTGTAACCAGTCATTCTCCCTGCGAACCCGCTCGCTAAATTAGCTGTGCTTAATTTGGGTGCGGCTTTACTCTGCCAGAAATTGCACTCTGGCTGCTCTTTCGGGGCTGCTGCATAAAATCTCCAGAACGGAAATTGATTCTTTCGATAGATCAAGCTGCGTTATTCTGCGTTCAAGGATTCGCAGCAATTCTACCGAATCCTCGAATTTTAGGGGCACCGCGATTCGGTTGTTGACGATAGCTTGCTTCAGTTTCAATCTGAACAAGAGTTCGACATACTGCAGATGATGAATTCCAGCTAATAGGCTGAGATGGTGAAAACCTGGGCCAAAGTAGAATTTTGAGAATACTTTCACATAGAGGAATCTGTCTACAAGCTCCTCGATTTCTTCAGGTAGCTTCCCTAATTTCAATTTGATTAGGTCTGAGAACTTGCCGCCATTGTCGTCTCCCAACAAGACTGCCTCAGGCGCTGCGACAAGCGCCATCATCAATTCCCGAGTTTTCAGGTCATAACTGCTGTCGGCGAAAACGTCTTTAGGAAAATAAAGTAGATCGAGGTATTTCAGTAAAAGCTGATCGACTATTTTGGGACGAGATTCCAGCTTTGGATCACGCTCGGCTGCGCCTGGACTCGGCAGAAGGGAAGTGACCATTTTGCTCATTTTCTGCAATTTTGACCGCAGTTTTCTTGGTAGGGTGGTTTCTGAATCACACTGTTCATAAACAATGTCCATTAGAGCTCGGTCCAATTCTGCAAAATCCTTCCACGACAGCCCTATGCCGTCAATAAGTTGCAGGTTTTGCCAGCGTTCCGTTTGCGTGTTGAATGATTGTTGAAATCGTTTGTATTGGTTTGCAAGCACCTCGTCTTGTTCACTGAGAAGCTTTCCGGTGTTGTATAGCACCGCCGAGCTTGCAAAGGAAAGCGAGGCGAGCACCGCATCTGGTGTCACCATGAAAGTGTACGGAAAGAGGCTGCACATTGAGGGCTTGGATTCTTGTCCATGGTCCGTGTGCAGTTGGCAGCGATTCTCTGCCGTTAAGAACTTGCAGCGTCCATCCGCCCGCTTTTCAAGTGTATGAGTGAACTGATATAAATTTTCACGTGTTGAGTTGAGTTTACGAAACTCTGCTTCGCCATAACTGAGACCCCTTATTCTTTCGTAATCAGCTGCCGTGACTGGTACGGGCCACTGCAGACAACAGTTTCCGCATCCGGAGCAGTCGAATCTTATTCCTCTTGGGGTGCTAATGTGCATTCTGTGGACGTAGAAATTGGCAAATCGCTTACAAATATTCTCAGGTCAAAATATCACAAAATCAACTATCCTGCAGCTGAGCCGCCTACGGCGAAAACTAGAAATGGAAGTCCGGCATGCAAGAAAATGAAGCTAGTAAGAAAGATGAGTCTGAATTAGCTGCAAACGAGGTCGCAACTCAGAGCGATGCTGCTCTAACGGTTGGTAGTGGGGGCGAGATTACTCCGCTAACAAATCTGGCGTCGCGATTTGCAGTTCCCTTTGTGCTGCTTGCGCTTGCCCTGCTTGTATGGGGACTTTCACTTGCCTCTCCGCTTTTGCTTGACGAACAATTCTTGTTGCAATGGCTGAAAGATTGTCGCTCCCTGACTGGAAGCTCTGGAATTCAAGGTTTCATGTCCTGGCATGGATTTGCAAAACCTGATGCCTTCGGCTTTGTGTCTCATGGCTTTATGCTTACGCTTTCCTTCTTGTTTGGATCGTCTGCCTTTTTCTTTCGCTTCGTTGGCCTTCTGTTGCATGTTGGCAATTCGATCCTTCTATTTTTGTGCTGCCGAAAGATCGCTGGCAAAGACTGGTTCTTTCCCATATTTGTATCAGCTCTCTTTGCCGTATACCCGCTTCACTTCGAATCGGTTGTATGGGTTCCCGGAATTCCGACAGCCCTTGCAAGTCTTGCTTTCCTTGGGGCGTTTCTCACTTATTTGACAGCGCGAGAGAAAGGCTTTAATTGGCTCTACGCTGCCGTAATTTCGCTGCTGGCGTTGTTATCCATAGCTAGCACTCGCTCTATGTGGCCGGCATTTTTTGCGTTCGGCCTATTTGAATTATTCAATTGGATGCTGCCACCGGTTAGAGGCGAGAAGCAATCAGGTGATCCGACGTTGAAAGTCATTAGTTGCTTGCTTCCACTTGTAATTGTCGGTGCCTATTGCGCTGCAACGGGGAGCCTGATGACTGCCTTTGTGCCCGACTTTAAGTTGCCAAATCTTCGGCAGGAATACCTCAGTTTGTTTTTTCCTGTGAATCAAATGAATTGGCAGAAGTACTCTGCCGAGTATCGCTTCTTCTACATCACCTATGGCTTGCTTTTGATACCTGCCTTCATGGGGCTCTCCCTGAATCGCCAAGCCAGGCGCGTCTGTTTGCTTTGCATCTCTTTCTTTTTGCTTTTCTCACTGCCTTTCGTTGGTGTTGGAATAGCAGACTCGACTCTGTATGGAGAGCGCTTTCTTTACCTGGCATCAATTGGGTTCTGTATGCTTTTGGGCTCACTTCTTGCTGCTCCCGCACTTTTACAAGGGCGCTGGAAGCTTGCTGGCGCTTTGGCTGGATCGGCTGTAGCAATCATGTTGCTGATAACTTTTGGGCGTCACTGCTGGAATGAAGCGGCCAGTAATCGGAACTCTGCAAGAATTTTGAAGTCAATGCAAAAGTCGTTGAAGATTCTTGCTGAGAAGAACGCTATTTCACTGCTTTTAGTGCGTGATCTGCCTAACAAGCTAAGCCGCGCTCCTGAGCTGTCTGTGCGTGGCCCGGTTGCCTTCGATCCGGCAACTGGTCTTTTGCGTTCTAATCCGGTTCCTGATGGTCGTTTAAAGGACTTACTTCGAAAAAATCAAATGAGAGACGCCGCTCTAAGATGGGAGTCTAATTTGCAGAGCTTTTTGCCGTTACTTCTACCAAGCCAAAAACTATTGTGGACAGAGCTCGATGCGCAAAAGATTACTGATCGAATGGAGCCTGCATTGCCGTTCTACAAGAATGTTCACTTGAGCGAGGACAAAAAAGAATTGATTCTGGAGTCAAATTCTGAGAACGGCCCGATGCTAACTTTGTATAGTGCAGATTTGGATCCACTAGAGCAAGATTATCTTTATGTTGATGCCAGAATCGACGCGCCGACCTCGTTTGCTGCACCAAGAATTGAGCTGCACTGGCAGACCAATGTGCATGAAGAATTCGAGAGGGCTGAACGTTTCACTTATGTTGATGCCATCATTAATGATGGCAAAGTTCATCGCTACAAATTATCTCTTCGATCTAATGGTTGGACCACAGGCGGCGTCCCTAAAGACATTGCAATTGGTTTTCCGGCCGGAGCCAGAGTGCATCTTCAACGCATAGGTGTGATAAATGCCGCCGATGATATTGCGATCTTGAATGACGCGCAGTCCACGCAAGTTGTGGATTTATCGCGAAAGCGCTTTACACCACCTTATTTCAATTATCCATACAGTCACGAACTGGGCTTGATTCCATTGTCCGACGATGCCGATTCGATCAAGGCGAACTACTCTGTTGATCACATTGAGGGTTCCGCGGGCATTCTGGCTGAACTCTCCTGGCCTAACAAAAGTTTTGATGACGCAAACTCAAATCACGGCTCGGGGGTATGCTACAAAACCGTTCGACAAAGCGGTAATAAGGGAGAACTGGTCATTCCCGTCAAGGGACTTCCAGGACCAGGTGTATACAGTTTGCGCGTAATTGCTTCGGCTGCCAACGGTACATATCTTGGCCAGTTCTCAGACCCGATCTGTTTCCAGGTGCCGAGAATTCCCGAAGAAAACTGAGTTTAGAAATTGGGCCGCGCAGCGGCTGCCTTCGCTGCTACAATATCGGCGAACTTTACGGAGGATCTGATCATGAAAGAGCTGCAGCTTGATATGAACGAGCTGGCATTTGCTTGGGAAGATCCAAATTCACATACCAATTATTATCTGGATTCCGAAACCGGCAGCATTATCATGGTTCAGCCGGATCTTGATGATGTCGGTGATTTGCGCCAGGAGATTGAGTTACAACCAAACCGCTTTCTATTCATTCCGAAACCGAAGCACAATCAACTAGAGCTTGATTTGAGCGATTTCTGTTTCACAATAACTGATACCAAGCTAAAAACCATCCTGGAGATGGCGATGGAAGCGCCTAACAAATATGCCGCAGTACGATCCGTTTTGCAAAAGACTGATGGCGAATGGGAGCGCTGGGAGGATTGGAAGAAACAGAGTGCTCGTCAACGGGCGCTGCGCTGGCTGGAAGCGCATGGGATCAAAGCAATCTAGGGCTGAACTCTTGGATATCCGCCAGTAATTCCCCTTTCCGGGAGCGCTGGACCTTTAACACATTTGATCGCCGTCCATGGTAGATACCATGTTTCCCCTTCGCGCCGGAGGCAGAGATATTGAGCTTGATCTGCCATGGCAACATCGCCCTCGACAATTTCTCCACCGACTAGGAGCACTACCACGTGCGTATTGATCGGAATAGCCAAGCCCGGTCCTCCCCTTCCTTTTGCTAATTAGTTTACCCGCTTCTGCGTTTGGGGCAATGTCGGAATAGAAAAAAGCAGATGACAAGCGTCGCTAATACCGAATCTGATATCATGTAGCTGTTACTAATCACTCTAGTTTTTAAGATGAACGCATCCTTCTCAAGAGTTGTCATCATTCTTTTCCTGGCAGGAGCCCTGGCATCCTGCACAAAGATCAATCTCTCTGGCAAGTCAGGTGGTTCGGCACCGGCTGGTGGTCAGCAGGGGGGTCAGCCGGGAGCTTCTTTGCTTGGTGGTGGTCAGCAACAGCCGGCCGGACAGCCGGGACAATTGCCGACCATGGATGGGCAATGGGAAATCGACTACGAATTTAATGGTAATCAGTACATTGGCAATGCTGAGTTTGCGCAGCAAGGCGAGCAAATCGTAGGACAAGGGGCGGACCAGAATGGGCTGGAGTATGAGCTTGAAGGAACTTTGCAAGGCAGCAAGATTACTTTCACCAAGAAATATATGAAAGTCGACCCGCCAAGGCCTCCGGTGACTTATACGGGAGAACTCAAGTGGCTTCAATCTCCGGAGTACACGGGCTGGGCTCTTGAAGGAGAATATTCGGCTACAACGGCTAATGGGCAGAAATTGAGCGGAAGATGGGTGGGGAATCCGACAGGTCCCCCGTCTGCCGATAATCAACAGACCCCTCCCGCGGCTCAGTCACAAGCAGCATCGGGTCCGCTCACCAGTTCGGCGCCAATTGCCGCACCGTCTACTCCAATAGGTAACATCCCGTCGATTGGTAATGTCAAGCCAGGCAATATATCTGGCAATTATGCAGTTGCCTTTCAATACAAGTTTAAGAAGAACAATTCCAAGCTCTGGTTAAAACAGGATGGGGACAAACTAAGCGGCGATGGTCAAGATACGACTACCGGTGACAAGTTCACGATAAAGGGCTGGTATGTCTATCCTAAAATTACAATGGTGCGCATGTATCGAAAGGGCGCTGGGGCAAAAGAAAACCGAGACATGATGTTCAAAGGAACAATGTCATCGGATGGCAATCGCATCGTCATTAATGGCGAGACCGAGTTCGGCGGAAAATGGGACGGACGATTGAACCGATACTAAAATCAATGCTTTGGAAATAAGTCCTGCATTGTCCGGACTGGCGTCTGCCGATTTTTGCGCTAGAATCTTAAGGTGCTTGCGTATCGACCTTTTAGAGGACGCATGTGGGTCAGCAGTAAGAAAACCGCCAGCTTCCGAAATAATCTGGTGTTCCTTGGACTCGTGGCTCTAGCAATGGTCGTTCTTGCTGCCATTGTGGCCTATCAGCACGCTTTGCGATTGATTGAACTGGGCAAGCAGGTCGCACATACTCACGAGGTTCTAGCTGAGCTGGAGGCTACAGAATCTCAGATTCGGGACGTTGAAACGGCCCAGCGCGGATACGTCGTTATCCATGAGGATTTTCTCGGACCCTATCGAGAAGCTGTTCAAAAGGTAGCAAGCCGCGTACATCGCCTTGCTGAATTAACGCTTGATAGCACGAGCCAACGTGAGAATGTCGAGCAACTGCTGGCCGAACTAGAAAAGGAGCTCGAATTCGCTAAGAGGGTTGTTGAAGCCAGGTCAAGCGGCAAGATTAACTTAGCCCTGCAGGAAACTGAATCTGGCAGAGGGAATCGTTTCACTGACAGAATCCGTGAACGCATTCGCGACATGCGTGTTGAAGAGCGCCATTTGCTTACGTTGCGAACGAGCTCTCTCAACGACAGCAGTACGCAAATGATCATGACGGTCGCTTTGCTGGGCTTGATCTCACTTGGACTCTTGATGCTCCTATTGGTTTCCACAAACATGTATATAGCCGAGCGCGGCAAAATTGAAGGTATGAGTACAGCTCAATACGATGTCGCTCGAACAATCGCCGAGTCGAATGATATCAACACTACAATTGCACGGGTGCTTAGCACTGTTTGTGAGAACCTGTTATGGGACGCCGGTGCTTGTTGGCGTGTTGATCCTGAGAATAATAAGTTGATCTGCACCGCATTTTGGTCGCTGAATAATGAGCGCAAACATAAACTGTTCCAAGAGGGTCAGTTGATCACAAAGCAGCAAGGCGATCTTCCGGCTGAGGTTTGGATTAAGGGTGAGTCGATCTGGCTCAGTGATTTGAAGCTTCAGGAGAAGTCTGGGCGCGCCGAATTGGCTGTAGCAAATGGTATCAACAGTGGTTTCGTCTTACCGGTTTTCACTAATGGTAAGGTATCGGCTGTTTTTGAACTCTTTAGCGAACGGCGCCGAGAACCTGATGACCGTTTGCTGGAAACTCTCAATACGATTTGCAGCCAACTTGGACAATTTATACATCGACGTCATTCTGAGGATGCCCTGGAAGCCAGCCAAGCTCGACTGCACGCCATTCTCTCCAACATGGCGGAAGCTGTAATAGTTGCAGATATGACAGGTGCTGTTACCGAAAGCAATCCGGCGGCTGAGAGAATCTTCGGATTCGATCGTCTTTCTGCTTCTGTGCATGAGTGGACGGAATCCTGCGGCATCTTTGACTCAAGCAAGAAGACGTCTTACCCGGTCAAAGATCTTCCAATATTTTTGGCAATCACCGGTCGCGGTGTCGATGGCGCCGAGATGTTCATTCGTAATGATGTTGTTCCTTCCGGCATCTGGGTGAGCGCTACTGGCAGACCTTTGCGAGATCCCGATGGTCAGTTGATTGGCGGCATTATGGTGTTGCGCGATATTAGTGAACGTAAGCTTGCGGAGAAACGTGTTAGCGAATTCTACTCAATGGTTTCTCACGAATTGCGCACGCCGCTAACGGCAATCCGTGCCTCTCTGGGATTGATGCAAGGAGGCGTTGCCGGAGACCTTTCCGAGATGTCGAGACAGCTTGTTGATATAGGACGGGAAGAATGCGACCGATTGATCCGTTTGATCAATGACATTCTCGACATCAGAAAGATAGAAGCAGGAAAATTGGAACTCAAGCTTATGGAAGTAAAGCCTGCGCAGCTAGTGCAAACCGCTATTGAAGGCATGAAGACTGTTGCTGAGGAGTCGGGGATTGTGTTGTCGGCAGATAGTAGTGCCGTCGGCATAATCACATGCGATGAAGATCGAATCTTGCAAGTCTTAACCAATTTGGTATCCAATGCGATCAAGTTTTCGCCTGCCGGTGCGAAGGTTCTCGTGAACAGCGAATGGTTGGACTCAGAATGGATGAGATTCTCAGTCGTTGATCAAGGAAGCGGAATTCCTTCAGATCAAATGCAGCGACTCTTCCAAAAGTTTCAGCAACTCGATCAGTCCGATACGCGCAGTAAAGGCGGGACCGGCTTAGGTTTGGCAATTTGCAAAGCTATCGTCGAGGAACACCACGGGCGAATCGGAGTGCACAGTGTTGTAGGCAAAGGATCCACTTTCTTTTTTGAGTTGCCCCGCGAACAACCAACCGAATCAAAACAGGATCCGGAAAAAGCAGTAAGTCTCAGAACAGCAATGTAGGTTAGCCCATTTAACTGGGACTTTCCTGCAGGTGTCTTGTCGCCCGGTCACGAAGCAAGTTGTATGCAAGCCAGCCTGGAATTACAATGCTAATCGATTTCGGTAGACTCTTTACTCTTAGTGGTCCCTGTCCGGCTGGATCGCCATCCACTGTTATTTCTGCTTCGTCCGGACCTGGTGTTTGCAAGTCGTCCATTTCGATCATATGCAATTTGCTAATGTGTCGCACTAAATATGGTGGCTTGTCGTCGCGTCCGAACGGGTTGATGATCCACATCAAGTAATTGAGCCAAATCGCGCAGAATGAAAAGAATCCCGTGCAATTGAAGATGAACAAATCCAGCTGCCCATCACAGACTTCGGCAACCTTTTCTGTTCGTCCGATCCCCAGATCTGGTAGGTTCGAAACGAAAATTCCGAGTGCATCAACGACAAAAGGTTCTTCATCATCAACTCTGAGGACAAATCGCCTGCTGGGATGTCGCATCAGTTTGAACATGGCACCGAAATATACAAGCATTCCTAGACGTTTTTTCTCTTCGCTTGTAGGCCCCGCCAGCGCCTCTGCAAGAGGTCCAGCCCCGACTCCGATTGCCATTAGTCCGCGATTCGTTTGTGCCATGTCTATTTCGATGGCGATGCCGGTTTGCAAAACATTCAATGCATAGTCGATAAGTTCGTAAGGATGTGAGTTCGCTGAATATAAATCGATGACAGCGTGCAGAGCCGATTTGCGTTTCTTTGTTGGGTAGATACCCAAGCTTCGAGCAAGAAGGTTGCCGGTCCCCATAGGGATAATTGCCACCCTCACTGTGCTCTTCAATTTTGCGAGGATTTCTAGCACACCGCTGACGGTACCATCTCCGCCGGCAATCACGACGAGATTGATATCATGGAGCGAGTATCCGCAAAATAGTCCCTCCGCCTTCTTTGGGCAATCGCTAGAGACAACTTCGACCTGGTAGTCCATCCTGGATTCCAGAGCCTGCCTGATATATTCAAGCTGATTCTTGACGCGCTCGTTCGAACCAGCTTTTGGATTGTAGACCAATAGTGCTTTCTGTCGCGTTTGTATTGATTCTTTGAGCTCTTCCACTATTCAATTCCTATCGTTGCTAATTTTGCTGGCTCGTGCATCGGCCCTACAATCTGCCTCCAATGCAATGGATCCGCATTCTGCGGTCTCTGCTGTTTCTTCCGGGCTTTGCGCCAAAAGTGTTTCGTATTTCAGAAGTTTGCGTGCGAACTTGTAGAGATGCCATTTGAAATGGCGAATTCTAAAGCGGTGAAAGCCGCACTTCTTCATTTCTACATAAGCGTCGTCTACCTTCCAACTCTGTCTGGTTAGTCTGAACATTGCTACAAGTAAGCCAGTGCGATCAGAGCCGTGAAAACAATGAACGAAGACCGGCCAATTTTTTTCGGCGTCGACAATCTGCAAGAATTGCTCACACTCTTTTATATCTGGTGCTTTCCAGTAACAGAGCGGCATGCTGATGAAAGTCATGCCAAGGCTTTGCACCGCCTCCTTTTCTGTTTTCACGATTTTCTTGCCCCAGCGGAAACTAATCACCGTTTTGATTCCGGCTTCGGCAAGGGCTTTGTAGCCGTCCTTGCCTGGTTGCCCGCCTCTGTAGAGGAAGGGCGTTACCTCGTGAAAGTTCCTGACGCTTGCTTGTAATCGGCCCATCTGTTCGGCACTAATTAAGGGCTCTTGCATGTTAAACCTCGGCACGGCAAAGCAGGGTAAGGGCTATGAACCTAATTCCGGAGCTATGTTTTTTTCTGATGACGACGATTGGACTAGAAAAGATCCATGCTATGGGCTTAGGCTGAAAATTGTTGGCAGCTAAGACTTTGCAGGCTCTTGCCCTCAGATCCGTAAGCAATTTTGCTCATATAGGGTTGAGGCCAAACATCTTTGACCATGACAACTCTCCGCTTAAAAATTCGGCTTGTCCGAAAGTCTTGCAGAGCAATCGTTTCCGTCCTCGGTCAATATTGCGTAGCCTTTGGTCGATGTAAAACATCTTTGACGTCTAACAGGGCCGGTCCCAACGACCTATCTTCGACGTGCCAAGTTTGATCTTTTCGGAATTCGGTTCGATCCTGGGAGCGCCGGCATTTCGGTTCGATCCTGGGAGCGCCGGCATTTCGGTTCGATCCTGGGAGCGCCGGCAATTTGGTTCGATCCCGGGAGCGCCGGCATCTTGCCGGCTTCGAATTCTTGAGGGCGATTTGCTCTATCGGGCGACGCATAGCATCGCCCTGCCTGGATTCGGTTCGATCCCGGGAGCGCCGGCATCTTGCCTGCTTCGAATTCTTGAGGGCGATTTGCTCTATCGGGCGACGCATAGCATGGCCCCTGCCTGGATTCGGTTCGATCCCG
>JAIEQI010000012.1 GCA_019747875.1 Candidatus Obscuribacterales bacterium
CGGGCTCGGATCGTGTGCCGGCGATCTCGGGATCGGATCGTGTGCCGACGATCTCGGGCTCGGATCGTGTGCCGACGATCTCGGGCTCGGATCGTGTGCCGGCGATCTCGGGCTCGGATCGTGTGCCGACGATCTCGGGATCGGATCGTGTGCCGGCGATCTCGGGATCGGATCGTGTGCCGACGATCTCGGGCTCGGATCGTGTGCCGGCGATCTCGGGATCGGATCGTGTGCCGACGATCTCGGGCTCGGATCGTGTGCCGACGCTTCCGGGAGCGGACCGTATGCCGACGCTTCAAGGAGCAGACCGAGCCATTACTAAGCAGGTGCTGGCAGGCGCTTGGAAGCCCGTGCTTCCGACGAACGCTTATGACATCAATAAGCGGGGCGATAAAGCTGCTCCGGACCCTCTTCTACCGTTTTTGTATGTAGATGATCTTTGGTCCTTAGATCGCAAGACACCGCAAAAGGACACGATTCGGTCTGGTGAAAATTCGACTTCTTCATCTGCATTTGACTTGTCACTTCCAAATCTTGAGATAGAAAAGATCAAGAGTGTCGCAGGCAAGGTGGCAGATGAAGTCACCAATTGGATTGATGCAGTGGCTGCTTCTGCAAAAACTCTAAGCGAAAATTCCAAGGAAAGTTTCTTGACGGCTGACGGTGCGAGCTGGAAAAAGGATGGCTCTCAGTGGATCCATCATGATAAGAATGGCATCAAGTCTGAAAAGTATGGTGCGAAGGTGACTGACGTCTCTCGGGACGAAGATGACAATGTCATCGTTAAATTCGACAAGGGTGGCTACGTAAAAGAAAAACCGGATGGCTCAGCACTCGAGTACGACTCTAGTAATCACCTCAAATCCGTATCCTATAAGAATGGCAGCAGCAGGAAGTTCGAATGGGACGGAGAGCAACTCGTTGAAATGATCTCCAGTAAGGGTACCTATACTCGCTCCCGAGATCGTGACGGTAAGCTCATTGATGAGTGGAACCATAAAGCAGAACCTACTGGTTGGTCGGGCAAGATCTCCGTAGATCAAAAATCTGGCGATCTAACTGTAGCTAAAACTACATATCGATCCGATTCCACCGTCGAAACGGAAAACCCAGATGGATCACGCAGTGTGCTTCATCCGAACAAAGATGTAGTGAAGATCGCGAAGGATGGCAGAGTTTCTGAAATCAGTTATGCAGATGGTACTAAGCGGAGCTTTAGCTGGCAGGAAAATCCCAATGCGAAAGGCGCTGACGATAAGGTAATTCTCTCGTCCGTGCAAGTTCATCGGGACGGCAAGGTCTATTACCATTCGCGAACGGACGGCGACAAGTGGACAGTTCGCACATGGGAGAACAACAAATGGTCGGAAGCGAAAGCTGAAACAATTTCGTTCAATTTCGATAACAAATCACAAGCTTACTCATTTGTGGATTCGGCGGATGGCATAACACATATAATCAAACCCGGCGGGGATGTGCAGCAAATCACCGCTGACGGTGCCAGTCTCGAATACAAAGAGGGAAAGCTAGTCAAGGCTAGCAAAGGTGAGCTTGTTCGCGAATTTGATTGGAAGGGCGATAAGCTTCAGTCAGTTAGAGATGGTGTGCAGTCTAAAACTTGGACGAGCAGCGATGCTGAGCATTGGAGGTCCGATAAGGGCGATGCCAAATCCGGCAAAGTCATAATTTCTCCTAATGGCGAGATCGAATTTAAGAAAGGAAACGTCTCTACCATAATCAAGATGGACGGTAGTGAAGCGACTCGTAGCATCAATGAGAAGGATAAATCACAGATTGAAGTGAGTGGGAATGATGTCGCGGTAACAGCTGGCGATGGCTCAGTGCGGAAGTTCAAAACGAGTGACGACGGAAAAGAACTAATTCAAGAAACCAGTATAAGAAATGGCAAGACCGAATCATGGACTCGCGGTGACAAACTCTCTAATGGGAACTATATCTGGTCGAACGATCAAGATCCAAGTAAAAAGGAAGAGCGAAGTTCGGTTACACAACATGATGGGAATCTGACGATCAAATATCCTGATGGCAAAGTCTATAAATCCACCACCACCGGTGCTGAAAAGGTAGAGAATGAAAAGCAAGGTTGGTCGATGGAACTGCGCGATGGGCGTCCATCCGAATTGAAATATGCAAACGGATTCGTTAGAAAGTTCTCTTTCGATGGACCTGGCAATGCGCCCAAGACTATGGAAATTAAATCACCTGATGGAACCTTTGTTAAGTACGATCGAATCTCCCCAGGCGTATACAAATATACGAGTGATGGAAAAGAAAAAACGTGGAGAGCCGATGTCAGCGTAACCCGCGATGGTGTTTACAAATACGATGAAAAGGGAGACAAGGGCGAGAAAGCTAAAGCAACAACTCGTACTGTCGATGGAATTACTATCGTTGAGGATCCTTCTGATAATTCACGCGTGGAGAAACTAAACGACGAAGTCCGAAAGGTCACGCGCGACAATAAGACCGTAGAGCTCGTTCGAGACAGTAAGAATGTCCCGACAGAAGTTCGCGACTACGCAAGCAACAGTGTTTACAAGAAAGATCAAAATGGTTTATTCGTTGCCTCGCCGATTGATCCTACAAAACCGTTCGAAAAGATGGATCATTTGCCCAGGCGTGGTACTCCATATCTCGAGGAATCAGGTGCTGTTTCATTCGTAGATAACGACGGTAGCCAGGTTCGTCAAAATCCTGGAGCTAAGGGTGAATTGGTTAGTGACAAAGACAAAACAATTGAAGCACTCTATCAGAATGACAATGTTTCCCCAGCTGAAAAAGCTCGACTCGAGGAAAACCTGAAAGCGTACATCAAACGCGCTGACATAGATCCGAAGCAAAAGGGCATATTCCTTGAGCATCTCGAAAAAATTGCGAATGAGAGGCCTGATATATTGCCTGGCGAGAAGAACGAACTCTATTCTCAGTTGAATCGCCTGTTAGAGAGTAAATCTAACAAGGTGTTCAATGATAAGGACCGAGCAGCACTAACGGCTCAGCTTGTTTGGCACATTGCGAATCCGACCAGCAATCAACAAGGAGCCAATCCCAACTGTCAGGTAACGACAATTCGTGGGAAACTACTTTACGAGCGGCCTGCACAGTTTGCCAGAATGATGACGGATGTGATCACCTCTGGTGAATTTAAGTGTGCCGACAACTCCACAATTAAAGTTCCACAAAGCTCAATGCGAGTCGCAAAAGGATCTGAAGAATCCAAGTTTCCTCCCGAGGACGGCGCTAGAACCTGGCTAGGAAAGATATCAGATCTGACGTGCGCAAACATTCACTGGCAGCGTCAGACAATGACCCCCAGTGGCGAGAGTGTAGTAGCCGGTCACCTGGTATATCGTCATGATCCGCCTGAGGTATTTAAGGATACAGGCGCTAGAGTATTTAAGGATCCTGGGGATGGTATGCTCTATCCGCAAAATGGGGCAGATGGAACCCTTATTAAGCAGCCGACCCTGTATTCTGCTGATATAGCCAATGTTTACAGTCAGATTTGTGGACCCTCCGGGACCGTGATTTTAGCTGTCAACCGAGAGGGAATCAAAAGTGGTGAGGGTGTAGGTCTGGTTTCGGGAGAAGAACAACTTCACAATAGGCTGCAAGAGGGCGGAGTCAAAATCGCGCAGATTTGGACAGGTGCTGATTGGGTTTGGAAGGAACCTGTGCGCAAGTTCGGCATAAAGACAGCCGAAGATGCAGACGGCGAGCACGTCGTTCTGGTAACAGGCTACGATCCAAAAACACGGACTGTTTCCATCGATAACTCTTGGTCAACCAAGTATGATCGCCTCGCTGGCGACAGGCGCATAACCCTGCGAGAATTATATAAAGCGATGGCAAAGCAATAAGTTGTGCAATCCCTTATAATAATCTTGGTCTACTCGCAGCTCCTTCAATGGCGTATTCATGCCCAAGAAATGTTCTCACGAAGATTCGCGTATTAAATGCTCAGAGTGTGATGCAACTATATGCAGCAACTGTTTGATCCAATGTCCGGTTGGATTTCGTTGCAGTTCCTGCGTTGGCTCAAAGACCAAGAAGGCGACGCAGAATCCTAAGCTGTTAGTCGCGAAGGCGTTCGGCGCGTCATTCTTTGTTGGACTTGTTGCTGGGTGGCTGATCCCTTTTATGGCCATACCTTTTATAAGCTGCGTCATTTGTTTTTTCATGGGCATCTATAGTGGACGTTGGTTAGCCCAGCATCTCGACCGCAGTGTGTTAGGTGCAACAATGGGACCAACTGTTGTTTTCGGACTGCTAATCGGTATGTCGCTCGGACCGCTCAGCGTCATACCTGTAACTATGCTTTCACTTATCACCGGTTCGGTCTCTCCACACTCCTCAGTTTTCCACGGACTAAATGACGTAGTCTCACTGGTCTTCGATCCAGTCTGTTTCTTCGCAGGGATCCTTCGCCCCACTCTCTGGGGCGATTATTGATATAGTTTTGGAAACTCGAACAAAGAGCTTCCTATTTTCTACGAGCCCTTTTCTTCGGTTGCGAATCTTCCTTTGCATCTGTGACAGTGCCTCCAATCGGCTCGCCAATAGATGTTCCAATAGGGACTCCGCCTATAATTGTGCCTAAAAGCATCGATGATAAATCGTCAGATTTTGCTTCGTTCTTTTGTCGCGTTAATTTCTCGATTGTGAATTGAGTATTGTGCGATTGGTGCTTCATGCCAAATGATGCAAACTGACTTCGATCCGGCTTCGATTTTTCTTGAGAATCGGGGAAAAATTGATAGTCGATCGCGAAATCACCAAGAATAGTATTGACAGCACTGTTCTCAATCGATTGAAGATAGGGTTCACTTACAGAACTCGCAGGGAGTGTTCGATTGTACACTTCATCAAAAAGATTGCTAGCGTTTTCATAATGGTTCGGGTTACTCTCTTTGCCAACATCATTCATCCAATCCATAAACCTTTTCCTCGCTGTGAAATTATCAGTAGGCTAGGCGTTGAAGATGTCCAAAATGTCCGCGAAATGTCCTTAATTTGTCGCCGAACCAGTCACTTCCCGGGCGAGTTCCTGTGTGTTCGATTGAAAAATGCGCATCACTGTGGTTGCCTGGGTGCGTCACTTTGTTTAAAGCGCGGAGCTTGCTGCCGCGCTTTAAATGTTGAACGCTATGGCGTAAGCTAACAGCCACGTCCAGGGGAAAGGAAAAACATTGAAGCATTCTGACATCAATCTGAAAACACTTGAACTCATGGGGTGGGCTAAACTGGGAGATGACTCTAACGAGGCAGCTACACACGTTTACGAAATTGCACCCAGTCAGATAATCATGTTTCGAAAGAAGAATAATGAGTCGGATTCATGGGCTGTGTGGGAGCCGGCTCTAGATCCAGCCCAAGCTGAAATTGTTGCTCAAAAACATGGCGGACAGGTTTCAACTGAACAACTAAAGGATGGCTTCTTTTTTGCAACCTTGGTCACAGAGGGCCGCACGTTTGAACGACGTGAACGCACACTTGCACTTGCATATTGCATGGTCGCTCTCGATTATTGGGCAAACAAACAAATTGCGATAACTTTTTTGCTTCCCTGGCAGAGTTCTTGATTAATCGTTGACTCCGATGTCAGTGAACATGTATTTGCCGTTCACTTTCGAGAAAACATAGATCTGTTCGCCACAGAATGCGGAGTAGGAGCCAGCGTCAGCGACTGGCTTTTCCTTTGCAAAACAGTTCGCAAGTTTTGCCGGAAGTATCTCGTCAATTTTGCTAATGAACTGTGTTTTCTGTAAATTCTTCGAATTGTACAAAAATGGCAATTTCGTCATCGAGGCAAGCGCATTCTTGTCTCGTTTTTTCACTGCTGCTTTGAATTGAACCCAGAAAGCGGAAAACTCGTCGCCTGCCGATGCGGTTTGTATTAATCCAAGAAATGAAACAAGCAGCAGGGAAAGTAGTATTCTCATGTAGATGTCTCCCAGGGGCGTCAAGTAAAAGCATACAATAGTGATGGTGATTGAAGCTCATGGCAAGGTCCGTATCAGCTCAAAAGCGATTAATCAAAACGCTAGATCCGAATTTTCAGGAGAAGATTCGAAATAGCTTTGCAGTCCAAGGATTCATGCAAGCTCACAAAGGTGAGCTCGTTGCAATTGAGCCTGGGTATGTTGAGATTCACTTGCCCTTTAGTGAAGCACTTTCCCAGCAGCACGGTTTCTTTCATGGTGGTATAGTTGCGACTGCGGCCGATTCAGCCTCGGGTTATGCGACTTATACGGCTTTAGAGCCAGATGAAGAGTGCTTGTCCGCTGAATTCAAGATCAACTTTCTCAGCCCGGCAAGTGGATCAAAACTGATCGCGCGAGGAAGTGTTATCAAGGCAGGAAGAACTTTGGTAGTAACCGAGGCCTCGGTATCCGTCGTTCGCGATAACGAGGAGATTGAATGCGCGATAATGATTCACACGCTGGCGCGAACAAAACATGTTCGTAGTGGGCAGGTAAACAAAAAGCCATAAATTACTGCATTTTGGTTTGAACGATCGGTAACGATCACCTCGCACGCGTTACGACGGGCTTGATGAAAGTGGTTCGCGATCTGGCTTCTAAGTAATCGAATATATCCGTTTTTCCTATTGGCACGCCGTTTTACCTTCCTGCAACCTTTCTGTAACCAGTGAGCAACCACCGGCGATTAGAGTTGTATTCATAAGGCACCGCAAGCAAGGATTTAACCGCCATGTCAATTTTAGATAATTTTACTAACAATGTCGAAAGAGCTGCTTCAACTTTTGAATCCGGAGTCGAAAATGTAGCAGGATATGCAGCAGATCGTTCGAGCCAGCTTTGGAACAGCATGAAAGACGGAATCAGAACTGTTTCAAATACCGCTTCGGACCTGCCCGAATTTTTGGATTTTGGAGGTCAATCAATATTCGATTCGAAAATCAACGCACAAGTATCTCTGTCTGCTGGACCAATTGATCTTCGAGCTGGAATCGGCCAACCTATTCCAGATGGGACGAGCAACACTGTTATTATTGGTGAGCGTCCAGATCGTGATTTCCCAAATCGCGATGGGGGACGAGATTACGAAAATGGATCGTCTGATTGCCATCGCGAAGGACGCGATGGAAGAAATGATTCTGGACGCGATCGCGACAGTAATGAATATGGCGATCGAGATGGTCACTACGGCGATAACGATCATCGTCATCATCATCATCACGGCGACCGGGATCATCACCACGGCGACAATCATCGCGATAACGGCGCCGACAATCGTTATGGAGACGATTCTTCCTATGATCTTTACGAGAATGGATGGCGCTATGTAGAAGATGGTGATAGCTGCTCCGAGCAACCACTCTCACCTCTAGATATGCTTCAACAAATGCAGCAAATTAGCCAACAACTCTCTCAACTTACGGCACTCTTGGCTGCCTCTGGGTTTGGTGCTGCACAAAATGGCGGGTTCCCTGGAGCACAGGGCGGTCTGCTTCCATTTGTCGGCGCCGAAGGAAATGCAAGTCCAACATCGCCAGTAGAAATAATCGGTGAGATTGCCGAACTAGCAAAGAAGCTCGCTCCGTTAGCATCGACTCTTGCACCGGCATTGATTGCTCTTATCTAGATTCCTTGTTTCCCCAACAAAGCACAAAGGTCGCTTGGCTGAGCGATCTTTGTGCTTCTACCATTGATGACAGGATGTCAGCCGTTTGTCGTTAGATGCTCCGCGGCAAGTATTAGACAGCTTATTGGAGTGCGTGATGAAAAGAGAATTCAAGGTTTTGCCCGCTGTTGCAATGGATGTTCTAGAGAAAACATTGAATGAGTTGACTGAAGAGAAATGGATGCTCGATAAGATTGACTTCTTTGAGCAGTCCGGCTCCCGGCTCTGCACAATCGTCGCCTCGCGCGACAAGAAACCAGAATCATCGGGAAGTATTGGAATTCGATGACCCTGATTGCCTATAATTGTTGCTCGTGATCGAGAAACAGAGCTGTCGGGGGAGAGCTTCAATGAGGGTTGTCATTTGTTCGATGGTTTCGGCTGTAGTTGCGATCCTCGGTTTTTCCATATCAGCGGAGGCGGGCTACGACAAATTCAACGTGGCGGGCTATTGGGCCGATAAAGCCGGACGAAAAGAAGAAGCGATTCAACTATGGTTACAATCGATTCAATACAACGAGAGCAGAGGCGACAAGTCTTCTGTCGCGCTTAATTGCGACAATGTCGCACAAACTTATAGAGAGCTGAAAAATTATGACCAGGCAATAGCGTACTATCGCAAAGCTGCGCAGGCTTGGCTTGATGTAGGGAAACAGTGGGAATCAGCAAATTCCCAGTTTCAGATAGCGCGCTGTTGCTACGATGCAAAAAGTTATCAAAATGCTGAGCAATTCTTTCAGCGCGCATTGGCAATCTACCAAACTGCCAGCAAATGGCAAAAAGAAACACTAAACACTAAAGACTGGATTGCCTGGTCTCAGTGGCAGCTGAAAAAGTATGCTGAAGCTGATAGAACGATCACGGAGTCACTAGCGGAACGCTTGCAATCCGGCTCGTCTTCCAAGGAAAAACGAATTGCACTTGCGAACGGATATAAGTTGCAAGGGATGTGTCATGTCATGCTCCAGAACTCAGATTTTGCTGACGTGCTAAAGAAGGCGTTGGATATTTATGAGAAAGAGAAGGAGCAAAATAGCAGCTTAGGGGCTGTGTATTTCTGGCTTGGTACAGGCTATGAGATTTCGAAGAAGTATGATCTAGCGGAGTCTAACTATAATGTAGCAATGGCTGCCTTCCAGAAAGCTAACAGCACGAACGATATAGCGAATGTGACGCAGGTGATCGATAGAGTGCGAAAGAAAATGCAGATGGGAGACTCTGCTGCCTCTGATGCTGCGCAAGCACTTGCTGCTGCATCACAAGTGAATTCCGCAGACAGCAATGGTGCTACTGCTCCATCAAAAACCTCTGAGTTGGATGAGAAAGTCAGTCAATTGGAAACGAGCTTGCGATCCGCTCCTAGCGCAGAATCATATGGAGAATTGGCAGTGCTTCAGCTTGCCCTGGGCAACTCTACCGCTACAAGGGAGAATGCGGACAAGGCTTTGCAAATGAGTTTAAGTGAGGAGCAAAAGCAGCTCTGTATTGCTGCGATGTGTTTAGCGATGATGAAGGATCGTGAAATTGAAAGCGCGAACAGTGTTCTTGCGCGAGCAGAGAAGGAGTGTGATCACTCAAAATGGACTTATCCTCTGTTTGCGTATCTCAAAGGCAATCAGACTGAAGCTCAAATCGATGCGCAGCCGCCACAACAAAAAGGAGTTCTGCTGAGTTGTATCGGATTTAAGAAACTAGCAACGGGACAAGCTGAGGAATCGGCCAAGTACTTTTCAAAAGCCGCCGCTTCCCCCAGTCCGAACGATGCCGTCTCACGAGCTTGGCATTTGGCCGCATCCCATCTTGATCGGCAGTTGTCCGGTCGGTGATCCTTTCAACTATAAGCTTTGCTGGCATTCTTGCCTGCGCTGTCGTTTACATCCTCTTTTGAAGTGGATTAGATACAAATTAGCTAAGCCTAGGGCAAATCCGGCTATTTCCCTTTATCTTCTGGAGACAATTTCTTTGGCTCTTGTGTAATCTTACTAAGCCGTTCGGTCTTCACTTTAAGACGCGTGGACCGCGCGATTGTTTAGGGGATGCCATGAGAAAACTTGTTCTTCTGTTTGCGTTTGTTTCGCTTTTGTTTGTTGCCTGCAATGAAAGTGGGCAGGCTGCTGCCGATCTTACTAACATGCAAGCAATTGGTGCGGCGCAAACTGTCAACAAAGTTGCCGATGGAATGATTATAGATTGCGATGATCGAAGTCAGATTAAAGTTCAAGTATTGGCACCGGATTTAGTGCGCGTCAGAGTTGCATTTCAAAAGTCGCTCCCCGAGCAGGATCATTCATGGGCAATAGCTCGAACAAAATGGGAGCCAGTAAGAATTGAGATAAGCGAAACGAAGGATCAGTTTGCGCTCGAAACTTCAGAATTGAAAGTTTTAGTGCAGCGCAGTCCAATGCGTATCTCTTTCGTTGATCGCAAAACAGGGAAGCTGCTAAATAGTGATGGGCAGTCGATGAAATTCGATCCGAAGACAGGCGCTGTCGCTGCAATTAAATCGCTTGGATTCGAAGAACATTTCTATGGTCTAGGCGAAAAGGCCGGACATTTGGATAAGCGACATGATTATGTCCAAATGTGGTCTACCGATCACTACGGATATAACTGGGGTAGCGATCCCATTTATCAGAGCATTCCGTTTTATATCGGGCTCCTCATGGACGATAGCGCCGGAGCAGGTAGTTGGCAGGGAACGGCATATGGAATCTTTTATGACAATAGCTATCGCACTCATTTCGACATGTCGTCTTCTGATCCAGAGAACGTTTTATTCAAAGCCGATGGCGGCGAAATGAACTATTACTTTTTCTATGGTCCATCCATGAAAAAAGTGCTTAATCGATACACAGAGCTCACCGGGCGCATGCCTATGCCACCGAAATGGGCTCTGGGAAATCAACAATGTCGTTGGAGTTATGCCAACGAACAACAGGTAAAAGACATAGTTCTTCGTTATGAGAAAGAAAAGATTCCACTAGATGCTGTTCAATTGGACATTCATTATATGGACGGCTATCGGAACTTTACTTGGGATCGGACTCGCTTTCCTGATCCTAAAAAGCTGACAAGCTGGCTGGCGAGTAAAGGTGTAAAAGTCGTCACCATTATCGATGCTGGTGTGAAGTACGAACCAGGTGGGAAATATGAAACCTACAATGAAGGTGTGGCAAAGGGTTTCTTCCTGAAGAAATCAAACAGTCAGTTGTATGTTGGCAAAGTTTGGCCTGGCGAGTCTGTGTTTGTTGATTACACACTGCCGGATGCGGCTAAGTGGTGGGGAGATAAGCACCGCGGTCTTCTGGATGATGGCGTTGCCGGTATTTGGAACGATATGAACGAGCCCGCGGATTTTGAAAGTCGTGATGGCGATAAATGGATAGATGTCGTCAACTACGATGAAGGTCGCTATTCCAAGCATGACAAAATGCGAAATTTGTTCGCATTTCTGGAGTGCAAGGCAACGTATGAAGGGCTTCAGCGCTTGCGTCCGCAGGAGCGTCCGTATGTAATAACGCGAAGCGGTTATGCCGGCATTCAGCGCTATGCGACGATGTGGACCGGTGATAGCAACAGCACCTGGAGTTCTTTGGCATTGTGCTTGCCGATGTTTGCGAACCTTGGACTTTCTGGAGAACCATTCGTCGGAGCAGATTGCGGCGGTTTCTCTGGGAGGGCTGATGGTGAGCTTCTTACCCGTTGGTATCAAGTTGCCTTTTTGACTCCGTTTTTGAGGAATCATCACGAAGCCAATGGATACGACCAGGAGCCCTGGAGATTTGGTGCGCGTTATGAAGACATCATTCGCAAGTATGTGCAATTGCGCTACCAGCTTATGCCATATCTGTACACCGTACTTGCAGACGCGCATGCAACCGGTGTTCCATGGTACCGACCTTTAATACTCGAAAATCAAAATGATTACAATGCAGTGAGCATTGAAGATGAGTTCTTAGTTGGAAGTTCGTTGCTGTGCGCACCAATTGTTAAAGAAGGTGCTGTGGCAAGGGATGTGTATTTGCCTGAAGGGCAGTGGTATGACTTTTACTCTGGTGAAAAATTCAATGGGCGCCAGACCATCTCAGTAAAGGCGCCTTTGGAAACTGTTCCTCTCTTTGTGAAAGCCGGATCCATCTTGCCAATGACTCCTGTCGTTGATCATTTGAGTCAGCAAGTGCATCATGCGCCTGTTAATTATGCAGTTTATCCAGATAAAGACGGACGCGCTTCTGGTGAACTATACGAGGATGACGGAAACACACCGGCGTATTTGCAAGGGGCTTTCGAGCGCTTTGCGTTAGACTTCAAAGAAGGCAAGCTGCTTTCATCATCAAAGAAGAGCAAGGCAACCATTCAAATAGGAAACGCTGACTACAAGGTCGTAGGTTCGAAATAGGGTCGTCGGGAGCTTGATGCTTCCCTGTGGCGATTGTATTCGGGGGCATCGCTATGCGTCTTTCTTTAGATTTCGAAGGACTGTTTAGATCAAGCTCTTATAGAGATCTTCCACGCCTTTCATGAGTTCATCATTGAGCACTTTTACGGTCGATTCCAGCGGACTGAGGAAGCAACCCATGCCGCTATCGGCGGAGCTGCCGCTGTTGTTATCATCCCAGCCGGTCCAAGCCTTGTTCATCATACCGAATGAGCATTCGAAAGCGGCATTGGTGAGTTTTGCACGGAGAGCGAGTTCCGGATCACCTTGCTGTTCGGCCTGTTTTGCAATTATGTCTAATCCAAACATGTCTCTTCTCCCTTCCTTAGTTTGCTAACCCTACAGCCGGACCTGTGACTTGCCTGTGACAACCAAAAGAGGATGACAGAGTCTGGGCTACTAGCGTCTTCCAAGCCAATGGAACTTAGTAATTTGAGATGAAGATCTCTGAGCCGATCTTGCTGAGGTTTTGCGAATTGCAATTGTTCATGCCATATTGCAGCGACCAAGATTTGATATTTGCCCAGCTATACATTGCTCTTATCTCGGAGCAATCATCGTAAGTGATGAGAAAGCGATGTTCCATCTTTTGAAGAAGTGAGGCTAGGCGATCGTGATCAAATTCATGAAGGGAACCGTTTCTTCCATAGAGTTTTGTAGCAGTGAAATATGGTGGATCAAGAAAAACAAAAACATCTTTTCCTGGACTCGAGATTACTTCGTCGAAATCAGCATTGCTGATCTTGACTCCTTCTAGAGCCAGAGGCATGGCTTTCAATCTTTCAATGGAAGATGCGGTGAAACGCGCTGTGCTCGCGGCGCTAGAAAACCCACCTGCTCTGGTAGTTCCTGAAAAAGTGACGCGATTGAAAAAGAAAAACAGAAAAGCAATTCGATATTCTGCTTCAGGCTCTTCCATGCGAGCAGCAAGAAAGTATTCTTTTATCTCCTCTGGCGATCGAAAACTCTTCCTCAGGATCTCGAGTTCTTCTTGAAGCTCAGCGCAAAGTTTCCGATTTTGTAGAACTTTCCAAAACGTAGCAAGTTCTTTGAATTTGTCATTAATCCAATATTTCTCTGCGAAGTTGATATTTTTCGCATGAAAGAAAACACTTCCGCCACCCACCATCGGCTCGCGGTATTCGACAGCTTTTGCGGGAAACAAACTAGCTATTTGATTTATAGCCTTTTGCTTGCCACCGGGATATCTAAGAGGCGACTTAAAGATGACTGCCGCAGGATCGCACAGTGTTGATGTTATTGGAGTTCTCATCAATTGAATGCTTCGCTAAATTTCTACCTCTCTTATAATACTGAAGATCTGTGATGTTTGAAATCAGTTTTTGTAGGTTGCCGAACTCTTTATGCTTGATGAACACTACCTTAATCCCAAGCTTGCGGCGATCTATGACCTCGACAGTCCATGGTCAGTCGATCGCGATTTCTATTTGGCTCTGGCAGGTGATTCTCCGAAGACTATTTTGGATATTGGTTGTGGTACCGGCTTGTTGTGTGATGCATTGGCAGCGCAAGGACATTCTGTAACTGGAATGGATCCATCTTGGTCTATGTTGGAGATTGCGCGCAGAAAACCACACGCCGATAAGGTCAACTGGGTGCGATCAGTCGCGCAGCATTTTGAGTCGAACTTACATTTCGACCTCATAATCATGACTGGGCACGCATTTCAGGTTCTTCTTGAGGACGATGACATTGCTGCGACGTTCGCTATGATTCAGAGACAGATCGAACCTGATGGGCTCATGGTATTCGAGTCTCGAAATCCCGCATTCAATTGGAAGGAGCATTGGGACTACGATCTCGATATTGAGTTAAATGCCGATGCCATAGTTCACGAATCGAGGCGATTCCTATCTATGCATGGCAATCGATTGATTTTTGAATTGCAGTATCAATTTCCTGACGAAACACTTATCTCTTCTAGCGAGCTTCGATTTTCTCCTCGTAGTGAGATTGAAGCACTCTTATCCGAAGCCGGACTCTATGTGGATAGAATGGCAGGAGATTGGGATGGCAGCCTATTTAATGAAACAGCTTCGCCAGAAATGATTTTCCTGGTGCGAAAAAATCCGTAGGCATTTCGCCTGCAAAGAGTTCGCGCCTCCCTGGGTAACTGTCATAATCCATCTATTCTGTATATACGGTTGTGGAGAAGATGAACCGGCACTTTTTTCTACGAACTCTTGGTGTAACTTTGATGCTTTCTGGCTGTGTTGCTCAAAAGAAAGTTAGACCCCAGTCTTCTCCAAATTCACCACCGGTCACGGAGGCAAAGGATCCGTACTATTTCGAGAAAACCAATCGAATAACGCCACCGGAAGAGTATGTCATTCTGAACAAAATCGCATACGGTCCTACTCCGAATGACATCACTTATCTGAAGAAAATAGGCTGGAGTGCTTATCTGAATGAACAACTGAATCCGGATCCGTCTTTGGACAAAAATTGTGATAAGAAAATAGCCGATGCGAAGTTGCATATCGAATATGGAGCAGGTGGTGAAGGCAAGAGCAAATGGTCCGCCGTAAAGGAAGATCGTCCGCTTTCCTACTTGAACAAAGGGACTGATTCCTTATGGAAATTAGTCGATGGCAGCAAGGAGTTGGAATGGAGCGAGAAGGTCAGACCAGCAGAAGAATTGCGTGCGGCAACAATCATTCGAGCTGTTTATAGTAAGTGGCAGCTGCAGGAAGTATTGGCTCAGTTTTGGCACAATCACTTCAACGTAAGTGCTTCGAAGGATGAGAAGATCGCCGCACTGTTACCGGTGTACGACAGAGATGTGATCCGCAGAAACTGTTTCGGGAATTTCAGGCAGTTTCTAGAAGATGTTGCCACCAGCGTATCAATGGGCTATTACCTGGACAATGTGGTAAGCCGAGCCAGTCCGGCAAATGAGAATTTTGCACGTGAGTTATTCGAGCTTCACACTCTGGGCGCAGAAAATTACTTGAACAATCTATACAACCGCTGGCGCCAGGTGCCAGGTGCGACCAGTGGAAAGGCAAAGGGTTACATCGATGAGGATGTTTATGAGGCAGCGCGGGCTTTCACTGGTTGGACCATAGCTAACGGTGAAGATAATGGGAGCGGAGATAACTTTGCCAACACCGGACATTTTTATTATTACGAAGGTTGGCATGACAATTATCAAAAGCGAGTTCTGGGAATAGAGTTTGATCCAAATCAAGCTCCAATGCTTGACGGTAAGCGAGTTCTAGATATCGTTGCGTTCCATCCTGCGACGGCACGTAGAATCTGTAAGAAGCTGTGCGTGCGTCTGGTCAGCGATAATCCGTCGGATGAATTAGTTAAACGTGCTGCTGAGGTTTGGATTGCCGAGAGAGAGTCGCCAGATCAGATAAAGAAAGTTGTAAAAACAATATTGAGCTCCCCCGATTTTTTGCAGTCATTCGGACAAAAGATCAAAAATCCTTTTGAACTGGTAGTGTCATTTTTGCGTTCTACGCAAGCTGATGTGAAACCCACCGGTGATCTGTTTTGGGCCCTTTCGCAATCAGGATATCTTCTCTTTGACTATCACACGCCCACTGGTCATCCAGATCTTGCGGATCATTGGTTAGGCACCAATGTGAACGTGACAAAATGGAACATGATATCCAACTTGATTTCGGAATCAATTCCCAGCGCAACATTTAACTTCGCGGCTCAGCATCCTCGTGGTATTTCTTCATCACGCCAGATCGCTGAGTATTGGTTGACGAGAATGTTCGGAACTCTTCCTTCAAAGTATGTAGATTCCTTTGTTGCTTTTATGGCACAGAATGCAAATCCGGATAGTCCTCCGACTGGAGATGATGATGATGACATTAAACAGAGGCTTAACAGCATGATTGCGTTGATGGCTATGCTTCCTGAGTTTCAGTTGAGGTGACATGAAAACTTCTCGACGCAATTTGCTGTTAGGAAGTCTCGGTGGCGTGTTGGCCACCGGTGCACTTCGTCACCTTGCTTTTGCTAAGGATGATTCAGATAGCAAGGATATTTTGGTTGTTGTATTTCTTCGCGGCGGGTGCGATGGTCTTAATTTTCTAGCCCCAGTAGATGATCCTCACTACCTGGCTGCGCGGGGCTCGGATACACGTGTGAGCGAGAAGGGCGCGGATAGGGGGATCGGTTTGGCTAGAGCATCTTCTGACTTTGACTTTCGCCTTCATCCGAAAGGCGCTCCTCTGAAAGAGTTGTATGATCAACGCGAGCTGGCATTTATTCACGCAGCCGGACTTACCCATGCGACAAGAAGTCACTTTGATGCTCAGAGTTTGATAGAACGTGGTGGCTCAAAAGAAGACTCTAATACGCCAAAGAGTGGCTGGTTAACTCGCTATCTGCTAGGTGCAGATCTGGCTGGACTTCTTCCTGTTGTTGCAAGCACCGAAACGATGCCCGAGTCATTGCATGAGTACAAAAATGCATGCTGTATATCGGAGCTGGGACAATTTGCGTTCGAAGGTCACTGGAAATACGGGGACGCACAAAAGAAAATTCTACAGAAAGCCTATGAAGGAAATTCAATTCTTTCTCTATCTGGATCAAGGGCGCTATACACGCTGGATGCGGTTAGCAAACATCAGAAGCGAGACGGGGACGGTAACACGATTCCCTACCAGCCGCGCAAAGGCGTTAAGTATCCGACTGAAGAAGATAATTGCGAGGAGCTTTGCAATTCGCTGCAAACAATTGCTAGCTTGATCAAAATGAATCTTGGTTTGCGTGTTGGCCTTGTTGATTTTGACGGTTGGGATACCCATCAGGGTCAGGGCTATCATTTTCCCATTCAGATTAATGCGTTATCAAAAGCGCTTCACGCGTTTTATTCGGACCTCTCGGATTTTAAAGAAAGATTGACAATTGTGGTGATGACCGAGTTCGGAAGACGCTTGAGGCAAAATCATAGTTGGGGGACAGATCACGGTCACGGTTCTCTAATGATACTGCTTGGTGCTAACGTGAACGGTGGCAAACTCTATGGCAAATGGCCAGGTCTTGCCACCGAGCAATTAGACCAAGGGGTGGATCTTCGAGTAACAACAGATTATCGAACGGTGCTGGGTGAGGTATTGTCCAATCGCATGCAAGCTACGACTTTAGATTCCATTTTTCCGAACTTTCCAGATCTCGCTCTGAATCTTGTTCGAAAGAGAACAACTTGAGAAACTAATCCATGGCGCGGCTGATACTTCCCACAGTTGCGTTCGTAGCCTTAATGTAGTCCTCTGGTCCGATAATGATCTGGGTGCCGCGTGCTCCTGCTGAGACGGAGATTTCTTCGAACAGATACATGTTCTCGTCTGCAAAAACTGGATAATCTTTTTTACACGCTAATGCCGTTACGCCACCCCGGATGTACCCTGTGAGAGGCTGAACTTCTTTCAATGCAACAGTGTCAACGCTGCGGTTCCCGCTTAGCTTTGCAAGCGCTTTTAAATCCAGTTGTTTGTCGCCTGGAATTACGGCGAGGCAAACTCCGTTCTTGTCCCCTCGCGCAACTAGAGTTTTGAACACCTGTTCAAGCGGAAATCCGATTTTCTCTGCTACTGTGCCAGCACTTAGATCGTCTGGATCGACTTCGTACTCGCGCAAAGAATACTTGATATTGAGATTATCCAGAACTCTAGCTGCGTTTGTCTTCATCTTCACTAATAGATTTGTGGTGCCCTGAAGTATATCATCATGGGCTTTATATTGGGAGACGCAGCTACCGCAGCCGCGACTCCCACATGCAACCGCAGTCCTCGCTGCCGACCGCGGTTGATGACCTATTGCTGTGGCTTCACTTGACCGAGGCAGGGTACGCAACCCATTCCCTTAGCTCCACCCTTTTTATCCAAAGCCTTCGAGCTTTTGAGTTCCTGTATTTTTAGCCTCGAATGGTGGATTCTCTTGGATAGATTCTTGTCATTCTCTTTGTTGTTAACTTCCTTGTTCATGATCGTTTCCCCTTCGTTTTATGCCAGTTATTAGTGTGTGTTCGGTGTTGGTTGCATGTAGCAGCTAGGTCCCAGATTGGCACCACCAAGCTTTCTCTGTAGTGCATTTGAATTTTTCAGTTCTTTTACTTTGATTCGCAGTTTTGATTTTGCCGATCTTGCATGATCTATTACAACTTTGCTCTTGTCGTTTTTGACTTGCTTTTCTTCCATGATGAATCCTCCTTGCATAAATCTTTTTGCAGGGAGGCGCGGACTCCCGTGATTCTACCCACTTACTACGTGGTTGTTCTTACTTTTCGTAACTGTCGTCATTTCTCTGATGAGCGAATACTAGAGGCTTTGTGTTGGGGAATTGTGAGGGATTTGAATATTAAAACGAAAGAGGTCTCGCGTGACGCGAAACCTCCATCTTTTGAGCCGAAAAGCGGCAACTGTATATTGTGAATCGGGGAGTCCTATACGGGAGCTCTTTCTTTCCACTGTATTGTTCGCATGGCGCCGGCAGCAGCTTTGTAAAAGCGTGGGAAAATACTTCGATGAGCCTGATAAAAGACTTCCTGAACCGCAGTGCCAGTGCCGTCCGAGTCTATAAACATGTGGCGATTGTCTTCGGCGATACCCAAATAACGACCTTCTATGATGAGCACCCTTTTGCCATTGAAGTCTTCGGTCTTTGCGATCACAACTTGAAATTCTTCCGGATCGTTTTTGTCGCGCAGCACTGCGCGGAGATCTTCGAATTCATGCTGATTCAGTACATGAGCAGGAGACTCCAGCACTTTGCGGAATTTTTCACCGTTCACTTTGTCTAGTCTGCGACCTCGATAGAAGAATGCAAGCATGGCATTCTCGTCATCTTGTGGATGAAAATATCGCATAGTGAAGGGGACTGCACGCTCGCGCTCTTCGAAATGTTCTTCCCAGCTGGGCGGGATCGTTATGTTTTGAATCTGGCCAATGCTAAAATTCGGATTCATTTTTGATAACCTCTATCGTCTGGAGTTGGCAAGGATAGCGGCTCGCCGCTCCGGAGTCATTCCGTTAAGAATGCGGTCAAGTTCTTGTCTGGCTCTTTGTCGCTCTCCGGCATTGGCGGTACCGTCTCGATCTTCTTGAGCCCACCTCTCGCGATTATTGCGAATGATATTTGAGAGCCCGCGATCGTATCTGTCATCAGCAGTACATCCCGCATTATGAGTGCGTTCCCAAAGTTTCAATTGCTTATCTGCCGGTTGTGTTGCAATTATTTCGCCAAGTGTTCTTAGTCCATTCCTTTGTTCATTTTCATTGAATGTTCCATTGGCTCTCTGTTGTCTCCAGCGCTCACCGGCGGCGTCAATTTGTTCATTCATCATCCGATCGAAATCCGCATCGCTGAGTCGATTAGGATCAGTTGCGGGTAAATTATGTCGCAGGCGGAGAAGTTCAAATTCTTTGCGGGTGTCAACGGTGTTGTGTGCGCGATCCCAGTCAACGTCGCGTTGAAGTTCTGCGATTTGTCCTGCATCTGCTGCCGGACGCATCGACATGTATAGATCGTGAACGGAGAGGTCTCTGGTGCCTTGATAATCTGTGCTCTCGCCCCATTGATTGTCTACTTGCACGCGGGCAGGTGGACCCGGCTGGTAGTCGGTTATTGTTACGACGTGCGCACCACCTGAGCCACCGGCTGATCCATTTCCGGAGTCTCTCAGCCATGGTTGGTTATCCGTTTCCACTCGAACAATAATGGGAAGCTTCCCGTCGCGAGATGCTTGTGCAATGCGCTCGTTCAGCTGCTCTTCATTCTGTACTGTCGTGACTCGCGTTGGATCACCATAGCAGTCTCCTGCATGGGAGATGACAACGTCGTTGGTTGATTCTCCTGTTAGTCGATTATTGACTCGCACGATTCCATCGTCGGTTATGTCCGGACTCCGACCTATTGTGCGTGGCGGTCGTCTTGTAGTATCGATCAACCTCTCGCCGGAATCATCTGGATGTCCCGGGCGCGGCCGATGCTGTTCGTAACTCATGCCACCTGGTGGCACAACATGCTGTCGTCCGCGATTGTCGGTATACGTGTAAGGTTCGGTTTGGTAGTACATATTGAGTGTAGTTACCTGGAAGATCTGACTTGCATGGGAGCGTTCGCCTTCCGGCGGTGGATGATGCACGGCCTGGTGATCCGGTCGAATGCTGTCCGGTGGCACTCTAACCACGGTGCCATCGCGAGCGGTGAATCTTCCTGTAGTGCTTACTTCTGTAACCAGCCTTGCAGCTTCAGAGGGATTTCGTGTGTACAATCTGCTTTCGACGGTAGTTACGTTGCAGGTACTGTGATCTCCCTGGTCGACAGTTGTTGGATGAGCCGCTTGATCCATGACCTGTGCCGCGAGAACTCTACGCTGCGCCTCAGTTGTAGGACGATTGCCTTCGTGATTGAGGAGCGTTTCGATTTGACTATAAGTTCTTGCCACTTCTTCAGGCGGCATATTGCGATCTCTTGCACGCTGCTCGAACGCCTCCATGTTAGCTTGAAAACGAGCCCGCTCTGCAGGGTCGGTGATCTTGCTTTCCATAGTGTCGTTCAGTCTTGCATGAGCAACTCTAACATCGTTGGCATCTCTTGCTTCGTGAGGCGTTTCACCAGGTCGATCGGCTACGAGGTATCTTCCGTCTGCTGTCTTTGTCAGCTCGTAATTCTGTTGTGGATTTCTGCCCCAGTGATGCTCGGTGTAGCTTCCATCCTCTGCGTTAAATCGCCGAACGTGCCCGCTACCATCCGTCCCTTCAACGCGTTCCGTATTATCTGCCCATCTGGTATGAGTTCTTCCCGCGGCGTCACGAGTCACATAGCCACCGTCTGCGGTGTGACCCGGCATTGTAAGTTCCGTCCCCTCGCGTAATGCCTGGTTCGGGCGCAGATGATTGACCCTTTCAAGCTCGCGCGCATGTTTGGCTACATCATCTTCGCTTGCGTCTGCACCTAGATGTTGGCGCGCAACGCTCTGTACTGTATCTCCAGCTGCAACCGTGTGAGTGCCGGGGGGCACATCGCGATTAATCACTTCACCCCGATAAGCAGCATCCGGATTTACGCGAATGACTTCTGGACGCATGTGAACTACGTTACCGCGACCAGAAGCGCGCGGTTCGCTTGTTTCCGGAGCTTGCTGATCTGCATGTGTACGATTCGTTTGCTTAGGTCTTTCAATCACAGTGCTCTGCTCTGTGTGCAATGGGGCTTGAGCATCATGTGCTCCTTGCGCATTTGCATCTCGGCCAGTTACAGCAGTTGACTCGTTCTCAGCTGGACGCTGCTGATCGGGATGTGTAAGATCATTTTGCTTCGGTCTTTCGAGCGCTGTGTTTTGTTCATTGTGTACAGCATGCGCCTCTTGTACTGCTTGCATTCCCTTTGTATCTGCGGTCGGCGCTGGTTTGCTCTCAGCCTCGGGCTTCGTTGCCGAAGCATCCGACTTTCCCGGATCGCCAAATCTATTTTTCAGTGTCTCGGGTTTATTTGGCGACTCTTGGGCTAGTCCAGAATTGTCACGATGCAATCCAATTTTAATTTTTGGGATTTCGCCTGAACGATAAATTCTTTGAGGACTTACATTGTCCTTAGCGTTGCCTTCAAGGAGTTGAGGCTTACCTATAATTCCTGTGACGCCTGAGCTGGCACCGTCCTTTAATGACTTGATCAGCTTCTTAAAGTCGCTCGCTAATTTTTCGCTGCCTTCCGATGCTTCTTTGAGTGCTTCGCCTGGAACGTCATCATCTTTTTGTTGCTCAGATCGTTGTTTGATTTCTTCTGGTGTGGTGGTCATGGTTTTCCATTAATTCCTGGTCGTGAAATGAAAAGAGCAGAGCTCTAATGCTCCACCTGACAACGGCGAAAATTAGGCTGGGCTGTTGTCATTTCCAGTCATACCCATTGCTCATCGGACCAATCCGTCTTTACATCAGAACGCAAGCTCCATTACGGTATGGAAAATGATCAGGCAAATTGCGGTCTGTGCTAACAATAGCGGCATGGAAGTTGTTTATACTGAATGTGTATTTCGTTCTGGTGTGAAGAAATCTCGTTTTGGCAAGGAACCAGCAATACTGATGGAACTGCTTTCTATAGAAACGACTCCTAATCCAAACAGCATGAAATTGAATTTTGATGTGAATTTTGGTTCGCCGAAGACGTATACGGCTGAGAGCGTTTCTGGTTGTCCTGAGTTTGTGGCGAGAATGCTGGAAATGAAAGAACTCGTCAGCGTTTTTGTATGTGCCGATTTTGTTACCCTCAACAAAGATCCGCGAGCTGATTGGCGGCCGGTTCTTGAAAGAGCTACGTCGATTACTGCAACGAATTTGCGTCCTCCAAGCGAATTCTCTTCTGAGCGAAAGTCTGCAGAGTCAGACGGGCAAGTGCATGCATTTGTGCAGATGTTTATGGGTATTCCGATACAGGTCAAAATAGTTGATCGCACGGGCGAAGATAGGGTACGTTTGGGGGAGCAATTTGATGAAGCCGTTGCGCTGGTTCAAAGTGAGACCGGAGCTGACTTTCTCAAAGAACGTTTTTGGGCCGATTACGGTTTACGATATGGCTCCCGCGCGGACGTCGCAAGCGAATTTGCGGACGAAATTAAAGGGATGTTTGACGAGCAAGCACTTGAGCGTGTGAAGTCGAAGGCTTTGGGAGGTTCAGAACCAGCGGGATTTAGTCGCGATGAATTGCGAGAATTGCTGCGACACGAAGATTGGCATCAAAGACTACAGGCTGTTTACGAGATGAGTAACTCCCCTGAGTTTATTCCACTTCTGATAAATGCTCTGAATGACGCTCATCCGCAAGTCAGGCGTATGGCAGCTGCGTCTCTGGGTGCTGCGGGCAGTTCAGAGAGCGTCAGTGCTCTTTGCTCGACACTGCTTAATGATTCATCTGCCCCCGTGAGGCGCACCGCGGGCGATGCTCTGTCTGATATCGGTGATCCTGGGGCGGAGCATGCGGTTTGCAAGGCGCTCTCAGATCCTAATAAATTGGTCCGATGGCGTGCCGCTCGTTTTCTTTGCGAGTTAGGGACGTCTGCGGCATTGCCGTTTCTAGAGAAAGCAGCATTGGATTCCGCGTTTGAAGTCAGGTTAGAAGTTGAGGCCGCCAAACAGCGAATTTCTGAAGGCACCAAGGGCTCAGGTCCTGCATGGAAAAGAATTATCGAACAGGGCTAGTCTGGAGCGTTTGCTTGTACGCAACAGGTTGACATTGTAATTTCCTTGAGCTTGTCCGCCTATGCCGTTATAAAAGTTTTGGGTGTTTCTCAATGTCTTTGCTTTCAGTAGTTGTTTCTTGACTTTCTTGACGACGCAAGCTGAGCAAGTTGAACGTCGAGGAATGGCTTCTGTGCTAAACAATTAGCGCAAGTTCGCGTTTTACATTAAACGGAAAAACACCACTTGCAGTCGCGTTGTTTTTACCAGAGCTGAATATATTATGGCGATGCTACTTCTACCGCTGCAGATATATCTATACTGCAAGCAAATCGTTAATGAGCAAAAGTCAATCAATAACTCAGGAAAGCCTCTAAAATGTAAGTGTTGGTATCTGCGAGATTCTTGCGTGCGTCCTTTTCACTTCCTAATTCTGATTTTGACAGCAGTTTTCATCAACTCGCCTGTGCAAGCGGCTGATCTTGAGGCAGCCGACAAGAAATGGCAGCAGACTTTGCGCGACGGTGTCGATGCGCTCGACACCAATAGGTACTGGATCGCGGAGCCGACGCTGAAAAGTGCGGTTGTTGAGGCGGGCAAGTTCGGAATTGAAGACTTGCGACTCGCCAAGTCTCTTGGTGAACTCGGGCGACTTTATACGATTAGGGGCCGATTTGATTTAGCTGAACCCTTGCTAGAGGAAGAGCTGCATATCAAGCAAGAAGTGCTTGATGAGGAAGGTGATCAGCTCGTTCCGGCGATGGGCTCAATGATCAAGTTCTACGTTAATCATGGAACGAAAGAAAAAGCCGAACCTTTAACTAATCAGATGTTGGAAATTGTGGAAGGCAAAATTAGGGAAACATCGAACAAGCCGAAGACCAATGTTTCCAAAGTCGATGGCAAGATAGTTCTTGAAGCATGGGCTGGCGTTGCCGCGCAAACCGCGCGTGAACCTCTTCTTGAGTGGGCCATTACTTGTGACAGCGTAGCAAATGCATATTTCGCGGAGAAGAAATTCGATATTGCAGAGCGCCTGTACAAAGCTGCCCTTGAAGTGAAAGAAACTGTTTATGGCAAGACGCACCTATCGTTAGCGAACAGTTATGATAGTCTCGGCGGACTTGCCCTTGCGAAGAATGATTTATTTACTGCAGAGTCGCATTTGCGAGATGCATACGAAATGTCCAGCAAGATTTTGGGTAAATCAAACCCGGTCGTTTACGGACGTTTGGATAAGCTTGCTAAATGTCTAATTCTTGCAGGTAAGCGCGCTGAGGCTGAGCAGATCTATGTCGCAGCGCAGTCCTTGTGGAAGAATGCACCGTCAAAAACTGGTGACGATATTCGGGCTTGTTATGCTCTCGGAAATTTGTACTGCGAAGACAAAAACTATGTTGCAGCAGAACCTTTGTTGAAGAAGGCAATGGTTTCGGCAGAGGAGTTCTATGGACCGAGTTCGCAATCGGTCGTTCCTTATATACAACGCTATGCTTACGTACTCTATTACCTGGGGCGAAAGCCTGAATCGGATGAGTTCAAGGCTCGAGCTAGCGTAATAAATGGTGGCGACTTTATCGCTGAGAATTCAAAGGCAAGCACTGAAAGCGGCTCCGACGCAAAAATTTTAAACAAGGGGCTGTAGTCGATAGGGTGATTCCTCCGTGGCGCCTCAGCGCGTGTTAGTCATCTCCGTCGCTTAGCTGTCTTTTAGAGCTTGTGTGGCCTGATGCGCTGGTGTCATAGAAACCCAATCGCTGTTCGTCCAGGAAAAACGAGATGTCATGGGTTGTTGCGCATGCGAAAGTCTGAATCGGAGCGGCTTTAGGGCGCTTCTTCATAAACAACTCGGTTACATGTTCTCTGTAGAGTTACATCATTAACCAATTGGCGGAGGTTACAAAATGAGTTTCCTAGATACGATTACAGATGGCGTTTCGAAAATCGCTGACACAGCGCTCGGCGAAGGTTCTTCTTTATTGTCTTCTTTCAATCTCTTAGATAATGCCAGCACAATGATTGTTGATTCAATGAGATCGTTGCCTGGCAGCAATGAACTGCAAAATCTAGGCTTCCCGCAGTTCGAAGAATTACTAAATCTGGATAACATGCAACAGCAGTTTGAGCCCTGTTCTTGCGAGAGTGGATTCAACCAAATGAACTTCAAAGAATTTATATCAAAGTTGTTTGGAAATGATTCCAATCCAATCAATGACATACTTGGAGGGCAAGCTGGCTTTGATCAAACCCTGCAATGTGCGTTCGACATTCTTTTAGGCAATCCAGAAGACATTCTTCGTCAACTTGGCTTGCTTGGCGGTGATGGCGGTGGCGGTGGCGGATTCTTTGGTGGAATTTTCTCCGGAATCAAAGGTCTTTTAGGTGGTGACAAAGGCGGCGGACTTGGTGGCATTCTTGGTGGCATCTTGGGCGGCGGTGAAGGGGGCGGTATTCTCGGCGGCATTCTCGGTGGTGGCGGCGGTGGACTGCTTGGAGGCATTCTCGGTGGCGAAGGTGGTGGTTTGCTTGGTGGCATACTCGGCGGAGAAGATGGTTTGCTTGGTGGCATTCTAAGTAAGATCCCGGGTGCAGAGACACTTCTACCATTAGCACTCAAAGTTGCACCATATGTGCTTCTCTAAATTCTAATCAGCATTAATAGATGGCAAAGGCAATTACTCAAGAGGGTCAATCATGAATAACGTTTTCCAAAGCAAAAATTTCCAGAATGTTCGCAAGTTGCAAGTTCTAGTTATCAAAGTTTCTCAGCTTGCCCTGCGCGCACAAGCATTATTGAAAGCCCCGTCGGATGAGGCTGTGGCAGAAGGTCTCATTGCGGTCGGACTTTGCAAACAAGCAAAGGACCAAGTTCAATCAGCGTGCCAGAATCTTGGTTTCGTTGTTGACAGCCTGCAATACATCGCAAGCAATACTTCAGAACTCGAAAGCAAGTTGCGTGACGCAAGCTCTGCTGTGACAGAGGCGCTTAAAAAGATGCTCAACGTCTCCGAAACGGCTGTAGCACCAGGAATTGAAGGGTACGTTGACGAAGTGCTCGTGATCGCTGCAATTATGGTTGCGCGTGCCGAGGAACACATTAAGAAGGGCGAGCAATCCGTGAACAAGCTTGCACGTATCGCTGGTTAATGAGCTCTTTGCTGATTCAGGATCCTGGCTAATTTACCAGGATTTGATAGGTAATTATTTGATTCAACTGTGTTCTTATGCACCGTAAAAAGATAGGATTACTAGTGCAGCTCTGAACCGAAACAACGCTCGTGATTGAAGTTATTTTTCAAAGTGAATCAATGATTGCAGTAGCCAAGCCGGCCGGAATGATTGTTCACCGTGGCTGGGGCCTAGATTCAGAAACCGTATCCGACATTGTGCGCGATCGGATCACAGGTAGCCCTGTTTTTGCCATACATCGACTTGACCGAGGGACCAGTGGTGTTCTCCTCTTTGCCAAAAACGCCGAAACTGCAAGACACCTTCAATTGGAAATGGAGAAGAACCGGTTTCGCAAGCAGTATCTAGCGCTCGTGCGCGGGCCCATGCGTCAGGATTGCTTCGTAGATCATCCGGTGCCCAAAGAGAAAAGCAAGAAGAGTAAGCGTGTGCCTGCGTGTACTAGATTCACCGTTCTCAGTCACAAAGATCGCTGGTCCCTAGTTTTGGCAGAACCGCAGACAGGTCGGCTTCATCAAATCAGACGTCATCTAAAGCACCTCAGCCATCCGATAATTGGCGATGTTCGATATGGAAAAGGTGAGATCAATAGATATTTTCAAAATGAGTATGGACTTTTAAGAATGGCATTGCATGCTTTTCAAATAATTGTGGCGGACTCTGAGGGCACTGTTTTGACTTTGAAAGCACAACTGCCGCCTGATCTTCTTCTTCCATTGAATAGAATTGGCATCGATATTCCTCAACAATTTCTTCCGTAGTTGCAGAGATCTTGTGCTGAGTTGGCAGGGAACGACATCGCATCGTGTTGAAATGGAGGTCCCGCAGAGTCTCTATGAGAAGTAAGAGAAAGTGTGGAATCCCCGGCTCAGTACAAATTCTACGAAAAGGTGACCACGGACCAAGGTCGTACCTTTGTACTACCCAAGAGAAAGAATTGATGGGTCATCACTAGTGGAAATTTTTCGGCTGCCCAGAATTATGTCCAGTTCGTCGAACTGTATGAGCATTTCTATCACGTCTGCTGCCGTATCCTCTACGCTTTGCTCCGGAGCAAGTTCGAGAGCATACTGAAGCATGCTCTCATATGAACACTTCGTCTCAATTGCATACCGAAGTAAAACAAATGAGAATTCACCGAGTTCAATTATTCGCAGCTCGTCTCTTTGCCGTAGATTTTGGAATGCCACCAGGTAAAAATCTTGAGCTTCGTATGAGTATTTTTTCCAACGTCCTGCCGCAACTCGGCTGGCAATCTTATGCACGGGATAGTTGAAGTGTTGTATTGATAAAGTCGGATTCAAAACTGGCTGCTGTGTTTTCCGATTGCTTGCCAGGGACAGGTCGATCGAGTCGCATCGCACGATTTCTGTTGCAGTCAACAAGACCCGCTTCCGTAGCCATTCGTATTCCGCAAGGTCAATAAGGTAGGGATACGTCCTATGTGCATTGGCCGCTCGCAAGAAAATGGGGAAACTTGCTAGCTCGTGAATTGGATTGTGATAAGAACTTGGATTGTGAATCCAGTAATTATCCACGAATGTATCTCGATCTTTGCCGAGCATTTTGCATGTCAGTCTGTAGCACTGACCAACGGCTTGTATTCTTCGCAAAGATACATCATCTGCATAGGATTTGACGCCGCTTGGATCGAGTTTGCCAAGAATCTCCTTGTCCAAGCTATCCATCTCATCGCTCTGTTCAAAGCGTTTGAATTCGTGGCAATTGCCCAGGATTTTTACTAGTGCTTCTTGGACTGCTTTCAAGTTATCCATGATTCTGCTCGCTTTGCTCGCGTTTCTGAGAGCCATCTAAGAGACTCTTAGTTCGGAATGATTTCAATGTTTTGAAATAGTAGAGATATTTTGTAAGGAACCTGTGAGGGTCGCAGGGAGCGAGAGATGGATTAAAAAGCCTGTTCCAATATTGGAACAGGCTTTCTTAAACGGAAACAGTTCTAGATTCGCTTTAGAACTAGTCTTTGTCTGCCAAGCTCATGGAAGCAGTGCTGAACGGATGCTCAACGCAGTTGTCAACCGAATTCTTGGGACCATCATAGAGGCCTTGACCAGCGCCCATTGCTGCTCCGGAGACGACTGCAATAGGAGCCATCATGATACGAGCGAAAGCGTTGTCTTCGCCCCCGAACTTGCCTGCCATTGCTTTATCGTGCTTGTTGATATTTGTCGCGGTGTGCTTGACAATTGCGACGGGCGTACCGATTACTGCTCCCACACCAAAAGAAAGAAGTCTTACAGGAATTAGAACGGTATTAGTTGCCGGATCGTCGCCTGCAAAAGCTGGTGCGCAAGATAATGACAAGGTTGCTAACGCTAATGTAGCAAGGAGTTTCTTCATTTAAGTTCTCCAATTGGAAACCGAAAGGACTGTGTCTATTCAAGACTTTCTGATTCTATCCTAGTTTTGCATCCTGTTGAAGCTTAGAAGTCTTATCGGAAAGCAAGTGTCGGGTTTGCGTGAAGAGAAGGCATCTTGCTATCTCCAACCTTTTGATTGCGACTTGAGCCGTTTGCACTGACTTGGCAAAACAGCTTGGGTGAGCTAACCTTTGCCTGATCGGGGAGCCTGGGCGTCTGATGTTTCCACAACGCTTTGTTCACATTTTGACGCTGAGTTTGTTTCTCACTTTGTGGAGTTGCCCGTCTGCATGGGCTGAATCAAAAATGACTGAGTGTCTTGGTGTTTACTATTTTGGTTATGGTGGTTTTGATCTGGAGAAGATCAAAAACGCTATGCCGTTTACGTCGGGCGACAAAATTGATCAAAATGAATGGCTGAACAACAGAGATAAAGTTTTCAACTCGGTTCGGCAAGCTACAGCAAAAGAGGCTACGGATGCAGCTTTTGTGAATTGCAACCAGAAGGTAATTCTGTTCGTGGGAGTTGCAGGCAAGACCTACATACCTGCCAAATTCAAGAAGGCACCATCTCAAAATCTGAGTCTTCCAAAAGAGCTAATAGATTGCTATGAGCAAATGATGGATGCGTCGTCTGCGGGCGTATCGACGGGCGCCAAAGAGAAAATGCAAGAAGCCGATAAGAAGACCGAAGAACTCAAAAGACTTGGTACAACGATTGTCGATCAGCTTGTAAAAGTGCTGTTGAATTCAGCTGATGCCAGGCAACGCTATGTGGCGGCATATGCTTTAGGGTTGCTTGCTCAAAGAAAGAATGAATTGGATGCGCTCATCAGCGCGACAATTGATCCGGATTCGACTGTTCGCAATAATGCGGTTCGTGAGTTGTGCGATTCTGCTCGGCAGAATCCAAAGCTGGCAGCGCAGATTGATCCACGGTATTTCATCCGCATGCTGAGTTCTGGCACATGGACGGATCGCAATAAAAGTAGCTTCATGATGGAAGTACTTACACGATCGCGTAGCCATGACTTACTAAGGCGATTGCATAGGGATTCTCTGGCAACGTTAATCGAAATGGCAAACTGGAACAAATCACATGCTTGGCCCTCGCTAGTTATATTGGGTCGAATGGGAAAACTTTCGGATAACGAAATTGAGCAATTGATTTCCGAAAATCAGATCCAAATTATCATTAGCAAAGCAAAGCAGGGACCTAAATCAAGCAACAATCGTTAATCATGCCTCTGTTCGCCGTGAAAAATGGGTAGCAACCTGGTATTTTCGGCATGATAATGAAAAAAAGCCCGATGAACGCTTTGAAAGCGAGATAAGAGGGTACTTTATCTAGGTCTTGGCTGGAAAAAAATGAAAGTCCCGTTTAATCTAAAGCTATCTCATAAAGGGCTCATACTCGTTGCGGTGCCGCTCATTTTTGAAATTCTCTTCGTTGGAATTCTTGTTGTAGCGCTGAAGAGAACGGAATATGAGATTGGGCGCGAACGCCATTCCAAAGCCGTTCTCACAGAAGCTAACTCTCTGCTCAAAGACATAATGGACAGTGGCATGGCGCTTTATATGAGCAGTACTACTGGCTCGGAGAAAATGATTGAGCGCTACAAAGACCTCAGCGAGGATATCTATAAACGGATACGAGAGTTGAAGGTTCTGCTGCGTGATGGAGAAAACCAGAAGCAAGCTCTTGATCGAATCCAGCTGATTGGAAATCGTGCAACCGAATTGCTTTCGCAAGGTGATCAGCTGATATCAGATAGTCAGGCACTAAAACGGCTGGGGCAAAATCGGGAAGCTCTGATGAACATGCTTTCTGAGCTTACAACGGAGTTGCGCTCCTTTACACGGGACTTGGAGAAGTCTGAGCAAGTGGATCCGAACGCGGAAACGAAAGCACGACAAATGATTGTTTACTGTCTAATTTTCGGCGTCGTTATGAATATTGTTTTGGCTGTCTATTTGGCGATGTATTTTAATAAGGGAACAGCAAACCGTCTTTTGGTCCTCATGGAAAATACTGATAGACTCGCACAAAATCAACAACTGCAGGAGCGAATCGGCGGTGGGGACGAGATCGGGCACTTGGATCACGTGTTTCATAACATGGCTGAAGCTCTTGCGGAAGCAGCAAGGCGCAAACAAGAAATCGTTTCGATGGTTAGCCATGACTTGCGCACACCGTTAACTTCTGTCCAGGCATCTCTTACATTGCTTTCGGAGGGTGTTCTTGGACAACTGCCTGCTCGCGCCAGCAAAGAAATTACAAATGCTGAGAACAATACTAGCCGACTGATCAATTTGATAAACGACTTATTGGATTTTGAGAAATTGGAAGCCGGCCAGTTGCGAATTGAAAGCAATAAGACCATGGTTGAACCATTGTTCGAACGATCTTGCTCCGCGGTAAAGGCATTTGCTGATAAACAGAACGTGAATGTCGAGTTTAACGAGACCGAACTGAAAATCTACGCGGACGGTGACCGTATCATTCAGGTGCTGATCAACCTCCTTTCCAACGCGATCAAGTTCTCGCCACCGGAAAGTACCGTTACTCTGAATGCCGAGGCCATAGGCGAGGATTTGGTCGAGCTCCAAGTTATAGACCAGGGGCGTGGTATTCCGGAAAGCTTTCGTAAACATATGTTCCAGCGTTTTCAGCAAGTGGATCAAATAGGCGATGCGAAGACAAAGAAAGGAACCGGTTTGGGCCTGGCGATCTGCAAATCTCTGGTTGAATTACATAATGGAGAGATTGGCGTTCGTAGCGTAGAGGGGAAAGGGAGCACCTTTTGGTTCCGTATACCCACCGCTGAGAAGACAGCCGAGGTTGCGCTGGTTGAAGCTCAGAAGTAAGCTCGCGTTCACTCATCTAACTTGGCGGAACTGGCGCTAGCCGAATATTTTATTCGGAACTATCTTTGGTTCAGCCTTAATGAGGGTACAAAGTACTAGGCTCAATAGTTTCGAGACTCTTAACGGTCATGACGAGAGGGCGTGGACAATCTACCATTGAATTGATTGCCGGGGTGATGGTACTCATCCCGCTGGTACTCTTTCTGGTCGATGCCTGCATTATTACCGTCTGCTCGTTCAAAAATGATTCCATCTGCAGAGAGGCCTGTCGCGCTGCAGCTTCCGGTGATCCCAAGGCATGCGAGAGTAATGCCAAAGCTGAGGTAGAAAAGGCAAACACGGGTGGATTCGCTACATACAGTTTAACAAGCGCAACTGCGAAGAATGTGGAAACCCCTGCCAGTGGACACGGACTGGTTTCTGGTTCTGTCACTGTCAATACATCTGCTATGGTTCACGCTCCATTTGTGATAGGGCTGATTGTTCCAAACTTCAAACTCGACACGGAACAATCCTTCCCGATCACCTACAATATTCCATACAAGGAAGAGAAGGAAGAGACGAAAGAGTAATTCTCGGGAGCTAGTCTTGAAACCGACAACAAAAAATGAATGGAAGATACGCTCATCTCTAGGTGCAAACATGCTGGAATTCTCAGCTGTGTTCGCAGTACTTATCCTTGTGATTATACTTCCGCTTGTAGATCTCTGTGCGATACCAATCAGGTATTTCTTTGCGAACACTGCTGTAAAAGAAACGATCCATACGTTAGCACTCAGTACGAAATTCAGCCAGGCACAAGCCGCACTCTCGAGTGGCTCGCTTTTGCAAGCTCGCCTCAATGCAATAACTGGGGTTTCACTTAACAAGGCGGATCTTTCTCTCGTAGCAAATAGTGCTGGCGGCAGCTCTACCTTTGGCTCTCCAGGCTCCGTCTCGGAGAACTGGTTGCCGGACGGAAAGGATGGACCTTATCGCTACAAACTCGAATTAACATGTGATTTGGACATTTCGCCGCTCTTCATGATTGCTTCGGATTCCAGCATTCCAGGCCTATCTGCCCCATTTAGAACGAAAATTGTTGAATCATATGCTTGGGAAAATTTGTCCAAAGATCCGAACACTGGGCAGTTCTATTTGAACGAGTAAGCAAAAATGGATAGCTCCTCAGAAGAAAATTCCAAAATAGCGAATGGCGGGCCGATAAGGAAGCTCCCAAAGTCCGTAATTACCTTGTTTGCCGTTTCAATACTGGGGATTGCTGGGTATTCGGTATGGAAATATTCTGAGCATATGGCTGAAGAAGCAGCCGATGTTTTTGATAGTGACAAATCCAGTTCCGCTGCCAAAGCTAACAAACAGACCACTAATTCGAATAAGGCGAATGTATCGGTTTCTTTGACTGGTACTTCACACGAGAATGATACTGATCTTTCAAATAAGTCTTTTTCCAAATCGCGCATTATCCGGATGGCAATAGCTAGGCATGAACAGTTCCCCCGTTTATGGGACTTTCATAAAGCGAAGCTCGGATATAACCAAAGTTTGGATACGATAAGCACCAATGGCAGAACGACGGATATGCAAACCATTGTGAGGCTAAGTGCTGCAGAATTGGCTGAGAACAGGCGGCTTTATGGAGAGGAAAGTTTACTGACGTTGCAGGGTGAGCTAACTAGTGTCGTTCTGAAGGAGCAATTGAACGAGGACAATGACGAGCTATTGAAGCAAACTGCAAAGAAATGGCAGCGTATGGTAGCAATTCTAAAGACTGCCAACGTCTATGAACCCGATGGTAAAACGTCTTCTAAAGACATTAACTCTTTTATCAAGACTCACGAGCTTCGCAGAGTGTGCCGATGGGCACATGATACAGGGGAAGTTTTAGCTATGCTGTTGTTTGCGCATGGTGAAAATGCAGAAGCGAAGAAAATCGTAAGGCAAATTACTACCGTTGACCGACTTTTGCCCTTTTCTGCCGAGGGTGCTACCGTTATGGTGCATAAACTCTTGACTCTTGCTCGGCTTTGTGCCAGTCAGAATGAATATGTCGAAGCAAAGCACATTATCGCGCTTGCAAAGGACATTTCGGCTTCCCAATTTTCGGCTAGCATTTTCAACAGAGCGCACTCGAAAGCAATGTGTTTGCTGGAGGAATCTCGGTTAAGTCTTGCGCAGAGAGATTACACTGCTGCTGCTGAGTTGGCCCAACAGACCGATGCCATTCTCAGTAAAGCCACCGACATGGAAACCAGTCAACATCAAGCACTGCGAGCTGATGTGGTTGAACAGTTGGCGCGTGTATTGGCGGCTTCCCCTGGAAAATTGGCTCTGGCGATCGAAAACCAGGAAAAGTGTTTGCATCTACGTCAAAAAGGCTTCGGCAGTGATGGTTTATTCTGCGCTGCTACTTCTCTTGATCTAGCACGCATGCTAAGGCTGCGACTCGTAAGTTCTGGCGAAGCGATAAGCGATGATTCACCCGATGCCGTAAGAGGCCGGGAGCTGCTTCATCAGATTATTGCCATTTGCAAGCGAAATCAGAAGAGTGATAGTGAAGTTCTCCGCGCTGATAGAAATCCCGGAGTTCTTCTTTCTCAAGCATATTATGAACTCGGTATTTTGGAAGCAACATGTGGCAATCTTGCTCCGGCCCGAACGAACATCCAGCAGGGGTGTGATGTAGTTTTGAAGTTCACCGAACCGTTATTTGCCCCGTATAAAGTCGCCTCCCTAGATGCACTCGCTTATTTGGATCTTGATAGCGGCAAAACTGACGAAGCTCGAGCCACGATTTTGAGATCGTCAAAACTTTTGGACGGCTATGTAGTCGATGTATTGCCCCAGTTGTCCTTGGCTGAGCAGATAGCTTTTTCTGACAACATCGAAAAGCACATGAACAGCCTAGCGGCAGTTTGCAGAGATGATGCATCACTAGGTGAAGTATATGAGGAGATGATGAGATGGAAAGGATTCTTGATTGAACAGTTCCGACTGAGATCTCAAATCATAAAGCAAAAAGGAAACGAACAAATTACAGCTTTATTGAGCAGTCATCGCAAGCTTTCAAGCAAAATATTGACCAGCTATGTTGAATCTGCTCAAAGTGGCGTCACACCCGAGATCGGTGGAGTGAACCAAAAGCAGAAGGAAGACATAGAGCGACAAATAAACAGCAAACTGCGAGGGAAACAGTCTAATAGTCTGTCGATAACTCCGCATGAATTGCATTGTGCTTTAGCGCAAGATGAAGTAATGATTGATCTATACGAGTTCGTGAAAAGTCCTTGGGATAGGCGATCCAATTATGGAGCTGTGATTGTAAGTAAGTCCAATCTTCGCTGGGTTCAACTTGGGTCGAGTGTTGCAATTAACTCTGCCGTAAACTCCTGGAGAAGTTATGATGGATTACGCTCAGATCTCTTTCCCATGAAAGACAGATTAGCAGGTGAGATCGGTCCCTGGATTGAGCTAACAAAGCTGCTTTACCAACCCTTGTGTGCCGTGATTCCGGCGAATACATCCCGTTTGGTGGTTGCAGATGAGAGTGAGTTGTCACGGCTGCCATGGAGTGTCCTGTTCTCGAATTATGGCGGCGCCCGTGAATTTCAAGTCGCTCAGATAGATAGTCCAAGAGAATTCTTGAACCTGCAGCGTGCCGCAGTCAACGATCCTAGTCGTAATGAAATGCTGATTGTGGGCGGAATTGATTACAGCAAACATGTTCCTCCTGCGCCACCGCTTAAGCATGCGTTAAACGAACTAAATGAAATTAAGACAGTCATGGAAGCCTCACATTACAAGTGCTCTGTGCAAAGCGATTTTATTAAGGGCTTACAGCCGACAAGACAGAATATTTTTGATGCGTTCGGAAAATGTCAACTCGCTCATCTTGTTACTCATGGCTTTTTTAATGATTCTGACCTTGTCGCTACCGCATCTGATCGGTCAGCGCAGATAGGCTTGCATCAAAAGCCTCCGCAAGAAACCCGTTCGAGTGAAGAGTTGGCGGCTGCTGAGTTGGTCCTGCCTGGTCGAAATCCACTTATCGAATCGGGATTGCTAATATCTCGAGGAAGTAAAATCAATGCCGACGAAAATGGTTTTCTGACCGCTGAGGATTTGCTCGATGCAAATTTGCAAGGGTGTCAACTTGTTACTCTTTCCGCGTGCGAAACTGCGCGCGGTCGGGAAGTAAGCAGCCAGGGAGTACTAGGATTGAGATCAGCATTGATGGGTGCCGGCGCCGATTCTGTGATGTTGTCGCTATGGCCGGTTCCAGATAAACCAACCAGTGAGTTGATGAAGGTCTTTTACCGAAGACTCCTTGATGGCGATGCGCCTGTAGTGGCTTTAAGAACGGCCCAGGCTGCTGTCAGAAGCAATCCGAAATGGCAAGCCCCTTATTATTGGGCTGCCTGGATCTTAGTTGGTGACGGCTGGCACAAACTAAAGAAAGGCTAGGAGATTTTTCGCTTCAACTGGTTCTCGAGTATTGCTATATCGCGAGTCCAACTTTGTCTGGCAGTGTCCGAAGGAAATGCATTGGCTAAATCGTTGTGTAAAATTGATTCACCTAAATGTGCAACTGATTCGGCATTATCCCACCACTTTGAATGAACGCAATATGCTAGCAGAAGTACTATGTAGGGAAAACAACCTGCCTTCTGTTCCGGCGTAGCGTTGGAAACCCCGTCGACTATCTCCTTTATCAATTTTCCGGCTTCTTCTCGATGGTTAAACTTCTGTTCCAATGCAACAAGATTGATTTTTAGTCCAACAAGCCATGGATCTCCGGGCCCATATTTCCGGGCTTTCATTTCGATCAGTGTTCGATCCAGATCGCGCGCATCTTCATAGCGATCAAGCCAACTCATAAGAGACGAGAGCTTCTGAATTGCATCATAGTAAGATCGATCCAACGGATGACTCTTTATAATTGCAAGTGCATCGTTTGCATATTGATTTGCTCGAGGCTTAGTTGTGAGGTTCTTCCAATCAAAGAGCATCTCGCATTGTCCCAACTGCGCAAGAACAGTGCAAACCTCTCTGCTATATTGTCCGTATTTTGCAATTTTGTATCTGAGTTGTTGTTGTAATGCTTCTTTGCAAGGACTTGGCTTTCCAATAACAAGATAGTAATTGGCCAAAACCTCTTGAATTTGGTCATACTCTTTCCTATTGCCGTTTCGATGCGTTAACATGAATTGGTTGGCCAGAATATTGCACCTTTGAACTTCGTCAAACTTTCCTGCTCGGACAAAAACTGTTGTGAGGTTAAATAGTGCCTTCAGAATACGTTGTTCCGAATAGACAGATTTAGCTGCTTCTTCTAAAGCTTTTCGGTAGGAGATTTCCGCGGCCGTAAGATCACCTTCGAACATTGAAAGTGTTCCATCGGCTGTCAGTTGGTCAAACAACACGTCGGCCATCAAGCCAGTCGCTTCTTGATTGCGGCCAGCTTGCTGTAAGTACTTCAAGTAATTATTTCGGATTTCTTTGCGATCGGATTCGCTGCAGTACGAGGTTGCAGCTTGCGCAACCGCTTTCTTGAATGCTTTGTCGGCCAGTGCTGAGTCACCATTTGCAGCTGCGGCTTGGGCCAGTTTATGGAGGCAACGGACAAACTGCTGGTGAACAATCAGCTCCGGGGATTTAGTGGTTAGCATGTCTGCGGTGACCACCTGTTCATACTTTTCCGAGGCCTTGTCGAAGCTTTTCGCAGCATCGCTGGCCTTGCCCTCCCCTTCATACACTTTGCCTAAGTGATCGAAGCTATTCGCTATGTCTTCCTGGATAAGGCGTAACTGCACCTTTTGCTCCGCAATTTTCACTTCTTCGACTTTGTTCAAAGGACCCGATTTAGTCTTTGTTCGATTCTCGAGTTCTGCAGAAGCAATTTTTTCTGCGCGATTCAGCACTTTTATGGATTTTTTGTAGGCTGCTTTTGCTTCGGAATTTTTCTCGTTGGCAGCAAGCATGTCCCCTTGCACGCATAGAGCCACGCCATAACGAAAGTCAGAGTCGCCAAAGGCTTGCGCGGCGGCTACCGCCTCGTTTGATATGGCTAAGGCTTGTTCCTTTTTTCTCTTTCTTAGCAGGTTTTGTGCTGTGGTTCTGCACTGTTCCCAGGTCTGCGATTTTGACTGGTGTTCTAACATAGAGCACGAGCTAATTAATGAACAACACAAAAGCGGCACTATGCCTTTTTGCCATGACAGTTTCTCGGTGTCTAAAGTGCTTGGCATTTTGCTCTATGGTGGGGGCGTAGCGCCGACGGTCAGGGCAATCCCTGGCGCCATTAAAGATGTTCCTGCGCCACTTTTTGTGTCTTTTACATCAAGTTTAAGAACAATGTACACGGCAGTGGGAATATACTGCGGCGAGGCGCTTTCATTGAATGCAGCCATCTTGTGATATTCCGCTGCTTGCATGAGTCTGGGCGGAGAAGTGTAATTGTTTATGCAGGGTGGTAACGATGAAATTGGAAATTGAAGATCGGGATCGTCACCACCGCCAGGGAAGTTAACATCCAGGGAGATTTTGGTGTTTCCCTTGTAATATTTGCCGGAATCATCGATGAATTTCTTGTCGTATTCCATAAGAGCTTTGTTGGCGCTATCATCGAAGAAATATGTGGTTGGCTCAACGTTTGAACTTGCAAGATTGTCATCACTATCGGTCGCGGAAGGCGCTGCTTTCGCGCAGCCAAACGAACATTGTTCTAGCGCTATCGTTGCACCGGATGATGCTACACCGGCCATTCGTGCCGCTCCAGGGGAGCCAGCTGTGCTGAGGGCATCGTTCGCCGCCTTGCAAGATTCCGAAATGCGTTGTGCTTCAATACTCTTTCGCTCGACTGCAAGCAATGCGGCTGTGTCATGTGCCCTTTTGGCAAGGTCGCGAGAAATCTGCTGCAGCATCTTTTTGCTATCATTTTCATCTGCTAAGTCGATCGCCGCTTCATTGGATCGCAAACAAACTAACAACTCGCGTGAGTGTGCAAGGAGGTAGTTCATTTGTCCGATGCTATCATCTTTATTCAGCGCCACCGCTGCTGCCATAGCGACCTTTTCAGCTGCGCTGAGTTCCTTTGCATTTAAAAGATGCAGCCAAAAAACATCTAGAGCCCAAAGCCCAATGATAAGGATAACGAATCCGACAGCTGCACACACTATCAATATGTTGCCTTTGCTTCGCCGAGTCCTTTTACTTGATGTATGTTGCATGTGCAATCCTGATCTCACTTTTTCTTGACCGATGGGAAATAGACCATGCCTTCATATCTTCCTTTAGGCTCGGAGGCTAAATCAAGCGGAATCCGGTTAGAGGTTTGCTCGCCAGCTGCGGAAACCTGAGCTGATGCTTGAAACCCCTGTGTATTCAGCGCCTCCTTGAATGCAAAAAAACTATCAATGGGAACAGCAACCGCACCCGCGAAATTGTCGATCCTCAGATCTACAAGAACCGGTGGCACACCATAAGAAACCGCAACAACCTCTTCCTGAGCCGGCGATTTCTTCGAAAACTTTATCTGGATTGCGACCATTTTCTTTTTCATTTCTTTTTGCAAAGCAGCAAAACGTCGAATTCCTACTAAGGCTGGTTTTTCCCCAACCTTCGAACAGACATACATGTCCTGGTATTTGACTTTTTCTTTGGTCTTGGTGTCTGTAGAGTGCACGACGATCTTGTAAAAGTTTCCTAGTTTTGAATCTTTGTATTTCAGAAAACCCTCCATGGGCTTTGATTCAAATTCAATCACGTAGTCATACTTTGTATCGGAGGCTTCGTCACTCAGGGAGCCTTGACCTAGCGATAATAAGCTTACTAGTGCAAGTGCAGATACAACCGATAGTGGCGAGCGTGGCAATAGTGTTTTGAACAAATTCATTTTCTCTGGACGTCTTTCGCTTACGGTGAAACCTTGCCCGGAATTACAGGATTATCTGGATAGCAGACAATCTTGATCGTTTGCTCTCCGTTTGGCGTAGGAAGTACTACTTGTTCCGTTTGATCCGGTCGGGGGCATTTCACGTTTCCATGTCCTTGAATCGAAGCTGTTTCACCAGGCTTTAGATAGATGACCGAAGGATAAACAATACTTTGAGGCTTTGAGACCAGCTTATCGTTTACGGTGAAAACCAACCTGTTCAAATCAAGCTTCTGTTTCACACCATTTGGAGACAATATCGTTACTGGAACGCGATTAACACCGATGAATTTTTCCATGTTACCGTTGTAATTTATCGGTGTGTAATTAGTCGTTCCATAAATTAATACGCCATCAGCATGATAGGCATAACCAGCCTCGGGAGCTATCCATCCATTGGAAAGCGGTGTACCTTGATGCGCAAAAACAATTTTGTTTCCCGCTTCTACCACGGCTCCAGTTTTTGCTGGGTCGTGTGCTGCTCCGAAATCAGCGCTGTCATATTTCAATGGTCCTGCTGGTAGCGAAACGGACGGTTCAGGAATCAACTTTTTCTTGTTTGAATAAAACTGAGGATCGAAGTTTCTCCAATTCTCTGGATCGGTCACATTAATTGGCTGCTTTTGCAGGTTGTATTTGAAAATGTTGTAGGTCCGTTCGTCCTCTCCTTTTTTGGCGAAGGATTTCCAGCGCATGATTTTTGGTTGCTTAGCGTCCGTTTTTGACGCAGCCTTTTCCTTGTTTGCGGTCGCAATAGTCGATTTTGTTTTAGATGCGCCCGTCGTCTCTGCTGCCAGGGAGTTGGGATTTGTGGAGATCGCAATGAATGCAGCTAATCCTAGAATGGTGATTTGAGAGTTTCTTTGTGTATCCCTATTTGATCTCAGCATTATTTGTTACCTATCAATCTGATTATGCGACTCGGTTATGTTCTATTTGGTCTTCTTGGGTTGGATAGTCTGTTGCGGAGAATTTTGCTTCGCTGCTCCCGGCTGAGCACGATTAATCGCAGGTTGTGTGATGGTTTTGTTCTTTGCACGTTCTCTTTCAAGCCGTTCGCGTTCCAATCGTTCTCGCTCTTTCTCTTTTTCACGATCCTTCGCTGTTCGATGGTCTTGGACCTGAGAGCTGCTGGAGTTCGTGGATTTTGGCTGTAAGCCTCCGCGTGATCCAGTTGAGACGGCATCCCCGCCGCCGCCACTACCGCCTCCACCTCCACCTCCACCGCCGCCACCGGAACTTCCGCCAACGGAGAACCCCCCACCGACAGGACTTCCTCCTCCGGCGCGTCCACCGCTCGAAGTATTAGCTCGTGAGTTTCCACCACTGCTGCTTCCGCGGTATCCGCCTGAACTCGATGAAGGCGCTCCACCACTTGAGCTCGAGGCTCCCCCTCCAGAACTCGACCGACTGGTACTGAATCCTCCGTAATTGCTAACGCCTGTTTGGCTGGGCTGCGCACTTGGTTGATTCTGTGAATTTGAGTTGCTGCTAGGAGATTGGGATTGTGCTGGTTGCGCGGAGGAGCGATCTTGTGGCGCGGCTTCGTGGCTTTGCGGTGCTATTTGTTGAGCTGTTCCGGTAGGTCTGTTTGGTTGCACTGCATCTGCTGGTAGACCAATGAGCAGAATTCGGTGTTCCCCCTCTGCGCCTTCACTCCCGGCTTTCTCTGTAGAGAAGGCTGGAAAGAAAGTGGTCTGAAAAGAAAGAGCCAAGATTAGTGTAGAGACGCTACGAGGATTTGCCAGGTGCAAACGTTTCATCTGAGTTCCTTTAATTTTCGAAGGAATAGTGGAGCTCTAAACCGGCGCCGCCAAGTAGACTCCGGACCAAAATTATATACCCCCTCAGGTAACGAATAGACTATCCTTAACCCTGTAAAACGTAGGATTTAATAGATGTCATGGGAGCTAAGAGGCTCGTCTTAAGCTCAGGTTCTTAACCGGGTGCTGGCTTCCTTTTGATTGTTTTCCCGCTTTGACGCCACCTCTGTGCGGTTTTGCTTCAGTCGTGACTGGCGGCTTCTCGGTTATAAGCTTTGTCAACATTAGACCAAAACTTAATCCGATACACAGTATCCCCCAGAAGAGGGATGAGTTTGCTGTGCCCTCTAGTCCATTTGGAAGATTCATCCCGAAAACCGAGCTGATGGCTGTTATCGGGAAAAAGAGTGCTGCCAGAAGATTAAGTCGATGAGCTGCTAGCGCCATTTCATACGATCTCTGTGATTGTTGCTCACTTTTTTGTGCGATTGTGTAATCAAGTCCGTTTTTCGCATCAAGATGTAAAAGTTCCAAAGTCCTCTCGACATCGGCGGCAGCATCGCGAACTACGATGATATCTTTATCCTCACTCACCATTTCTCGAGCTTGTTGTAAGGTGCTATGCAAGTTACGTGCTGCTCTATGCAGTGGTGTTACCTCGCTGAGGGCTTGGAAATAGTCATCGGCACAGTCAGCACCGTGGAGAATGTTTTCTAAGCCAGCTGCCAAATCCGTGTAATCGGACAGATGCCTGCGCAGTGCTCCGGCACCGCTGCCGTTTTGGTTCGATAGCCACACTCCTTCTGGATCGCGCCAGAATAGCCTTGCCGATCGTTCTCGCTCGTTTGCGCTTGGTGGCGCATGTAATACCAGCAGCAAGTGCCCATCTGCAAACATTGCTCGCTGTCGTCCTGCGGTTTCGCCAAATCTTTCTCTGATTTGCTCTGGTACATTCCAGAATTCAGGAACGATTGTTTTCATAGCTCCTCACCTCTGGCTGAAGTTGGAGCGTGGGGAGTAAAGTATTTTTGTGTTCGCTTATACAGCCTGTCCGAAGTGCCGGTTTTATCTATTTTCTGCACATTCGTTGATGTTGATTTCCATTCTTTTCTTATTCTTCTCTTCTCTTTTTTCATATCTCCATTCTTGCATTAGGGCGGTTAAGGACGTGTTAAGGCTACGGCTCAGTGCGATTATTGAGTTCAATTTTTAGAAACTAAATTGCAATTGCGCCGTCCCATCTACTGGCGGCGAACGAGGAGCGGATTATGGGAATACTCTTGGGGGAAAGACGCGGATATGATCTCGGAACTCGACGGGGTGGCGGAGGTCTAGGCGCCAAATTACTAATTGCATTGGCGGTGGCCGGTTTCTCGTTGTTCACTTATTTTAGTAATTCTGAATACAATCCCATTACCGAGAAAAAACAACATTTAGACATGAGTCCGCGTCAAGAAATTGCTCTCGGTCTGCAATCCGCACCGCAGATGGCCGGTAAGTTTGGTGGACTATCAGATGACTTAAATGCTCGCGAACAGGTGAAGAGCATCGGCTCTGAAATCGTTTCTAAATCGTCCGCGTCGAAAACACCGTATCAATACGATTTCAATTTGCTGGCAGATCAGAAGACAGTCAATGCGTTCGCTCTTCCAGGCGGTCCGATCTTCATTACCGAGGGGCTTTATCGCAAACTGAAAACTCGAGGTGAGTTAGCCGGTGTGCTTGGCCATGAAATTGGACACGTTGCGGCGAGGCATTCGGCTCAGCATATCGCAAAGCAAAAACTAACGCAGGGACTCACCGGGGCTGCCGTCATTGCTGCTTACGATCCGGAGAATCCATACAATCGTGGAACAGCGGCTATGGCTGCGCTCATCGGAAGTGTTGTTAACATGAAGTTTGGTAGGGGTGACGAGTTGGAGTCTGATCGTTTGGGCGTGAGATTCCTTTCCGAAGCTGGTTACGATCCTCGCGGCATGATAAAGGTAATGGAGGTACTGAGAGAGGCAAGCAAATCGCGTACTCCTGAATTTTTCTCAACTCATCCCAACCCCGAAAATCGGATCGAGCAAATTAACAAGGCTATTCGTGAACGCTATCCGAACGGAGTTCCAAAAGGAATGATTCCGTAGCGGAACTACTTAGTCCCTTGGCAAATTCAGTTCACTTATTCGTTCTGTGCAGATTCTGTTTGAGGAAATTGCGCAACTGCATCGTATACAAAAAGTGCTCTGAGTTTGTCCCAGAAATCGCCGCCGAGAACAAACAAACTTGCAACTAACATTATGTCCGCGCAGATACAAGAGATGATCCTATAAGGTGGGTTCTCCGGTACCAATGTTGGCCAGTAACTGAGAATATAGCTAGGCACGAAGGAGAAGACGAAAAGAAAGAGTCCGACCTTGTATCTGTTGCGACTGACGGAGCCTTTTGGTGCGAGTTTGCCCAGAACCGCAAAAATCTTTCCGGCAATCAAATCAAATGCTTCTTTTCCTAGTACGGCCACGGCCAGTACTGCGAGAATCTCAGGCCCACCGAAGGTGAGAATGCCAATAATTAGTGTTTTGATTGCGACAGGCAGCGTCGTCTGCGCGACCCAAATTCCAAGAAGCGGAATGAATATCGAAAGAGCAAAGAGCGCAATTCCGATTATTAGCTTGGTTTTGGCAAGAACTGCTTTTCCTTGACTCATATAGATTTAGGTGTCCTGGAAATGGATACAAAGTTATTGTAGCTTTCTTGACATTGTCTTGTTTAGAACTTTGTGTTATCCGGATCTGGTGTCGAAATCAAGGAACTATCCGATTTGCAAATAGACCCTGATTTATGTCGATTTTTTCTGGTGTCTTTCAAATCGTAGAGGACTGGTCATCACGTCTAGTTCTCATTACCGGCACCAGGTGTTGGCTCGTCTGTAGGTTCTTCGCCATTGCCAAATGCGATTGCTGCTGCTGCTTTCGATATTGCGTAAACCGGGGGCTTCCTTAAATTACACAATGCGATAACCGCTGAATTAGCTTCTGGAAGGATGATTATGCTTGAGGCTACGCCGGGTGTGCCACCATTCATCGCTACGACAAATTGATTGCCCATGCTTTTGTTCGGTCCCGAGTGCCAACCGAAAGCCCAGGGACAGGGGTCGCCAGTTGAAAGTGCTGGGCGATCGTACCAGAGCGTCTTGTATGCTTGCGGTGAGATCATCTTGCGCGACATGAGACCATAAACATAGTTGCAGAGATCATTAGAGGTGCTTGCGAGCATTCCAGCGGAAAATGAGATCGCTGGATTCTTATACTCGATCGACCTGAGTGGACCATTTCCCATGTTGTCGCCGTATGCTTGTGCGACGCGCCCGCTTCCTTGCATCATGACCGTTGTGGCGGTGCTGTTCATTTGCATCGGAGCAAGAATGGTTTCTCTAACTACCTCAAAAAACGGTCTGCGAGTGACATTCTCGATTACGGATCCGATCAATCGATAGCTGAAATTGGAATACAGAAATTGTGAACCCGGTTGCGATGCCAGCGGTGTGTGATCAAGAATCTCCAACTGATCCACCCATGCCACTTCTTGTGAAACTTTGTTTGGCACTCCTGCACTCATAGAGGCAAGCTGCCTTATGGTCAAGTTTTGATACGGGCGAGTCAGTCCCGAAATATATTTTGCCAATGGATCGTCCAAGCCGACCAATCCCTGATCGACGAGTGACAAAAGAGTTAGTGCTGTGAAGGTCTTCGTTAGTGATGCTAGACCAAATACAGTATCATTCGTGCATGGCTGCCTGTTTTGGATTGATGCTAAGCCGTATGCCTTTTGAAATTCGGTTCGCCCATTGCGGATGACAGCCAAAGTGTATGCAGGAACATTTAATTCTGCCATGCGTTTCTTTACCATGGCATCGATGCGTTGCAATCGTTGTGAGAAATTGTCTGCAGGTGCTGTCCCAGCTCCCTGTTCTGCAGCTGCTGCCCCTGCAAAGTTTGGCGCGCCATTTCTCAGTCCAGGAACAAATCCTGAATTGAAGTTGCTTTGTGTATCCGGCATTTCAGCTTGTTGTCCGAATGCGGGCAAGTCCAAAAGCAAGAGCTTGAATACAGCCATTATGATCGGCATGTAGCAGCGAAGCCGTGCGTTGCCCTTGGGGGAATCGATAACATTTTCTATCTTTCGCATCACCACTTTAACTATTGATTCTCTGTCTTGATCTGTTCAACTTTGTCTTGAGTGCTTACTGAATGATCCCCATCCGACTTTCCATTCTTCTCCGGTGCGTCAATAAACCATGCTGGTGAGAAGCTTCCGCCAAAGCCTGCATCTTTTGCACCTAGTTCTGGTCTGTATGGATTTTGGCAAATATGAATCAGGTATACGTTCATTGAGATAAACATCGTCACAAACGCAGTCATAAGTGTTTGCGCCAACATGTTTTCTACGAAAAAGAAATATGTGAATAGTACTATTCCGACTCCACCGGCGATCAGGACTGACCACAAAACCGGCGACAAGCCGTTCTTCGCTGCTACAGTACGGAACTTTCGCGCCGCCGATAGGTCCTCCATGTTGCTGAGCATACTTGCATAACATTGCTGTTCGTTTGGTTCTTGCGGATTGTATGCAGTTATTTCGCTCCACAGTCTGCGATAGGCTGGAATTGTTTCTTCCTTTTCTTGATTGGTCTCGACCTTTGCCCAATTCTCTTTTGTGACGGCTACGGCATACTCGTGAATCGTTTGGCGAATTTTGTGACGAGCAGGTTCGCGAAAAGTTTTTGAAAGATGATAAATGTTGGATAGCATATTTGATTCCGTTACTGCCATTTGGCTGGCAGCGTCAACGCGGGATTGTGAATTGACGACTATCAAACCCACGACTATTGCGTATAACGTTCCAACAATAGCAAGCATGATTCCGCCAACTTCGTGGCAGGATTCTAGTGACTGTCGAGAGATCTTCTTGCGGACGAGGAACATCCCAATGACGGATACGAGCGTGCTTCCGCCAACAATTAATAAGCAATCGAGCAAGGAATCCATGTTACCGTCAGTTTCAAAAGCTTCTATCCGCAAGGGGGCTTTCAAGCTTAGTCGCGCCGCGCTATTGTAGCGGGGCCCTTATTCATTTATCAATGCCCTGTCATGGAGAAACAGTGAAAATCCTATGTCAATGGGTAGGACCTTCTATTAGGATCGAAGCGTGGAGAGATTGGGGGCTGACAATGAAAATTTCCGCCGATGTTCGCGAAAAGATGTTTGTAGCACTTAGCGCAGGAATTGTTGCCTTAGCGCCAGCGGTGGCGCAAGACAACGGCGAACATCCAGGGACGAAACCTGCTGAACAAAAAGCTTCTGGTAATCGCAAGGCAAGGGACAATTATCAATTTCACCAGGGCGCTAAGGTCGATGCTCAGCGAACTGAGGTCAACTTAAACATCCACCAATTAGATAGGATTGGCAAGGACATTCGCCCTTCGACGAATGGGAGCGCTCCTCACTACTTTCAGTACAATATAGATCTCAGTCAAAACTCGGCAGGGAAGAACAACAAGCACGTTATTTTACCCGGTTGTGATGCTAACGCTCAGCACTCTTCCAAAGCTGAATCCAGCAAGGGGGCACCTTTCCCTGTACCCGGAACTGCTGTTACCGGGGTCGCCGGTGTGAACATAACAAAGGCAAGACCTGTCGAAAAGGATCCGTGTCTGGGCTGCGGCAGGGGATAGGAACCAAAATTTCACATCCGGGATTTAAACTGTCTCTATCGGTAAGGCGGTCCCATTCCTTTTTCTAGGATGGGAGGATATCTCTGTGGCTAAGAATTTAGGGAAGGATCAGAAGTCTGACGCAGATTCTGATTTGAATAAAGCGGAGAGTGAGGAGAGGTCTGAAGTCCTGACTTTTCATTCGATCATGGATCTGGAATCTAGCAGCAAGAAAGCGGCCAGCGAGCAAAGAAATGAGCTAGCCATCCCGCTCGCTAAAGAAACGGAGGAGCCGAGCGCTGTGCTTCCTGGTCTGGATGTGATTGCGTTTCTCGGTGCTAGAGACAATCAAAGAAAGGAACAACCTGAAGCGGACGACAAATCCGAAAAGGGCAAGCTTGCTAATCTTGCTGAAAAACTTGGTTCGGATCCGAAGTCCCTCGAACTTTTCAAAGCGGATCTCGAAACAATTGAGAGACATGTTCAAGACGGAAAGTTATCTCGTAGTGAAGCTGATGCAGTTTTTAAAGAGACGCAACGCTTGATCAGTACCGAGAGCAAAGTTGGAGTGAGTGGCGAGAATAGATCAATCCTCGGGCGCCAAATAATCCATAACACGGCTCATCCATCAGCGGTGGATCAAGGGCGTTATGATAATTGCAATGTCGCCGCGCCTGAGCTAAGACTGTATCATCGGAATCCCGGTAGTATGGCGAAGCTTGTTGCCGACGCGGCTTTGACAGGCAAGTACACGGCAAGCAATGGTCAGACTGTCGATGTGACACGAAGTGTTCAGCCGGCAGACAAGAACCATCTAAAGGTGCCATCTGGTGAAAACGAGCGGTCTTATGCGAGCCAACTCTATCATTCCGTATCCGTCAATCTGGCGGTGCTGGACAAATATCCAGGAAAGAAATTTGAGTATGTTCAGCAGGCTGCAACTGATACCGATAATGGTGCGAGACTTCTTGATATTTCGCTAAATCCTCCTAAAGAAATCTACGCAATTTCATCGGAGGGAACGGCAACTTATCACTCGACTCAAGTAAAGGATGAAAAAGGGCGTCCGTCCTTAGATGCTGGTTTGCAGCCTGTGATGACTAACCCGATGGGGAATCCTGGCCTTACCATCCAGGATTCTTTCAACACTATGGAGAAAATCACTGGGAAGAAAGAGGTGGGCGCTTGCATTACGCACTATGAGCAAGGTGGTTACGCTACCAATTGGATTTTAGATAAGGTAGGTTTGTCGGGGCAAGCAAGACGTGATACTCGTATTCCCTACTTTAGCAATGAAGCCGAACTGAAAAATGTACTTAACGATGCGAAGAAGGCAAACCTATTTCCGATTCTTCTTCAAGTGAATACAGGAAGTGGCTTCCTCGGCAAGCAGGTTGAACAAGCGGCTGGAAAACCTCTCGGTGGAGAGGGCGCAGGCTTTGGCGGCGGTCATGTGCTCTGTTTGAAGGATTATGATCCAGCAACCGGGAAAATAGGAGTCGACAATACTTGGGGAACTAGCAGAGACAAGCTAGGTACTGATTCGGTTACCCTGCAAGATATAGTCACCATCAGCCAGACGGACGCTAAGCTTACAGCCCGGTCCCAAGAATTCAACAATCAAGTCCAGGCCGCTTATAAATATTGGTGTCGTGAAAACAAGAAAACACCTGGAGTTCACTATCCCTCCTCAGAAGTTGGTAAAGTGTGGTTGCAACGATACAAAAGGGAATTGCAAAAAGCCCTGGAAAACAGCGCTTATGATTACCCTTCATTTTTTTACTAATCAAAGACCACTTTTGAGCTGACCTTCTTATACTCTCCACTTGGGTCCACGTTGAAGCCGCCAAAGTTGCTCGGCTTATCGCACTCGACTGTGCAACCACCCTTGGTGAACTCGAATTTGAGTGTATATTCTGGATCGTCCTGGTGATATTGAGCTTTTCGATCTTTCAAGCTTACCGTGCTGTCTGCAATTCCATTGCAGGCAGTGCCGTCTGGGCATCGCCAAAAGGAGTAGAGCGAGAACTTTAGTTTTCCGCCAGCCATTTCTTGCGCCTTCAGTTCTGATCCAAGCGCATCATTTCCCGATTTATATGTGCCAGATACTGAGTTGCTGATTCGTTTTGTCTGTTGCCGGCTAGTTTTATTGGTGCGATTTCTCTTTGCTATTGGTAGCTTACTTGGATTCGCGGCCAGTGCCGTGCTTCCAAGAGAAAAGCAAACAACGACCAGCACCGTTGTGCTAATCGCTATGATTCTCACGATTTTAGCCGCCAGGTCCCAGGAGTACTGGAATAGTTCCTTGATATTCTTCAAAGCCTGGTACCAGTACATTCGGTGCACCTTGAACGGGTGCTGCTTTTGGTTTTGGATTCTCAGCTTGAATTGCAGCATTGGTCTTATCGATATTTTGCTGACGATTAAGCGATGCCTTGTCTACGTCAGTCTGATACTTTGTGTTTTGAATTTTGACTGTTTGCATTTCAACCGCTGTCCGCCAACGTTCACGCATTTGATCAATTTGCTTACGCTTTGCAGCTTCGTCATTGAGCCAAGCTTGCAAGTGTTCTATTTCCTGCGCGATATGTTTGTTACCCGCATTTTCTTTCTTTTTCTGTGCAACTTGCATCGCTTGCAAGCGCTGTTCCACTTGTTTGCGAAGCACTGTGTTGTGTTCTAGCCGTTTGGCTGCGAAATCATCGTAAAACTTTGCCTGCTCCTGATAATGTTGCAGCTGATCTTGTTCGGCTGATAATTCGTCTTTGTCTTTTTGCACCTGGCTTTGTGCATCTTTGGTCGCTGCGGATGTGCTGTCGTCGTCATCATCCGCTTGTGCAACACCAGGAGAAAGCATTAAAGCTAAGGAAAGAAGAACGCCGGCAGAATTTTTTAGCAACGAAGACATATATTTCCCTCAATCAGTAAAAACAACGTTCCACAGGGATGAGCCATCTAAAACAGAAGCTAAGTTCGTCTTTTCGGAAATTAATGGCAAATCCGACTTTCAGCTAACCAGTATAAACCCGGTGGTAGGCCTTATTCAGTGGGCATATTCTTATAAAGTAGGCCAAGAGGAGAATGCGATGAAGCTTCTTGAAAGGGTTGTTGTAGCGGCGCCTTGTCCAATGTCCTGGGACATGATGGAAGGTGATGACAAGGTCCGTCACTGCGGAGGCTGCAGCCGAAACGTATACAACCTTTCGGCAATGAATGATAAGGAAGCTGAGGCATTTCTCCAGAAAAATGGCAGTTCTCAGTGTTTGACTTTCTACAGACGCGCCGACGGGACGATAATGACTGATAATTGCCCGAAGGGCTTGCAAGCCCTTCGAGACAAAATGAAGTTGTGGTCGAAGGTGGCCGCCGGCTTAGTGGCGTCGATCGTCAGTCTTGGGATGAGTGCTATTGCCCAGCAAGAAAAGGCTTCCGAGAGGGTTCAATCGAACCTTTTGAGAAAGGATTCTCGCAGTCTTTCCCAGCCTAACACAGCTGGAAAAGCCACGGATCCAGCCAGTGGCGTGAGCTCTCCAGGAACACACCAGGAATCTTTAATACACACACTTGGTGAGGCCACAATATCTGTTCCGCCTCAGAACAACCAGGTAATGAATCCTGCCGGAGGAATTAGCTTCACGCCCGTTCCGGTAGGAAAGAAAACGGTGTTAATGCCAACGGATTGTACAAAGACGAGCACCAAAGATAATTTACCGGCAAACATCGAGCCCGTATCAGGAGATAAGGCTGCTTACAATTTATTTACTGAGGCACAGAACAGCAAAGTCGCTGGGAAAGATTTAGTGGCGTTGACCCAATTCAAATCCGCTCTCAATCTGGCAAAGGGCATGAAGCACGCTGATCCGCAATTCATGCGAATGATCGAGATTGAGATCAATACCCTTCAATCCAAGTTGCAGAACAAAGCTCCGATTGGAGTCGAATAGGTGATCTGCACGACTTCCTGATACATGTAAGCAAGATGCCTGGGCTGCCAGCCTAGGTTTACTCGTAGCCAAGCTCTGCTCAAAAACGATTGTCTGATCGGCACTTGTTCTTTAACTAACTTGCCGGTGCAAATCTGCGCAGCTTTTTGATGAAGGATGGATCGACCATGCAGACTCCGTCTTTGCATTCGCCTCCTGCAACATCGTGAAGCAGTGACTTCTCTTCCGGCATCAAGGGAATTGTAAGCAGACCCGTTGGTAAGGTTCTTGACGGACGTGATGTGTGTGCAGTCTCTATTACTTTTAGCACTTGTGTCGCAATGCCTGGATCCAGCCACACTGCACCCAACCTTACGCTGCGAAGCGCTGTTTCAAGAGCTTTTGTGAAAATCCCTTTTAGTACATAGCCATCGGCACCGGCATCCATCGCTGTAAAAATATCCTCCGGAGTGTCGGCCGAGGTAAAGATGATCACGCGCACACTTGGGTGTGCTTGCCTTATTAGCTTGGTCAGCTGAACATTTTCATTTGGGCTGCCAACGTCGATCAACGCGACGTCAACGGCCGCATCTTTGAGTTGTTGGAGGGCATCGGCACCGTTTGTCGCTTCTACGAGTATCAATCCAGGAACTTGCTCCAGAAATGATCTGACTGCCAGAAGATCGGACTCGGTGTTCTCAACTGATAAGACTGTGATCTTATTATTTTCGCTTGTCATAGCTTCTGCCCTGTCGTCTTGTGGAATTCGGTTGACAGTGTACTGACCCTTTGGCTATGTACCCAGTTAATGTACAAAAAGGTATAATTTCCAACTCTAATATTGGCGATGTACACGATGAAATTAGACTGCAACCTTTCACGAAATTTTCTCTTAGCGTTAGCCTGCTCCTTTGTGCTTTTCCATTCTGGACCAAAAGCACTTGCAGCTAAGGCTATTGGGCATTCTTCCAAACCTGCGTTTAGTTCAACAGGACCTTTTACCGAGCCAATGAAAGAAGGGCGAGAGTTCATCGAGAAGATGCAGAAGGATATTGGCCAGGTGAGCGATTATTCCTTTGTGTTTGAAACCACGACCTTCAAAAATGATGACAAGCCGGTTGTGGAAAAGGGCAAACTCTTTTTCAAAAAACCGAAGTTGATGCGCATCGAGGAGATCGGCGAATTCAATAAAGGGGCCGTGGCCGTAATCGGCAAAGATGGAAAAGCGCGTGCACATGGCGGTGGTGTAACTAGTTTCTTCACCGTCACCACGACACCAGACGACAAAATGCTCAATGCAGCAAATGGTGACAAGATGGAAGATTCCGATTTTGCATCTCTGGTACGCGTGCTGGAAGAGCGCTTAAAATCGGGGCAGCAAGCGCGAGTTACAGAAAGACCTATCAATGTCGAGGGAATCGATGAGGCAGTTTATGTTCTCGAAATTTTCCATCCGAATGAACCAAAAAAGGCTTTGAAGCGCGTTTTTGTTCATCCTGTCCACAATCTACCTGTTCGATGGGATGATTATGACTACAAAGAACCATGCTTAAGCACATGGAAGGAAATCAAGTTAAATCCTGGGCTTAGCGATGATCTGTTCAAACTTTAGAAACCAGGAAACCAGAAGTATCACTATCTAGACACCGATCTAGTGTAGCGGAAATTCAGCCAGTCAGTAGGGGCGCAATCCATGCGTCCAAGTGCATTTGGAAAGCGAAAGGAACGATGAACTTATGAGGAGAATCACACCTTGTTTGTGGTTTAACAATCAAGCAGTAGAAGCCGTTGATTTCTATCTGGGAATTTTCAAAGATTCGAAAAAAGGCGATACCACTTATTACGGTAAGTCCAGTGCGGCCGTTTCGGGACAACCTGAAGGTAAAGTTTTGACAGTGGGTTTTGAGCTCAACGGAGCGGATTATCTCGCTTTGAATGGCGGTCCCGAATTCAAATTTACGCAAGCGATTTCAATGATGGTCTGGTGCGAGACCCAAGAAGAAATTGATTACTATTGGGAAAAGCTGCAAGCTGATGGCGGTAAGCCAAGCCAGTGCGGATGGCTTGAGGACAAGTTCGGACTTTCGTGGCAGGTGGTGCCAACATACATAGAAGAAGCGATGAAAGACCCCGCGAAGCACGAGCGAATGATGGCTGCCCTCGTTCAGATGACAAAATTGGACCTTGCTGCTCTCAAGACTGCAGCAGAGAACAACTAAATGGAGCAAGCGCCTAATACTTAGCAATTCCTTGAGCTATTTGAGTTTCGGCGCTAAATGTGGGACGATTTTCGGCAAGTGTCGGGCGTTGTCCCGGATGTACCGTATGTGGGGGATTCTTCCATGAAGAGAAGAGCTTTTCTGAAGGGCGCTACTGCTGCACTGGCGATGGGGGGCAATTTTCTTATGAGCTTGAGTAAAGCAAATGCAGCTGCTACGGCGGCGACCACTCCAGTAACAGCCTTCTTGGATACGTGGGTAGGCAATTATGGCGGTTTCCCTCGCTTTGATTTGATCAAGGTTTCAGAGTTTAAGCCCGCCTTGTCGAAGGGGATGGATCTCAAGCGGGGCGAAATCAGTGTGATTACAAGTCAAAAAGATGCCCCTACATTTGAAAACACAATCGTCACATTCGAAGATGCCGGAAGACCATTGGGACGAGCCACTCGTTTCTTCGAGATTTATACTGCAACAATGAATGACAAAAAGATGCAGGATATCGAAAGCGAGATGCGCCCGATTATGGCAAAGTTTGATGATGAAGTGATCCAGAATGATCCGCTTTTCCAGCGAATAAAAGCAGTCTATGAAACGCGCGAAAAATCAGGTTTGAATCCGGAGCAACAACGACTTACGGATGTCTACTATCGAATATTCACTCGCCAGGGCGCTGGTCTGGATGAGAAGAAGAAAGCAAGGCTGCGTGAAATAAATGAAAAGCTGGCTGGTCTTTTCACCAAGTTTAGTCACAACCTTCTAGCCGACGAAGAAAAATACACGCTTGTATTGGAGAAGGAAGACGACCTAGCCGGGCTTTCTGACAGCTTGCGAGCAGAGCTGGCAACAACTGCAGAGTCCAAAGGGAAAAAGGGCAAATGGGTTATTTCAAATACGCGCTCGTCGGTTGAACCGTTTTTGACATTCTCAACAAGACGCGATCTGCGAGAGAAAGCCTGGAGAATGTGGACAAGTCGTGGTGACAATAACGACGCCAACGATAATAAGGCGACGATGACTGAAATTCTAAAACTCCGAGCCGAACGTGCCAAGATACTCGGTTTCCCCTCACATGCGCACTGGATTCTCGATGATAACATGGCGAAAACTCCGGATGCGGCCATGAATTTGATGATGATGGTTTGGAAAGCGGCAGTGAATCGGGTTCACGAAGAAGTTGCCGACATGCAGGCGATTGCTGATAAGGAAGGCGACAAGATCACCATTGAACCCTGGGATTATCGCTTCTACGCAGAAAAGGTGCGCAAAGCAAAATACGATATCGATCAAAATGAAGTCAAACAATATCTGCAAATGGACAAGATGCGCGAAGGAATGTTCTGGGCAGCAAATCAAGTTTATGGTGTGGAGCTTCTGAAGGTTGAGGGTCTACCGGTTGTACATCCTGATGTCACCGTTTACGAAGTCCGGAAGGATGGAAAGCAAATTGGACTCTGGTATTTCGACCCTTATGCGCGCGATGGCAAACGTTCTGGCGCCTGGATGAATGAATACAGAACCCAAGAAAAATTCAAGGGAGATGTTACTCCGATTGTTTCGAACAATTCCAACTTCGTCAAAGGCAAACCACGGGAGCCGGTGCTGATCTCCTGGGATGACGCTGACACAATGTTCCACGAGTTTGGTCATGCTTTGCATGGATTGCTGTCGAACGTCACTTACCCAAGTTTGGCAGGAACTAATGTAAAACGAGACTTTGTCGAGTTCCCCAGCCAAGTGAATGAGCGTTGGTTGATAACAAATGAAGTGCTGTCGAAATTTGCTCTGCACTACAAAACTGGCAAGCCGATTCCTGCTGAACTGGTCGCAAAAATTCGAAATGCTAAGACATTCAACCAGGGCTTCATCACGGTTGAGTATCTTGCTTCCGCGCTTTATGACATGAAGATACACCTTGCGGCTACTCCGGACAAAGCAATCGATCCAGGTCAATTTGAAAAAGACACTATGGTTGAGATAGGCTGCCCGAAGGAAATCGTCATGCGCCATCGACCGACGCAGTTTGGTCATATTTTCGCTGATGACGGGTACTCCGCAGGCTATTACGCATACATCTGGGCTGACACTATGTCTGCTGATGCCTCGGAAGCATTCAAGGAAGCAGGCAGTTTCTACGATCGTAAAACTTGCGACCGTTTTCGTGACACCATATTCAGTGTCGGAAATTCTGTCCCACCTGATGTCGCGTTCCGCAATTTCCGCGGACGCAATGTAGACACCAACGCTTTGATGCGTGACCGTGGTTTCCCCGTGCCAACCTAGTTCGCTGGCGTGGACTGAGCGATAGCGATGGTATGCCTATGCACAGTACCCGTTGCACACTGCGTTGCAAGCGTTAAAACATTCCGCTTGAACCGGATATCAACGTCCAGTAGCTGTTAACTAGAATTTTCGGTATGCTGGGTAAGAGAATCCCTGATAGATTTGTTTATGAACGGGATTTGCTTAGCGGATCAATAACTGGAACACATGTACAAGTACTCTAAATATTACGCTTATGATGATGATCCTCCTGTTGAAGTAGTCGAGAATTTGTATCGTGGTCCATTGCCCGATGACGAGATTCTTGAACGTTTTCCCCAGTTCGGGATCACTTCAATAATTACACTGTGCGATGAACGGAGCGCGGCTCAGCACGTGAAGGAGCAATGCCGTCGCCGTAATCTGCAGCACTTCCACATTCCACTAAGTCCGTTTGTAAGACCCACGAAATCAGAGGTCGATCGCTTTCTTCAACTGTTGGAAGAGCGGCACCAAAACCCAATCTATACACATTGCATACACGGTAAAGATCGGACCGGCGCAATGCTTGCGATCTTCCGGCTGACGCAGGGATGGTCTGTCGAGCAAGCGATCAAAGAAATGCAAACCTATCGATTCGGCATGGAATTTGACGAACTACTGCACGCTGTGCGCAATTACCGGCATAACAAGTAGCTGTAATATTAGTCTTCGCAGCCTTCAAGCGCTTCGAGCACTTCCAGCACAGTCTGATAGCGATTGGCAGGATCTTTCTGCATGCACTTATAGATAACCTTCTCCAGCTGGATAGAGACGATCAACTCGGGCAAGATCTGCGTCATCGGCTTCACTTTATCTTGCAAGTGCTTCATGAATGTAGCGAGCACAGTTCCCCCAAGAAATGGGGGCGCTGCTGTCAGTGATTCATACATGAGGCAGCCCAGTGCGTAAATGTCGGCGCGCTCATCAATCTCTTTGCCTTGAATAGTTTCAGGGCTCATGTAGAGAGGGCTTCCGAAAATTTCGCCGCTACGAGTCAATTTGACGTCGTCTTTGCTTGCATTGAGTGAGCGTACGATCCCAAAGTCCAGCAATTTAACGAACGAGCCATCAGCCTCTTCTTTGACAACCATGATGTTTGAAGGTTTCAAATCGCGGTGAATCATTCCCTTTTCATGGGCGGCGGCTAGACCTTTGCAAATTTGCCGGAATGCTCTAACCATCCACTCTGAAGGTTGGGGACCTTCGGACTGGATTTTTTGATCCAAGCTCATTCCTTCAAGCAAGTCCAGGATTATGTATGGTTCGCCAGAATCAAGCATGCCGAATGCGTGGCATTTCAAAATATTTGGGTGCACAAGAGAGTTGAGCGCTCGAGCTTCGCGCCGCAAGCGTTCAATGTCTGTAGGTGTCATTTCTGCCGGATGCAAAATCTTTACGGCATAAAGAGTGCCACTATCTTTGTGACGCGCTTTGTAAACGCTCGCCATGCCGCCCGTGCCAATAAGCTGCTGTATTTCATACTGCTTATCGATTACTGTTCCAAAACGATTAGGCTCTGTCATTCCTGGTACTGTCACGTTGCTGTTTGCCTCTGCAGTAAATTACCAACTGGCTGATAGGCAGCTGATACACCGATTGAATCCATCATTTTACCAAGCTTCTTTTTGAAGAGGAGCATAGTTTGACGTCTGTTTTGACGGAATCTGGCTAAATTCCTTGGCTGTCACCCGAATTCCGCAGTGGTAGCCAGTTTCTGTTTGATAAAAAGGGCGCAAATACTTTCATGTGTTAAGCCCCTGCTTCAAAAGAAAGTTGTAGCCATATTAACGTATGGGTGTTTCTTCGTGTCATTCTGGCAGTGCGTGAGCGCCGTCCACCCACATCGCTGCGGAACGTCATGCGGCGGAGGCGCCGCAGCGGCCAACCCTCTCATGTTCATCGGGGAAGCCGTTCTTCATCTAAGAGCGCAGTCATTCAACGAGCTCCGTTCAACGAGCTCCGTTCAACGAGCTTCGAGCCGAATCTGAAAAATCGTCTATGGGGAAAATTCGCAAAAATAACAATTTCAGGTCAGGACCCAAAAACGCCCTTGTCAAGAACCGGTTTTGTCACCGATTCTGAATAAGCTCTAATCATCAAGGGAACGGGTTGAGGGCAAAACAATGAGCAAGAAACTTATCGCAGGAATCACACTTTCACTTTCAGTTGTAGTAATGGCCGCAACGGTAAAAGCTGAGGCTGATGCAATCAATGCTCCGGCGCAAGGACTTGCAGCTCACGGATGTTCAATGGTCGAGGAATTCGCTGACGGTACTCAGGTCATCAAAACAAAAAAAGGTGTTCTTTTGAAATTCCTTCCAAATGGTTTGGTAATCAGAAAGAAAGATAAAGCGCAAGAAGCTGGTACCCACGCTGGATGTCTTTCATCTCTAATCAACCTTTCGAAACACTAGACGGAGCGGAGCATTGTTCATCAGAATGACGTACACGGCAATCGAGCTGAATATTCCGCCAAACCAACTGTAGTCATAAAGTACTCTTAGTTGTGGAAGCAGCAATTATAAGTGTGTTCGAATCCATCCATTTGATGACATGCTGGATCTGAAGTGATAAAATTCTTGCCACTATGCGTGGGTGCAGCAGCATGAAGATCTACTTGTATTCTGTGATTGCGTCTCTTTTAATAGTGACCCAAGTAATAACACCTGCTTTGGCGCAGGAACGCCCTCCGGAGTTTGACGAAAGCAACCGCTTGGTTTTGGCGGGAATTAAAGCTTTTCGCTCAGGGAATGTTGACCTTGCAGAGGCGAAATACAAAGAAGCTCTTGCTGCTCTTGAACCATTGAATGGTCCGAAGACCGATCTTGCTCGCATGGGTATTTTGAAAAATCTGCACCTCATTTACGATCAGCAGGGGAAGAAGGATCTGGCAAAAACTCAGATAGATGAAATCACTACAATCGAGAAAAGATGTGGGCTTCCGGTCTCTCATAAGAATGTGGAAGAACCAGCGTCAAAACCGGCTCTTGAGCTGAGGGCAGAACTTGCACCGGCAAAAGTGCAGAAAAAATCGACCAGTACATCAACGCAAAAATAGTTGACTACAACCTTCCAATTGCGCCGGCCACGTCTCCGTAAAATGCGGAACCGTGTCCGGAGAGTAAGAGATTAGGTTTCAACTCGACATACTTTCGAATGCTTTCCCGTTGTCGATTCAAATCAAGAGTAAACCAGGGCGAGCCTATTCTGAGCGAGCGGAAACTGTATACAATGTTGTCACCGCAGAACAGTGCCCTCTGCTCATCCCACCAGATGCTCACGCTTCCGGGAGTGTGACCGGGACTGTGTATTATTTGCAGATCACCCACAACTTCTCTGTCGCAAACTGCTTCGACAGAATCCACCGCTGGCGGTGTCAAAATTCCGAGCTTATGACCAACCCCGAGAACACTCCGCGTTAACCAGAAGCCCTGTTCCTGATGCATAAATCCTTGACCCGTCATGAAGGGCACATCGAGTTCATGCACGAACACTTTTGTGCCCAGCTCTGCCGCCAGGTGAGCGGCTGCTCCAGCATGATCCGGGTGCGCGTGAGTAATAATGATTTTGCGCAAAGGAATTCCGATTGCCTTCACAATTTTGATTATGTCGGGAGCGTTCCAGGGCTGAGCTGCATCAATCATGGTCAAACCTTCTTTGTCCTGGATCAACCAGCAGTTGACCGGAACGGGCAAATAGAATATAAGTTGCCAGAGACCAGGTCTAATTTTCAGCAAAGCATAGCGAGTGTGGTAGCCGAGCTGATCTTTGTTCTTGTCGCGCGCCATTAGTTTTTGCGCGAATTCATTTCGCGTTTGATTGTTTGCATGTTTGCCCATTGTTTGGGCGTTCGCTTCTCATTGATGACAAGGCTGTCGTCTGTCATTCCTTTACGTGCTACAACTTTTGGATCATCCGGACGAAAGTGATAATCGGCATCGACTTTATACCATGCTTGACCGTTGAAGTAGTTTTGAATTGACTTCATGAGGAAGCCTCTTCCGTGCCTTGCGTATGCTTCGTTGTATAGGTAAAGTAGTTCTTCTTTCGATAGTCCGCTGAGTTCATTTTGCGAGAGAATTCTTGTTCCACTTTCCAGCGTCGCGTCTCCGCCATTGCTCAACCAATTGGTTCGCATCATATTTAGCTGTAATAGCGCCGCGCCTGCGCCGTTCGTCGAAGCTGCCAGGTTTGTATTCGAATTCGTTTGAAGTGGAACTGCCGGAACTGGGTTTGGCTTCTTAACAGGTAGAGCGCCTGCAGAGATTTTCACTGGAGTTACAGAGTTGCTGCTGCTCGCAAGAGGGGCATCTAGAAGATCATCCTTGATCTCTGCAAGTACCTTGCGGGGCTCTGAAGGTGGCGCTGATATCGACACTGCATCGCCATCCCATTTACTGATCATTACTGGGGTCTGTGAAGCTAACCGATCAAAGCGCACTTCTTGCTCAACACTCTGTTTGAGATTCGAGTAAGCGTCTGCCAGTCTGGTTTGTGCGCCTTTCGATTTTAAAGCCTCGATCAAATTGTGTGTAAATACACTGTTAGGATAGCGCTTCGATTCCCACGAAACCTCATCTTTCTGGCTTGAACTGATGATCAGTTGTCCAACTCCTGCTAATTTCTCTAGATCGAAATTGCTTACAGTTCGCTGCATCCCCTTTGCACCAGCTGTGGCGGCACCGCTATGGCAGGCATCTAGAAGGAGAACAACGCGTTCGCAACCAGTCCGTTTTGTTACCTCGGCTGAAAGATCCTGCAGCCGGATGCCTGTTGCATATGGATGGTTGGGATCTGAATCGTGCGCGATGATAAAGTTTTCTCCTGCTGCGTCTGCAGCACTGCCATGAGACGAAATAAAAATCACAACAAGATCGTCTGGAAAAACGCGGCGCGGCAACCAACCATCGCCGAATGCATCGAGTATTTTTACTTTCGTTGCATTCTCATCGGTAAGTAAGAGCACATGATCCTTTGCGAATTTTCCGTCGCTTATCAAAAATTGATAGAAGTCGTTTGCATCTTTCGATGGATATTTCAGTTGTGGAATCTTCGAGTTAGCAAACTTGCTTACGCCAATGACTACTGCCCACTTGTCCTTGATTGGCCTGTTCGCTGACCGCTCCGCGCTGTTAGCGGATTCCGTCTGAGCGACCACGTTCCTTGTCAAAGATACGACAGGAAGACTTATTAATGCAGCGATGGCGACAGAAAGTCGGATGCGATTAGGAAGTTTAGACATGATGAGCTGGAAGTCACCGACACGATTTCATAAATGATATCTGATCACGGTGAGATTTTTCAGCTAGTCATTACAAAAATTGCGATGGACCGTCAAGATGAAAGTCTGACGCCTTCACGTTTTCGAGGAAGCGGCGGAATTCTTCGTCATCGGCGGGATATTCGGATGGTCTTCCAGGTGTGTGTCGCGAGTTCTCGGCTGATTCCCCTGCATAACCAGGAGCATTTTCGTTTTCCTCAAACAAATCCAGAGATATGGATCCCGAAGCGAATAGTTCCTGACTGACTACAATTGGTACATGGGCGCGAATAGCAAGTGCGATTGCGTCTGATGGACGTGCTTCGAGTGATCGCAGGTCGGTCTGTTCCGCCAGTTCATTCTTTGGGTTAAGGTGAATACTAGCTAGGCACGAATTCGCATTGTCAGCTCCGATTTCAACCTCGGCAATTTGATATCCAGCCTGTTCCAGCCCTTCGATAAGTAGATCATGCGTTAGTGGATGTTCTGCCGGCTTATTCTGGAGCGCATCGTTAATCGCAATTGCTTCTGCAAGTCCGACTGCTATAACCAGTGCTCGATTGTCGCCTTCGTCTGCGACCACGACAAGGTTTCTCCCTGTGCGGGTATCCAGAATTAAGCCAGCCACGTGCATCACCATTAGCATGTGGAATTCTCCGATGAGGCGACAAAAACAAATAGACTTTCTGTAAAGACTGATGTACAGGGGAGTTGTTCCCAATTCACATTGGCGTACATGATATAGAAGTCGTTCTGACTTCGATCATAAGCAAGTAGTTGCGCAGATCGGTGCCTCTGCGATTTGGCGAAAGTCTTATGAAACCTAGTGCTTAGCCTCTGTGCTAAAAGTAGTGCTTGTGAGAGTTCGAAGAAATGCCACCACCTTCCTCTCTTCGTCTGCTGTCATCGGTTTTTCAGTTTGATATTGAGACATTATCCTGACGGCTTCTTCCAGCGTCTTAGCGCTTCCATCGTGCATGTAAGGATAGGTCAATTCAACATTTCTCAGAGAAGGAACTTTGAAAACATGCAAATCTTCTTTGCGATGAGTTAACTCAAATCGTCCCAGGTTTGTTTGCCCTTCGTCGTTATAAAAGTCCTTATATTTGCCGAGTTTTTCAAAGGACAATCCTCCCAAACTTGGACCTGTATGGCAGACGAAACACTCGTGTTTTTTGAATAACTCAAAGCCTTCTCGCTCTTCTGTGGTCAGCGCCGTTTGATCGCCGGACAGAAAACGATCATATCTGCTTTCCGGAGTCAACAAAGTATGTTCGTACTCAGCAATTGCATCACTTACATTTGATGCTGTGATGCCGCCATTTGGATAACTTTCGCGAAAAAGTTTGTCGTAATCTTTGTCATTGCGAAGGCGCGAACAGACCTCGTTCCAGTCAGAATTCATTTCGGCAGGATTGCTTATTGCTTCAAGAACTTGCGCTTTCATATTCTCCGCCCTGCCGTTCCAATATTGGGCAATGTTATATGCTGCATTCAAAACCGTTGGTGTATTGACGCTAGCTTTTTTGCCTCCTGCCGAACTTGAAAATTGCAATTGATCCGCTCCCCCTCTTTGTAGCGAATGGCAACTTGCGCATGACTGTGTTTGATTCTCTGAGAGTCTTTTGTCGTGAAACAGCTTCTTACCGAGCGCGACTCTGGCGGGATCCGGACGAAAGAAATTCTCTTTTGGGATTGGTCGAAGATCAAATTCTTTCAAGCGCTTTTCTATCCACTTCGAAAGAATGCGCTGCTCTTTTTCGTTCAAAGCGGAGTCCCAATGCAATGCGATGTATTGAATGGGCGGCATGTCGCCTTTTGCCATGGCACGAGACAGTCGTTCGACATCACCTTCGCTGAATGGGACTCTGCCTGACAGCTTATCTTTGCTGATGAGGAAAGAGGATTGAGCGCTTTTGACATTTGCGTGAGCAATGCTGCTGGCGATTGGGAAATCGTAATACAACGGGTACTGTGCCAGGTCCTTTGTATGACAATCGGCGCATTTAGCAACCAGGATGTCCGACACTTTCTGGAATTCAGCGGGCTGATCCTTGGCTAGTTGGCTCCTGTGAATGAACAAATTCGAAATGGGCAGGCTGATTCCCAGCACAAAAAGTATGCCCGCAATCACGAAAGGGCGGAATTTTGCGGGTATGCGAACCATTCTTGTGCCTGAGAATCTGCTCTCTAATTCACGGATGCGTGTCCAAACCTTGCTGCGCATTGGAGCACAAGAGATATTATCATGCTGGGCAAGCGGTTTAATGTTGGCTTGACAACGGCTGAATCGAGCTTGAAAAGCTATAATTCTCTAGGTATTGTTCGATCGGTAGAACCGGCAAGAGCAAAAACTGCATTTTTCCGGAAGAGCCATCCAAGGTGAGCATTGGACCTTTTGATTTGCCAGTCCTGCGGTCTCGTAGTTAGGGGCACTCCAAGCTCCTGCCAAGCTTGCGGTGTCAACTGCGAAAATACCTGCAGCCGGCTTCCAGTGCTTCAAGAGCAAGCAGGTCTGATATTCCTTAAGAACGATCCACTTGAGCTGGAGCGGACCGTTAATTTTATCTTGTACGGTCCGGATGGCATGCTCCGTTCGACATTCGTAGACAATAGCTCCGTTCCACCTGTGTCCGATGAATCTGGAGGCTCGGGGTTGGAAGGTGCTATGCCTGAAAAATACCTTCCCCAAGAACCATTTAGCGATAAGCCCGAAGGCGCGATCGATCGTCAAAATGATGTATTAAAGGGCTTTGTGCCTGGGACAGGTGTCTCAAGCTCAGAGGATAGTTCCGATTTCAAGCAGCGAAGTTTCTCAACCGGAACTTGGACGGGCTCTCGGGTCCAGCGTCTTCACGCCTTAAGTACTAAGCAATCGGAAGAAGCGTATTCTACCGATGACTTGAATCAAAACTTGGGACTTAATTCGGCGCAGCAGGAAAAGACATCTGCCTGGGATGCCGTAAAGCCGGTCGAGCCTAATTATGAGGGACTGCAGAGCGGAAAGGCTGGGGGTTTCCATCATTATTCGCCAATGGATTTCTTTGCGGATCCGGAGCCGGAGGACAGCTCCAACTATGCCCAGGATGAAACTATAGACGGCGTGCCGCACGATTTTGCACAAGCGCTGCTCGCTCATGAACGTGCCGAAGAAGCATTTGATTCTGGCGTTTACCATCCCGGCGAAAGCCACGGAACGCCCGATCAGGCAGCTTATGATCAAGCAGCCCCTGGTGATCATCAGAGAGTTTACGATCAAGGAGCCTATGCTGAGGGATCTTTTGAGCATGGCTCTCTTGCTCAAGGCTCTCTTGATCAGGGCACACCTTCTCCGGGCTCTCTTGGTCACGTGGCTTATGGTCAGGGATCTTATGATCAGGAAGCTTATGACCCAGGAGAATTTGATCAGGCAGCCGCTGTGAATGAGAATCGGTTCGATCCCGGGAGCGCCGGCGTCCCGCCGGCTTTTGAATCCGATTTTCGCTACGGTGAAAGCTATTCTACTCACCGAGTGCAGGCTGGGGATAATGGTATAGATGATTCAGAGGAGCATTCAAATCCCGGACCTGCGAGCTATGCTCATGACGAAGAGAATGAGTTAGCCCCCCTTCCTCAAAAAATGATTTTGAGTTCGAGTTCTCGACCCATAAAACACTCTGCTGATGGTGATTTGGTTTTTGAACCACTGCCTGCTGAGTTAGCAAACCTCTTTGATCAACCAACCGATATCAATGAGGGGTTACCGTCTGAGGTTGATCCGCGAATCCTCGCTGAAATGGAACGGGAGCGAATGTCTCTGCGGCGAGTTCAGAATCCAAATCCCTCTGGCGGTGACCGCGAGGAGACGGCAGGCTCCTCTGGGTCTAGCGATAGCGACGAAGCTAGTTCGAATTCTCCGAAGAACGTCGGCAGCACAGCAAGTACACCAGATGGTCAGGGATTAGCTTCAGCAGTAGAATCGCAATTGCCCGCTGAACAGCCGCCGAAGAAAAGCATTTTGGAAAAACTGTTTGGATGGCTCCCTTTCTTCAAGAAAGATCGCAATCAGAAAACGATGGATGCCAGTGATGTTCGGGCACTAACCAGGCGCAAACCACGAGAGACGAAAGATCATGCAGCACCAGTCTTGGAGAAAGCTGCCAGTGATGATACTCAATCGGTAATTGAACCCAAATCCGCTAAGAAGGAGTTCGAATCTTTTCCAGCTGCTCCTTTGCTGGCTGAGCCGGATGTTTCGAGCTCGCAGTTCGAATATGGTGGCAGGTCTAGCTCTTTAGATAGTGCGTCGCAGAAGGTGGATACAACGGACGGATTTTTGCCTGGCGTTCCACAAGCTCGGGTTGTGGACGAACCCGTTTCATCGATGCCATCTAGTGAGTCCTATTCTCAAAACCAAGCTACTAATGCCAGTACACAATTTGAGACGGGTACTTCGAGTTCTCCTTTCGAAGCTGGCAGTTTGGGTGGTCAATCCGAGAATATCGACTCGCAGCAAGTTGAGGGTGGAGTAAAAACTGATGTGCAGGATCCGTCGTCTACGAGCTCCGAATTTGATGTGGCTGGTGGCGCTGCCGCTGCCGCGAACTCAGTCGCTGCATTTGATGATAATTCGCCTGCTGAACAAAACGCGGATGCTGTTGCCGTTGAAGAACCTCCTATGCAGCCACCGCCAGAAATGACCAGGCTTCTCGATGGACCACCTATCCCTTCGGCAAAAAAGGATTTCATTGAAGAGGATTCTGACGACGATTCTTCTACAAAACCTGTGCGCGATCGAAAAACTAGCAGACTCAGGAGCATGGCTGCTGACGATGAGAGTGCAGTTGACGAAGACAAAACTGCAGAAGAAAAAAGGCAAAAGGAGAAATCAAAAAAGGTCCAGCGCAGGCGTACTGCTGAAATTCCTGCCGCAAAGACAGGGAAGAAACCAACTGTAGAGCGGAAGAAAAATCTTCACCACAGGAACACGGAAGATAAAACCATCCATATCGGACCGGTCCCAATATCGTCAAACTTCCTGATCATGTGCACCGTTGCGTGCGTGTTTGTCGGGTTCCCTGCGTTCGTTCTCTTGGGTTTGGTTAAGAACATAATTTCAGAGAACGCCAACTCGCCAATGCTGCCATCGATACTGAAATCAGTGGTAAAGGAGGCGGCTCCAGAGATTCCGACTGCCAATATTCCGGACAACATTCCTGGTATGCCGGGACTGCAGAATGCACCAGGGGTAGTTCCTCAGGGGGCGCCTGGGCTGACCAGGATGGCTAATCTGCCAGGCAATTTGCCAGGATTCCCAGGGGCACCACAAGGTGGACAACTGCCAGGACCGGCTGCAATTAACAATAAGGATTTACCAGAGCCTATGCCGCAGTTGCCCCCCACGGCGGCTTCCGGCAGCGATGCAAAAAATGCAATTCCTTCTGGACAAACTAAAGTTGCCAGTGCTGGACCAGCTACTCCACCGCGCAAGCCTGATTTGAAGCATCTGTCAGGTGTATGGGCTCTTGATTTTAAGAATCAGGCTGGACAGATTGGGCGCGGGCAGATGGTGCTCGAACAGAGGGGAAATCAAATCCGCGGGAATGGAGATGACGGCTATGGCTCCTACCAGATTGGTGGCACAATCAATAAGCAGCGCGTGAGTTTTCGCAAGGCTTACATCCAAAACGGCAGAATAGTTGGTAATCCAATTCCCTATGAAGGAAAACTGAGCATGGATAAAAAGCGCGGCGTCCCGCGCATCGATGGTGTGTGGAAACTGTCACGCCGCGAAGGCTATAACACGCTCTCGCATGTTGCGACTCATTCGTATGCTTTCCGAGCAATGATGTTGGAGATGGCTCCTGATCCAAAGGAACAAAAAGCAAAAGCCATGCAACAGCAGCAACAGCAAGTGCAAAACGGACCATCGCTGCAAGGAATGCTAGACACTGTGCCGATCAATGATTCTTCGGTTCCGGTTCAGCAGGCAGGTCCGCAATGATTGCTATTTGATCCATGGAGTGACGGCATCTTGCTTGCTCCTAAGCTGGCATCTTTCTACGAGTTGTTCTACATCACGCTTTGAGCGTGTCTTACTGCGTAATTCTACAGTCTTTGCTTTTGGGAGAGTTTGGGGAGAATTGTGGGAAGACTACGAGAAAAAGTTTTTGTTATTGTGTGTTCATAAGGGATGGCTTCGGATCGTGTGAACAAATCCTTCATTTATGGGAGAAGGCGGAATGTCGCACGAAGACCAAATTACTAATAACAAGAGTGAAAGCGCGGAGAAGAGTTCAGAGAGCAGAGAGCAAAGTGGAGCAACTGAAAGGTTTCAAAATGAAGCTCAAAACGAATTGAGCTCGAACAGAGATTTTAATAATAAGACTGATACCTCTGGTGGTGCCCTGCCTAAGTTAGATCTTAAAGGTGAGGGCAAGGGAGACGACGCGAAAGGCGAGAAGAGCTTTGGCGGCAAGGGAGACGACGCGAAAGGCGAGAAGAGCTTTGGCGGCAAGGGAGACGACGCGAAGGGCGAGAAGGGCTTTGGCGGCAAGGGAGACGACGCGAAGGGCGAGAAGGACTTTGGCGGCAAGGGATACGACGGGAAGGGCGAGAAGGACTCTGGCGGCGCGGGATACGACGCGAAGAGCGAGAAGGACTTTGGGGGCAAGGGATACGACGCGAAGGGCGAGAAGGACTCTGGCGGCGAGGGATACGACGCGAAGGGCGAGAAGGACTCTGGCGGCGAGGGATACGACGCGAAGGGCGAGAAGGCCTCTGGTGGCAAGGGCGGTAAGAGCGACGAAGTTCAGGGTGAAAAGAAGGGCGACTACGACAAGGATCAGTTCGATAAGCTCGATAAGGACGAAAAAGGTGATCACGACAAGGATGACTTGGACAAGGATCACGATGATGACAAAGACTTCGATCCCGACGAGATTGATAAAGACAAAGACAAAGACAAAGACAAAGACGAAGACGAGAAAGGCGATTACTTCGACGAGAAACTCGACAAATGGGTGGATAAAGAGAAAGACGACAAGGACGATAAATTCGACGAGAAAGATTTCGACAAAGAAAGCGATGGTGGAATCAAAGACGAAATCGACAAAGTCGATCCCGATAAAAAACGGGAAATCATGGACAAATTGGAAGGCAAACAAATCGAAAAGGGCGGCAAAGGTTCCTACTACGACAAAAACCTTGATAAATGGGTCGATTCGAGAAAAGGAAAGAGTGACGTCGGCAAGTACAAAGACGTCGGTGATGTAGGTCCATACAATAAGATGGCTAAGGAAAGTCCATACATTGGTGGACGCCGGAGGCACGGAGGTCGTTAGACCTCAGACTAGACTTCCGAACTCAAATGTAATTTAGCGGTCAACATTTGAGTGCTGTTCAGCGGAGCCGGTTCAATTCCTGTGGGACCGGCTCGCGCTGAGACATTACCGACTACTTGGAATCCCGCTAGACTTCAATAGAACGAGAGGTTAAGCTTGTGATGTTACAGTGTCCCGCATCGGTAAGTATGGCAAAAATTCTACTTGTAGAAGACGACATCGGTATTTCGAGATCGGTAAAAGACTGGTTATTGGCTGAGCAACACAAAGTTGATACAGCGTTCACCGGAACGTCTGCGCTCGACTACTTGAATTCCTTTGAATATGATCTGTTGATCTTAGATCGACAGTTGCCAGAACTTAATGGTATCGAGATCTGCAAATACTATCGAAGCAAATGCGATGGTTTTGTTCTCATGCTAACAGGCATGAGCAGTATAGATGACAAGGTCGATGGGCTGGAGGCCGGCGCCGACGACTACCTCACCAAACCGTTCGACATGCGCGAGTTACTTGCACGAGTTAAAGCATTATTGCGACGACCGGAAGGAATGGAGAAAGCTGTACTCAGCTACAAAAACATCAGCCTGGATACGCAAAGCCGCATTGTCAAAAAAGATGGGAAAGAACTTCCACTTACCCCACGTGAGTTCGATGTATTGCAGTTTTTCTTCAAGCATCCGAATCAAGTAATAACTCAAGAGACATTGTTGAAACGGATCTGGCATTCAGATTCAAGCTCCACACATCATGCGGTATACAACTGCTTGAACAGACTCAGAAAAAATCTCGATGCAACAAACAAAGAAGCGCTAATCAAGACAGTGCATGGCATCGGATATAGGCTCGACGCCGACCAAGTTTAAGGACTTTGGACAGCTTCTTTAAGCCGAGTGGAGAAGCTGCCCCGAAGAAACTTTGAATCGATTCTCCTCCGCCCAGAGAGGAGAATCGGTTTAAAGCTTTTTGCTATGGAAATCGTCGTCGTGGTGGCGAATGTGGGTCGGTGACAGGAATTGCAGTTTGCCATTCAATTCCTTCCATATGACCAAGTCGAACGTGATCGTGATGACTCAGTACTTGTGGACGATATTTTGTGATCGCTAATTGTGCCGCGCGTTGCAGGTCGCTGATCGATGCATTTGCTGGCAATTGCATCAATGCAGTTCCTTCTGTGCCAAAGAGGTTTGGCGCAATGAAAACATAGCCGTTCGTGGTTGTTGCTCCTCTCACATTCTTTAAATCGAAGCTAGTACCAGCGCTGTATACTAGTTTTCCGATGAATTGATCCGACCAGGCGATAGACGCAAGGTTGCGAGTAAGTTGTTGCCGTTCCTCGCTGTTTTTTCCTACCACAACTGCAAGCGGGCGCTTGTCGCAAGCGGCAACGTCAATAGCAAGTCGCACAGTATCAACAGACGGCAATCCATCAGGTAAACCACTTTCGCCTTTGTAGTGTCGCGCAATTTCGTCCATGGTTCTTGCCATTTCTGCAGAATCACGAAACACCCATTTTGGACTGCGACCGCCGCCCATAATGATCCGTCCCCACGGATCTGTTATTGCGAAAACAGTATTTTCCAGTGGTGCGCCGGGTCTCCAATATGCTTTAAGGATCTGGGCTTCACTAGCGCTTTCGTAAGTCATCATCCGGACACAGACGAAGCTTCGAGAAGCGTTTATAACATCGGTTTGTGACAGGAACCTCCAGTCTGTCTCTTGCTTATCCGGTCACCAAACACCCGGCACTCCGGCGCACTGAGGTGCGGCCGCGACAAGAAGAATAGGCTTGTGCTTTTTTGCTGCCTCTTCCTGGGCTTGCTTCCATGTGGGAATCCAACCAATCCCATCGGTTTCTGCCTGTGCCGCCTGCTTGAAGGTCCAACATATAAGTGAGAGCAACAACAATAGAAAAGACAATTTAGACTTCATGGGTAACACCTTGAACGCGACAAGTCTCTGGCATCTTCCATCATAGAAAACATTTATGGAGAAAGAATGGAGATTCTATTATTAGTCTTTTGCTGGCAAGGTGAATGAAAATGTCGAGCCGTTGCCGCTGGGCTTGTTATTGCAGGTGATTGTACCGTTATGAGCTTCGATGATTGCTTTGCAGATAGATAGACCCAATCCCGATCCCGCGCGTTCTAAGGCGTCTTCTGGTTTTACTTGTTGGAAGCGCTCAAAGAGGAGTCCGAGTTTTTCTGGTGGGATGCCTCTGCCTTGATCGCTGATGGAGATTTTTACCGGGCTTGCTGCTTCTTCATATGTTGCGCTGCTATCTGCCAATTCTTCTACCTGGATTTCGATATCAGAATTGTCGGGAGAGAATTTGATAGCGTTAGATAACAGATTCACCATTACCTGGATGATGCGACGTCGATCTGCATAGCAGGCGGTTTCTACTTCCTCGTATGAAATTGAGATGTTACGAACATCGGCATAAGCTTTTACGGAAGAAACTGAGGCTTCGATAATGTCGAGCACGGCCACCGTATCTGGTTCTAGAACAAGTTTGCCTGAATCTAACTTGTCGAGATCCAAAAGATCGCCAACTAATCGCATCAGTCGATCTAATTCAAGGCGCGCTAAATGGAAGACATCTTTGCCTTCTCGAGAAAGCTCGCCATATGCTCCTGATTCCACTCTAGTGAACAGTCCCGAGAACGAGGTCAGTGGCGCTCGCAGGTCATGATTAACCATAGAGACGAATTCATTTCTTAGTCGCTCTACTTCTTTTCTTTGAGTAACGTCGGCAAAGATGATTAACAGTTTGTTGACTGACTGAACGACAAATCTCACAACAAAAATTTCTATAGCGAGCTGTTTGCCGTCTGTTCTTTCTATTTTTGACTCCATCGGCTTTTGAGCGGCATTGGATTTTGAGCCTAGCAAATATTGCCGGAATGTTTCTTTGTCTTTTGGGATCACCAGATCGAGCGCGGAAGTGGCAAGTAAGAGTTTATCGTCGATGCCAGCAAATTCTTGCATGCTTAGATTCGCGAACTCAACAATGGCTCCTTGTGAGCACGTAACGACTCCGACCGGCATCGCTTCCAGTATTGTGCGCAAGCGAGCCTCACTTTCCATGAGGCGTGATTCCGCGAGCTTGCGTTCGGTAATGTCGTGTGCAATGCAGAAGAGACCATTATCTGTAGCGGACCAGTGGGCTGACCATTCCAGTTCGACCATCTGTCCTTTTCTGTGTTGAAACTTGTTTTCAAAGTTCAGCTGTCCGATGCTTTGTTGGGCACCAAGCACGGTGGCTAAGGTTTGATCGGCATCTTCACTGACCAAAAAATCTTTGATGTTTTTACCGAGTAGCTTATCCGGCCCATATCCCCAAACGCGCTGTGCAGATGGGCTCACTGAGAGGAAATTGCCATGAACATCCAAAACACAAATTACATCGACAGCGTTGTCGATGATGGATCGCTCTCTCTTTCGCAACTCGCGGATTGTTCCTGCTAGCGAGCCTAATCGCTGTACAATAGAGCTGGAGCTGGAAGAATCGGTTAACCACTGGCTGCTTGCCCGATCTGATGAAAGCTCTTGTGATGCGATCTTATCCATCATCTTGAAGCTATCTGCTACTTCCGTCTTCAGAAGAGCCAACTCCTCAAGGCTAGTTCTGACTGCTTGAAGTGCGAAGACCAGCAAAATGTCCAAGACAACTAAAAGCAGTGAGCTGAGTGCTAATCCAAATTGATAGAATGTCAAGCCCGTTGCGAGAAAGCAGAGTACCAGTGCTGCAATGATGACCTTGTAAAGTAGCTGGATTGCTTTTTCCGTACTTTCAGTCAACTTAACGTCTCCGTTCAGGCGGTAACGAATTCTGATCACTGAGGGCGCATGCAAGGCGCGCCTACAAGGGAATGCCGGATCTGATCACAAGGGTGTACAAGTGCGCCCCTGCAGGGGGATGCCGATCATCCATAACGCAAAGACTGATTCGAGCTGGTTTGCACATCGTTTTAGTATAATACTTTCTTTGCACCAATCGGCCAAAACTTTGCGGGGCGGGCTCATGGATATCTATTTGGTAGACGGTACATACGAACTGTTTCGACACTTTTTTGTCGTGCCGAAATCTTCTGATAGCAAGGGACAAGAAATTGGTGCAACTCGAGCAGTGCTCGGTTCCGTCTTGAATATGGTGGAGCGGGGGGCGCGATATGTCGGCGTGGCTACCGATCATGTGATTGAGTCTTTTCGCAATGATCTCTACCCGCATTACAAAACAGGTGAGGGAATTGAAGAGGCATTGTATTCGCAGTTTCCGATTCTTGAAGAATCGCTGCAATCAATGGGCGTTAAAGTTTGGCCGATGGTTGAGTTCGAAGCCGATGATGCACTTGCTGCCGCTGCTGTTAAGGCGGCGGATTTGGCGGATGTTGATAAGGTGATCATTTGCACTCCGGACAAGGATCTCAGCCAGTGTGTCGTAGGTGACCGTATCGTTCAGCTCGACCGAATGCGCAATACAACACGTAATGAAGCTGGTGTGATAGAAAAGTTCGGCGTCAGTCCAAAGTCAATTCCGGATTATTTAGCTCTTGTTGGAGATTCTGCGGATGGTTATCCAGGTCTACCTGGCTGGGGGGCAAAAGCTTCCGGTACTGTTCTTGGATTGTATGGACATTTGGAAAATATTCCAAAGCTTGCCGAGCAATGGAATTCGTCGATAAGAGGAGCGAAGAAATTGGCGGGCACCCTTCACGAGCAATGGGATGATGCAATCCTCTTCAGGAAGTTGGCGACGTTAAGGCATGATGTGCCAGTGTTCAATAGTATTGAGGAATTGCGCTGGCGCGGACCTGAAGCTTCATTTGAAGCAACTTGCGAGCGCCTGAAATCGAAGGATTTGTTGAAGCGCTGTAATGCTCTTTTAGATCAGATATCAGCGAACGTCTAAGTGCACATATGTATAAGCGGACCCGAGGTTCGCGTTCCCATACAAATAGCTAGATGAAGGCGCTATCACTCCAAGTCGAGATGCAATTTTAGTTGTTCGATCCCGGGAGCGCCGGCATCTTGCCGGCTTTTAAATTTAGCAATTAGCTTTTGATTTAACTTCGAGCTAGCACTTAGATAGGATTGTTTTGCTGAGAAGATCCATTTGTTCTTTTGAGTGATTGGCCTGAATCGTCCAACGGAGTCCTATGTTTTTTGCACCGGCAAAGTAGCTGCCGACTTGCGGCACGCATATGCGCTTCTCGTGCAGCTCTGATTGAATCGCCGGAAGCGACTCTAAGCCACTTGCATAGAAGATTGGCACGTGTGGATTGCTCGAAATATTCAAATGCGCAAGTGACTTTCGCATAATTTGCATATTACTCTGCAACTTTTGGATCGTGCTTTCGGGACTTTCGATCAAGAGTCGCAATGATTCCATCGTTGCCGCTGCGATCACCGGCGAAAGCGGCGTGGATGATCTGTATGCTCCTGATCGCTCGATAATTCGGCCGATGATATTTCCTGATCCAAGAACGAATCCGCCCTGCGTGCCGAACGCTTTACTAAAAGTACCAGTTCTGATCAGGTTCGATGCCGAAGCTAGCCCAAATAACTCGCGTGCACCTTTGCCACCGTCGCCAAGAACACCCAGGGAGTGTGCTTCGTCGAGAACTAGAAAATCGTTGGATGTCATCGATTCAAATATTGGGCGAGGATCGCACACGCTTCCGGTCATCGCATCGATGGGCTCCAGGAAATAACCTTTGCGAAATCGCTCCGGACAAGTTTTGAAGCTGGGGTATTGAATGCTCTTTCCGCCGATCTGAATTGTGCCGTCGCCACTGTGATCGTCCAACAGGTAAACCACTTTTTTACTCTGAGCGATAGCTGCCAAAATGCTCCTGTGTGCGTTCTTTTGAATCACCCATGCATCGACGAGATCTTCAATCGCGTCCACCACTGCGAAGTTTGATATGTATCCAGATGGCAAAATTAGTGCTGATTCGCTGCCAGAAAACTGTGCCATTCGCTTCTCTAATGCAAGCAACACCGCGGACTCTCCCGAGGTTAACCTGGACGCACCAGCGCTGAATCCGAATCTGTTGAATGCCTCGGTCGCAGCATCCAATAATTCATGGCGATGAGCCAAGCCCAAATAGTTGGTGCCCCCAAAATAGAGATAAGATTCCCCCTCAATTTTGACTGAGACACCGTTGTTTTCCAGTATTAACATGCTGCGAACCTTCGGGGCTCAATATTTATAGCATGTCCGGCAGTTCTTTAAGTGATCGCCGTCAGGATAAATGTGACTGTCAAGGTCTAGACTGGAATTAGCGGAATTGGGGGGCTGACAAATGTTCGTAAAGACTTTCAGCGGTAGGAAACAGTGCTACAAGTGGACTCAGGATGATGCCAAAGCCTGGCAGTTGTTTTGTCCCAGTGACAAAGCCGTCCAGTTTATCGCCCGCCAGTTCGAATTGAAATCAAGGTCTGAGCGATACGGCGGATTCACGCAGGAACAGTTGCGCAATGAGTTGCTTCGGCAAGCAAGTGGTCAACGCATGCAAAGTGTCAACATGTTTTCTATTCTCTCTGGCTCCATGGCTGTTCAGGAAAGCTTGCAGCTGGATGCTAGTCTGCGAGCAGCTGAGGCCGGAAGCGATCCTACTGGTCGAGGTCGCACGATTTCGATATCCGATCTTGCGGGTCCTTCGGCAAAAAGCCATCCGTGGGAAGAGATGTTGGGAGCTGTTCAACCCAAGGTCTCAGAACTTTCTAAGCATGCGCCCTGTGATTTCTTCTATATCGAAGGTCGCTCTGCTAGTTCGATGCAAGAGATTCTCTTGAATGCCAACAGTTTTGCACAAATCTTTCAGCAGCAAGCTCACAAGCAGTCCGTGGATCTCGCAATTGGCGACAGTTATCGCGCTCAACTTTATCTGGACGACAGCCTTCTGGAGAAAATCGGCAACTGGCATTTGGAAGAGCTTGCTGTTTGTGGAAGCGATCTCTACTTTCAAAATGGAACAGACATTACGGTTCTATGTAGGTTTAGCGACTCTGCTGCGCAAGAGCTTTTTCGAAAGGCGTCCGAACTAAGTGGTGCTAAGACAAGGCAAGAGTTGGAGCACGAGATCATTGAAGTTGTGGGTCGAGATAGCAATGCGCGAATGTATGCTTGCAATTTGAACTCTTCCATTCATGTTCGCTCAAATTCGATCGAAGCACTGCGTCGTATCATTGAAGCCAGCTCTGGCCTTAGGCAGTCTTTAGGTGAGAGTACTGAGTTCAAATATATTAGATCGCTCATGCCTTGTGACGAGAAAGCCGAAGATGTCTTTGTATATTTATCTGATCCATTCATAAGAAAGATGATTGGACCCGAAATTCGTATTTCTCAGCACCGTCGCTTGATATGCCGGCAAAATCTCGAATCCATAGATCATGCCATTCTACTCTTTTGTGCAGAGATTGGACGTATGCCAGAGAGTTTGGAGGAGATTTTGCGTACCGGTCTATGTCCTGAATTGATGAACTGCAATTACTGCGTTGAAGGTGGGGAATACGCTCTGCCGCAATCTAGTGGCAGCTCGGACAATGCGAGCGCATTGGTTTGTGCGCGCTGTAGGATTCATGGGCAGCAGTCGTTTATGACACCTAACATTGATTGCTACGCGCAGTTCGCCGACGCGGCTGAGGCGAATGAGTACAAACAATTCGTGACCGCATATGACCAATATTGGCGTACCTTTTTTGATCCAATTGGCATTCAAATCAAATGCGAGGATGGTCGATATGTGGCGCGCACTATCGTTCTTCCACTCATAAACAACTCTGCGTACAACGGACTGCACGAATTGATTGGAGCTAGTGAGCCGGAAGATCTTTCGTCCGCAGATCTTTCGCCAGAGACGATAATGAGTGTCTGGGCGAAACTCAAGAAGGGAGCTTTGAAAGATAAGAGCAAAACGTTGAAATCGCTTTTTCGACAAAACGGTCAATCTTTAAACCAGCTGAATGGAATGGATGCATTAGTCATAGATGGGTTTGGCGAGAAGATTGGTTTCCATGTTTGGGATGCTGAACCGACATTTAGTTTGGATCTGTCGGCATTGCTTGGGTTATCTTTGATGGGCGGACAAGGCACCAGGCTGTTTGCAGTTGCTGGTCAGTTCTTATGGATTGGAGGTTTACTTGCATCCTTGAACCGCCCTGTCTATGCAACTGTTTCTGTCAATGATTCTGCTATGATTGATCGATTTCTTGATCAGCTGGAACCGATCCTTGCAAAAGCCGATTTTGTAGGACGTGGTATGACGTCTTTCGATTATTCGAGATTGCAAGCAAATTCAGAACTTATCATTCATGCCTGTTCGTGGCAGTTTGGACCCGCCAAGTTTAGATTGTTCTTTGCACGAATTGATGATACCTTCTACTTGAGTACGCGAAAATCAGTAATCGAAGCTATCTTCTCTTACTCTCGTCGTAATGATGTGCCAATCTCAAATAGCCAACAGGGTAAAGAACTTGAATGTGGACATGCTAACGGCTCGATCCTGGGAGCGCCGACATCTCGCCGGCTTCCAAATGATAAATCAGCTCCTTCAAATGAAGAGCTTGCACGAAAGTCTCAAATCGCATTTGAGGTTAATCATGAGAATTGGAACAAGGTGAAGGCTGATGCAGATCTTCTCTGGTTGGATAACAATCGCCGATCTTGCTTGAAGAATCTTGCACCGCTGACGGTGCTTGCACGGGCGCTTGCAAGTTTGAGTGATGATGGTAATCTTCTGCCAGGAGATCTCGCCAATGCTGCTCACAGTCAGTCCTCTCTCGGCGCAAAAGCTCTTTGTCCGGACGGTGGAGTTTACAATTTTGACGCAGCCTCTGGCAACGTTTTTTGTAGCTTGCATGGTGGACTGGGACAATCGCGCCAAATCGTAAAGCCTGCCCAACACGCCAACGCTAGCAACGTTCTTCTCAACTCATTGAAGCGCAGCTGCGCATCACTAACATTCCTCGAAGACGGACTCCACGGCGAACTCGTCGTTGAACGAAAAATGGAGAGCGATTTGTCATAGTACGTCGTTGAACGAAGAAAAAGCGATTTGTTATAGTATGAAGCGCGGACGTCTCGTCCGTTCGCTTTTCTCTGGCGCTCGGTTTGATCCCGGGAGCGCCGGCATCTTGCCGGCTTCTAATTCTAAGAGCGATTCGCTCCCAAGACGAATGAGAAAGTGGAATGGGAGCGTCGGCTTCTACTGCTCACAACGATTTAGCTACGCACCGTCGCCATGATCTCGAGTGCTTCTTCTTGCGCATTCAACAACGCATTGAGAATTCCTGGCTCGTCATAAGCATGTCCTGCGTCGGGAATGACGTGTAGTTTCGCTTCGGGAAAGGCTTTATGCAAATCCCAGGCATTAACGAACGGGCAAATCACATCGTACCGCCCGTGAACGATCCACGTTGGGATATGGCGGATGCGCTCGACGCCCTCAAGCAATTGGTTCGGTTCCAGCCAGCAATTGTGCATGAAGTAATGACATTCAATCCGTGCCATCGCGAGTGCTTTCGCATCCGCCTCGAACGAACTGATCGTCATTGCATCAGGGATCAACTTCAGTGTCGAGCCTTCCCAAACACTCCAGGCTTTCGCCGCAGCAAGACGTGTCTTCTCATCAGGGCTATTAAGTAACTCATAGTATGAAGCCACCATCTTATCGCGCTTATTTGGCGGAATGACTTTGGCGTACTCTTCATACAGATCCGGAAAAAGTGCATCAACACCCTTCTGATAAAACCAGTCTATTTCTTCGGGGCGGCACAAGAAGATGCCCCGCAGAATCAATGCACTGACTCGATCCGGATGTGTTTCGGCATAGCATAAAGCGAGTGTACTGCCCCACGAGCCGCCAAAGACCACCCACTTCTCGATGCCTAAGTGTTGGCGAAGTTTCTCTAGATCGGAGACCAAATCCCAGGTGGTGTTGTTATCTAACGAAGCGTGCGGCGTGCTTTTGCCGGACCCGCGCTGGTCGAATAGAACAATCCTGTATCGTTTCGGGTCAAAAAGCCGTCTATGCGTTGCTGAGAAACCGCCACCAGGTCCGCCATGAAGGAAAACCACCGGTGTGCCGTTCGGATTGCCAGCTTCCTCTACATATAGCTGGTGTTGCTCATCCACAGGAAAGAAAAATTCGTTGTAGGCGGCGATTTCGGGGTAAAGAGTTCTCATCGGTTGTATCTCAGCATTCATGTTCTACTATCTCGGAAATGGTCCATTCCGAAGCTGGGCCTACGGAATGTGAAATAGGACTGGTGCAAATATGATAAATGCAGGAGATATTGAATTCTATTAAATAAAATTCTGTGGCATACGTACCGCATATGCTACAGAATTCACGTTTAGGCATCATGGAGGATTTTTATATGCGGCAGCGTGCGTTTTTGGCACTCGTGTCATCGCTTCTGCTTGCCCCTCCTTGTACCGGCAATCCTGAAGAACAAGCCCAGTCTACTACCAACATTATTGATGTCAGTACGGCATCTTTCAGTGCGCTCGACGTAGGAAAAGATCAGTCGCTATACCTGGATTTCAGCAAGAGTGACACACTCAACATATCGGGGAATATTCAAAACGCTGGACAGATTTTCGCGTTTTCCACAGTGCCACTTGCCGCAGTCACCATTGCAGGAAACAACATCACCAATGGGCAAGGAGGATTAATCTCAACAATTTTGTCTCCACAAGCTTTGCAAGCATTAGGAGCGGTTTCCTCTCTTTCATTGCAAATCGCTTCCCGAGGGGATATTAATAATGCTGGCTTGATAAGTAGCTCAGCAGATCTGAGTGTGTTGGCCGCAGGCGCTATCAACAACATTAGCCAGTCGTCTAATTTGGCTACATTTTCTGCCGCCAACAACTTGAATATCGTTACAAGCGCTTTATCGAACAATGGAGCGATCAGTGCATTAGGCACTATAAACGTTGGAAATCAGCTGAACTCGCAGATAATTCAGCAAAATTCTATCGTCGCATCGATTGCCAATTCCCTAACTTCAAACAATCTGATAATACAAAGTACCTTAGGAAGTTTTCGCGCTGCAGATCTGAATTTCAGACTTAGCGGAAGTCCTAATGAGCAGGGTGTATTGGGCGTCTTCGGCGGTAACTTCTCGGGAAATATCGAAGCTCATGCTCCCCACGGTACCTTGATGATAGATGCTAATCGTATTGATGGCACTTTGAATTCGAGTGCGCAAAGTGTTTTCGCAGGGGTGCGCGAAGGGCATCTTCATTTGGGATTCTCAGAGGTTGAAGGAGATCCTGTGTATTGGAACTACACGGGTGACATGACCCTATCAGGGGCAATTACAGTTCCATACACTGAACAACTCCGATTCCTCTCCTCTGGGAATATTATTGGAACTGGAGTTACCAAGATTAGCGGTGGGGCGGTTCTGTTCGGCACTGGGATGACGTTCGCACCTCCCTATCCTGGCGACAATCCAGCGTTCGATAATTTCTTACTCGCTGCTGGTGCATCCAAAGCTTTTGGAGGTTATACAACCAACAATGACCTTTTGGGACCTATTGCTGTAATGCAAAATGGAACCGGCACCGTAGACTTCTCAGCCTCACCTGGAGTCCTAATAGAAAGTGGTTCGCTTTTGGGGATATCAGCTGGCAGCATAAACTTTCCCAATAGCTCGACTTTAAAAGCACTGAACATTGTGGACCTTAGGTCTACTGGAGCAATTTCTGTCGGGAATGTATCAGCACCGCAAATTGCAATGAAGGCAGATGGAGGTCCTATTACAATCGCTGGGGCCATTGTTGTAGATTCCCCGCCAATAAGTCTCCTGCAAATCACCTCTGCTCAAGATGTGTCATTTTTGGCAGGTTCATCGGTAAGTTACAACGGGAAGTCTGGAAGTTCCTTCGAAATAAGAGCTGAGGGAACCAACATATCCTCGCAAGGTGCTTCTTTTACTTCGAATGTACCCATGCTTTTCTTCGGCAACACAGGAATTGATTTCAGCGCGAATTCGAAGATAAGTCCATCTTTGCAAGCAATTCTGACGGCAAAATCCGGTGTCGTTAATATGGGTACCACCATTCTCGATGGCACCGGCGACCTTGTCATAAATGGGAAATACAACGGAATTGTCAATAGTCCACAGGATCGACTTTATTCGTTTGTGGGTACTGGAAGTATTAATGGTGATACCAGTGGACTTAAAGCAGTTACTGCTGGTCAAGCTACTATAGCGGGCGATGGCAATCTATTAGCTAGTGCTGTGAAAAACAATACACTATTAAGTGTGACTCCCTCTCAGAAAAATTCAGATTCGGTACCGCGATTCAGCGATTCCGTTATGGATTTCCGAGATATTATCCAAAGAATTCCTCCGCCGCCTCCAAACAGCACAATACTCAAAACCGATGAAATATCCTTTCTGAGCCAAGGCGCAATGACGATCGTAGAGTTACTCTTTCCGAGCGCTTATGCTGAGGAACAGAACGCTTACATGGATATGATTCAACACCCTGGGTATGACGTATTTTATGGATCGCTGAAGGCAGAGCTAAAGACGCTCGATTCCGATATTCCACGTCTAGAAAATGAACGCGACCGCTACAGGTCTGGATTTCCAAACATTGTGTTTGACTCCCAACTCGCAATGGATCGATTAAACAGTCTTCCACCAGGCGAAGCTGTAAGCGACAAATCGGAGCTGGGTAATCGTCCAGAAACACCGGAAGAATTTGCAGCTCAGCTTGAGAAAAGGAACGCAATTATAGAAAGATTAAAGTCTAAGCAAGAATCCCTCGTCAAACTGCTTGGAAATCACAATGCGCTTTTAAGAGCATTCAATACGTGGAAAGGAGAACAACAGCAGCGCGCTGATTCTATGAAGGCTGCCGCTGAAGCACAAGCTGAAGCAGAAAAAAAAGCAGCTGAAGCGAAGGCCTTGAAAGATGTAGATAAGCCAAAACCAAGCTTGGGCGACAAAATAAAAGACTACCTTAAAAGAATAGAAAACTGGATGCCTCCGACTTCAACCTTGGGTCCAGAGAGTATTTATCGAGCCATTGCGTTTAGCGAATCCTACGACTTGCGTGATATGCCTTGCTCTATAATTAGCGTTGACGAGAATCTAGATGTAAGCGTAAGAGGACTCCATTTAGTTTTGCGTAAAGGGAGCTTAATCGGCCTAGCAATTCACAATCAGAATCTGGTGTTATTCAATTTCTATGACAACAAATATGGTGATGTCACAATCACGACAAACTTGAAGAACTTTAAGATTGCTCCAGGAGAACAAGTGATTTTTTCAGGAAGCTCAGCCGATGAATTTCATGCTCTTAACCGTGGCTCCAAAATCGCTGTCAGGCAAACTAAGGTACTGGATCGTAGTCCTCACCTTGCAATACACAGTGCAGAATTCTCAGTTCTATCAGCTTTGACTTCGATCCCCGAGCTACAAAAGGTTGTTAGCTCGTCGCTCGCCTCTGACACTATTTTGAAAAATCGCCTCCTAAAGACTGCTGCCTGCCTTAGTATTTCAAGGGCTCATAAAGGTGCTTATCAGTATTCTCGCCTATGATTGACCCCGGAGAACTAACAAAGGTTTAGAGGACTAAATTCCCTCACAAACTCCCAACGATAAGTGCATAGGATATGAGCATGAAACCCGAGAGCGTAGCTTTATCATAGGAAGGGGTATTGCGTCATGAAATGCAGAGCTAGTCTACTCTTAATTGCAGCCGGACTGCTTTTGGCAGTACCTGCGCCAGCATTAGCTGCATTCTCGGATTCGAGTACCTCGATCGCGCAATCGGAGCCGTCCACTAAAGCTGCGCAGGAGGAATTCGCTCAAGAGCAGAAGCTGCTGGACCATGACGGCGAGAAATTGCCTGAACTCAGCAAAACTGTCGAAATAAACGCTCCAGTGCAAAAGGTTTGGGAAGCCATTCAAGCTCGGCGTTCATCGGATCCGGGCAAGAGGAAATTGATGTCTTATGACGGGAAAGTGGCTGTCATAAAGGAGTTCTTTCTCTCGGTGCCAATTATAGGTAATACCATTTGCACATATGTCGAGCGCGAACTTATCCCGCACAAAGCGATTGAATACAAGATGCTGAGTTCCAATCGCTTCCACACTTTCGAGGGCTACTGGCAATTGGCGGAAGGGTCCAAGCCTGGTACGACCTCGTGTACCTTGACCACAATTTTGGACCCAGGAGTTCGCATTCCTTTCTGGCAGCAAATCGCAAAGAACGCCATGCAAAAGGACCTCGATCACAATCTCGAATGTGTTACCGAGCTAGCTACCAAAAAATAACGGGCACGAGCTAAAGTTAAAAAGACCGACAGTTCAGATGAAGCGATACCATTTCTGAATGGAGCGCGATCACGTCCAGCTATGGCGGTCTACCTATGGTGAGCGAACACGTATAAGAATGAAGAGCGAACATGTTCAAACGAGAATACGCTCTAGTTATAGAGCGAGAACATGTTCAAACGAGAATACGCTCTAGTTATAGAGCGAGAACATGTTCAAACGAGAATACGCTCTAGTTATAGAG
>JAIEQI010000078.1 GCA_019747875.1 Candidatus Obscuribacterales bacterium
TCCCGGGAGCGCCGGCGTCTCGCCGGCTTCTGATTCTGCTTGCAGTTCGGAAGACGACTGCTCAATTTCTGGGATCGCGTCTTGGTTCGCTCCCGGGAGCGCCGGCGTCTCGCCGGCTTCTGATTCTGCTTGCAGTTCGGAAGACGACTGCTCAATTTCTGGGATCGAGTCTTGGTTCGCTCCCGGGAGCGCCAGTGGGTTCGCTTCAGAGATCGCTAATGTCTCGCTAGCTACTCCGAATTGGGATGTGAGTAGCGCTCTTGGTCTCGATCTCTGAGCCACGATCAAAAGGATCACGCCACCACCCATGATGAATAGACCAAGATCACGAAACCACTCCTCCCGAAGACAACCTACGTTCAGCTTGTCACAAAGCGAAGCGCAAGCCACATAAAGAAACAGCGCAAATGGCAAGAAATAGCGCAGCACTTTTTTCCGAAATGGGCTTGAGTACAACGCACGCGTTTGCCCCCGCACCATTCCATCAATAAACGAAAGTCCAAGAATCGCATACTCCTGCCAATGCAAGACCATTTCACCGAAGTGTCCGCCCAAGTACACTTCCCGACGAACAAAAACGATGCCAATTAATACAACTAGCACTTCTATAAGTGCAAAACGTAACAGCCCAGCGAACCCAGATTTGGACGGAGCATTCATATTAGTGATCTGCCGTACCGAGCACCTTCAAACTCTGCCGCACAATAAGCTCAACATCGTCTTCCTTATTGTCCTCGGGAAGCCGCTTAAATGCTTGATTGATTTCGGTGATCGTATAACCCAACCCTTCAAGAATAAGGCGAGCCTCATCTCGCGATGCACTCTTCGGCATCGGTTTACCAGGCGTGCTGCCTCGACGAACCTGCCATTCCTCTGTTTTGCTTTTTAGTTCCAAAATAATTCTCTGTGCAACTTTGGGTCCAACGCCAGGAGCTTGGCTCAGAGATTTATGATCTTCTGCAGCGACTGCGTCGGCAATCCGATCCGGTCCGAGTGTGCCGACAAGCGACAAAGCCATCTTTGGTCCAACTCCGGTAACGGACTGAAGAAGTGTAAACATCTCCTTCTCATCAAGCGACGCGAAGCCAAAGAGTTGCCATTCATTTTCGCGGATTGAGAGCGACGTGTGAATGGTAACTTCATCGCCTACCTCTCCGACTTGCGCACTTGTAACACGCGCAACCAGAGCTTCAAAACCAACTCCTCCAACATCTATAACCAGGCGATCCGCGGCTCCTCCAGAAAGGTCGCGAGACTGCAAAATTCCTCGTAGGAAAGCTATAACCACCGCAGAATAATCCTTTCGCCCATCTGCACCGCAGATCGGGGAGCTATTCACTGCTATTCATGGTTGTGCGATTAAAGAGATATCGGGGCGAGAGGATTTGAACCTCCGGCCTTCCGCACCCGAAACGGACACGCTACCAAGCTGCGCTACGCCCCGATGAATGCCATATTATCATAGCGATGCCTCTTGGAAATCTCATCGTCAACGCTAATTCACATTAAGCCAAGTTCCGACAAAGGGTCGAAACTGGAGTAACAGAAGCATCAGCGAGGGCAATTACATAATTTTCTATCAGCTGGTGAAGAGTGATGAGATCGAGGTAAAGAGAGTAATTCACTCCAAACGGAACCTGCACAAGGCACTCTTAGAGTGACTACTCAGCCATAAAGGTTTGATTGCCACCGGCATCACGTGCCTGGGACATGGCGGCCCTCGCATATGACAGAAGCATCGTACCCTCTGTATCCATTTCGGTTTTGAACTGGGAAATGCCAATGCTCACGGTGGCCGTTGCCGTCTTGTCGGCGAATGTAAAAGCATTCTCAGCAACCCGGATGCGCGCTCGTTCAGCCACCTCGACAGCCCCATCGGCATTGGTGAACGGCAACACCAGCACAAATTCGTAAGGTCCTGTTCTGGCAAGCAAATCAGCCTTTCGCAAGCCTCTCGCCAGGACTTCGGCCATCTGCGCCAGCAATGCATCGATGCCCTTTTGCCCATGCTGCTTCAGCAGCTCCTTTTGATGGTCGACTTCAATTGTCATAACCGTCAAAAGGTTGTTGTACCTTGAACATTGACTGAGTTCAGTTTTCAGAAATTCAGCCAGGTATCTTGAATTGCGCAGTGAAGTCAAATTATCGGTAAGTGAAAGCTCTGTAACCTGGCTTTCCTTTCTTCGAAGCTCGTCACGCAGGAGTTTCTCTTTCAGGACCGTCTTCACCAGGGACAAAACATCCTGGGGCTCAAGCGGTTTCACAAGAATCGGATTCTCTTCAAGCTCAATTGTCGGAGGCGTAACCTGCCCCTCGGCACGCAAGAAGATCACAGGAATGTATTTTGTCTTCTCGTCTGCTGCAAGGCGCCCGAAAACGTCCAAGCCACTCATCAAAGGCATTTGCAGGTCAAGAAGAATGACATCAGGCGTACGTACTTTGCAGGCAGCCAGAGCCTTAAATCCATCACTTGCTAGAGTGATTGTGTAACCAGCATTCTTCAGAAACTCTGCCACCAAAGCCAACTCAGCCTGCTGGTCATCGACTATAAGCACGCACTGGCTTTCTTTCACTTGGAAACCGCTTTCTTGCAGCTAGTAAGAACCCGGATTTATTTTAGCCCATTCTCTCTGGGTGAAAGCCAGTAAATGGTTTTGACGCTCAGCTATGTAATAATCTTGGCAAGCTAAAACTGACCTCGGAGCTCCTAAAAGCTTCGAATCAAAAATTGTTTCTTCCCGCAACGAAGTCTTTACGCCAGGATTTTCAATGGCTTCAAAAACGGCTAGCCAAAATTCCTATACAAATGCTGCTCTTGCAGGATTAGAAGATTCGGCAGCAAAGAAACAGACGCACAACCACCGCATATGGTGCGCTGGTCAAGAAAACATTTGGTTCATTTCGATTCTTTTCTGTTTTATTTGTGCACTTCTCAGCCTGGGTTCGACCAACTATCCCGTAAATGATGACTGGATATTTGGGTTACCGGTCCAAAACTTTTTGGAGACGGGTCAGCTGCAGTATTGCGCGGCAGGTCCACTCGCGTATCCGCTAATAATGCTCGGAATTGTCACATCCTACGCAATTGGATTTTCGTACCAGAATTTGCATATGGTTTCATCGGCGTTTGCGTTGACTTCCGCCGTGGGTTTGTATTGCGCCTTGCTTGAGCTACGCGTGACGAGAACACTCTCAGCACTAGCGGTCGCAACATTCTTATTCAATCCATTAACGCTGAATTTATCCACCCACTTCATGACAGAGACAGCTGCAATGTCCGGGATCTGCTGGTACAGCTGGGCAATGATCCGATACTTCAAATTTGGAAGTTACCGGCAGCTACTAATCGCTGGCGTTGTTTTGTCCCTAACAGTTGCTACACGGCAGCCACTCGCTGTGTTGGTTCTGGCTAATTCCTCAATTTTCCTGAAGGAGTTGCGCACAGATTGGCGAAAAGCTGTAGCTCTAGCGAGTCTTTTAATTGCCGCGCCAGTCACTACTTACTTTCTTGCCGATAGAATGTTGACCATAAACTCGTTTTGTCCACAACAATTCGATCGATTGAAATACCTACTCGAGGAGAACCTTCTTTCAGGAATTGCGGATCCGTTGAACTTTTTCTTCAAGGAATGGCTGATTTTAGGACAGGTAACTTCTTATTTGGCACTCTTTTTGTTACCGGTCATTATCGGCGCTGTTCCATTTCTCATCACGCACATAAAAGAAGTTGTCCGAAATCCGAACAAAGGCAATACAAGGGATAGCGCTAAGAAACAAAACTTCGGTTCAGTGTGGCAACTCGCTGCGATCGGATTAACGTCATTTGCGCTGAGTATTCTTCCGCTAAAGTACGGCATAGAGAACCTGCAATCCTATTTTCCGTACTTTCGGAATTTGATTTCACCTCCACTGGTCGGAGTCTATGGACTATTTCCAGGGTTCCATCTTGCGGAAAATAGATTTCTATCGTCGCTATTGAGCTTAATCGCAGAGCCCTGCTCCTTTCTGCTAATAGCGTGGTTGGGAATGGCACTGATCGCTACAAAGTCCAATGGTTATTCCGATGACACAAAAACCGAGGAGAAAATAACGGACTGGCTGAGCTTTTCTGCCGGCAGCTTGACCGCTTACGTATGTCTTTTCATGGTGGTTTTACGATTTGACAGGTATATTCTGCCGCTGCTTCCAATCTTGCTGCTGATACTCGTATTTGATCTCAGCAAAAGAATTCGTGCAGAGCTGAGCAGTCGTCCTGACAGTCCTGATTCTACCGCACAAAAGCAGACAGGGACAGATAGGACTTCCGCTCTCCACACGTCAAAGATAGCCATTAAGGCCAGCATAGCATGCAGCGCTGTGGCACTCCTGTTCTTGGGCACGTATTCTATTTTGGCTCTACACGACCTATTCAACTTTACGCGTGCCCGCTGGCAAGCCTTGAATTTTTTGCTTGCGCAAGATATCAGTCCGCGGAGAATCGATGGCGGTCCCGAGTTCAACATTCCAAACAACATTTGGCTGCTCAATTTGATGAATCAAGCAGAGGACGCGTGTGACTATAAGGCTCGCTTGAAAGGGGAGCATGCAGGGTCTGGGTACAGGTGGTGGCCGGTTCCGAGTACCGAATTCGTAGTCTCTCAGGTACCGATAAGTGGATACGAACAAATTGGTCGGTTTCCATATTTCAGCGACATAAAACTGTCCACGTCGTCCATTCTTGTTTTGAAAAAATCACAAAGGTCAGCGCCGCTTCTATTCTCCAACAGCAACAAGCCAGAACCCTCTGCGTCAAATGTGGAGGAACAATAATGATCGTCGAAGAGAAACGAGATCAAATTGCTGCGGTCGCCAAAAGTAACAGTACGGCGGCTGAGCACCCGCAAGTCAAATCAAATAACACACACAAATTTGAACGAATTTTTCTTCTTCTGGTTCTCCTTCTTTTTGGATGTTCGCTCTTCTACATAGGGAAATTAGATGTTCCAATCTACGACGACTGGACCTATGCTTGGTCTGTTCAGAATTTGATTTCCACGGGCAAATTGCATTATCTGGCTTGCTTTGCTGGACATATCCCAGGCATAATCATAGCCGCAGTAATTTGCAATTTATTCGGATTCTCCTTTTCGACATTGCACATTATCACAGCAGGCTTTGCCGTTTTGATGTGCGTAGGATTCTATCGCTGCATTTTGGAATTGAAACAGTCCCCGCTCATCGCAAGCAGCGCGACGTTGTTGCTTCTGTTCAACCCACTTGTACTTATCTTATCCACGACCTTCATGACCGACATTCCATTCCTTTGCTTCATGGTGTGGGGTTTCTGGTCACTTTTGAAAATGCTTAAATCCGAAAGGTCGTTGAAGTATGCTTTTTTTGGCTCCCTGGCGTTATGTCTAGCGATCACAACTCGCCAAATTGGAATCGCTCTCTTACCTGCTTACTTGCTGGCGGGCTTTTTCCTGTGGAAACGAAACAAGAAAACTGCAATCGCTGCGATGACTCTATTCCTCCTGCCACCAACGATTGGTTATCTCGCAACGAACCAGATTTTGCAAAATGCTTCGCAGTACCCTAATGACTATCTGCGAATCTCGGTAGCAGCAACTGATACCATCAATTCTTGGTTTCGCCGCCCGGAAACATGCTTCGGTGCCATAGCAGACTATTTTCCACAAGTCATGTGCTATCTAGGTTTGTTCACTCTGCCAATAGGAATTTGCTTAACCACTGGCTCGATTTCAAAGGCGATACGTGCTCTACTTTGCTCCACAAAAGAAACTGAGCCCAGTACTTCAATGGATCCAAAAGCAACCCGGCAAGCATTGATGTTTTCGATGCTCATTATCGGTTTGCCGCTTATTTTGCAAGTCGTACTTCAAGATCGATTTCTTCCATTTTACCCGCAACTATTTTGCAGCCTTTTGCCAGGTCAATACGCACAACTCTCGAATCTGCCCGTTTCAGCGCCGGAGCATATGAGGCTCCTAACAGTTCTTTCAGCTCTAAATGCGACGGTCGTCATCACTGTTTGTTGGGTTTCAATCTTTCGTTTGTTCAAAAATGAACCCGGACTTGATCACGTTGCAATTTGCGATCAAAACTTACTAGCGCAAGCACCGCCCAAAAGACAATTCCTGATCTGCGTGGCTTTATCCTTTTCTATCTTAACGGCGATCGCAGTTCTTCAAGGCGCAATTACACCAGCGGATCGGTATCTTCTAGCATTAGTTCCTCCATTTCTGATTCTCCTTTTTGGAGGCTCCTTTTCAATATTTGCCAATCGCACTTCAATAGTTGTTCTGCTAACTGCATGTCTTTTGTTTTCAGCTTACTCTGTTGTTGGCGCCAGAGACTGGGCAGAATTCACTCGCGCCCGATGGACTTGCATTGATGCAATGGAGAGCCGTGGAATAACGGTCTTCGATATGGACGCTGGTCCGGAATACATCTACATGCGCGCTTCATCAATCTATGAGCATTGCAATCCACCCAGCGATCCGCACACATGGAGTAAAGATATGCGAGGCGAGAATGAGCGAGCCGAATTGCGTTTCTGGCCGGTACTGGGTGAAACGTTTATTGTAAATCCACAAGCACTTAACGGGTACCATGCAATCTTCACAGTTCCATTTAGAAGCCAATTACGCAATGCGGACCTTAATATGTCTGTCTGGCAAAGAAATTGAGGAGAACTGTCGGTTGAGTAAAAGAAAGGCGCCACCGATATTCATCCTCACGGTGCTATGCGCTCTGTTATTGATGGAACTCATCATCCTGCCCCTGCTTGAAACAGCCGGAGTAAATGCAGGAGCAAGATGGACCGAAGAAAATAAGCGCTTGATCCATATGAATCTGCTTCGCAATGCTTGCAACAAAGAGAATGCCATATGGAGATCGGCATTGCATGGTCCAAGAGCACAGGCAGGACATCCTCGAATTTTAGTAGTGGGCGATTCATTCGTCTGGGGTGACGGTTACGCAAATGCCAATGATCTTTGGTGGCGACTTCTGGAACGCGAACTCCACAAGCGCGGCTTTGAGAATGCAGAAGTCTGCGCGGTCGGGCTTTTTGGTTTCTCGATGCGAAATGAAATCGATGCGGCGAAAAAAGCAATCAAAGATCTCAATCCAGATATTATCGTTTGGGGCTATCTGGCCAACGATGCCGATGAGGGTTTGGTCCAGCAAGCACCTTTGGTTAGCAGGCTTAATTCTTTGACCAAACACTTTCGATTTCTGTTTCCTCAGCTCTGTGTTTATGCAAACACGAAATTGTCCGGTCACATCGACGAACTTATGTCATCGCTTACAGGTGTACCGAAAGACTATTTGGATTGGGAAAGCAAGCTTGTAGTGGGTTCCAACTTCGAGCAGTTCAAAGTCACGCTGTATCAATTGGGTGACCTGTTTACCAACTTCAACAAGCCAGCGGTGCTCGTCTGCTTACCGACGCAGCCTGTTCGCGGCTATCATGAAACACGATTCCAACCCGTCAAAGCATTTTTGCGGCTTCTCAATATTGAATTTCTGGACTTGTCGAATGGCTACCTGGATTGGTTTGATAACGAGCACAAACGGACAGAAAGAGCGGGACATCCAAAGGCAGGTGTCCATTTGTTGACCATCACGCCAGGAAACATGCACCCTAGCGCTGCACTGGGGCAATATTATGCAAATTCCGTCGCCGACTATTTGTTAGCTTGCCACAACAAATGCTTTGAAAAATCGATTCAGAATTCGCCGTCAGAGCGCTCCATGACTAATAAGATAGTTAATCCCAGCGGCGTCATAAACGATTGCCTACCACCAAGCTCCATTATGGAATTTCAAGAAACAGAACATGGCTATCAATTCAAAATTCCGAAAGACGAACATCAGCTGTTCATGCCTTTAAATCGCCCATTCGTACAGCTCAATTTGAAAGAACCACAGATGGTGCAAGCGCTCGAACTTCGAGGCAAGTCCTTAGCGAGTGCACAAGTTTTCATCACCACGGAGAATAAGATCCTGCAACGAGACACGGGAACACTAAGAGATCTCGGAAGAAAAACAGCCATCGCATCTGGTGCAAAAAGATCCACAAACTCAAGCAGAGGAATTCCGGCTATCAGCTGGGTAATCAACTTCGACGAACCCGTAAATACAATCAGAATTTCCGGAACCGAATTTGCCGATCCAGCAGACAAGCGGATCGAATTGGTGTTACATATAAAACGATAACTCTCTGGATGTCTTTCAGCTCTGAGTTCCGCGTCGCTGGATTTGCGGTTTGAGCTGAACGAATCCAATAAGAAGCAAAAGCAGGGCTAACATTGAGCCGGCTACCATTATTTGCACCCCTGTCTTAAAAGTCATTGGCTCAAAACGCATCAAAACGAAGCTCTCGCCCGCGGGGACCGCAACAGCTCGAAAAGCGAGATTAGCTGGCATTATTTCAACCTGATTGCCGTTGACCCAGGCATTCCAACCTGGATAAAACGTATCCGTCAAAACCAGCAATCCAGGCTCTACGGTGCGACACTGAAGTAAGATTGAATCACTTGCATCATCAAGTATTCGAACGGAATCTGTTTCATCAACTTGACGCTGGTTCTGGGCAAGCACTTTCTTCGGGAGCTCGACGCTGTTTGATTCCAAAATGACCCTCTTTCGAGGATCAAATTTGGGATCTTGTATGGACTGCCTCGACTCCTCGGGAGAGCCTACGATATGGAAATCATGTACAACATACGCTCGCTTTAGCGCGGAATTGTTTTTATAAAGTCGAAAACCATCTGACCCTGTTTCGCGCAACGAAAATCTCGGAACAGAGTTCGAAGCGATCGAATCATTCTGAATCCGAATCTCGCCAAGCAGCAGCCCTGGACCAAAAGGCGTCTGATATGAACCCTTAAGGTGGAACGGTTCTTCATGAGCATTCGGTGACAAAGCAAGGAAAATGCGGAATGCATCCCCGATTTTAAACCTTCCTAGTGGCAGTGCTTTGCGAATTGAGAATGTGGCATCATCAATCTTTTCGGCATATTCACCAGGAATCCATTTAGAGCTAGTTACGGCACGATTAGAAGGATCAGTCACAAAAAACTTTGGACTGTAATAGATGTATTTGGGTGCGGACTTTAGTTTCAACGTGACATTGATATTATTCTCAACTGGATCATAATCAATCAGTGCACCTCCGAGAATCAGCCCTGGAACCAATTCCATGCCCTCAATGCTTTTATTTTGGAGAAACTGATAAGCTTGAGAGTTGGCTTCTCCCGAATTAGTAGAGTTGAGATCCTCAATACCGGCATCGGTAAGAACATAGTCCACACTTGCCAGGTCATAGAACCGATTTAGCTGTGACGGAGCATATTGCATTGGTCCGAACTTCATCTGGATGCCGCAGAGTTTGACAAATTCAAATACTCGCTTCGGATGAATTGGGTAAAGGGATCGAAGATCGCTGATTCCATAAATAATATTCGTATGTGGATGAAAGAATGTATTCCCGGTCGCGATCATGCGAGCGGCAGGGCTTTTCACTGGCTGAAGATAAGCAGGCAAGTTCCTGTATCGAAACACCTCATGAATCGGCAATTCGGTAGGAATCAGGCTTGCTAAAAGCCAAAGATTTGCAAACACAAGACCGAGTAACACAAATTGATTTCTGAAGTATGCCAGTGCAAAGATCAAGATCCCTAGCAAAACGAAGACCCCACTAACAAAGGCATTGCTTACATGAATGGCTAAAGGGTGATGTTCAATAGTTTGCACACAAACTAGCGATGGAACCAAGACAAGCAACACAGCAAAGAATGCATTCTTCTGGTTGATCTTCTTGCTAAACAACAGCTCCAGACCAAGCGCACAAAGTAAACAATGCAGGAAGAGAAAGACGGACAAGAAATACTCCGGACCGATCCAAACCAGAGGAGACAAATCGCACAGGTCCTTAAAGAAAGCAGGGCGGCAAGCCAAAAGAATGCTAACAAAATATGTAATTGCAAGCACAAAGCGATATCGGAAAAACGCAAAAAAGCCAACAAGCAGAGAAGCTCCGAGCACAGGTCCAACGTAGGCGCGGAAACCGCTTACGGGGAGTATTAGATCCGCAAACAATTCCGGCAGTCCGAGATACGCAGAATCCAACCCTATAAATTTGTAGGAGGCCCCATTGCAAATGAATTCAAACAGTCCTAGAAACAACGGAGCAGCGATCGCGAAAGTAATCGCGCTGGCTCCCAAAACACAAACAAACCAGCGACGTACAGAAAGAATTGAGCGCGGTTCTAAAATGCGCGGTTCTAAAATGCTCGGTTCTATTTTGATGCTCGGTCCGATCCCGGGAGCGCCGGCATCTTGCCGGCTTCGCTCATTGCGGGTTTCCGATAAGGAGAAAACGAATCCAAGCAAGATCGCAAAAGCAAAGGTCTCAGGATGCATTTCGTAGGCAATGGCACCGCATGTAATACCAACCAGAGTGGTAACCAACAAGCACGGTCGCCTGCTCATCCAGAGAAACAGAAGGACAACCCACGGATAAAAGAAGTAGTTTCCACACAAATCCAAAACGTTTAGACAGCGAGGACAGAACATAAAGGCAGTACCGGCAGCAAAGGCGGCGATTGACCCAAAACCGATCATGCGCGCAACAAGAAACATCCCCACGCCACTGGCAGCTAGCTTGAAGAGGAGCCCCAATTCGTATGCGTGGGCAGAAGAAGCCGGGAACAGCTTTCGATAGGTGCTCCAGGCTAAAGTTTGGAATTCCGCGAAAAACGGTCGTCCGCAAGCAGAGAGATTGTTCCATAAAGGAACCTCACCGGACGCCTGGGATGACAGCGCGAATACCTCATTTGGTACGTGAGTGACAACAGAGCTGCAATCACCCGTGTACAAAGCAGGATACTTCCAGCCCAGGTTCTGCCAGGAATCGATCGAGGCAAGCATATTCAATTTGGAAATTGCCTTGTCAGGTGAACTGATAACCGGCCAGAAGGCGACCGACAAAATCCCCAGCATCAATATCAAAAGAGCAGCATCAGAAAACCTGGGTGATCTTATAAATGGAATGGACTGAAGATTCATCGTCCTTAAAAGGCGTTTATGTCACATGCCGAGCGGTGGCGGCGCAGGGATACGCCACAATGTAAGCACGTTCGAAGCCTAATGAACAGCTAATCCTAAATCCAAGACTTACACAGAAAACTCGAGAGGATTTTCTGCTTTGTCGAAGTAGCGCTTCAATCCGCGCGACTCAAGCTCATTAAGGAGTTCAAGAGCGCGAGCCATGTTCAAGACCTGAGTGCTCTTGGTCCAGGCAACATATGCGATTGCTCCACCGAATAGGGCACCGGCGAATCCGCCAAGCATTGCCCCGGCTGCGGCGCCTACCCAGCCAACGACCTTGGAGAACGCGGCATCATTTACGCGGGCAGCCAAATAGCTCAGCTGGAGCGGTCTGTAAAAATCGCTTGGCTTTAGTGTATGCAGTTCATTGACGTGAAGGTCAGGAAAGCCCAACTCTTTGCGAACGCGGAGTGCAGTGACGATGAATTTAATGCCGCTGGCACAAGGGTTTGCGGTGGAAAAGCGGTTAAAATCCTCGCCGCGAATATAGCCATCACGTCCGGCGAATCCTGAATTGGCGCAGCGCTCCAGCAAATCGATTAGCTTGGACCAAAGGACATCAGTCGTAAACTTCAGAGCATGTAAGTGGGACAAGTCATTGGCTGCATCACTCAAAACCGCCTTGTCGCTGCTTCCAAACGCTAATGTCTCTATTAGGGCAAAATTGTCGCGAACCAGCTTCGCCGCGCTTCTTTCGGAGGCTGAAAGCTCTGGGTTTGCCAGCTCCCGCTCCAAATGTTCGGTGCTCATGTAGGGCAACGCCGGGAGGCGGTTTAGCGGGTCGACCGTTCTGGCAGCTCTACCCAAGCTTGCCATGTTGGGATCGCTCTTCAAGTAGGCCTGCTGTGCTTTACTAAGATTTTGCACGCCGATAGTCATTACGCACACCCATTGGTTCCACAATACCAAGATAAGGCTTTTGCCGATTCCTGTGACTGTATAATCCAACGAACTTTCCGGCTGAATCGCTGCATAATCAAGCAGGCTTACTGTGTATTCCAACAGGTACGGACTGCAGGCCACCCCTCGGGAGCCTGGCGGGACTTAGCAGTCCCAGCTCCGCCAGCCCAGAAGACCGCCGATCTTCAAAGTTCAGGAGCTCGACGAGGGTCAAATCTAACCCCAGTCAAGCTTTTAGCTCTTTTTGTTGGACACTGCGGTATGTTCGAGAGGATTGCAAGTTCGAAGCCGCCAAGTCCTTGCGAGCAATCGCAAAATTCGGCTCAAAAAGTCGATGCCGGCAAGGAGCTCCAAGATCGAAGCGAACTTCAAAGTCTATTGAGCTTCCCGCTTCAAAACGTACAATTTCCGTTCTGCCATCTTTACCCAGCTGAAGTACGGCTGGGCTTTTAGAACTCTAAATGGGTACCGAGCTGACGGCATGTTTGAAGAAATGACGTAATCCTCCCCACTAACAGGCCACCATCTTAGATTCCTTGTCAGGTCATCGCCTCGGGTAGATTGCAAATACTCAGCTCTACCTCCCACTTGCTGCCAGTAATTCTGTAAGTTCGAGTTGTGCCAGAGGTTGTAATCCCACCCTCCATCAATCCGAAGAGGGCTTACCCCTGAATTCTCTAGGTCAGATAGAGCTAGCATTCTCGCTCTTGAAGCTTCCAAACAATCTTGAATTGCTACCGTCGAACTGAACATGACCAGTGCGAGAAACACACACGCAGTGACGCTAGACAGTGTTGGCTTCCATCTCACTTTGAAGATGGCTAAATTCCATATGTTGCTAAGCCGCGCAAAGACGAAGAACAAGAATGGCAAAGCGACCAAATAATATCTGTCGAAGTCTCGAAAGATTGCCATCGCGAAAACAGCTGGCAAACTTACTAAAAAGCAGCCTGCAATTAACAAATCGCTCCTAGCAATAGAAGCCGGCAAGATGCCGGCGCTCCCGGAATCGAACCCAACTCCAAAGAGCGAATCGCTCTGTGCTTGTCCCGTTCCAAAAAAGAACTTGCCGTCTCTCTTCGCCACACGCAGCCGTCGTTTTGTCGCAGAAAAATAAGAGCTTATAAGTTTAATGGAAAGTAGTCCTGCGATAGCCACGATCGGGGTGAGCAGAACAGGAAAGGAGTAATGGTAATTTCCCACTATCGATAGAGGGCAAATAAATGGCGGCCAGAAAATGTTTCCTGCAAAAGGAAATAGTTTGTGCTCCACGCAAATGAGAGCAGTCAGCCCAATCAAGAAAACATAAGTTGCAGGACGAACTGCACAGGTGAAAAAACGAGCGAATAGAAAGCGCCCCCGCAGAGGAGCAGAGCCCATAAACAAAGCAATCGCCGGAATTGAAAAATACGCCAAGTAACAAGTCATTGACGAAGTCAATCCGAAAACTCGACTCCAAAAAAGTACCGGGGCGTGCACCAGTTGATCGCGCAACCTTGCAAACTCAATTTGATACGTGTTTATAGCCACATGCGTCAGACTCTCATGGTTGGAAACATAAGTGATGCAAACAGCAAAAAGACACGGAAGCAGAACTTGAGTAAAAAGCAATCCCAACCTTTTCGACAAAGGTTTGGTAATTAGAAATGGGCTAACGGCCGCTGGCAAAGCAAAAACCAAATATACCTGTCTTATGCAAATGGCAGCATCAAGGAAGATAGACGCGAGAATCAAAAGTGCCAACGATTTTTTCTTCAATGCCTTCAGTGTGAAAAGGAAAAAGAAATTGCATAAGGTCAACGCTGGAACATCTGTCATAAACGAGAAATTCAGCAGAAAGAAAATCGGCGAAAAGGCAAAATTGAGAGTAATGAAACTGGAGATAGCACGAGAAGCGCCGCACTCTCTGAGGCTTGTCCAGAACGAAACAATGGCCAGCGCGCCCCAACTGAGGGAGAAGAGGTGCAGCACCTGTAGGCTGAAACCGAAGATTTTTGAAACGAGAGCACCCAAAATTATGTGCAAATAGCAAGCGGAGCAACTACCTTCAAGAGTCAAACGCCCCGTGTCGAGGAACGTGCGAACAGCCTTGCCATAGACCCAATCATCGTTGAGTGTAAATTCGCCTAAAGGGTTTACGGCAAATACGGCCAGAACATAGATAGTCAGCAAGACGGCAATGTGTTTAATCGCCCCTCGTGTTGGCTTTGCTTCGCTAGACGAAGATAAATTTGGTGGAACAGATTTAGCTTCTGAGAATGATTTTTGATGCTGCGCACGAGAACCAGAAGCAAAAGCATCCGCTTCTTCAGGTCTTTCATCAGTGGTCACAGAGTGCGAAATTTAAATTTCCTCATTCCATCGCATGCCATGCCCTCGGCTAACACACTTACTTGGCAGCTGGGATAATAGTAATAGCTAGCGTGGAAATAGATTGGAAATTGAAGTTATGTCTTGCTGATTTCTGACTATTAATCTCATCAAATTCGAGATCAAACATTCAAACAAGTTGACCTAGAACTTTAGTGGAATTTTAGATTTCAAAAAGCCAATATGATCTCCATCGCGGATCTCGCTTCACCACTTGCGTTAGGCGTCCTCTCATCAGCTGGATAACGATAGAATAGGCTTTTTCAAGCGAACCTCAATTTATTGTCAAGATCGCTGGCTGAATTGCTGCTAGCATAGATGGCTGCCATTTTTCGGGTTTTCATAGTGACAGTTGCGCAAATCAAGGAAAGACCGGCCAGTCTGCCAAAAGCCAAAACCGAAATCGAACCACAGAAGATATCTCTTTGGGACGATCTCGCTGAGTTTTGGAAACAACGGACAGTGCTTGTTCTTCTAACTAAACGAGACATTTCTAGTCGGCATAAAGGTTCGATGCTGGGCAAGCTTTGGCCGATTTTGCATCCGATGGGACAGTTGTGCATCTACACATTTGTGTTCTCCATAATCCTCAAAATCAAGTTTGGTACAAGCTCCAGCACAGAGAATTTTGCGATTTACCTGATGACAGGCATGATTCCGTGGGCAATATTTTCGGAATCGGTCTCACGGGCATGCACAGTGATTCTTGAAAACCCAAATCTGATTACCAAAGTGGTTTTTCCCACCGAGATCCTTCCACTGGTGAACGTGGCATCAGCACTGAGCACACAAGCACTGGCATTCAGCGTGCTGGTTGTCAGCTCATTTCTTGTCACCGGACAAATTCACAGCACGATCTGCTGGATACCGCTGGTTATCGTGCCATTGGTGTTTTTCTCAGCAGGACTTAGTTGGCTCCTGGCCAGCTTGGGTGTATTTGTAAGAGATACCCGCCATATACTGAATTTGACCTTACAGGCTGGCATGTATGCCACGCCAATCTTCTATCCTACGTCTTCTATTCCAAGCGAGTTGAAGTGGATAGCACAACTAAATCCACTTGCCGGTATTATCGATGATTTGCGCCGCACATTGATCGAAGGAAGATCACCAAACTGGGAGAGCTTTCTAGCTTATTCAGCTATTTCGACGACAGTTCTAGTTCTCGGTTTGATTTTCTTTCTTAAAACGAAACGAACCTTTGCAGACGTGATGTAGAGGTGGATTCATGCAAACTGAAGCAAAAACAAATAACGTACTAGGAATCCCTGAACCAAAGCCATCGGTAGAGGTTCTGAATATTTCGAAGTGCCACAAAATCTACGCTAAGCCCGTGGACAGATTGAAAGAACTTGTATTGCAGAACAAGGTTTCTTTCCACCAAGATTTCTGGGCATTGAATGACGTCTCCATTACCTTTCCAAAAGGATGGTTAGTGGTCTTGCTTGGTCCAAACGGCTCAGGTAAATCAACACTCCTGCAAATAATTGCTGGGACAATGCAACCAACGTATGGAAGAGTAAACAAATCCGGACGTGTCACTGCCATTTTGGAGTTAGGTGCTGGGTTTCAACATGAATACACCGGCAGAGAGAACGTCATGTTATATGGACTGCTTCTGGGAATCTCTGAAAAAGAGATGGAGTCCTATCTGCCAAAAATCATTGAGTTTGCTGAGATAGGCGAGTTCTTAGACCGACCGGTAAAAACCTATTCAAGTGGCATGGTCGTTAGACTTGCCTATGCCTGTGCGACCGCCGTAAATCCAGATATTCTGATCGTGGACGAAGCTCTCGCGGTTGGTGACATTCGTTTTCAGCAAAAGTGCTTCCAAAAAATCTATGACATACAATCCAAAGGCGCAACGGTCATATTGGTGACACATGATTTGGAGGCAGCAAAACATGGACACAAAGCCATACTTCTAAACAAAGGTAGCATTCTTTGCGAAGGACCTCCAGCAGAGGTCATTCCGCTCTACAAAAAAATCATGCTGGACGAGCCATCGGAGTGAATCCGAAGAGGAGACTTTTTACAGAAATGCAATCAAATTCAATGGTCGCAGGCACGACTCAATCAGCTACTCCGGGCGATGGCAAGCAAATGAAGATCCCCATAGCGAAACCTTTCTTTGATGGATCTGAGATTCCAGGAATTGAACGGGTACTCAAAAGCGGATGGGTTACTCAAGGTCCAGCCGTAGAGCAGTTCGAAACCTCATTCAAGAATTATGTCGGTGTTGAACATGCCGTTGCCGTTTCGAATTGCACCACGGGGATGCATACGATCTGGCTCGCGCTGGGGATTGGAAAGAATGACGAGGTCATCTGCCCTTCCTACAGTTTTATCGCAAGCGCTAATGCCGTTAGGCACGCCGGTGCAGAACCCTGTTTTGCCGATATCGACCCGCACACGCTTAACCTGGATATTGCTTCGACTAGGAATCTGATTGAACAAAATTATGATTCGTCTCTGACGAATAAGAAGACCAAACGCAAATTGAAAGCGATCCTGCTTGTTCATCAAATTGGCATTCCTGGTGATATCGAAGCTTTCGAACAATTAGCAAAGGAGTACGGCATCCACCTGGTCGAGGATGCTGCGTGCGCAATTGGCTCCGAATACAAGAGCGCAAAAATAGGTTCATCTGGAAATCTTTGCGCATTTAGTTTTCATCCAAGAAAAGTAATAACCACTGGCGAAGGTGGCATGGTCACAACCGGGAATTCGGCACTGGCAGATTCGCTGAGAGTTTACAGAGCACACGGCATGTCTGTTTCCGATCTGGCAAGACATCAGTCGGCTAGCACCACTTTTGAAAAGTATGAAGTAGTTGGCTACAACTATCGAATGACTGACATGCAAGCAAGCCTCGGAAGCAGCCAGTTGCTTCTACTTGAGTCTATCTTGAGCAAAAGAGGCGAGATTGCCAACCAATTCATCAGCGCATTCAAAGAAATCGGCGGACTTTGCACGATCGAAACTCCCAATTACTGCACAAGATGGAATTATCAATCGTTCCCCGTTCGACTGATCAACAAAACAGCCGATCAAAGAAATGAAATGATGAATCATCTTCAGGAGAAAGGAATTACGACGAGGCGAGGGATTCCGCCGATTCACCTTGAACCCGTATACGAACAAGGCTTACACTTGAAAAATACCGAAGAAGTCTCGCAAACTTCGCTGTTCCTGCCTATTTATCCTCAACTTTCTCAAAACGAAATTGACTACATTATTGAATCGGTCAAAGCAGCATATAAAATCGTTGACCAGAGTTAGCCCGAACAATGAGCACAGAATCGCCCCAGATCACGATTTGCCTGCCGGTTTACAATGCTAGCAGTTTCATTGAGGCCGCTCTAGATTCCATCTTAAATCAGTCGTATGGCAATTTTGAATTACTGGTTGCAGATGATGGCTCCACTGATAATACCATTGAAATCCTGCGCAAGTATTGCGCGCAAGATCCAAGGATCGTTTTCTGGCAAAACGAAAAGAACATGGGAGCCGTCCGCAACTACAACAATTGCTTCAAAAAGGCTCGGGGGAACTTCATAAAGCCTTTTGCTGCGGATGACATAATGCATAAGAGGCATTTGGAACAGTTGCACAATCATTTGCAAGAGAATCCTACGACTGCATTAGTGTCCTGTGCCAGACAAATCATTAACGATCAAGGAGCCGCATCAACAGTTGAGAGCAGCTTTGAAAAAAGCGCGATACACGACGGCACCGAGATACGCCGAGAGTGTCTAAAGCGTTTTGTGCATGTCTTCAATTTGATTGGTGAACCAAGCTGCGTGATGTTCCGTAAGGAACACTCCGGCGAAGGATTTGACGCGGACTATTACCATATGACGGACCTCGATCTCTGGATTCAGATTCTGCAACACGGAAATCTCTATTACATCACCGAGCCGCTCTGCTTCTATCGAAAGCATGAAAACACAACGACTAATAACAATTTCAAAAGCTTGTACTACATGCTGGACTTCCTCCGAATCGTCGATAAAAACATTGAATTGTGCAACACTATTTATGGTTCGAGAGAGAACGCTTTTGCCACCGTGGCCGAACACCTCGGTAGATTCGTTTTCAACCTGACACAAAATTCCAGCGTGGAGAATCCACAGCAACAGATATCGAACAACCTTCTGGATTCAAGAAATCCTTTGTTGCTGCAATCAGGAATAAAACAAAACGAAGTCGAGCGCCCAAGGACTCTAACTGATCAAGAGTACTTTCGGCAGCTTGCATTTTTTGCCCTGCTTAGAGCAGGAGAAAATGCGACCAGACTGGATTCAACCTACAAGGATCTGACTTTGAAGTTAGAGAGCTGCGAGGCGGAACTGAAAGGTGTTTACGCCAGCAAATCATGGAAGTCGACAAAGATACTTCGGAAATTCTCGCGAATTCTCAAAGCGAAGTAAGCGCTTCTACTTCCAATTCTTTGTTTCAATTGTACTGATCAATTCCGGAGTCCGATTAACTTCCTTCTCGAACCACTGCAGAAATAGGTCAAGCCCTTCTTCGATCTTGATGGATGGTCTAAATCCGGTCAGCTTCTCTAGCTCACGAACATCGGCATAATGCCTTCGAACATCACCAGGACGCTCCGGCAAGTATTCAATTTTGAGGTCGGTTCTTCCCAGTTTTTCCAGAAGCAAAGATGCGATTCGCTTGATGGAGACTTCCTGCCCGTATGCTACGTTGATACACCGCCCGATCGCTTCATCACACTCAGCGACGGCAAACATTCCTTTTGCAGTTTCAGAGACGAAAGTAAAGTCTCGTGTTTGTTCTCCGTCTCCGAAAACAATTGGCGGCAACCCACTCATTATTCTGGCGGCGAAGCGCGGAATTACTTCGCCACTGGCTCCTTCCCAATGCTCATTGAAACCATACGAATTAAACGGTCGTATCACGACCGTCGGCATCCCCCATGAATGGAAATGAGCTAGGGTATACAGCTCACCCGCTAATTTGCTGGCACCATAAACAGTTGTCGGTTCAAGCAGATGTTCTTCGGTCATCGGAGCTGTTTTCGCGCTTCCATAGACTTCCGATGAAGACACGTATATGAATCTCTCAATTCTCTTTTTCTTGGAGTTCTTGAACTCAGTGGGATCAACAACGCCTTCTACACATGCACGCAATAGATTCAGAGTTCCGGTAGCGTTGACCTCATGCACCAGAGTAGGATTTGTGAACGAAAGGCGAAGGCATTGCACCGCGAGGTGGAAGATAACATCGCACTGCGAAACCAGAGAACAAACAAGTGGGTAATCGAGAATTGATCCGTCGACAATTTCAAGATTGCTGTTGCCGGCAAAATTCTTCAAATTTTCCTTCTTACCAGTTGAAAAATCATCCAGGACAATAACTGAATTGCCATTATTTAGGAGAACCTCAACCAGATTACTTCCAATAAAGCCTGCTCCACCTGTGAGCAAAATTTTCTTACCAGTGATTCTCATTACTTTCCAGACCCATTTGAATTGACCGTTCCATAGTATTCAATCAAGCAGTCGACAACGTGCCTGAGCTGCACGTCGGTCATCTCGGCAAACATTGGCAGGCTTAATACAGTTTTGCCGAGACTTTCCGAAACCGGGAAATCACCTTCCTTATAGCCAAGATCGGAAAATGCCTTTTGCAAATGAATAGGCACCGGATAGTGAATACCCGATTGAATCTGATTCACCGAAAGAAACTTTTGCAGATTTTCGCGATCTTTAACGCGAATCACGAACAAGTGAAAAACGTGCTTGCAGTTATCGGCTTCCTCAGGCAGTAGCACGTCTTCGAGCTTGGACAATTCAGACTTGTAGAATTTAGCGTTCTTTCGTCGAGCGTCATTCCATCCATCTAGATAGGGAAGCTTGATTTTCAAAATAGCGGCTTGAATCGTATCCAATCGAAAGTTATGACCTACAATTTCGTGCTCGTATTTCTTTTTGGATCCATGATCTCGTAAGAGACGAACTTTGTCCGCTAGCTCCTGGTTATTGCTAACAACAGCGCCGCCTTCACCTGCAGCCCCGAGGTTCTTTCCAGGGTAGAAGCTGAAGCACGAAATGTCGGATAAAGTCCCTACTTTCACTCCGTCGTACAAAGCTCCATGAGCCTGACAGGCATCCTCGATCACTTTGAGACCGTGTTTTTTTGCAATTCGATGGATCTCAGCCATATTAGCCGGCTGACCGTAGAGGTGAACCGGTATGATTGCTTTCGTGCGCTCGGTAATAGCTGCTTCAATTTTGGTAGTATCGATATTGAAAAAATGTGGTTCTGCATCAACCAGAACTGTTTTCGCACCAGCAAATGCAATGCCCTCGGCCGTTGCAACAAAAGAATTCGCAGCAGTAATAACTTCATCGCCGGGACCGATACCGCAGGCCATTAGAGCTAAATGCAAAGCAGCTGTTCCTGAGTGTAGAGCCACACAATGCTCCGCTCCGATATAAGAGGCAAACATCTTCTCGAAATCAGCAACACTGGGACCGGAAATGAATCCGGCTGACTGAAAAATAGGATCAAGAGCTTGGTCAATTTCCTTCTTCAAGGAACGAAATTGCGCTGGCAGGTCCAAGAACGGAACCGCTATCTGGGTTTTATCTGTTGACTCTTGAACAGCTGGTGTCGCCTTACTCATTGCTATGCAAAACTCCTTCGCAGTTTCCTCTATTCTTCTATACAGATCTCAGCAATCGAGCCGGAGTACCGGCAACGACGGTACCAGCAGGAACATCCTTAGTGACGACGGCTCCAGCGCCAATCATTGCTCCCTCGCCGATTACGACATCACACAAAATGACGGCCCCCGAACCGATAGAAGCACCTTTTTTGACCAAAGTCTTGTGTACAGTCCAGTCTTTCTCCGTTTGTAGAGTTCCATTTCCAGTCGTCGCACGAGGGAATGGATCGTTGACAAACATAACTCCGTGTCCAACAAATACGTCATCTTCGATGGTGACGCCTTCACAAACAAACGTATGACTGGAAATTTTGCAGTTGTCTCCAATCTCTGCGTTCTTTTGGATTTCGACAAAAGGCCCAATTTTGCTATTCTTTCCAACCTTGCAACCATAAAGGTTCACAAAGTCGCAAATGAAAGCACCATCACCGATAACTACGTCGTCCCTAATCTTCTGTAAGGGGCTTGCCGAATAACTCATCGAAGCAGGACCTCCGCCTTTTTGACCAGCGATTCAGGTTGTCCAGAACGCAGTGATGCATTTGCAGCTTCCAACATTTTCACTACCCGAAGTCCCGATTCACCTGAAGTCAAAGGCGATTTTTTATTCAATATACAATCGGCAAAATGTTCAACTTCGACTTTGAGAGCCTCAGTCAAGTCATATGCCGGAGCCAACATATCTCCTGCCCTGTATTCAACCAGGGTCTTGTACCTATCCTCATCACCAGTGGCGGAAACATCTACGCCCTTGTCGTAAATTTTCACCTTCTCGGTTGCTTCGAGGTCATCATAAACAACCATTTTCTGCGTGCCGCCCACCAATATTCGGCGTATTTTTACCGGAGACAACCAACTAACATGAAAGTTCGCAATGAATTTGCTGCCAAACTGCAAACTCAAATATGCGACTTCTTCTTGCTTGTTGGCGACTAAGCTTACACCGGACGCGTGAACACTGGTAGGTTCTAAGCCAATTAGATAGTCCATGATTGAAAGATCGTGAGGAGCTAGATCCCAAATCACGTTCACATCATTTTGGATCAATCCCAAATTGATTCTGACAGAATCGAAGTAAAGAACATCACCGAGAGCTCCTGCATCAATGGCGCTCTTGATTCGGCGAACGGCACCGTTATAAACAAAAGTATGGTCGACCATGAGAACAAGCTTTCGGGCTGCCGCCAGTGCGATGAGCTCTTCACATTCAAGCGAATTTAAACACATCGGTTTCTCGACCAGAACATGCTTGTCCGCAAGCAAAGCTTGTTTGGCTAACTGATAGTGTGTATGTACCGGAGTTGCAATCACCACCGCATCGAGTTCGCGATCTTCCAAAACCTTATCGAAATCGCTCACGAACTGAGTTCCTGGATAACGTCGAGATAACTTAGCAAGTCTCTCCGGAATCAAATCAACAACATACTTCACTCTCGTCAATTTGCTTTCGGCAAAATTACGAATTAGATTTGGACCCCAATATCCGCAACCGACAACGGCGACATTCAGCTCCGCCACGAGAACTACCCCATCAAACCAGACCAAAGGATTATTCCATAAGCTTTTGAAAGCATGATTACGCCATGCTAATTACTAAAGCAGTCTTCGCCAGTCATATTGCTCATCGATCTCGTACTTAACTCGGGCTGGAACACCCATAACCAGGGTGTTATCCGGAACATCGGCGGTAACCAATGAGCCTGCGGCAACGATGGATCCGGCGCCGATTTTTTTCCTGGCCATAATCACGGCTCTGCTTGCTATAAAAGCCCTCGCCGACACTTCCACTCTGCCTCCAAGCAGGGCTCCCGGACCAATAGTGACAAAATCACCAACCCTACAGTCGTGTTCGACAATGGCTCCTGTATTAACAAGAATGTGCTTTGACAACTCCGAATTGCTATTGACGACAGCTTGCGCAGATATCGTGTTTCCTGCACCAGGAGCGGTGCTTGGAGCCAAATAGGCTGTGCTGTGGACGATGTTTAAGTACAAAACATCACGCAATCGTGAATCTAAAAACATGCGCTCTTTGTCTTTTGGATTGCCCAAAGCAATGAGCACTCTAAAGTTATTTTTATCATAATCAAGCAATCGGTCCAGAGACCCCGCAACTTCAACGCCGTTAATCTGCCGCCCCCATAACGATTCGTTATCATCAAGAAACTCGATCTCTGAAAACTCAGATTCTGAAGACTGCAGCAAATCACAGGCCACCCGCCCTTGCGCACCGGCTCCCAGAATCACGGCTTTCATGGCTCCCCCCTCGTTAAACCAGTTCCTAAACTGATTTAACCACCTCTCAGTTCCATTCAATGTATCTTGTCTAGATTACGGCACTAGAGCCCAAAAAAGCGAGCAAGGTGTCAGCACGGTTAAGGAATTGAGCGATGAAACAAGGTGAAACAACGGCGGTAGCAGACCAACTATTTTCGGATCACATTCCGCTGATGCGCCCATGGATGGGACAGGAAGAAATAGATGCCGTCACCGCAGTCATTAAATCCGGCTGGATCACCCAGGGACAAAGAGTGATCGAATTTGAAAAGGTGGTATCAGAGTACGTCGGTTCTCGCTTTGGGATAGCAACCAATTCCTGCACATCAGGTTTGCACCTGAGCCTCCGAATCCTTGGTATCAAACCCGGTGACAAAGTCATTTGCCCTTCTTTTACATGCATGGCAACAGCCAACGCTATCCACATGGCAGGGGCGGAGCCCGTCTTTGCAGATATTGATCCCAGAACTTACAACCTGAGTATCGAATCTTGCGAAGAAGCAATAACACCAGAAGTGAAAGGCATTCTGCTCGTGCATCAGATCGGACTTCCGGCAGATCGCGATGCTTTTGACAGGCTGGCAAAGAAACATGGGCTGGTTCTAGTCGAAGATGCCGCATGCAGCTTTGGAGCAAAGTACAAAAACATGCCAGCTGGCTCAAAAGCAGACGCTGCTTCATTCAGCTTTCACCCGAGAAAAATGATCACAACCGGTGAAGGCGGAATGATCATGACTGACAATGAAGCATTTGCGGATCGCGCCCGCGCACTTAGATCAACTGGAGCCTCGATATCCGATCTGGAGAGACATAAAGCAAAGGGCTTACTTGTCCAGGAATATCCGGAAAGTGGTTATAACTATCGAATGACTGACATGCAAGCATCTGTTGGGATCGTCCAGATGACCCGATTGGAACAAATGCTCAAACAACGAAAAGAACAAGCCGAGAAGTATGACGGACGACTAGGAAAGCTAGAAGGACTGGATGTACCTTTCGTCCCTAGCTATGCCGAACACAGCTACTCTTCTTACAATATCAGGATCAACAAGAATGCGTCCAAATCCAGGGATGAAGTCTTAAAAGAGATGGCAGCGCGCGGAATTTCGTGCCGCACCGGCATACAGCCGCTGCACAAGGAACTTTGCTACAGAACAATAAAGTGCTCGACGGTATCTCTTAAACATACGGAAGAGGCCGCTGCCGAAACGATGTTCTTACCTATCTTTCCTGGAATGACCGAGGTTCAGTTAGAAACGATTTGCAGAGCACTGGAGCAAATCCTTTCGAAGTAATTGAAGATCAACAAGCATGACAGACAAGAATCCACTGGTCACTATTGTGATGGTAACGCACAACGAAGGGCGCTACCTTCGTGAGAGTATTCCTGCTATCTTGAACCAGGGTTTCTCAGATTTCGAAATCGTCTTGATGGACAACGGTTCGCAGGACGACACTCCTGAATACATAAAAACGATTCAGGACCCAAGGGTTCGTCCATTTCGAAATGAGAATCTTGGACTTGGATTGGCCTACAACATCGGAATAGAGAACGCCCGTGGACAATGGATTGCACTTGGGAATGCCGACGACCTCTGGTTTGAACACAAACTCGCAAAGCAAGTAGCGGAATTCTCGGGAAATAATATCGGCGTGGTCTTCACCGAAGCCGAGCTAATTGATGATACCGGCAAAGCCATTCCGGAAGAGGTAGCCGCTAAGTTTCCATTTTCCTTTGAGAATTTGCCTCCGATAAGAATGTACGAAAAACTATTCTTTCGTACTAACTTTCTCTGTGCACCGTCGGCTATCATCCGGAAGGATTTGTTGATTGAGCGCCCCTTCGACGCCATGCTAATTCAGCTGCAAGATTTTGATATGTGGTCGCATCTGATAAAGAGCGTCGAGTTCAAAATATTACCGGAGAAACTGACCGGATATCGAGTCAGGCTTGATGGCTCCAACATCAGCCTCAATACCAAAAATCGCAGCCGTGTATTGCTTGAATTAGCTGTCGTATACGAACGCTTCTTCGAAAACGCGACAATCGACTTCTTCAAAGCAGCTTTTGGTTCCCATTTGCGCAACCCGGACTTTACCGACGAAATTAGTTTTGAATTCGAGAAAGCATTTCTGTATTTGAAATTGCAAGAGCCCGCTATTCGCCAGATTGGGCTGCAGTTGCTTTATCAATTGATGTCCCAAACAGAATCACGAGAGCACGCATTCAAACAATATGGATTGACGATGCTCGACGTCTGGCAGTGGGCGCTGACACCCATCTTCGCAGACGCAAATGTGTTGGATGAGTCAGCTAAAAATCATATTGAAATCTCACAACATCTAAAAGAGGTTAAGAAAGAGCTGACTGAAACGAAGGAACTAATGCGCCGAATTACGAGCGGAAAGCTATGGAAACTTCGAGAGAGCGTCTACAGCCTTCTAAGACCTCGATAACATTCTAGCTACATCGCGCGCGCTCCAAGCCAGGAAAAACTCAGCGTGGATCTGTCAGAGTTTTCGGTCTGTCTTGAAACCATTTCCATTGCCTCAAGTCGTTGGCAATCAGCTTCGCAAAGACCTCGTGACCGCTTGGTGTAAAGTGTGCGTCGGATAGGAAAAGCGGCGCAGTTGAATGTGATTGTGCTTTGTCAAAACTTTCTGTCAGATCTAAAAGCTGAATTGATTTGTCCGACGCGAACGATTTCATCAGGTCGTACTCAGCCAATCCAGCTTCGTCCTTTGAGCCTATATAGATCATTGCGAACTTAGATTCTTTTTGATCGCAAGATCGATTCATTTCGCGCAATATTGCAGCAACTACAGGGAAGTACTGCCTTACACACTGAGTGGTCCGCTGCTCACCTGGCAAAGCTGAAGGATCTGAAGAAGCGGGAGGATTAGCTGATGGAGCTTTAGGTGCTGGAGCTTTATCCGCGATCATTTTCGGAGAGAAATTCAAACAAGCCTTGGACAAAAACTGATCGAAGTTAGCTCTCGTTTGCATAAACCAATTCATCGATTGCTCAACAATCGCGCCAAGGGCTCCCCATATGTGACTATGCCGCCTTAACCAACCCAGGTTTCGCAATCGCTTTGCTTCTTGTCCGCGCCACCATTGCATCAAATATGCGTTTGACTTATACAACGCACCATTGGCAGCAACAAAGAAATAGGGGCGTGCACCAAGAGGAAAACCACTCTCCAAGTGTGGCGGCGTAACTCCGTACGAGGCATGATCACGCACAAATATCAACACAAGATCCGGTTGAAAGGACAGCGCTTTCTCTTTAAGTAATAAATATGCTTGCCCTAAAGTGAAGGAAGGCACTCCAAAATTCAGTACCTCAAATTTTTGCCCACTGCCATTTGCATTCAAATTCTGTTCCAAAAAATGGCACATCGTTTGACACTCTTCTACCTGTGCGCCCTCAATCATGGAATCGCCAAGAACGGCTATCCGAAACAGACCGGACGCCTTCTTTAAGGAAGGTTCTCTCCAGGCCATCCCGTACTTGTTGATGAGACGCGACGAGTAATTTTCACCGCGATAAGTAATTCGCTTGTTCGGTATGAGCGCAACACCTGTCACTGGATCTGGCTCCAGATAGTCGCGCTCTCCAATTCTTGCAACGGTAAAGATACCTTCCAAGAGCAGAATGGAAACTAACAAAACAAAGAAAGGCTGAATCAAAGGCCGAATCAGGTTTACCCTCTTTGAGGGCTTCGACTCTGGGCGGCTGCTGGTTTTAATCCTTTCAAGAGTTTTCATAGGGCTCATAATCATCAAAACTGAAAGTACAAGAACGGACTTGCCTTCGACGGTGCAAAGGCTATTGCAGCAAAGAATACCGAAAGATATATGATTGCACGGCTAGGTGCCTGCAAACTGAGCCCGGCAAACAGGGGCGGCATCTTCGAATAGATGCAATAAAACGTCCCGTAGATTGAGTACAGGACCAGAGCTACAAGCACAGGGGTTTGGACTAATACCTCGTACACAATTTGAGATTCGCGACCGGATACAAGCGAATGCACCATAGAGAAGGCAGATGAACACGATTCTGCGCGAAAGAAAATCCAACATAGAATTACGAAACAGAGCGTTAGAATGGAACTGCAAATTCTTAGAGGTAGCCTCTTGTGGGCTCTGCCCAGCGCGGCAGTTTTACTGACGAACGCATCGTACTCATGACTAATGACAAGCCCGGCACCGTGAAGGGCGCCCCACACAACGAAATGCCAGGAAGCACCATGCCAGAGCCCACCCAACAACATGGTCAAAAGCAAGTTTGCATGTTTCCTAGTACGCGAGCAACGTCCGCCACCTAGCGGAATGTACAAGTAATCTCGTAGCCACGATGATAGCGAGATATGCCAGCGCTTCCAAAAATCTGATAGATTCGAGGCTATGTAAGGCAGATTGAAATTGTCTGGTAGCGAAAATCCTAACAGGTAGGCGGATCCTCTTCCCATATCTGTGTATCCGGAAAAGTCGAAGTAGATTTGAAAGGTGAACGCCAGACAAGCGATAAGCGCGTCAGCTCCCCCGAGGGCTGAAGGGTTTGAGAAGCCAGCATTCGCTACCAGAGCCAAGTTATCAGCTAAAGCGACCTTCTTAAATAGCCCCTGTAAAAGGAGTCTGATTCCTTCATTGACCTTTGGAATCAGAGCTTGCCCCAGTTGCAATACAAAATCCTGATATCGCTTAATTGGTCCTGCGATCTGTGATGGAAAGAAAGCGGCGAACAAAGCAAAATCGATTATGTTCTTAATGGGCTTTCCGCCCCGGTGAACATCCACCAGGTAATGTATAAACTCAAAAACGAAGAATGAAATTCCGAGGGGCAAAATAATATCTGTGTTTGCAACCGGCTGAAATTCCCCGAAGCGCCCCAAAAACGAATTGAAGGTTTGAATGAGAAAGTTAGTGTATTTGTAGTAACAGAGCAGAGCCAGATTTAATACGACACCGATGGCGAGAAAAAATGATGACGATTGGTTTCGCTTATCAATCAATAACCCTATACCGAAGTTTGCGAAAGTCATGCAAAACAGGAGAAATCCATAAACGGGCATCCAGCTCATATAAAACACATAGCTGGCCACCAGCAAAAGCGCACGCCGAAAAGTCTTCGGACTGAGCCAGTAGGCACAAAGCACAAGCGGAAAGAATATGAAGTATGAAATGCTGTTAAAAAGCATCCGAATTCATCCAGGATTATGACTCGGGAATTCTACCAGTTGTCATAAATCGGTAGATTTAGAAGCTTTTACAAACGCAATCCGATATGTATGCAATCAAAGCATAGGCATCTTCAGAAAAGCTCAATTGCCGAGGAACTAGCGACTCTCCGCCATTTTTCACTCGAAGATTTTTGTAAAAAAATTGTGCTTAGCCTGGGAGCTAGTCCTGAACGAGACCCTGAAGTTTGTACATTATTTCAGTCTCAGCAATCGTCTCGTGGGCGCGCGAAGTCTGCTGGCAGAAAGGCGGTCAGCAAGCAGACTGCGGGGGACTTCAGCCATTAGGATGGGTTAACTTGGAGGCTCCTGGCTGGGCGTGATATAAGTTGCTGAGTGGAAAAGCCAGCACATAGAATAGATGGCGTTTTCGGAAATTAGATGACGCCAGGTTAGGAAGTAATTTGAACAAGCAACTCGATTGGTGGAAACCCGTAATGACCGGTCAAGAAATGGACTTTCTTGGCCAGGTCATCGAAAGTGGGTTCCTAAACGACGGACCCCTTACGGAAAAGTTTGAGGCACAAATCGCCGAGTTTCTAGGCGTCCCTTACGCGGTAGCTCTTACCAGCTGCACGGCTGGGCTCTATCTCTCGCTCATGGCTCTAGGTATTGGGCACGGCGATGAGGTTCTCGTTCCGGATATCACCTTCATTGCCACAGCAAACGCAGTAAAAATGACCGGTGCAGAACCAGTACTGGTCGATGTTGATCTTGAAACATTCTGCATATCGGCCGACGATGCGAAAAAGAAAATCACAAATCGCACAAAAGCAGTTATCCCCGTTCATGTCACAGGGCGCCCAAGTAACATTCCAGCATTGCTGCAGCTCTGTAAAGAACACACACTTCACATGGTAGAGGATGCAGCCGAAGCGTTGGGCTCTGCCTCCTTCGGTGGTTTCATGGGGACACATGGAATCACAGGTTGTTTCTCACTATCTCCAGCTAAGACGATTACAACAGGTCAAGGCGGATTGATTATCACCAAAGACGCCACCATTCACGGCAGACTGCGCGAGTTGAAAGATCAGGGTAGACCCAAACGTGGTACCGGTGGTGATGACGTTCACTCATCGCTCGGATTCAACTTCAAATTCACCGATCTACAGTCGGCAGTCGGCTTGGCCCAGCTTGCGACACTTGAAGGACGCATTGAGCGCCTGAGAAGACACTACGAAATTTACGCCGAAACGCTAGACAATTGCCCGGGAATTCGTTTACCCAACTTCGATCTCGCAGATGGTGCCTGCCCACAATGGACCGACATTTACGTGGAGAATGGGCGAGATGAACTGCACCAGCATTTAAAAGAACAAAAGATGGATTGCCGAAAGTTCTGGTTCCCAATCCACAGGCAAAATGCTTACAAACAAGATGACAAGCAATTCCCTAACAGCATAGCCGTTAGCAACAATGCTATGTGGCTGCCTTCTTCCCTTAATTTAACTGATGAGGATATAAGTTCAGTTTGTCATGCGATCAAATCATGGGCGAAGAGTCCTCAATTGGCGGCGAGGAGCTGAAGATGGCTAATAAAAGAGCTGGTGCGACAACCGAATCGATTGTATCTCTCAAAGACATTGAAGCCGTTGCGCAGAAAAATACAGTAGAAAGAGCCCGCTTACAGGCGGCGAAGATTGCATCAGAGGCTTTGCAACCAAGGACTCTCGTTGACATAGTTATGCCCGTTTATAACGAAGGCGAAAATATCGCTGAAGTTCTTACGTCTCTTGAAAAACATGTTTCCACTAACTATCGCTTGCTCATTTGCTACGACCACGAAAGTGATACCACTTTGCCAGTCGCCAGAAAGTTTCTAGGGCGGATGAACATCGAGTTCGTCAAGAACAAAGGCAAAGGCGTTCTCGGTGCCGTCATGAGTGGCTTTGACTATTCAGACGCACAAGCTTTGCTGATTTATTGTGGCGATGACATAACGAATGCGCCTCTGGTTGATGTGATGTACAAGAAGCTCTCTGAAGGTCACGACATGGTGATCGGTAGTCGCTTCATGAACGGTGGCTGCATGGAAGGATGCCCGCTTTTGAAGTCCGTCCTGGTTCGTACCGCAGCATATACTTTGCGCACTCTGGCTCGATTGCCTGTTAATGATCCGACAAACGGAATTCGCATCTATACAAATAGAATGATCAAAGAAATTCCTATCGAATCGACAGAAGGTTGGTCGTTCAATCTAGAGCTTCTTGTGAAAGGCGCAAGAGCCGGATATTCGATAGCGGAAGTTCCCTACCGTCATTTTGAAAGGGCGCAAGGCCAGAGCCGTTTTCAACTGATGAAATGGTTGCCGGCTTATCTTCGCTGGTACTTCTATGCTTTTGCGACAGCCTGGAAATTCTGAACAAAATGGCCAGTGACCTACCAAAGTTAGCGATGGTCAGTATAGATTGGGATTTGATCGATCTGATTGAACAGAACGGTGACTTTGATTTACTCGGCATTTTCGATCGAGCAGACGTCAGTAATTTGCGTGGTTTGAACCTCCTGGGATCTGATTCTGACTGGGAAAAGGTGAAAAGCGAGTATGCAGGTCTAAAGATAGTATTAGCTATTGATCCACCGCATATTCGGAGCAAGCTGTACGAACACTACGGCGCCGAGAATGTAATCTCTGCGATTTCAAAAGCTTCCTACATTTCTACGCGCGCTCTGTTGAGCGCCGCAATAATAGTTCAACGCGGCGTGACGATCATGCCGCACGCTTTTTTAGGAACAGGCTGTAAGATTCACATAAACGCCACCATCCACCACGAATCTAAGATTGGTGATTTCTGCACAATTGCTCCAGGAGCACAGATCTTAGGAAGTGTAGAAATTGGAGCAGGTTCGTATATAGGCGCTGGAGCCATTGTACGACAGCGTGTGCGCATTGGAGCTGGCGCAAAGATTGGCGCCGGAGCAGTCGTGGTAAAAGATGTGCCAAGCGGACAAACAGTCGTAGGGGTGCCGGCAGACCGCACTCTAAAGAGAGAGCACTAAGAATGTTACTGAAGGAGTCGCCAGTGATGGCTTCTGAAAAGCAATGTCGGGTCTGCGGTGAAAACGATCTGCGTACAGAATTTGCAGGTGTCCAAGATCTCGAGTACTATAGCTATGGACCAGTAGACTTTGTTCGTTGCAATGGCTGTGACGTCTTGATGCAGGACCCGCTACCACCGGCAGAGCTAATTCCTTCCTTTTATCCAACGAATTACCGAAATTACTTGGTAGACGACAAACCCTCCTTGCTTGCTGGTTTGAAGAACATGCAGGCTGCAATGTTTGCAAGGACCATCACAAAGCATTTGAAGAACCCAGAATCAGATAGAATCCTTGATCTCGGATTTGGTAATGGACAATTATTGCTAGCTTTAAGCCGCATTGGCTGTAAGAATTTGAGTGGTGCAGACTTTAGCGAATCGCCGCATGAGAAACTCAGGCGAGCCGGAATCCGCCTTGCTTTTTCGAATTTCGATGAACGGTTTCCATTTGCGGAGACTGAAAAGTTTGACTGCATCATATTGAATAACGTTATCGAACATTTCTTGGACCCACTGAAAGTATTGTGCTTGGCTAAAGCGCATCTAATCCCTGGGGGCAGAATGATTCTTATAACGCCCTCGTCAAATGCCCTCGATTTGGATATCTTCAAGGCTGCCTGGGCGGGCTTCCACGCTCCTCGTCATACTTTTATCTTCAATCATCGCAGCATGGAAGAAATGGCGAAGAAAGCCGGATTTGAAAACATTAGAATTGAAGCGTTTAACGATCCAGGGCAGTGGGCAATTTCTTGCCAAAGCTTGATGGTGGGAGCCAGCATCACAAGCAAAAATCAACTAAAAAATGGACTGGCCTTTTACACGGTGCCGCTGAGCTTGGCATTCGCACCAATATCAATTGTACAGGGCTTCACTCGCAAGAGCAGTGCAATTCTTTGCGTTTTAAGCTGACGCTAAATAGCAGCATCGCATCATCGTAGCCTTCGGCGGATCCTGCAAGCAATCAGAGCTTGAGCTGCGAATATAGCACGTCCGCCATGCGTTTGTGTCCTGCAAAATTGAAGTGCAGATCATAGAAGAAGTCGCATTGCGCCATCGGCTCCCGTGGCGGAAATGCCTTTGTTGCATCAATAAATTGTATGTCTTTTTCTGTGCAAAACTGTCGAAGTTCATCAAGTTCACGATAATAGAAAACTGAATTGCTGAACGCAGGCAACGAAGTAATTATCAACTTTCCTCCATTTGCCTGCACGCGCAAATTGAGATCACGCAATATCGCCTTTGTGACAGCGAGCCTGCCAGTATTGGCAAGCAAATAACCACGAAGAAGATTTACATCTGATTGTCCATTATCAACCTGGGGAGCGGACACCGGAGGAGCGGCAGGAACTGGAACTGGAACTGGGGCGGCTGCTGGGGCCTCTGCTGTTTTTGCGCCGCCTCCTGAACTTACAGCTAACAAAGCGCTTGCGCCTTGTTGATTAGGGGATACAGCTGTGTGGTTCGATCCTGGGAGCGCTGGCATCTTGCCGGCTTCTGAACTGTGTAATTCATCCAAACAGCGCCTCCACTCTGCAGCAGGAAGAGCACTCAAAATGCGGGACCAAGCTAACTCAACAGGCTTCCCCAGTACTTTAGACAAGAGTTTGTATGCCGAATCGCTCCCAAGATTCAAATTGGCTTTGTTGAGTATAGCTAAGATTCGACTGTTTCTGCGCAACCATTCAAATGACTTATAGAATCGCGCATCGTCTTTTGCAAACCAACTATCCACGTCCTGAAAATTCGTTTTCAACGATCCATCCGGTGCCACCGAAAAAGTAGGACGTGGCGGATTCGTGCCCCCAGCGACGTTATCATCGAGGTCGCCCAAGTGATATGTAATGAGCACATAATCTGGTTTGAATTGCGCAACCCGATCTAAATAGAGCAGATATTCTTGCCCGGTTCCATAACCGGTCATTCCGTAATTCATCACTTCGATGTTCTTGCGACCATCTTGATGAAGCTTCTGCTCTAAAAGCTTTGAAAATGTCCTTTCTAATGGAACTTCGAATGCCATTGCCATCGAGTCACCCAAGACGGCGATTCTCTTTATACCTTCAGGCTTTGGAATGGCATACTCTCTATCACGAAATCCAATTGAATTGAAGTGTGAGCGAGAATAGCCTTCTTGGCGGATTGTCGCTGATTGATTCTTCAGGTTGGCGTATCCTAGTAGCGGATCCGGCTGAACTACAGTGTCTTCACCCACATGTGCCAGAGCGAAAATAAACTCAACAAGTGCAAAAGCACATAAAATAAAGACTGCATAAGCAATCAACGAAAGCAACATTTTGCTTAGACGGTGGAACCAATTCACTTGCTTCCATTCTCGCGATGAAACGACCGCTGGCTTCTCTTGCGTCCGTTTTGAATTTGCACGATCTTCAACAGTAAGATTCGATTCTTGCAGTGTGCCAGTTTTTTCGTTATTCATGATTCACCGCTAGAACTGGAAATATATAAATGGAATTGATTTCTGAGGAGCGAGCCCTAGCACCATCAACCCGAAAGCAGCCAATCCAATCGCTTGAGCAGGAATTGGAATTGCGCGCAATCTGGAGAAAACTGGAATCAAGCGGCACAAGTTCGGATACTGGTGAACCGCCAAGTATGATATTGCATAGAGAGGCAACGCCACCGTCAAGCTTGACTGAAGAATCAACTCAGCAATGGTTGATTCGGGCGTAGTTGAAGGACGCAAGGTGAAGAGTCCCTGATAAACAGACATCGCTTCTGTCATGTTATTTGCGCGGAAGACAACCCACCCCATGCACACAGTGATGAAAGTGAATACATGTGCAAACGAATTCCACGCAAAAGTGTTGGTCATCCGCTTCAACGACTCATTACGTGCGATTGCCTCATCGAATATTCTGTTGATAGCAAGACCTAAGCCGTGAAAACCGCCCCATACTACAAAGTGCCAAGATGCCCCGTGCCAAAGCCCGCCGAGCAACATGGTGATTAACAAGTTAATTGCTGAACTCGACTTTCCTTTCCGAGATCCGCCCATCGGAATGTATAGATAATCTCGCAACCAGGTCGACAAACTAATATGCCAGCGATGCCAGAAATCGCGCAGACTTGTTGCCAGATAAGGCATGTTGAAATTCTCTGGCAGCCGGAAACCAAGGACCATAGCGGATCCGCGCCCTATGTCAGTGTAACCGGAGAAATCGTAGTAAATCTGCAATGCAAAAGCGAAGACGCAGAGCCAGGCATCGAACGTTCCCATTAACTCGGGATGAGCAAAGCCTTCTTGGACGATCGGAGCCAGATTATCACCGAGCGCAACCTTCTTAAACAGTCCTTGTGCAATTAAATAAACGCCGGATTTGAACAAACTCTTATCAAACTTTGCTTTTTCCAGTAACTGTTCTTCAAAGTCCTGAAATCTCTTAATTGGGCCAGCAATTTGTGATGGAAAAAAGGCCGCAAACAATCCGAAACGAACTGGGGACCTGACTGGCTTTGCACCTTTGAAGATATCGACGAGATAATGAATAAACTCAAATACGAAGAATGAAATTCCGAGAGGCAGGATAATCGGAAGTTCCGTCAAGGCGCCTACCGGGAGACTGGCAAGATGCAGTGTCGCACTCACATAATCACAGCAGGTACGAGCGGACTCTATCAAGAAATTCGTGTATTTGAAGAGAGCAAGGCAGCCCAGGTTCACAGCCAAACCCGCGATGAAAACGAGGCGTCGCAAATCTGGTCTTTCCGTTTTGTACAGGAGAATCGCGATCAGAAAATTGGCTGCAGTTAAACCGAACAATAGTAGTCCGTAGATTTTCATCCAGCTCATGTAAAAGATATAGCTGGCAGCTAGCAAGATAAGATGCCTTACGCGCTGCGGTGCCAACCAGTAAATTAAGGTCACTAGTGGCAAGAACAGCAAATAGGTGAGGCTATTAAAAAGCACAGGACTCTCCAAATCTCAATTGTCGCTAAGATTCTGCATCTGGCCCTTTGTACGAATTTATCTTGATTTCTACTAAGATCCGCTTGGCAAAACTAAATTTCGAGAACATCCTTGATAATCCCCCCGTGCTGAATGCACTTCGTATTTTTGCAAAGCATGAAACTTTCAGTTTGTTGACTCTTGGAAGTCTTTTCCGCAACGAGAGGTAATGAAAGATGACCCGAACTTTTACTCGCTTCATTTCAATTTCGAAGGGCATTCTCTGATGAGCGACTCGTTGTACGACGCTGTTTTTAGAAAAGGAAAAGACGCTAATCTTGGAGACTCTCACTCCATCTGAGACCTTTTTCAGTTCGCTGAATCTCTGCTCATTCATTAAAGCATTTCCTCCTGTAAACTGGGTTTGGTCCTTACCGTGTCGTCCCTTTTGGTTTTCGGGATGCTAAGCAAAATCAAAACCGCCTTCAGCAGCACCTTTGTTTGGATGCTCATCATGCTTGTGAGCACGAACATTGCGTGGGGAGTTTTGCGTCCGCTTAAATACATTCCACATACGGCGCAACCACCGGCAGAGCTAACAAAAGCTGCGATGGTCTATAAGTTCCAGCGCCTCAAAGAGCAGAAGGCTTCTCCTGATTACGCGATCTTCGGCTCATCACTTCCGATGTGCGCGTTCTTCTATGCTGAGGGACCCCCATATTTCGATCTAGCGGAAGGCAAGCGCATCCGCGAGTCACAGATAAACTTACTGCAAGCATATCCGCTGAGCGGTTATCTCACACATAAGCTGACTGAAGAGTTCAAAACAAAACCGAATGTCTTTAATTTCTCCGGAGCCGCCTGCATGGTCTCTGACGCACGAGTCATGTTGGATCGGACTATTGCAACCGGCAAGATTCCAAAAACTATTTTCTATGGAGTCGGGCTTCGCGACTTCGTTGATAATGTGAATCCACCGCCGGGGGAAACTCCGATTTACACAGCCCTCTGCGACTTTGGTTATCTCCTGAAGAACCTTCCGGAAACAATTAGTCTGCCGGCATTTCCGCAACTGATGATTTCATCAATTTGCAATATGTATGGGCTGCGTAATGAGTTCAAAATAGCTTTTGAGCACAATCTGTGCACTTACTTTCATAGACCAAGCAGTTTAGAGATAGCGTTCAACATAGCTGCGATCAATGCTCAGCTAAAGCTTCCTAGCAGCAAATCCACGGCCGCTGATGCAGCCAGCTCTTCTGCAAAATCGGATGCAAGCGCAGACAAGAGAACGCTGACCAGCGGCGGATCGGGCACCAAAGGCTCCCCTGCTGGAGAAAACAAGTCCGAGCGATCGAATATGGCTGGCACTGGAACCGGCAACGGCAGCTCGCCGAAATCTATCACTTCAGATCAAAAACCATCATTGTCATCGTTGGATTATGCACAGCGCTACTATCCAGCCAATTATCGTCGCCTTGAAAAGGAAATGAATGAGCTGCGTTTATTCATTGAACGCTGCCACGAAAAAGACATCAAACTCGTATTGATAAACATGCCTGTGAGTTCCGGTCATCCATCCATCAGCCCGCCTGGACTGAGAGATAGATATCTAAGAGAACTAAGGAACGCAGCCAATAAGGCAGACCTATATCTGGACTACGATAACAATGGCATTTTCTCAGACACAGACTTCTTTGATACAGTGCATTTGAATCCGAATGGAGCGCAAAAATTCATTGATGACCTGGTGACAAAATACGCCCAATCTTCCCATCGTTAACCAGAGACGTCACTTAGAACTCCCTGTAATAGTTCACCTAAGGATTATGTGATTGAGCTAAATCGGAAAGGGAAATCGCTTCGGCTAGTATTCTCTTTCTGGATTTCCCTATCAACGCATCCGCGTCCTGAATGTTGACTTCAACTTCAAGTAAATCTTCCAGTTCCTGCTTGAGTCCATTCAGTGAATCAAAGTAGTCAAATCCGACAAGCGCAGGTGGCACATTCAGGAGGAAATCAATTGGACAATCCTTCCTCCGATTGGATCGCAAGCAGGGACCAGACACCTTGATCTTACTTGCACCATATTTGGTGCAGATCTCCTCTATGGCAAGCAGTTTCGATACTAATAACTCAACAAGATTCACAACCATTATGTTAATGTTGCAGCAGCTTGCTTAATAAGCCTGTTCATTGCTAGGGTTTGACGGCTTTGCTATACAAGTTTTGACCAACGAATGATTCTATTTGTTTGGTGTAGAGCTCATGGCCCAGAGGAGTAAAGTGTATCTGGTAATACACTTTATTAACTGGATGTTTCGCCAGAGCAGCTGTGTTATCGGCAAATGGAATTCCCAGGCGATCGGCCGTCTGCTTGAACATAGCAGTTTCAAGAGGATTTGTGATTCCTCCGGCTCCCGGCAATTGCACCATAACTAAGCGGCAGTTCTGAGTAATGCACTCTTTCTGGATTGCAGAAATGATTGCATCAACAATAGGCCAAAAATAACGAATACCTTTGTCTCTAGCATCATAGTAGGATTTACTGCTCACGACCGTGTTGCCGATCTTAAACGTCTTTGGGGCAGCAACAGTTGCATCGTTTGTAGTTGATTGCATTTTGTTAGCAGTATCAGTAGTTCCAGCAAACGCCGTTTGCTTGTTAGTTACAGCAGCCCCCCAAGCCTTTGTGCCTTCAACCAATCCTTGTTGCCACCCCAATAATTGCTGAACAGCCACAGAAACGACGCCCCAAATGTGACTGTGTTCCCGGAGCCAGCCTGTCATCTGCATGCGCCGGCCGGCAGAGGTTCGCAACCATGTCTTATAAACAGTGTAATCAACGCTCAGCTGACCTTTGCCATCGGCAAAGAAATACGGACGCGCGGTTGTAAGGCCAATAGCCGGTGTCGGTCGAAGCACAAAAGTGGTGTCTGACCTAACAGGTAATAACACCATATCAGGATGAAACTTGAAAGCCAGAGTCTTCATTCGTAAGTACATCTGTCCTAAGTTATAGCCAGCGACCCCAAAGTTCATAACCTCAAAGTGTGTGCCTGGATACTTCTTTTCTAGAGCCTGTCCAAGCCGATAGCAAAAGGTGTCCTTGCGTTCGACCTGCAACGCTTCAACAAAAGAATCACCTATAACAGCAATTCTGTAGGTGTTAGCCGGCTTGTCTAAGGGCAGCGCTGGCTCAGGCAATCCGTATTCGTTGTACTGAGCCTGTCCCAGTCCTTCATCTTTTTTGTTAACGTGTTTGTTCGGCATGGGGGCAAAGCCCAGCACCGGGTCCGGCTTGAGATATTCCTCCTCGCCAACTCCTGCTAACGCAAAGATAGATTCAAGACCCAGAACAACAAAAACCAGAACTACCAGAGTTTGAAAAAAGCATTGGTACCAGGTCGCTTTCACAACCCTTTTCAGCTCAGGGACTTTCTCGGTCGCAATCGATGTTTTACATTCCATCATTCTTGAAAGTCTCAAAACTGAAAGTAGATAAACGGAGAGGGTGCGCTGGGAGCCAGACCGACAGCGGCAAACGCAACACCTAAATACAGCGCAGCACGGGCGGGAATTGTGAGCGACAGACGAGGTCGCAGAAATACAAAAGATGAATTATCGTGCATTCGGTTCAATAATGCATAGATCGAATAGACGCTGAGCGCAACGCAAAGCGGTGCAATGGTCGACATGCTCAGCACAGCCGACGAAGCCTCAAACTCAAGGAACATACTCTTGAGCATACTAAGGGCATGCGTCACAGTCTCGGCTCGAAAGAAAACCCAGCTCACAAGCACCATCATAAACGTCAGAGTAATAGACAATACTTTTCCAACTGGATGCGCATGGGCATGCTGAAGCCATGGACGACGCTCCACAAAATCACTGTACTTGTGGTTGACGATTAGCAAGCCCCCGTGCAACCCGCCCCAAGCAACAAAGTGCCAAGCAGCGCCATGCCAGAGCCCTCCCAGGAGCATTGTCACCATGAGGTTGTAGTACTTCCGCAAAGGCGAACATCTTCCGCCACCAAGTGGTACATACAAATAATCCCGTAGCCAGGTGGAAAGCGAGATATGCCACCGCTTCCAAAAATCGGACATGCTTGTAGCTAAATATGGAAAATTAAAATTGTCCGGCAGCTTATAACCTAGCATGAGAGCCGAGCCCCGCCCCATGTCAGTGTAGCCTGAGAAGTCAAAATAGATTTGGAAGGTAAAGGCCATTGCAGCTATCCAGGCATCGCTTGTAGCAAGAGCCGTGTTTGCCGAATTGAAACCTTGATTCGCCAACAAAGCCAAATTATCTGAGAGAGCAATTTTCTTGAACAGCCCTTGAAGCAATAGCACTATGCCCTGATTGCATAGCTGTGGATCAAATTTTGCTTCATTAGGCAATTGCTCGATAAAATCCTGGTATCGCTTAATTGGACCAGCAATTTGCGATGGAAAAAAAGCGGCAAACAAAGCGAAATCAATTGGCGAACGAATAGCTTTTGACCCTTTGTAAACATCACAAATGTAGTGAATAAACTCAAAGGCAAAAAAGGAAATACCCAGGGGCAATATAATATTGACCTGTTGAATGCTGCTAGCATCGAAAGAGAACGGCATCCAGGGCGCAACTGCTCGTAAAAGGTCAGACAGATTGGCAAGTAAAAAATTGGTGTATTTGAAAAAACAAAGAGTGCCTAAATTGACGATCAATCCAAATACTAACAATACTTTGCTGTGCTTACGGAAAGACTCCAGCGACCAACCAATGAAGTAATTAAGCACTGTTAGTAGCATGATTAGAAGCCCGTATGCGGGAATCCAACTCATATAGAAAACGTAACTTGCGACAAGAAGAAGAGCACGGCGCGCGCGGAGCGGTGCGATCCAATAAAGAGCGAACACGATTGGAAAGAAAATGAAATAGGAAATGCTACTAAACAGCATTTAGAGCCTGCCGCAGGATAGTATGCAAGCGATCTTATCAAAGGACCTGTTTTCAACCATTAGGGTCTTATAATCGTTGAAAAGCGGTTTTGGCTTTCATCATTAGAACGTTGCAATAAACTCAAGCCAAGTCCATGCGATCATGTCAATATTCCGCACAAGTAAGGTAAACCTTGTCCACAGCAACGATTGCCGAGAAACGGACCGATTCTAAAGAGACCGCCCCAAAAGCGGATCAATATAGTATTGGCTATATTCCCGCCGTGGATGGTTTGCGCGCGGTCTCAATTCTCCTGGTGATAACCTCTCATGAAATAGGCCCTGTCACTTCGGAGTTTGGTCACAAATTTAACGGTTGGATCGGCGTTGACGTTTTCTTCGTCATTAGCGGTTTCCTGATCACCTCTATCCTATTGAAGGAGTCCGCGAAAAAAGGCGGCACTACAGACAGTGGCAAGTTTAGCCTGGGAAGATTCTACCTGAGACGCTGGCTGAGAATCTGCCCGGCCTACTACATTTACCTGGCAGTCGTTGCCGGGTGGTACATGATGGGAGGCGACCACCACCTAAAGCCTTTTGTATGCGCGGCGCTGTACCTCACAAATTTGGACATAGCCTACAGTTGGGGCTTGATACCAATGAAGCCATTCTTGACGCATCTCTGGTCGCTTGGATTGGAAGAACAATTCTATTTGATCTGGCCAGCTTGCATGAAAGTCTTGAAGAAACATGCAGTGACAGCCGTGGCGATGGCAATCACAGCTGTTTATTTCTGGCGCCTTTACCTGGTTGCACACGGTGCGACCTGGTTCCGGATATTCAACGGCTTGGACTCAAAAATCGATGTTCTCCTTGCTGGTGTACTTGTAGCTTTGCTCTTGTCGAAGGATTCTATTTGCAAGGTTGCGGGCAAGACACTAGGCAATCCGATAGCGCAAATCGCTTTAGCCGTTTCGGCGTTTCAGGCATTTCAGTGGTTGGGTCATCCCAGTGCTGGAAGCACAAACGATCAGCTCTTCTTTTGGGCTGTTAAAATGCCCGCCACAACGGGGTTGATTGCGGCAGTGCTGATTTCCATTCTGACGGGAAGCTCCGGACCAATTGCCAGGATTCTTTCGAATCCGATTCCCGTTTTTGTAGGGAAACTCTCTTACAGCCTATACTTGTGGCATCCGCTTGTGCACATTCTTTATTGCGCCTATTTCTGGGACTTCTTCTGCAAGCATGCTCGCACTGCCGAACTCTACCAATACGGTCTAATATTTGCCTGTGCCTGCATCTCCTATTTCGTGATCGAGCTACCCTTTCTTAAATTGAAGTCGCGCTTTAATTAAATCCAGCTGCATAAGCCTTTTAAGAATGTGTCAGCCTGCCTGTCCGGCCATACAGCCATGTTGTTTGGAAACACAAAGTCCGAAAGAGCAGTTCGCTCTGCGGCGCGACCCATTTCGTCATGGTTCAGCTGTAGGGGCGATGCCATGCGTCGCCCACCAAAAGCACGGATTCTGCAGACATCAATAGTAAAGCATGCGGCAGCTCGCTAGATCAGATTGCCGGACACCCGTAATTTCAAAGGACAGATTTCGCACGTGCACAGACGGGGATGATCGATCTGCGCCATAACCACATACATCTAGCCAGGAGCCTGGATACAGTGCCACATACAAGGATGGCTTCGCTTTGGGCGCGAGCATGGACTTCGGCACCGTATCCTCTATCTCAAAAGACTTCCATTCAGCGCTTGCTGGAATAGCATTTGGAACCGATGACAAATTTACAGAAGGAGCTGTGGCCCCGGGTAGCAATGCAAGAACGACTCCCGCACTGCCATTTTTTGTTTCGCTTCGCAACTCGCCTTTCAATAGAACACGTAAATGGGTAGCATTCGGCATTTCCGGAAAGGGAAAGGTTGCCCCGGTCCGCTGCACAGCCTTAAGTACTTGTCGATTCATCTTAATGCCGTCAAGATCTTGCATGTACAGATCAAAATCTTTGTGCGACATCGAAGCAGAGTACTTGCCCGAATCAACAAGTGGAGCCAACGGCTGTGCGCTGTTCAATCCGATGCCAAGCTTAACTCGCAGCGAACTATCCAGCTTGTTTATTTTATTGCCGCTATTGAGAGAGGAGCTTTGTTCAACTTTCGCCGCTAGAATTGGGCTGACAATGCGAGGATCGGTTCGGTCGCAGGAGTTTCCGAGAATATTTACGCAATACGTATTTGGAGAAAGCATTTTTCTTTCAGTCGAAGATTTGTCCGCATAGAGCCTCGTAGGTCCGGCAGCTATAATCTTGATGCTGTTGCCTCCCTTCCAGTTCAAGGCTGATGCATCTATGCGAATGGCTCTCCAGTTCCGGAAATCACTAAGCTCCAGCCCCATCGGATAACCGAGCGAAAGAAGCTCGAACGACTGACGATAGATCTCCGAATTGAAATAACGAATATGCTTGAATTTTTCGTCCAGACGCTTGCCATTTAATTCCACGACCGCATTGTCAATATCGCCATCTGCATCAACCATCAAAATCGCTTGATGATCCGACACAGGTTGATGGCTCTTTGACAGATCCAACATCTTCACAGCGGAGTCGCCTCGCTGCAAATCGTATGTGACTTCATCGGTTGTGCCTGGTCCGGACTTGCTTGAAATGACGGTCATCAATGCAAGCAAACAAGCTGCTAAAGCAAGTGGAACAGCTTTATCACGGAGTAACTCGATCTTGCTTGCACTTTTTGCAAGCACCTTTGCTACAAAAAAGGAAGCCATCACTAATAAAAATGGCGTCGAAGTGAATCCATAGCGGGCAGACGGCGTGAAGAGAATATAGGTGAAATGTGAGGCAAGCACAGCAAAACACAACCATATCATCCGTTTCCCTGCGTCTGTACAGGTCTTTAAACCGGCTCGACCAGCAAACACAACAGACAGAAAACCAGCAAACCCCAAACCTACAATTAGCCAATGCACTATATTTTGCTGAAGCGGCGAAAATCCGAAATATATTTCGCGAAGATCATTTGATTGCTTGGCAAAGAGAATTGATATCTTCTCTGCAGCCAATTTGGCGCAGTCATCGAAATGATAAGTCCACTGAGCCAGCGGAAATGCAATCGGATCGCTATCCCTCGAGAACATGGCCGTGAGTGCACTTGGTGGAGATACCATGCAGGCTCCGACTTCAATATCGGCACCCATCGCCAAGTTGAATGCGGGAAATCTCTGCGCTGTAAAACTTGCATGCCCGGTCATTGCTTTTGTGTACAGTGCCCACGGGATGATCGGAATAACCAGAAAACAAAGGATTATCAGCAAATGCCTCCAGTCACGCAAGCGCCCCAGAAGGGCAAGTGCAACAGCGGGGACTAAAGCAGGTTTGAGAAGAAAGAGGGAGCCGGCAGCTAAGCCGGAAATGCAATCATTGAACAGTCTCTTCGACGCCGTTAATGCACAAGCTAAAATAAGCGCAAAAAAGATTACTGTCGTTTCGGTGTAAAAGATGCCGCTCCAAAACACAGCCGCAGGATAAACGCCCCACACCAGTCCGGATAAAATCGCAAGCCAGCGCTTCTCCGTTAGCCTGTAACTGAGCAGAAAGATCATCGCCGCAGAACAACCATGCATGACTGACTGCACTACCTGGATCAAGCGCCAGTCATATATCTGCGGTGCATGCCCGAGCAATGCAAAAATTGTGCCGTGAAATGCCGGGAAGATGGGTCCATCTGCAAGTATCGAACTCACGAAGTCGGCAGAAGTCAAAGGCGCGGTGTCCAGCTTTCCCTTAAGCAGTTGGAGCAAAAACGTGGAAATGCGCTCGGCATCAAATAGATACTGCCTGGCATCAAAACATAGAGTCCGGCGCGGCGGTTCTTGAGAGAAGTGAAAAAACAGTGCGTAAGCAGTGGCGAAAAAAACGATCAATAAGAATGTAGATGCAGTTCTGCCAGAAGAATCGGACGAAGCGATAATCGGCGTTCTCTCTTCCGATAACGTCTTCGGTTCGACTGATTCCTCTAATTTTCCATCTGTCACCAAACCCGGTTGCTCCAATACATCGGAACGCAAAATGCGCACAGGTCACTAAAAACGGTTCGGAGAAAAATCAAGCCGATTGAACATTGTTCCGAAGAACAATTGCTCGCATTCGTTTCTCAACTCGGTTAGATCCTTGACGGTGTCAACAGCGCGCCAGAAAGCGGTTGACCGGTAGCACTTCAACTTACCTTGAGCCGCTAATTGTGGGAAAGTACTTTCTTCGTGATCACCCATCGCCGGCAAAAGCGGCAAAACGGACGTATCCATTAAGTATATGCCAGCGTTGATCCAAAACGGCAGTTGCGGCTTTTCGCGGAATCCTTTAACGTCGCCGTCATCGGTCATGTCCACTATGCCATATGGACTAACAAGAGGTACAGAGGTGAGGGTCACCATTCCCTTTTGTTGGCGATGAAATTCCTGCAAATCAGAGAGATTGAGATTCGTCATGATGTCGCCATTCATAGCGAGAACATTTTTGACAGTGCGTGGAATTGATTCCAACGCAGCGCGAATAGCTCCGCCACGGCCCAGCGGCTTCTCTTCAATCAAATAATTGATCTTGGCTCCGAACTTGGCACCATCTCCAAAATAATCAACGATTACCTGATGCATATGACCACAGCATATTGTGATGTTGGTCACACCTTGTGCAGTCAACCATTTAACCGAATACGAAATGAGAGGGCTGCCCATCAAGGGCACCATTGGTTTTGGACGATCTTCCGTATAGGGGCGCAATCTTTCTCCCCGTCCTCCAGCTATGATAACTGCATGTTTCAAGGGTTCCATTTAGAGTATCTCCTTTTCGGAAGAAACGATTTTTGGTTCTGGCAAAGGAACAATGAACTTGCCTTTGTAGCCCTTCGCTTTCAGATTTGCAATTAGCTCTCCGGCTATGTGCCAGGAAAGAAGTAAGGCATAGTCAGGCTGCTCTTCAAACAGCAAGTTCTCGTCACGAACAGGGATCAAAGTCCCCGGCATGTATTTGCCAATCTTGTAAGAGTTCTTGATCTCGAGGACGGCATCGATAACGCCTTCATCAAGTCCAACATAATTTACCAGTGTTGAAGCACGAGACGGAGCGCCGACAGCAACGATGCGAGCACCATCTTTCTTTAACTCGTGAAGGAGGCTCATAAGCGCAAGTTTTGAATTAACCACACGTCGTTTGAATTCAGTTAAAGCCTTATCTTGCAATCCAAAATTCTTTTCGGCGTCTTCGATTTCCTTAACGGAAGGCTGTATAGCATAGTCACCTTTTCTAGCTGCATAAACGCGAATCGATCCGCCATGTGTCGGAATGCGTTTTACATGGAAGATTTCCAGTCCATGTTGTTCCAACAGGTATCTCAAACTGCTCAACGAATAGTAGCGCAGATGCTCATGGTAGATGGTGTCATACTGCAAGGTTTCAACCAAACTTAGCCAGTAATGAGACTCCGAAATGAAAACTCCCTTTTCCTTCAGCAAATCGAGGATGGATTCCACAACTTGATGAACATTCTCGATGTGTGCAAACACGTTTGTTGCAGTGATGACAGAAGCCTTTCCATCAGTCTCAACAACTTTCTTTACGGCCTCCGGTCCAAAGAATGCACGCTCGGTTGGAATACCGCGCTCATTAGCCAAATTTGCCATCAAGGTTGGCTCAATTCCTTTAACTCTGTGCCCACCATTCTTAAAATTGCTAAGCAAGGTTCCGTCATTCGATCCGATATCTACAGCGAGATCATCAGCACCAAGCTTGATGAATGTCTGGCTTTCCTTATACATTTCAGCGAAATTATCGCGCAAAATTTTTGTCGTTCCGGATGTATAAGGATACTCTGGCGGAAAGAGAATATTGGGGTCAACAGTCAGTCCAAGTTGAACAAGACTGCACTTTTTGCAGGACAGCACCAGGGCCGGATAAGCGGGCTCCTCTTTTGGAATCGAGCCTATTATCGGCATCGTATTGACAGGAGGCAAATAGCCAAGAAAAATGATGGGCTCTAGTTCCTTGCCGTCGCAGAGCTGACAACGCTCAACAACTACGCTGCTTCCAGTTCCGGCGGTCAATTTCGGTATTGTTTGCAAGACCCTCATCCTCCTGTTCTAAGTATGGAGCGCGGACGTCCCGTCCGCCCATAGTGTTCTATTTGTTTACCCTGGTTAACTGCAATGCTGGAGGCTTCTTATCCTGTGCTGGAGCAAGGTCCAAATTAGCAACATACCAATCCTTCGTTTTCTGAACTCCGTCCTCAATCTTTACGGTTGGCTTATATCCAAGCGCAGCCAACTTTGAGATATCGGGACAGCGGCGCATGGTGCCACCAGCGGCGCCAGCACTCGTACCGATATTAACTTCAACATCAAATGATGCGGCGACGACTTCTACTAAGCGTTTCACACTCAGCTCTTCCTGAGTCCCTATGTGATAAATCTGTTGGTTCTTGCCCTTTTGGAACATAGCCATCAAGCCAGCGGTAAAATCGTCTATATAAACGAATGCGCGAGTCTCCTCTCCGCTGCCTTGGATTGGGAAGTCGAAACGACTCTTTGACGGTGAAGCATTCCTTTCGTCTTGAATAATTTGATTTAGGCGCAGCACGAACTGCGGAATTACGTGTTCCCAGCCCATGTCTGGACCGTAGACATTATGCGGACGGAAGAGCAAGGTGCGCTCAAAATGTTTCCGTCCATAATTAATTGCCATCACTTCGCTGATCATCTTACCGGCCGCATACGAATAACGCGGGTTAAAAACATCCGGTATTATCAGCGGTGCCGATTCATCGGTGGGGATCTGAGGGGGTGTTTGGTAGACCTCAGAACTAGAAGCAAGAACGAACTCCGAGACGGAGTTTTTTATCGCGGCATCAAGCACATTTACCATGCCCTTAACACCAACGTCAAGCACAAGATCCGGCTTTGTGTAAAAGAATTCCGTTCCATTCACAAATGCAAGATGGAAGACAGAATCAATACCCTTGCAGGACTTATCCACCGCATCGCTATCGCGAATATCAGCCTCGAGAAATTCAAAATCCCCTGCGATATCTTTCAGCCTGCGACTGGCACCACGCGATTGATTGTCGAGAACGCGAACCTGATGACCGGCATGAACAAGTGCCTTGACCAAAGAAGAGCCAATAAAGCCGGTACCGCCGGTTACAAGTATCGATTTACCGGACATTGCTTCCTCTTGCTGCTAGCGCTGGTGCGGTCGACTCAACGGCAAGCTTGCCGTCAAATTCCTTTTCGAAGAATCCCCAAATATCCACGATCGGCTTTCCTTTGAGATCGAGATTCTTATACTGAGAGTGTGGAGTGCAGAGGATGAATAGATCGGAATTCTCTAGAACATAATCGAGAGGCTTCAGCTCTGGATCAACGTTCACAAATGGATCCGTGGTAAGAACCTTTTTCGCGCGAAACTCCAGAGCCTTCTTTAACTTATAGCTGAGGGATGATCTAATGTCGTCGTTATCAGCCTTGAAAGCCATTCCGAGCAATCCGATCTTCAATTGCGAAAGATCGTAATCACGAGCGATCTCGTCAATTATGTAGAGAACAAGACCTTCGTTTACCAACATTGCAGAGTGTCCGAGACTGAAGCGATTATTTGAAAACGCAGACAGTTGCATGGTGTCTTTGAATAAACAGGGTCCAGCAGCAAAGCCCGCCTTTGGAATGTTTTTAGCACGCGGATAATTATGACTCATACCTTTCAAAACGCGATAGTAATCAACACCCGCCGCACGAGTGATCATGTAAAACTCATTTGCTATCGCGAATTCTATGTAACGATATGCATTATTGAACAGCTTCGCGAACTCAGCCTCAATTGGCTTAAGTTCAACGACTTCCGGTGCCAACAAACCAAACAGTTTCTCTGCCTTTTGCTGCGCCTCTGGAGTGACACCACCAACCAGTTGAGGCAGTTTTTTTATTTCCTCAAGTCCTTTGCCCTGAACAACACGTTCCGGACAAAATGCAACCTGTAGCTCACGACCGTTTTCTTCAAGGTAGCGAGCCAACCAATCGGTTGTGTTTGGATACACCGTCGACCGCAGAATAAGAAGCTGCCCATCCCGCAAATATGGCAGCAAATCATCGATGCAAGACTTGATTAGTTTGAAAACGGGATTGAGGAACTCGTCAACTGGTGTTCCGATCGTGATGATAACAATGTCTGCTTTGCCGATATCTTCTTTTTTGGAAGTCAGCGCCAGCTTTCCTGATGCGAGGACATTCGGAAGAAGCTCTTCCATTCCATCTTCCATGAAAGGGACTTCGCCGGCAGAAATCCGCTTCAGCACAGCTTCGTTAATGTCATAAATGAGTGTTCGCTGCCCTTTCTCTGCTAAAGCAGCGGCTAAGGGCAAGCCAACGTGACCAGCACCACCAATCACACAAACATCATACTCAAAAGCTAGGTTCTGCATAAACGTTTCCGGAAAGCTACGACTTAGCACCCATCAGCAAGGAGTGCTTTTTGCAAGTTCAATTATAGATCTCAAAAGCGCATTAATAGCCAGCCTAACGATTGCTTAAGCTGCAGCGTAGTTCAAAAAACATGAAGGACGGAGAGATTCAGTAGATTACATAAGGGTTAGAAATGGGGGGAGGAGCATCAGCACGTCATTCTCCAATAGAACGACCGCATCAATGCGCCTCTTGCAAGACTGAACAAAAATTTAAATTGAAAAACAATTCAGTATAGCTTCTGCAGGCTACCGCTTCTCAAAAGTTCTGCTCTCAGAGCATCTGCCAGTACCTTGTTTCCGTATTTCGAGAAGTGACATTGATAATACAAGGACTCTTTCTTGTCATAGTGCTTTTCGACAATGGCAGCACCTAAATCAAGGAATTTGATACCTGCTCTTGCACAGGTCCGGCCTAACAAGTTCCTTTCCAGCCTGGCAGCGCTATCAGCCTCAAACGGCAGATAGGCAATGACGAATTGAACTTGGTGCTCTTTGCAGAGCCGTGCCATTTTTACAAGCAGCGCGTCAACTATTGGATAATAGAACTTTATGCACCTATCCGCATTGGCATTATTTATCAGCGATGCCGGTACACGAGTAGCCTGTGAGGAAGACTCCATTTTCGTGGCATGCTTTTGCAAATCAGCTGCGCTAGCTGAATCGAAAACATGTCCCAAAGAGCGCGTAAACTGCACTGACAGGCTTCCAATTACGCCCCAAATATGACTGTGCTCTCTTAGCCATTCGGTTGCGAGAATTCTCTTGCCCTCTTTCGTTTCAAGCCAATGATTCATAATCGTATAGTCGGCGACAAGACCATCTTTTGAAATCAGAAAATATGGTCTGCAAATTTTCGGAAATATCTCATTTGGTTGAGGGATGACATCATAGGTTGAGTGATGTGGAAAAAACAAAACAACGATATCCGGATGAAATTCAATAACCTTATTTTGCAGACGCAGGAAAGTTTGTCCTATGTTTGAAGCACTCATACCAAAATTGAGAACTTCAAAGGGGCTTTTAAATTTCTGATTGAGCTTACCTTCAAGTATCGAGCACATCCGTTCTTCATGTTCCACTTGCAGTGCCTCAACGATTGAATCACCAACCACCGCTATACGCACGGTTCCACGCTGTTTATCGAGAGTCCTCGGCTTGTCGCACATTCCATGACTATTGAAGCGCGTCCTAGAAAATCCTTCCCGGCGGAAAGTAATATTCTTGTCCGGCATTGCTTCAAAGCCATTTACAGGATGAGGCCGCAGAAAGTCTTGCTCGCCCAATCCTGCAAAAGCAAAACAAATTTCAAGGACAATAATGCAAATTAGCAGAGCCAATATCATCTCGGTCAGCGTGCGGACGAGTCTTGCATTTACTACTGGCTTTGCGCCTTTGGATCCGGCGACAGGGTCGTTCTTAATTGTTGCAGAGTCCATAGTTGAGGTAATCGTGGTTAGAACTGGAGAATGAATTGAACTGTTTTAACTGCGCAGAACAGTGCTTTATGAATCCTGCTCAATGAGGTTCGCTTGCCCTTCCTCGCGTTTCTCTTGTTGAGTTCATAAAGTCCGGAGCTTCCAAAGCGTGACTTCTGATTGATCGAACAACTTGATCTGCTTCACCACTTCAAAGCGTCCACTATTTTGAACGTAATCAGAAAGTTGGGACAAAGCTCGTTGGGACTCCTTGTCAGCTAATTTGCCCGAGTTTCCTATGCTCGTTTCCTGCGCTCCGGTTTTGGTTACATACCAACGGAAGTATTCCGCCGTTTTGGGATCAAAACTGACTTGTACACCAGCGTCAGTCCATTGCCTGCAATTGCTGGCTGTCACATTGCAATGCGGTGATCGCAAGACTTCTTGCAAGCGGAGCGAGTTAACTTCATTAGTGTGCGGGAGCACGCATAGCCACTCTTGTCCGTGGCCGCTAGTTGATTGTGTTTTTAGAGCATCAAGTATTTCATGTCGCCAATCATGCACCGGATACGGTACTAATTGCACGACATGCCGCTCGACCACTTCTTGAATAACCAGATCAGGGTTCTCTGCCGCAACGAGATCTAAATCAACCGCCAAATCTGCTTGGCGCAACTGATATGCTGCACGAGAGAAGTGAGCCGATAGATAAGGCTTTATTTGCTCACCAAAAGAATCGTGAAATACAACTGCACGGAGTCCCTGTCCTTTTTTTACAGCTTGACTAAAGGTCGAAATCTCGGTGGCATAGCCAGTTCCTTTACTAAACGCAGGCTTGACATTTTTATCAGCCAACTTAACCAAAGGAGCACTCTCTTTGACCCAGCCAAACAGCCCCATTAACTTTGTACAGTCGCCAGCACTAAAAGTTTCTTTGCTGATCTTAGCTCCCGAAAAAGCTATGGGCTGAATGCCTGGAATTGACGCACTCAGCAAGGAAGCGATGTAACGGTCGGCAATGAAAGCGCCCAGTTCATTCCAATGAGTATCGGTCTTGAAATACAAACAGTTTCCTTCATTCTTATTTCCGATCAAAGGATCCTTCAAGTTGATAAAAGGAACATCCGGATACTGACCTAGATAACTAGACAATTGATCCAACCGGGTTCTCTTGGCTGTGAAAAGAGGGAAATATTCCGGGTAGATGCTTTGTTTGTTCGGTGCAACAACGAAGACATACTTGCGTCTCTGCTGCTCAAAGTATCTTGCTCTACCTGAAAGAACGTTCTTCCACTGCTCCAATTCAGCTTGCGTGTAGGGCTTCTCCGGCGCAGTCAAAATGCTTCCTGTCTCGCCCAGGAAATAGAGCCAACCGTTTTTTCCTACAAGGATATTAGGCGCATCGGACAGATCCCAAAATTTGAATCTAAACAGATTTCTTGTCTTCACTAACTCACTTCTGGAAAACAACCGATCATTAAAGTAAGCCTCGAAAGCTTGAGGAAATGCCAGCAAATTCTTTTTTGACAAGCGTGGCAACTTTGAAATCTTGCGGTTTTCATCAGTAAGAACCTCAGGAGGCGCGCAGAGCCAGGAGGCGACGGCAAAGAAAGCAATGAAGCTTAAGAAGCTGATGGAAAGAATCAAATTCATCGTCTTTTCCATCGCTAGAACCTAAAGTAGATAAAGGGATTGTATGTGCCTGATGCGACTTCAAGAGTGCTCAAAGCAAAGATTGCCATCGCCCAGGCCGTTCGCATAGGCGACACCAATTGCTCTTTCCAAGCAGGCACAGCAGCAAGAATCTTGTGACCATACACGCGAAGCGGCAGAGAAAAGAACAGGGCAATCACAATCAAACAAGCAACTTCTGAGGTAAGGAAGGCTGCAATAGGATAACTCGAAGATTGAGCACCAAAGCCCAACATAGCCTTGTAAAACACCATGGCTTGAGGAAAACTTTCAGCCCGAAACAAAACCCATCCAAAGATTACGGCTAGTGCGACGTATGCATGATTCGCAACAATGGAAAGGACTGAATTGCTTTTGCCGGACGATGCTGGTGCGATCCCGGCAGCGCCGGCATTTTGTCGGCTTCCCGCTAGCCCCGATTGCGACGCTGTTTGTCGCCCTTTCTCGGATAGAAGTCGTTCCGCTCCCAGGAAACCACCGTGATAAAGCCCCCATGCGACGAACTGCCAATTTGCACCGTGCCACAATCCACACAAGAAAAAGACTACAAGAAGATTCCAGCAAGTCCGCGACTCCGAAACCTTATTGCCGCCAAGCGGGATGTAGAGGTAGTCGCGAAACCAATTCGACAGCGACATATGCCAGCGCTGCCAGAATTCGCGCATGGATTTTGCCGAATACGGATGATTGAAATTCTCAGGTAATTTGAATCCGAAGAGCAAACCGAGACCAACAGCCATATCTGAATAGCCGCTGAAATCGAAGTAGATTTGGAACGTGTAGCAAATGGCTCCGAGCCAAGCAAGTTGCATTGTTATTTCCGAATGCGGTAGCTGAAAAATCTGGTCAGTCGGAATTGCAAGAGCGTTTGCAATCAGCATCTTCTTTCCGAGCCCGGTGACAAAGCGGCGTATGCCCTCTGTAAATTTATCCATATTGTGCGATCGCTGAGTAAGTTGGTCACACACATCGTGATAACGAACGATGGGTCCAGCAACAAGCTGGGGAAATAGCGAGATATACAGACCCATGTTAAATGGGTTTCGTTGAGCCGTAGCAGTACCGCGGAACACATCCACCACATATGACAAAGAGTGGAATACGAAAAACGAGATTCCGAGCGGAAGGTGGATTACGCCGAGATTAACCATTGGCATTTTTAGTGCCGCCAATACACCATTGGCATTTTCGGCCAGGAATCCGGCATATTTGAACCAGGCTAGAAGTCCCAGGTTGCCGATGATCGTAAGAGTGAGAATGAGCTTTCTGCTATTTGCTGATTTGCTATCCTCGATCATCATTGCGGTGATGTAATTAACTGCAATTACCGAAAGCATGACCCAGCAATAGCTCAGCTCGCCCCAACTGTAGAAAAACAAGCTGGCCAGCAGCAATACAATATTGCGCCAAAAGATCGAGCGCGCACAAAAATAGACCAGCAATACAGCAGGCAAAAATAGAAATAGAAAAATGCAGGAGCTAAATAGCATTTCGAGCGCCAATCAAGACTTCGGCAATTTGTCATGATAAAAGAATCCAGCTTGAGTTTCATTACCAAGTATTCAAGTAGCCCAGGGAACGGGTCCCTTCGTCCATAAAGTCTAATTAATCAACGCCGCAGGCTGCCCTCAAAAGCACCCACAATTCTTCTCATTTTTGCAAAAGAAAGAATGCGCTACACTTCAGCCTTATCGGGCATGTGCAATCCTTTTTGAGCTTTCGCCTGCTTATACTCGACTGATTTTTCGAGCATTATGGATTCTTCGCAAATAAACCAGAGCGAATCTGACGGCGCAACCGATCAGCAAAGATCATCTTTACAATCGCAGCAGGATTCACGCTCTATAAAGTTTTGGTACTTAGTAGTTCCAGTACTGGCAATCGTCATTATGTTTTACAGAACGATGCTTGCGGGAGAACCAATATCAAGACTCAATCTAATAGAGCAATTGGATCTTGTTTACGCCAATACTCTGGATCAGCTAAAAGGTGTGTTTTTAACGGTTCCGGAAGACCCTAGCGTCTGCTTTCAAAGTTATCCAAAGTCCTGGTTTTTGCAAACCTGTATAGAATCGGCAAAATTGCCGATATGGAACAACCTGACAGGCTTCGGCCAGCCTATCCTGGCCGACCTGGCCAATTGTTTGTTTCATCCGGTAAATCTGATTCTCGGAGTGAAGAACCAAGCGACCTACAATGCTGGGTTGGTCCTCAAAATCATATTGCCTTCCGTTTTTGCTTTTTGGTATTTCTTGAGGCAAGGCTCGTCCTCATGGGCAGCTGCGACAGCCTCGATAGGCTTTGCCTTGTACTCAAGGTCTCTGAGAGTTGCGGAACTAGCAAATACCTCTATGGCGCCGGCAATATTCATTGCATTTGATTTATTGCGCGGCAGCTTCCATATGAAGAAAATACTACTGGCAGTAACGCTGATTGTCCTGGGATTCTACAGCATGCATCCCGAGAGTTTCTTCATAACAGTTCTAGCGGGAATGTACATTTGGACCTTTGATGCGATCAAGAATTCAAACAAGAAAAATCCGTTGCAAGCAGCTAAGCAACTTTCATTGACCGGAATCCTGTCAATCTGCCTCTGCTCGCCACTATTGTTTTCTTTCGTCGAGTTTCTCCAACTCGCACATTCTTATAAATTCAATGATACCTTCGGAGAATATATACCTCTCAATCAATTCTTGCTTTATCTGAGCAGCCCAAAGATTCCACACAACTTGTTTCCGGGAACTGTGATACTGCTTGCAATACCAGCGGGATTATGGTTCGGTAAAAAAGAACATTTAGTGCTGTTTTCGCTTCTTTTGCTAACGCTGCTTTTTGAAACTCGTCCGGCACCGTTAGATCGCATTCTAACTACGCCCCCTATCTCTTATGTTTTGCCGGAATATTCGATTTCGATAATACTTTTGCTTTTATGTACATTCGCATCCATTGGACTGACTCAGCTTGGTCAAGCGTCAAAAGCAGAAAATACAAACTTGCCTGATAAAGCAGTCGCAAAAAAGACACTCGAAAAATGGCAGCCACTTATACTTTTGCTGTTCGGGGCGGCGCTTTGCTTTTTGCCAAATATCTTCAGCTTATTCCGTGCAACAGACTTACCGGTTGGCCTTACTGCCAAAGCAAACATAACACATGCGATTCTGACATTAGTACCTGCATTGTTACTTTGCCTGAACAGCCTTTATCGGTCAAAACTAGCCACAAATAGCTTAATCGTCCTTGCATTTTTGCTTTTTCCAATCCTAAATGCAGCATCTTTATGGACACCAGTGCATTTAGAGTTGCCGTATACATCCACCGTTCAGATTCCGGCACAAGGAAGGTCCGAGTTTATCGAGAAGTTGAAAGGAAATCATCAGCAGCGATTCACCGCATGCGGTGACCGATTGTTGTTACCAAACACTTCCCTGCTTTACGGTTTATCGGATCTTAGAACAGGCACTCCACTAAACATCGCATCCTATCTCGAATTCATGAAAGCAGCTGGAGCGACGCTCGGATACTGCAACGAGATTCAGATTCCTTACGAGCTCAACAAACTGTACGATGCGGCAAGCGTCAAACTCATTGCATCGGATTTGCCCATTCGTTCACTTCAGCCAAAGCGGATTGAAGCCGTAAACAATAGCTCCAAAGCAAAAGTGATTGCCACCGATGGAGGCAGATTCATTCCGGGCTTGCGCTTACTTCCTGGAACAGCCGTTTACGATCCCCAAGCCGGAGAGCTGAAGGTCGAATCTTCCTTCGTCATGCACATAGCAATCCCTAATCGATACCAATTCCAGTATGTGTTGACCGATGACAATGGCAAGGAACTATGGAAGAGCAAATTCAAGTTTGTAGAACCGAGACAAGCCCATCTGCAAGATCGCTGGACGACCACTAATTACCTTCCTCTCCCCAACTTCGACGCCAAACGTCTGCGATTGAATGTGGTTATGATTGATGGGTGGAGTTCTCAGAAGATTCTTCCAGAAGGTTTTGCTTCACAACAGGCTGATGCGACATTGTGTGCGTTTGAAACTCAACAAGTGGACAGGGTCCAAACGTCCGATGGACGATTCCGGCTTCTGCACGAGACTGCGGACCATATCCGTATATATGAGAACACACAAGCTCTTCCGAGAGCCTATTGCCTAGGCAGGATTAAAACATCGCCCTCCAACGAAGATACTTTGCGATTACTCAATAGCAAAGACTTTGATCCAAGTTCAGAAGCGATCATAAGCGGAAGCTCAGCCAATGATCTTGCAAAGTACAGCGGAGCAGCCGCAGCTCCGCCAGCACCAGCAGAAGCAACTCTAGTTGAAGAATTTCCTGATAACACGGTTGTGCAGACAGACACTAAATCTTCCCGTGTCCTAGTTCTTACGAACATTTTTTATCCGGGATGGAATGTCTATGTGGATGGCAAAAAGCGTGAACTTTTGAGAGCCAATCACTTGTTTCAGGCAGTCGAAATAGAATCAGGAAAACACAAAGTTGAATTCAAATACGAGCCGCTCCCTCTCACGATAGCGTGGGCACTAGTAGCTATGGCACTGCTTTTCGGCGCATCGGTACTGGCAAAAGATGCACTAGTGGAGCTGAAACGACCGACAAGGGCATCCTGACTGAGTAGCGAACATGAAACTGAAAGCTCAACGCTCATACGTAGTGGCGTCGGGCGCATAAATAATCAGAGACTACGTCCTACTTACTTGCAAATTACAGCGGTCGGTTGCTCGGCGGCGTCCTTCAGCGGCGCTTTGCGGACGCAAAAAGACCGCAACGCTTGAATCGTAAACAAGAATTGTCCGAAAGCTGCGAACAGCACAATTGGCACTATGGGTTCGGAATACCGGTCAAGTACAGGTTGCATGCAGGCTACAGCTCCGAAATAAGACCCCGCCATGAACCAGGCTAAAGTCACTACCTTTAAAGACGGAGTAATAGCACGCTTGCTGCAAAGTGACCCAAAAAGACTATTACAAGTAAGCAAGAACATAACGATGACAAAAACATTGAGGAAATGTCTATTCGTTTCTAGTACCAGATTAATATTGCCTGGATCTTTGGTTTCAAAATACGTGAATGGATAACGCTTGCTCCAACGTATCCCTGCCTGATCTGTGATACCCGCCTCCATACCGGAAAGCTGAAAATATAAAGGAACGAGCCATTCACCAGTTAGTCGGCTTGTCAGAACATCCTGAGCCCTGACCAAACCTAGATCCAGTACTTGAGGAGCTCTTTGAACCGCCGTTTGCAAGGCAAGACGGGTAAATACTCTATCGACGCTTACGCTATAGATGTCGTCGGCAGACTTGATACCAAACTTGCTTGCTTCCGGTGTGCGCTTCCATTGCTCCAGCGCAGCAGGAAGGCGCTCCCAGGTAATCGGAAAAATATCATGGTGATCCATCGAAATTTTTTCGGAAATGGATGCGTTTTTATATCGGGTACGCAAGTCAGCAGTGGAATCGACAATCAAATCTCTCAATTGGGGGTATTCCGTTTGCATCGACTTGTCTAAAAACCAAGTAAGCGAACCTAACAAGCAAATACCGGTTGACTTGAAGTTGGGATTTGGACTCTGCCAAAATTGCGCCAACGCTTTGTCGACTCCACCACAAATTAACGGCACCAGCAAGGCGGTGGACAGGAGAATCGCCATTACTTTGCGGCGCGATTTTGCGGCAAACAGCGTAAAGATGGGCATAACCGTCATGAATGCACCGATTGGTCGCAAGGCCAGCGCAGCTGCAAAAGATAGACCAACTTGCAGCGAGTCCTTTAAGCTTGGTTTTTCTTCAACAACAAGAGAAACAATGCCAATAAAGAACCAGACCAACAATGCACCAAACAAGCAATCCGCCATTATCGAATAGGCCCATTTGATCATTGAGCATTTGCAAAGCAAAAGTGTTCCAAGTACAAATGCGACAAACGGGTTTTTAAAATACTTCTCGAATAAGCAGGAAATCCCGAGCACAGACGCAGCATAGGCGATCCATTGGATAGGTCCAGCCAACCAGAGTTCGCCTGTGAGCTGGACAAGAGTTTTTAGGAAAAGAACATAACCAAAAGGACGACGGAATACGATCGTCTCAGGGGATAAATAGCCGCCCGAATCAGGGTTAAAAAATACGGTTCGTGCAGGTAAGGTCTGACTTATCTGCACGAACATCAATATACCAATTACGGTCAACGGAATCATACAACTGGGAATCTGCCGTTGTAGACACCATTGTCCATATTGCACCGCAAGCCTCTTTGCTTGTGCAATGTAAGTAAAACGCAGAAAGAGTAAAAAGCTGGCGAGTATGAGAGCCTCAATCCAGGGGTGGAAAAAAACCGGCCTGATGACGGTGATATTGGACAAGGCACGAGCACCCACACCGTGTGGCAAGGAAAAGAAGACGCGCTCACCAAACTGGTTGAAGCGGCCATCCCCTGTATTCAATATTTCGTCAAAACCAGCTCCACTTTTCTTTAGTAATTGTCCGTCAACGTCAACCTTCAGGGGCTGGACGAACCAAGCAGGTCCAGTTGAAAATAATAGGCGTGCCGGAGTACGGGGCAAAACGATGCTCCATCCGAATTTCCCTGTAGGTTCAGGCAGGTGCTTTGGTTTTATTCTTTGGCTGAAGATTCCGCATTCCAGTCCAACAGCAAAACACAGCAGCAAGGCAGAAATGACAAAACCCAGCTTCTTCCAGGTCGCTATCCTAACGCGAGTCGACTGGTCTGCTTTATATAGAATTCGTGTTGATACCATATATAGAACCATCTCCAAGCTAGGCTTGGTCGCGTTACGAAAGAAGAGCGCTAGTGCCTCTGCCTCCATGATTCCCTGGACCAAGAACAGGATGTAATTATATGCACTTGCATACAACGCATCATGACCGCCGCTTAAGACGAGCGGGCGATTTGGTATCCTGTCCCTTTGGTTAATTTCAAGAAAGAATTGAAAAACTTATAATGAAGCTTTGTTGAAACGCTTCGCTGACTACCTTCTGAAATGGTTTGGCATTCCGCAGATATTGAAGTCCCGCATTGTTTAAATCGGCGAAATCTTCCGCGCTTGGATACCTAATTAATTATGTGACACGAAGGAATTTTGGAGCTATTGATATCATGTCTTTGCTTCTGTCCTTGCTGGCTTGAAGGGGTACCGCATGATTACAACGAAAGACACGAAAAACACGGCAAATGACGCGTCTATAGATACTAATGTCTATACGTTTTTGGCAACCGTTCAAGAGTTAGAAAAGGACGGACAGCTTACTCGCTGGGTCGAGAACCACGACATTCTCCTTTATATATGGGAAGGACAAATCAAGGCGATCAGCAATATATGTCGGCATTTCGGTGGTCCAGTCGGGTACCGCAAACATAAAGATGGCAAATTCACTTGTCTCTGGCATAACTGGCAATTTTCCTGCGATGATGGTGCTTGCGAGACCAATCCGGGCACCCCGCTAAGACAGTACACCGATCTAGTTGTTCAAAATGGTTGTATCTATATAAATTTGCTGGCATAGCATTTGGCATATCTTTGGAGAAGAAGCAAGCAGAATTATGAAAACAGTAACCCTAACGCTGAAGTATGTTCGCGAGATGGATTGTCCGAAGGACGTAGTGATCTGGAATTATTACGATCATGAGCATCTTGTCGGTACCCACTATAAGTACTATAGAGAAGCACGAATCCTAGCCGAGAAAGATAGCTGGGCTCTTCTTTATCGCAAGATGAAAATGCCTCTCTTGCCGTTTTGCAATTCAACGTTGGCGTGCCAGTGGATGGAAGGCGACGTGATGCACGTTGTTCACCGCGACTTGATGGGCTTCTTGTTAGAAATGGAAGTGCATTTTGAAGATCTGCCAAATGATCGTTCAAACATAACCGTTATATATAACATCGCGGTGCATCCTTTCTTGAAGTTGTTTGAGAAGTATTTTCAGATGGTTTTCGAGCGGTGGTATGAAGGCACATGGGAAGAGGACGAGCCTATGCGTTTGCGCCGCTGGCGTGTCCACAAGCTAGGCTTCAAGGACTTCATTGGCATCGATTACGTCAATAAGAAAAAGGAAGCCCCGAAGGAATTTCCTGAACGGGAGTATGTGTTCAAGCCTCCAGTAGCAGCTTTCTCCGGAATAAAAGGAGAAGGCATCGGACGTCCATCAATTAGCCCGATCGAATTGGGCTACAACGAGTGAGCTAAAATGCAAACGCTAGCGCCTAAGCCGATTAACGTAGTTTCTACAGGATCTGCCTCACCGGAGCAGAAGGACAACAAGTCTTCCTCCAAGATTGTTTTGATATTGCAAAACAAATTTTGCACTGCCGGAGTAATTGCGTTTTTCATTCTGGCGCTATTGGTTTGGCATTGCTTGGATAAAACCATCCCTGGATACGATCCAGCATGGCACGCAATGTATAGCTGTACGATGCGGCGTTTTTTCACTCATGCACACGAGTGGAACATCCCAAATCTGACGGTACTGCTTAGGCAGCACTTTGGATATCCGGCCGGAGGCTGGATTTTTAACGGGTTACTTAAGGTGGTTTTCGGCGACGGAGCCTTTGCTGATCGAGCCTGCCTGATCGTCCAAACTCTCGTAATGGCGATTGGCTTCTATAAGCTATCAATGTATACATGGTCGGACAGAGTGAAGGCTAATACTGGACTGCTCTTCTTGCTCTGCGCTCCATTGATCTGCGGACTTGAGCATTTGCCCTTACTGGACTTGCTTCAAACCATGGCATTTACTTGCTATGCCGCAGCTTTGATGTATTGGAATTCGACCAAGACATGGAAATCCACCCTTATTGCAGCACTGTTCTTTGGATTCTATTGCACCACAAAGCAAATAGCCATGCTGTTTGGGGCTCCCGTTCTTGTACTATTGGCAGTATATAGTCTTTATAAGCGAAACTACAAGGAATTTTTGCAAGTCAGCTTGATATTGGCTGCATGTCCACTATTTTTGCTGATATGGATTATTCCTAATTTTGCTGAGCTGAAAATGTATCTATCAGCAAGGGGCCAAATCGGGCCCACATTACTTGAAAAGCTTTCGATGATTCTCGTAAACGCCCAGAAAAGCTCCATTCAGATTTGGGAATCGGTGTCACCGTTGACAGTGCTTCCCGTATTCTTGCTCTTTTGGCGCAGCAATTGGAAAGATAATGCACAAAAGGTTGTACTGCCCACAGTTGCAGCATTGGGCGGTTTCCTGTTGATGATTGTGATTTTTTACTACAACAATCCAGAAGCCAGATATTATGGTGCCGCGGCCGTTGCGTTCAGCTTGTTTGCTGGGGGTATTGTCGGAGAAGCAATCAAATCATCGATTTCCTGGAAGCGCGCGCTTGCGACTGGTTTGTTGCTTTTCCTACCAGTCCAAATGCTTTCATTGAACTTCAGTCAAGCCCCGGTTGTAAAACGACCAATCCCTCTCAACGTTGATTCTAAGTTTGATTGGTTTGGCTTGCGATCAGACGTCTTTCTTCGCAGCAACATTGCCCTGGATGCCAACAAGGATTCCTGGAAGCAGCAGTGGGCAATCGACAGCATCGAGAAAGTCGACAAAATTCGCTTCGTTTATCTAAATGTTCTTCCAAGCACCTGGGAATACAATCAAGGCTCATTCAGTTACTTGTGCAACGTTCGTAAGAGCCGCGTCATTCCGGTTACGTGGCGATTTTGTAATCCCGACATGAGCGATGGGTTCTCCAAGACACCCTCTGACGCAGCCACAATGGATTGGTTCTTGGTCAAAACTGGATTTCAGGGCTCACCTGTAAGTCCACAGAAATCCGCAGAAGCCTATCAAAATGTTGTGGACTTTGTTGAACACAGCGGCGATTTTGCTCTCATCGACAAAACAGGTCTTCCTGATGGAAGCGAGCTAAAGCTCTACAGAAAAGACTACGTCAAATTGTGGCAGAGACAGGCAAGAGAACTACGGGAAAGAATGAAGCTCTCTTCCAAGGCTCCCAACTCCATCTAATGCTCCAGCTCCGCGGGAACTGCACTACGGTGCTCGATCTATGTAAGCTGAGTAAAAAATAAGATTTTGCGGCAAGCAAAACGGTTTCTTAATGAAATAAAGCGGTTGAGCGTATGCAGACGTAAATTACGGGGAGCGACCAAGCTCTCAGAGCTCCTGCAAAGTGGTTGCTTAGTGGCGACAGTTGCAGCATTAAGGCTGCTGTCATGAGAGCTCTTGAGAAGATTTTGAAAATCCATGATTCAAATTTGTCATAAGCTGTTCAAAATGCAAAAAGGACCAACGAAGCGAGATATGTATTTTCCAGCTCTGGACGGCATCAGAGCGCTAGCGGTGCTACTGGTAGTTTTCCATCATCTCGGTCCTTTTCCTGCAGCAAATGATGCTGCAGAACTCTTAAACAGGTTCACGTCTTGGGGATGGATTGGGGTTGATTGTTTTTTCGTACTGAGCGGGTTCTTAATCACACGCCTGTTACTTGAAGAGAAGGCGCAAATAGGAAACATCTCGCTGCCAAAATTCTACCTTCGGCGCGCTGCTCGCATTTGGCCTCTCTATTACCTTATGCTTTTCCTTGCCTCTGTGGTGGTGCCTTTCTGCTCTCCACATCAGCCAAGCTTTATGGAATGGATAGGCGCTGTTCCTCGAATCATAGCTCCGTTCATGCTGTTTGCAGGCAATTTTTCCATAATTTTCGACTGGAAGTCGCTCTATGAGTTCGACAAAGCCATTTCCGGCATCGGAGCAAGCATGATGTGCGCTATGCTGATGCCGCTTTGGTCTATATCCATTGAAGAACAGTTTTACTTAGCCTGGCCGTGGATAGTAAACAAAGCTAAGTCGCTAGGGATATTGAGCAAAACTAGCGTTGCCTTCGCGGCTAGTAGCATTTTGGCAAGCACAGCCATTCTCTGGAGCTTGCCGACCAGTTCGATAGAGTTGCTGCATAACTTTTATTACCTCAATACAGCTTGCAGAATATTTCCTTTAATGGCTGGAGCGTTGTTAGCAATCTTGCATTTTGCGAACCCGCCCGTATTTGCAAATAGCGGGAAACAACCGCTCAAATTAGCTTCTTTATCCGCGGTACTTTTTTTCCTCGTTTTGGCATACATGCCGCCAATTCAAAAAGTTTCTCTCTTGCATATAGTTACATTTGCAGCAACAGCTGGGGCATTCTCGCTGCTAATTTGGCTTTCACTGGCTTGGAAACCTTTGACCTCAGTATTTAGCAACAAAGTCCTCGTCTACTTAGGGAAACGAAGCTACGCGATCTATTTATTCCACGTTCCTTGCATGTGGTTAGTTCGAACAGGGATCTGCCCTTTGTTTCACATACAATTTTTAAGCGCAACAGAATGGGTTGTGACGGCTGTAGTGGGCATTCCGCTCTCAATTCTAGCGTCGGAGTTGTCTTGGCACCTTATTGAAAAACCATTCATTGGGCTGCGGCAAACTTTGAATCCGCTAAATACTGAAAAGGGCGCTAAGAGAGCCGAACACAACACGTTGTCCGCCCAGCACAGCGGAATAGTTGGACACGGGCGCTAAGCAAAACCAAATCGTGTTACACCGTATACGATATTGCAATCAGACAAATCACCACCATACACGGTGGCAACACGGGTTAAACGGAACGAAGCGCCCGGTGATTCCCGAACCGAGCAGCACAATAGATCGTCTCTGTCAACATGCTAAAGTTTGTTTAAAAGTTTGTTTAACTATATGCAAAAAGTATCTTAAAACCTTTTACCAGTAACAAAGCTGAAAGAATCAATCCGAACAAAACGCCTTTCCAAAGCCTCACGAAGTATTGAAAAGTCCAGGATGAACCACATAGAATTCTTCCTCATAATACTCACGCACTTTATTTGGAGGAGCGTCTATGCGCTTACGCTCGTTTCGGGCTTCCACAACCAATGTTTTGGCGGCATCTTTTCTTCTTGCTCAATCACTGACCTTGCAAAGTGCCTTGGCCGACCCGACAACGAGCGATCCATCCACAAGTGTGCCAGTTAACTCACCTGGTTCAAGCGGCAATTCTGCCGCTTCGGGCACAGCCGCGGCCACTACCTTGAGCCAGCTGATGGTCGGTTCCGGACAGAACCTTGTTCTGGATTTCGGTAATTCCTCCTCCATCAACGTCACCGACAATATCCACATCGAACAGGGCGGCACCTTGTACGCCATCTCGACAAATCCGAATGTCACCAATGCCTCGCTCTTCGCCAATAACATCTTCAACAATCTGGGCGGCACAATAACATCCATTCTCCCCACTGGTGGACTCGCTGGATACGCAAATGCAATTCCAAACCTTAGCCTTTCTCTCATTGCAGTTAACGACATCATTAACGCCGGCACCATATCTAGTGCAGCCAATTTGAACATGTTTGCCGGAGGACAAATCCTCAACCAGGCAACTCAAGGCGCAGTTGCTCCCGTTATGCAAGCGGTCAACAACCTAAACCTGTTCAGCTCCAACATTATCAATCAAGGCATGATCGAATCCTTGACTGCAAATATCAACATCAATAATCCAGCGACGTATACCGCCACCCTCGCCAATGTGATGGGGGTTAACGATCTCTCCAGCCTGATCGCCAATACGGTAAATGTAACCGGCACAACTGGGATCATGTCCGCAATCAACGGAAGCATCAATATCGGTGGCACCGGACTTGCCAATCAAACTGTGATGACTTTGCTCGGCGGCGACTACATATCACAGGCACTAAACATCTCGGCTCCGCTTGGAACCATCAATGCGGAACTAGGCAATATTACCGGCACAACGAATCTGGCAGCAGAAATCGTTCATCTCGGCTCATCTTCAAATGTATTGACCCTTGGAGACGTCTGCATAGACGGAGACCCAACATTCTTCAATACACTGGGCGGAATCAGCATTACAGGAACACTAACAGCCGGTGAGGATCTGGCAATTCTTGCATCTGGCGATATCGACTTAGGCGGCAACGAAATAATTGCTCGCGATGGCACAGGTCAAGGACGTACTGTCTATCTGATTGCTGGAGCAGCCTTGACACCTGTAGGCGGTGCGGCTCCTCAGACCGGGGTTATCCCAGCTGGAAATTACCCGCCAGATCCCGGCCCGATTACCGTCGGTTCAGTCAGCGTCACCGGCGCTTCGGGCACCGGGGGTAATATCATCGGTAACGGCGGAAAGATCACAACCACTGCTACCGTCGCCGGCAAATCAGGCGGCAATGTCAACTTGCTTGCTTTTTCGAAATCAAACACGACCGGTGGAATCACATCGCTCAGCATCGACACCAGTGGCTCGGGTGCCGGCGCTAATGGCTCTGTTACTTTGCTTGCAGGCGGCAGTACGAACAACCTTAACGGCATCCTTGATGTGGCAGTCTCAGCAATTGGTGGCTCCGGCGCAGCCGGCAATATTACGTTCACTAATGCCCAGCCCGTCACAAGCTTATCTTTCAACACTTCAGGAACTGCCAGCGGTTCTTTTTCTCAAGGCGCACTCTCCCTATTCAATATTAGTCTTAACAACGGTTCCATCAAAACAGATGGTGGCCAAATAGCAATGACTGCTGCAGGCATTCTTTCAACCGTTGCGATTGAATCTAAGGGAACAGGCGCCTTAGCTGGACGAAACGGCGGCGCTATTATTTTCACTAGCAATAACGGACCCATTAACTTATCTGGCAGCCTCGATTCATCAGGTGCAGCAGCGGGAGCTGTCGTTGGCGTATCTGCAGCGGGTCAAGCCGGCGGTTCAGCTGGCTCCATAACAATGGTGTCTAACGGTGCTCTAGGCGGCATTACTTTGGACTCAGCTGTAGCCAAGGGTGCCGCCGGAGGAACTGGAAATGCCGGAGTCGGTCAATTTCAAAATGGTGGCGCAGGTGGTGCTGGCGGCGCCGGTGGACCAATCGTTCTGAATTCTTCGGGTCTGATTAACATCACAGGAGCAGGTGGTCTCAATGCTCAAGGAGGAGGTGGAGGCACCGGTGCCACAGGTGGGATTGCCGGTCTCGGTGGAGCTGGGGGGACTGGTGGTAATGCCGGCAGCATCTCACTGGTAAGTGGCGCTAATTCCAACATTACTGTGTTTTCTGATCTCAACTCAACTGGTGGTACTGGTGGCACCGGTGGTAACGGTGGCGCATTCGGTACCGGTGGAGCAGGCGGCAATGGTGGCGCATCTGGTGCAATTTCAATTACACCGCCAAGCGGTGCTGGTACTAAGACATCAGTGGGTGGAATACTGTTGGTAGGCGGTGCCGGTGGTCTAGGCGGAGATGGTGGAGACGGCGTTCCCGGGTTCGCTACTACAGTCGGCGGCATCGGTGGTGCCGGCGGTAACGGTGCAGCTGGAGGTAGCTTCAGTTATGTCGGAGGCTTAGAGTTCCATCAAACTGGTGTCGCAAGCGGAATAAATGTTCAATCGGGAATAGGTGGTAATGGAGGCAAGGGTGGCGTCGGGACTACAGTAGGACTTCCTAACTTCCCGGGCGCTAATGGCGGTAATGGTGGTAATGGCGGTAAAACCGGAGCGACCGGCAATATCACCATATCCAGTGGCATTATCCAAGTTCAGGTTCTCAATGCCGCCGGTGCTCAGACAGGATCAGGTGGTGTTGGCGGAAAAGGTGGGGATGGCAACAACGCTAACGGCGGAGCTGGCGGGAACGGTGGAAACGTTTTTGCAGGCAACAAAGGCGGCAACATCACACTGAGCTCGACTAACGGCGGTGACATCACCATATCTCAGTCCGCATTTACTGTCGGAGCTCCGGCCGGAAAAGCTGGTTCTGGCGGAGCTGGTGGAGATGCTACCAACACATCTGGTGCAGGTGGAGCTGGTGGCAATTCCGGACTAGGCGCAGATGGTAACGCGGCAGGCAATGTAACAATCACGACTACAGGCAACGTCACCGTCGCGGGAATATTTGCCTTTGGCGGACAGGGTTCCAATGCTGGAAGTGGAGGCAAGGGCGGCAAAGGACTTACAGGAGCCGGTGGTGCTGGCGGAGGCGTCCTCAGCCCTGGAAATGGTGGCAACGGCGGTATGGTTAGCATAACGTCAGGCAATGGCAAGACTCTGACAATAAATGCCGGTCCTGCAAATATTGGTATTAACACCAATGGTGGAGCTAGTTTCGTTTTCGGCGCAGGCGGCGGTGAAGGCGGACAGGGCAGCGTAGGTGGTAGTGGTGGTAACATCGGCAGCTCTGCTGTTATGAATGCGGCAGCTCCTGGAGCAGGTAACACAGCCAATACAAATGCGATAGGCAAAGCCGGCAATGCTGGCTCTCTCACATTGGCGGCTGGTACAGGTAGTATCGTCCTGGCGGCAAACGCCATGGTTCAAAATGATGGTGGATTAGCACTAATCAGTGCTGATGCTGGCGCAGGTGGACTCGGCACGAGTGGCCTCGGAGGGAATGGTGGCAGCTTCGCTCCCCTAGGCACCGGGGTGCTTACGACGGATGGCGGAGCAATCACTATTTCTGGGAAATCCCTTACCGTCAATAATTCAGCCGCTATCAGTGCATCCGGTGGCTCACTGACTACAACTCTTAATGCCAGCGCTGCAACTTCCGCTGCTGGTGGGCAAGGTGCCACCAATGGTGGCACAGGGGGAAGTATCGGTAACAACAATACTTTAACTTTAGGAAAAGGCGGATCGATTGGCATCACTATGACCAATGGGGTCGACCTTAATGGAACAATAGCTTCCGTGGGCGGTAGCCTCTTAATCAATGCCGCATCCGGTCAGGGAGGTGGCTCTACCGCAGCAGCTAATGGTGTTGGCGGTAGTTCCGGCAGCATCGGTTCATTCGGTTCTTCCGGTGCTGGCGGAAACATAAGCATCGCCGCCGGTGCAGGCGATATCATGGGGGGGCTTGGAACTGTTTCGGCTAACGGCGGCGCGGCAAGTTTCGGACTCAACACAAGGGCAGCAGGAGCTGCCAGTGGAACCGGCGCCAGCAATGGTGGCAGCACAGGTTCAATTGGAAGCGTCGGTAATGCCGGAAGCGGTGGGACTCTCAGCCTCAGTAACACGGCTAACATCTCTGTTGCAAATGTGACCTCCAAGGGCGGAGCGTTTTCATTGGCTGCAACAGTCGGTGCTGCAACAGCGGCTGCTGCAGCGGGAACCGGAACTGGAGGTTCATCCGGTAGCATCGGTAGCGCAGGCAATGCTGGTAGTGGTGGGTCGATAACCCTTAGCACGACCACCGGTACGATATCGAGTGCTGTCACCAGCCAGGGTGGCGGTTATATCTACACAGCACCAACAATTGGCATCGCTGGCAATGCTGGACAAGCAGTCGGCTCTACAGGTTTCGGCGGAAGCTCGGGTAGCATAGGACTGCTGGGCAATGGTGGAAACGGAGGCGTTGTTTCGCTCTCTACGACAACAGGCGCAATTAGCTCCTCAGTAAATGTCGACGCTTCAGCACCGCAGATGCTTAACATAAGCATCGGAGCTGCCGGCAGTAACACTGTTAACGGTGGCATGGGCGGAAACTCCGGCAGTGTAGCAGGCGGTGGCAACGGCGGCACTGGCGGCTCGATTACGATTAGCACCGGCAGCGGCGGAATAAGCTCAGCAGCACTTAGCTCAAACGGCGGCGCGGCAGGCATCTTCACAGGGACCATCGGCCTAGCCGGGGACGGCGCAACAGGCGGAACAGGCGGCAGCTTTGGAAACACGGGCTCAGCGGGCTCCGGCGGATCGATTTCATTAAGTTCAACGACCGGCATCATCACCGTTAACACAGTGACCGCGAATGGCGGAAATAGCGGAACCTTCGCGAATGCAACCGCTGGAACAGGCGGCGTAGGAACCGCGAACGCTGGCGGCAGCGGTGGTTCATTCGGATTGATTGTAAACTCCGGTCCAGGCGGCACCATCACAATGAAGACTGGTGCTGCCATCAACCCGACCGGTAACTTCTCCGTGAACGGCGGGCAAATCATAGCTCCCAACTTTGTTACGACTGGATCCGGTAAATCTGGTGTCGCCGGTAATGGCGGTAGTGCTGGAGGCTTTGCAGGATTCGGTACCGGTGGTACAGCTGGCACCATCAGCCTGACTGGAACCGGCATGAGCCTGAAAACCCTAAATGCAAATGGTGCTGACATTACTGCTGCAAATCTAACCATTGGTACGTCAGGTATTTCAACCAATGCAGCTGGTGGCGCTGGCGGCAACATTGGTAATGCCGGGATCTTAGGCGGAGGCGGGAAGATCTCGCTGACTGCAACAGGGGGAGTAATTAGCTTTACAGGTCTCTCGGCCGTAGGTGGCTCTGGTTCAGCAAATAGCTACAATTACACAGCATCAGCAGGATCTAACGGTGGTACCAGCGGCGGTGCAGGCGGATCCGTTGGCAATGCATTCGGTGGTGGCGCAGGTGGTTCTGTCACCATTTCAGCAGCGAATTTGACATTCGGCGCAGCATCCACTCTTACGATCAATGGCGGGAATGGACAAGACAATACCGGCATTGGTGGCATCGGCGGAAAAGGTTCCAGCACCACAGGCGGTGCCGGCGGCAGTATTGGCTCGGCTGGAAACGGCGGCTCAGCTGGATTGGCTAATATCACCGTCACCGGTAACAACGATTTCACCAACCTCACTATCAGCGGTATAGGTGGAAACGGTGGAGTTCAAGCTGGGCAAGCTAAAGACGGCGGACAAGGTGTGTCATTAGGTGGAGCAGCGGGCTCGTTAGGCTTGACTGGAAGTGGTGGCGCTGGAGCTAGCCTCGTTTCGATCACAGGTTCAACGGGTCTTATACTCCCAGATATAACGCTGACCGGCGGCAATGGTGGTGGACTGACCGGCACTGTCGGACTATTCGGCGGCGATGCTGCAAACACTGGCACAGGCGGTGTTGGCGGTAGCATCCTTGGCTTTGGAAATGGCGGCAATGGCGGGAATCTCACGATCAGCAGCTCCGGACAAATCGACGCAGGATTAACTGGGGTTTGGACATCGAATGGTGGCACAGCCCAGGGCGCCATTGGAACAGCTGGCAAGGGCGGAGCGGGACTCTTAGGAGGAAGCGGAGGCTCAATCGGTAACGGTGGTACCGCAGGCAATGGCGGTACTTTCACCATCACTGCTAACCAATTCCTGCAACAGGCGTTCGCCAACAATATCAATTTGATAGGCGGAGACTTGGTTGTAGGTAATGCAACAGGCGGTGAAGGCGGCACAGGAGCAGCCGGTGTAAACTCAACAGGTGGATTAGGCGGCTCCGTAGGCAATGTAGGCGGCTCAGGTAATGGCGGCAATCTCACTATCACCGGTACTACTTCCACGTTAGGGCAAGAAGCAGTTAGGACTAAGGGGCTTCTCAACCTACAAGGAGGCTCGATTAAGGCAAACGCAACGGCAACAGCGACTAGCGGTGCCGGCGGTGCGGCGAACTTCATTGGCGGAAATAGCGGTATAACCGGCAATGGTCAGAACACCGGTAATGGTGGCAACCTCACGATAATAAGCGCCGCCGGAAATATTAACGTTGTGAACAACGTAACCCTAAGAGGCATGGACAATACTACCTATGCTGGAGGAACTGGAGCTGGTGGCAATAACACCAATCTTGTCGAAAATAATGGGCGCGCCGGAAACTCAGCAAATACAGGCAATGGCGGAAACGGAGGTAACGGCGGTAACTTCACAATTAGTTCGACAAGCGGAGATATTAGCATCCCCGTAGTCGACGCTGTGGGCGGCAGAGCAGCGCATTTCACTCAGAAATCCGGCAGCGCAGGCGTCATCACGACACCTGGAGTTTCGACAATCGGAGCCAGCTCCGGTAACGCCGGTAATGGCGGCAACGGTGGAAACGGTGGTAACCTCACCGTCACGACCGGGAAGGGGTTGTTTAGTACTCTGGCTGCTACAACGTTTCACGGCGGCAACGCTGGCGACTATACCGGAGGATCCGGAACCGCAGGGTTCGGCAAAGCACAAGGAGGTAACTCTGGAAACGCAGGCTTTGGCGGCAATGCCGGTAATGGCGGCAATTTGACAGTGAGCACTGGAAGCGGCGATATCAACATGGCGCAGTATGGCGCCAGAGGTGGCGAAATGGGCATATATAGCCCTGTCACTTCTGACGGCGGCGACTCTCTGGGCATAGGTGGCAATGCCGGAAATCTATTAGGAGGAGGAAAAGGCGGCAACGGCGGCAACGCCACCCTCAGCGGTGCCAATATCACAACAACAACAGTCTTCAACATCAGTGGCGGAGGAAACCTGACAGCTGATTTTGCAGGACAGACAGGGCGTGGTGGCGATTCCACCGGTGGAACCAGAGGTGGAAACGGCGGCTCCCTGCTCAGCCTAGGAAGTTTTGGCAACGGCGGAACCTTTACCGCAACTACCACTGGCACTTACAAGGTTAATGGAGCGTTAAGTTCGATCGGTGGAACAAGCAATAGAACCAGCAATTTCACATTAGGTAGAGGCGGTGACGTGACCGGAGGCACAGGCGGCACGGGCGGTAATGCGGGCGATATAGGGAATCATCCGAACGGCGGAAATGGCGGCAATATAACGATCTCGGCAGGCACAATTATTTCAGGCGCTCCCATAAGCACAAATGGCGGACGAGCAATGCTCCTTACAGGTACGTCCGGTCGTGGCGGTAACGGCGTTCTCCAACTCGGTGGCACTGGAACATCAATTGGAGCGGCAGGCAATGGTGGCAATGCTGGTAACATTACCTTTACCATATCCGGAACGGCGCAAAGCCAAATCAATTCAGTAATCACTGCAAATGGCGAGAACGGGGGCCAGAATAACATCAACGCCGGCGATGGGGGCCTGGTTACTGGTGCGTCAGGAACTGGCGGCAAAGGCGGTTCAATAAATGGGACTGCAAACGGAGGAAATGGTGGCGCAATCACAATCAGCGCAGCTCAAGCCGATCTGCAAATTGCCAAAAACATAAGTGCATTAGGAGGAGTTGGACAAGGTTCGATAACGGCTGGGCGTAATGCGGGCAACGGAGGGCAAGGGTTTAACGGTGGTGCTGGCGGCGACATTACCGCGATGGGAATAGCGGGTAATGGTGGAAATCTAACCATAACGGCTAAGTTGGTCAGCCAGAAGGCAGGCTTTTTCCCTATCTTAGACGTTTCCGGGGGCTCCATAGACACGGGAGCGATGGGGGGCTTGTCTGCCGGTAACGGCGGCAATGCTGCAACGGCGGCGGGGGGAACCGGCGGAAATGGTGGCAACGTCATCACAGGTGGTGGTGCTGGCAATGGCGGCAACATTTCCATTACGGGTACAACCGGTGTCACGCTCAACAACCTTGTCAGCGCAGGAGGCGGCTTCTCTGGTTTCGGACTCTATCAGCTATCGGCTGGATTCTTCGCAAAAGGTGGCACCGGAGTAGGACCTGGCACCGCCATAGTCGGAGGCAACGGCGGCAGCGTCGGTAACCTGCCTAATGCAGGCCGAGCTGGTAATGCAACAATCAATTCGGGTACTGGAGCCCTGACTGTCGTGGGAATCAACCTCACAGGCGGCTCTGGTGCTACTCTAATCGGCACTCTCGGTGCTGCTGGTGCTGCGACAGGAGGCACCGCAGGAAGAGGCGGAACATCTGGCTCGATCGGTTCTGGTTCCAGCGGCGGTGCCGGAGGAACGCTCATGCTTTCTGGTAGCGGGGGCATCAACGTGAATGGGAACCTTACAACCACCGGTGGTAATGGTCTTACGTATACAGGAAGCACCGGTGCCGGTGGCGATGGCTTTGGCGCCAATGGCATAGGTGGCAATTCAGGAAGTTTGGGTGTAAACGGAAACGGTGGTAATGGTGGTGCCATCACCATCGCTGGCAGCACTGGTGCGATTACATTCACTAACTCAGTAGTGACAGCCAGTGGGGGTAACACGGGTTTGCGCGGCGGTAACACCGGCATAGGTGGAAACGGCGACGGCAGCGCCGGATTCAGCGGCTCAATCGCGGGCGGTGGTACCAGTGGCTCTGGTGGTGCTATCACCATAAGCACAACCGGCGTTATTAATACAATCGGAGCAGGCAGCGAGCTGCGCACAGATGGTGGCAACTTCGGTGGCACAACAGGAAAAACCGGACAGGGCGGCGCGTCCACAAATGGCAGCGGCGGTGCTAGCGGCAGCCTGGCAGCATCGGGCATAACCGGTGCTGGTGGATTCATAAGCATAAATGGTGGGAGCGTTACCTTAAACGGGCTATCCTCCCAAGGTGGCAACGCCGCAATCAACTTTACGGGCGAAACTGGTAAAGGCGGACAAGGCGGAATTCTTGGAGGGATTGCCGGATCTATTGGAAACAATGCCAGTGGGGGCCAGGGTGGCAGCCTGAGCCTGACATCAAGTGGAAACATCACCTTGAACGGTGCTCTAAATCTCAGCGGCGGACTTGGCACATCTATATATAATGCAATTGCAGGAGGCGGCGGACAAGGCGGCCAGTCAGGCGGGGCTGGTGGCTCGCTTGGCTCGAGTTCATCCGGTGGTAGCGCAGGCAACGCCATAATTCAAGCTGGTGCTGCCGGAGTTTTCTTGATGAATGCGGGCAGCTCAATCAATGCTGATGGACGCAACGCGGGCACCTTTGGTGCAGCCGCTGCAGCCGGAGCCGGAGGCCAAGGACTCGTCGCAAGCGGCGGACTCGGGGGTTCGTTGGGTAATGCTGGAATTGGCGGCTCTGGAGGCACAGTTCAAATTGTGGCCCCAGGACCAGACCAAGCAGGGCCGACCCCTGTAGCCACGGTTCGGGCAATTTCGGCGATAGGCGGTGCAGGCGGCGGGTATGCCAATACAGCCGTAGCTGGAGCCGGAGGACAGGGCGGCACTACAGGTGGTGGCGGCGGTAGCATCGGCAGCCCAGGCGCTGGTGGCGCTGGTGGACGTATCATCCTCAGTGCGGCGCAAGGAACGATCAGTCAGCTAGGTGATTTAACAACTCGCGGCGGTAATGCATCGGCACCAGCCGGTATGGGCGGCGCCGGAAACGACGGAGCCGCAATCGGTGGATTAGGTGGAAATGTGGCAATTGCCGGAGGACCATTGGCCGGTAGTGGCGGCGCCATCACTATCACAAGCAAGACGTTTACAGATGGCGCAGCCAACAATATAACCTCCGATGGCGGTGATCTTGTCGGAGGCACAACTGCACAGGGCGGACAGGGCGGCAAAGGCACAGCAGGAACAGGCACAGGAGCTGGCGGCGGTAGCGTAGGAGGACTTGGACGAGCTGGCACAGCTGGAGCAATTACGATCAGCTCAACAGCAGGAATGACACTGGGTGGAACTGTTTCCGCTAAAGGCGGTAATGCGACTTTAGTTATGACTTCCAACGGCGGGGCAGGCGGTCAGGGCGGTGCTAATGGTGGACTCGGCGGTATGACCGGTCTTGGCGCCTCAGCTGGATTCGGCTCCTCAATCACTTTGAGTGGCGCTACAGGCACAGTAACAGCCAACAAAATCGACGCATCCGGCGGTTCGCTAGGAACTTATGCCGGCATAACTGGTGCCGGTGGAGTAGCTGGCACAGGCGTTGGCGGCAGCAGCGGACAAGCCCTGGCAAATGGCACCGCCGGCAATGGCGGCACGATCAGTATCAGCGGTTCAACTGGTTTGATCACACTTACCGAAGTTAAATCCAACGGTGGCAATGGTGGAATTTACAGCATCGGCAGCGGTGCCGGCGGAGACTCTGCTACTCAACTAGTTGGCGGCGCCTCCGGTGCCGTCCTCGGTAACGGCGCGGCCGGACTGGGTGGTACCGTAATAATCAGCAACAGCACTGGCGGCATACAATTTAATGGCGCCGTCACCAACATCGATGTCAGCGGCGGTGCGGCAGGCAACACAACCGGCTCCAGCGGAGCGGGTGGTCGAGGTACGACCCAGGGTGGAGCTAGCGGCTCGGTAGGGGCAGGTGGCGCAGCAGGCAATGCTGGACAGATCGTTCTATCCACGGCCGGCGGCCTCACCTCCGCAGCCGGCAGCACCTTGAAAGCTGACGGCGGAGCGCAGGCTCAATACTCCAGCCAGAGTGGACTGGGTGGTAACTCCGCAAACGGTGTCGGTGGCACATCGGGCATAGTGGGCAGCCAGGGTAATGGCGGATCTGGTGGCAACATTACAGTTTCTGCAAATGCGATTTCCCTACAAACAATAAGCTTGCTTGGTGGCGATGTCGCCGGCGGTGCTAATTACACAGGTAAGAGCAACAACGGCGGCGATGGCAAGATACAGACTGGCGCCGGCGGTGCCGTCGGAAATGGCGGATCGGGCGGACGTGGCGGTAATCTAACCATGACAGCTTCCAATGCAACACCTGCTAACGGCAAAATGTCCTGGACGAGCATTAATGCATCTGGCGGTCTGGCCACAGCTCTTTACCAACCATCCGGCGGCAACGGCGGTCTGGCACTAGCTGGTGGCAATGCATCTGGCGGCATCGGCGGCTCTGTCGGTATCTCCGGTAGCGGCGGATCTGGCGGAACAATCACACTAACTGCGACAGGTAACTTCGGCGACGTCGGCAACCCAATCCCGGGCAACATCATCTCTGATGGACGAGCAGGCGCAGTGCATGAAGGACTCGCCGGCGCAGGCGGTGGGGCGCTTGGTACTGGCAGCGGCGGCATGGGCGGCTCACTTGGCGCAACAGGAACCGGCGGAGCTGGAGGTGTCATCAGTCTTACCTCAAATGGCGCCGCGCCCAACTTGAGCGGCGTGACCTCAAACGGAGGAGACGGCGGCCGATATGGCACAGGCTTGTTTGCAAAAGCAGGTAATGGCGGCGGCGGCGGAACCGTAGGTGGACTAGGCGGTTCAGTCGGACTGACAGGCAATGGTGGCACGGGCGGTGCAATCACCATCTCAGCAACATTAGGCACACTGACTATGAATGGCGGAATCGCTGGTTCCGGCGGGCGGGCTTTCAGTGCAGCTGGTACCGGTGGTGCCGGCGGTGCTGGTACAAGCATCGGCGGTGGCGGTGGATCTGTCGGCTCAGGCGGAACCGGCGGCAACGGCAGTCCGATCACGATCAGCACTAAGACTCTCACTCAGTCAGGCGGGCAAGTGATCCGCTCCGATGGCGGCGCCCTTAACGGAGCCAACGGCTCAGCTACAGGTGGTGCCGGCGGCAATGGTACAGGAGCAGGAGTAGGTTCAGGCGGACTCGGCGGCTCGGTAGGAAATATGGGCTCGGCCGGAAGCGGCGGCGTCATCTCGATCACAGCCGCTGCCGGAATCACTATTCCTGGAGGCGGCTCTGTAGTTGCTCAAGGTGGCGGCGCTATCGGAGATGGCGGCGGTAACATCAGTGGAACCGGTGGCGCCGGTGGTGGCATTGGCGGCACCGGTCTCAATGGCGGAAATGGCGGCAACGTCGGAACCGGACCTCAGCTAGGAAGAGGCGGCACCATTGTCATCTCTTCCGGCACTGCAGCCTCAACCATCAATTCCGTCAATGTGGACGGTGGTACTGGAGCCGGAGTCAACTTTGCTGGTAGCTCCGGTGCCGGAGCCGACGGTGCCGCAGCCGGACGCGGTGGTAATTCAGGCAACGTCGGAGCCAACGGAAACGGCGGCGATGCTGGTGTTATAACAATAACAAGCTCTAGTGCCAATATCGACCTTGGCACCATAAGTGCAAGCGGCGGCAAAGGCACCAACTACACGATCAGCACCGCAGATGGCGGCAATCAGCTAGCCTCTGCGACTTTCGGAGGTTCGTCCGGAACGCTAGGCAGTGGAGCGAACGGTGGTCGGGGAGGCACAGTAACTATCAGCAGTGGTACTGGCTTCACCAGAATTGCGGCCGGCGGTATTACCGCTAATGGCGGCAGTAATGGAAATATGACAGGCAACACCGGCAACGGTGGCAAAGGCACAGCCCTGGCAGGTAGCTCGGGACTGATCGGCAACCATGGCTCGGCAGGCGCCGGCGGTATCATCACAATCACAGCAGGTGCATTGAATCCTAACCCAGGCCCATTCGGCAATATCTTCGCTGATGGCGGTGTCTTATTCGGCTCATTTACCTCATTTAGCGGTAACGGCGGCGAATCAACCGCTGGCTCTGGCGGCTCAGCAGGAAGCGTTGGAAACGGCGGTTCTGGCGGAGCAGGCGGACAGATAACGATCAGTGCAAGTTCAGCCCAATTGGTGAGCGTAAGTGCAGTTGGTGGTGACATAGCAGCAGCCGGCGCGTTCAACGCCAAGACAGGAAACGCAGGCAAAGGTGTCACAGCAGCCGGTTTTGTGGGAGCGCTCGGAAGCGGCAACAACGGCGGTGCTGGTGGAACGATATCAATAAGCGTTAGCAATGCAGTGCCTGCAAATGGAACGCTGACAGTAACGGGAGCCGTAAACACGAATGGCGGCAGCGCAACCGGCGGTACCGGGTACAAAGGCATCACAGGAACTGGTGGCGATGTCACTGCCGTTGGAGCGATGGCCTCGTCAGCCGGCACCATGGGGGCGACCGGCAACGGAGGCCGTGGTGGCAGCATAACACTCTTCTCGTCGGGCGACATGGCTGTTAATTCTATTGGTTCATTCGGGCAGGCCGCTCAACCAATGAACGCGACGTCCGGTGATGGTGGGAACAGCGCTGCTGGAGCAGGTGGTACAGGTGGATCCATCGGAGCTACAGGTACTGGTGGCAATGGTGGCGCAATTTCGATAACTACTTCGGGTTCAGCCCTTTCTCTAACGACCGTAAGTTCCTTCGGAGGAGCCGGTGGTGGTATCGGAGCCATCACCGCAGGCAAAGGCGGGAACGGCGCCACCACTGGTGGCACTGGTGGAAGCGTAGGAACGTCCGGCAATGGTGGCACAGGCGGCGCCATAACCATCAGTGCGGCTAGTGGAACGCTCACCTTGAATAGTGGAGGCTTCGGGATGAATTCCATTGGCGGTGGCGCATTCGCTCCTGCGGGCACCGCTGGCGCCGGAGGGAACGTCACCGTCAATGGTGGTAAGGGTGGACAGGGCGGCAACATCGGTAACGGTGGAACGGCTGGTACAGCCGGTGCAATCACAATGAATGCCAAGACTTACACAGAGAACGGTGGGGGAGCATACCTCATATCGGCAAGTGGCGGTGCTCTGAACGGCACCAACGCTACAGCTGGAGCCGGGGGCGGAGCCAATGCTGGTGGAATCAATGCAAACGGCGGAGACGGCGGAAACATAGGAAATGCCGGAAGCGCTGGTAATGGCGCGGCAATCTCAATTACCGCGCAAGCTGGAATTAACTTCGCGGCATTCACTCAAGTTCAATCGAAGGGAGGAAGTGCAGGCGCCGTTACCTTCAACGGTGGCGCCGGTGGTGGTGTAATCCTTGTCGGCCCAAATGTTAACGGCGGAAATGGTGGCAACGTCGGTAACGGACCGAGCGCCGGCAACGGTGGAGCAGTCACCATTACTGCTGGAACCGGTGCAAGCACTCTGCTCTCTATCGAAACCACTGGTGGTTCAGCTGGCGACTTCAACGGCACAACCGGTGCCGGTGGTGGCGCCTTGGGAACCGGGCGTGGCGGCAACTCAGGAACAGCCGGCAATGGTGGAAGCGGTGGCAATGCCGGTGGCATCACCGTATCTAACAATAATGGACTTCTGACGATCAAGAATCTGCTCTTGAGCGGAGGCAATAATGGAAATTACAACTTAGGCACTGGAGCAGCCGGTGGCGGTGGCGCATTCGGTGGAAGTTCGGGAAGCATTGGCTTCAATGGTAATGCTGGCAATGCCGGCAGCTTGACTCTCACAAACTCCACGTCTGGTGGCATAACATTGACCAATGGCTTAACGGCAACTGGTGGTAACTCGCTTGCAATGTCTGGAGGCACCGGCAGCGGTGGTTCTGGTACCAGTGCCGGTGGAAATAGCGGAAATGTAGGCAACAATGGCAACTCTGGAAGTGGCTTGCTAGGCGGCTCTATCACCTCAGCAGGTACATTCACCTCGGGCACCATAAACGCAACAGGTGGTGCCGTAGCAGACGTCTACTCAAGCAGTACGGGAGTCGGTGGACAGGGCGGAGTTGGCAATACGGGCACGGGAGGCTTCTCTGGAAGTTTGGGCAACCAAGGTTCAGGAGGAGCTGGTGGTAACCTCACTATTTCTGCGCAGGTTATCGCCATGGGAACTTCCGACATCAGCCTGCAAGGTGGAAGTGTAACCGGCAACTATACGGGCGTTTCAGGTACAGGTGGAGCTGGAACGACCGGCGGCTTAGCCGGTGCTATCGGAAACCAGGGAATTGCTGGCAGAGGTGGAGCTCTCGTAATTAGTGTATCCAACCCAGTACCGGCAACTGGAACTATCAACCTTCAGGGTGTGACAACAGCAGGTGGCGTAGCAAGCGGCACTTATGCTGTGGTAGGCAACAACGGAGGGCAGGGCTTCAATGGCGCCGGCGGACGTGGTGCGACGACTGGCAACTCAGCCCAGGGTGGAGCTGGTGGAAGTATCTCTATTACCTCCAGCGGAAGCATGACATTCACAGCCGCAGTTACAGCAGCTGGTCAAAACTCCGCGGCTAATTCCAGTAAAGGCGGTACTGGTGGACAAGGCACCACAATCGGTGGCGCCGGCGGCTCTGTCGGACTAGCTCCGACTGGTGGAGCTGCTGGTCCGATCACATTGCGATCAACGGGCGGAACCGTCACAACTGCGGCAGCAGGAGTGCTTGCTAACGGCGGTAACGGTGGACCCAACAGTGGACAGGGCGGTACAGGTGGAGCCGGTGGTCCAAATGGCGGCACAGGTGGCAGCGTCGGCTCATCCGGTAGTGGCGGAGCTGGTTCCTCCATCTTTATTTCACAACCACGCGTAGTTCCAGTAACTAACGTCCTGGGCGGTACCTTCGGCGCACAGACAGGCATAGCTGGAGCTGGCGGCGCTCCAAACGGAGCGGCTGGTACAGTCGGTCCACAAGGAACGAATGGAGCCAACGGCAGCCTCACCTTGGCACCGTGGGATTACGATGTCGATCCTATCTCCGAGTACAACAAGAAACTCAAGAAGTGGAGACGACAAATCGCCCAGAACTCCGATCGCTCGGTTAGCGAAAACGAAGGCACTCTAGATCCAGTAGCTTACGTCCAGCCAATGGCAGCTGCGGCTCAAAATGGAGTCCCCACTCCTGAGTCTGTCCTGCAATCAGTTGGAGTACCACTGGTTCAAGAATCTGCAGTTACAAGAAGCGTAGCGACACGCCTCTGTGGCGCTGCGACCTTCACGGAAAGTGCCAACGCCGCAATGACCATGCAATCCGGTGCCGTCTTCTTCGCACCGGAGAAAGAAGATCTGGTTCTGAATACGCCACAAGGTGACGTACACATAGCAGTCGGAGCTAAAGCTCTGGTTCATGTCAAAAACGGCTTCGTCGCAGTTCTAAACTTGCACGATCATCGCGCCGGACAAGTTCGCATCCACAGCGGTAATCAGAATGTCGATGTAGTGACGGGCAAACAATTGGTGATTGGACCTGATTCATCAGTCGATCTGGCTGCCGTCAATCCAACACCGGAGATTGCAGTGCGCTCCGTTAAGAGCCATGTACTCAGCACTAAGCAACGCGTATTCACCGCGGACTTCTCGATCATGTCGGCACTGATGAATCACAATGCCTTGAAGAACATGACAAAGAGCGGCGAGCACAAGAAGCACGTTGATCAAATGCTCAAGAACGCTACGATCCTCTCGTTCGTAACAGCTAAGCATGGTGCCTACAAGACGAAGTGAAAAGTGCACGACCTAAATCTAAATTGAGAAAGTGATCTTGTGGTAAGTACAACAATTCCCAAGCGCTTAAAGCCTCGTCATAGCGACGTACTGGCACTGGTTATATTGCTACTACTCACCTTTATGTCGTGGCTTGTGGCTGGACCACATGGCAACTTTCCGAATAACGATGACTGGATCTATGCTGGAGGAGTAAAAAGCATTGTCACAACAGGGAGATTCCAAATCCCGGGTAGCAATGCTTTCAACTTCATTCCGATCCACTTAGCTGCAATGCTCTGCACTATGGTCGGATTCTCCTATCCGGCATTGCGCTGCGTTTCGATCTTCTTTCATATTCTGGGAGTGGCTGGCTTATACCTGTCTTTAAGAGAGTGCAGGGTTAGCAGCGGAAATGCAGGCATTCTTTCCTCTATTTACGCATTTTCTCCATTCCTTTTGAATCTCAGTTTATCCTTCATGACTGACGTCCCAGCCCTGGCTATGTGCAACTGGACGATATACTTTGTTCTTGCCGCAATAAATAGGAAAAGTCTAAGACTGTTCTTGGTATCAATGCTTGCATTGACAGCAGCAATGGCGATTAGACAGACGTCCTTAGTCCTTTTGCCTCCAGTACTAATAGCCGCTCTTCTTTCGCTGACTCAAAACCGCCAAAGGCTCCTATTCTTGACATCACTCATGTTACCCGCCGTGTCGTTTGTCTTATTGCAAAGGTGGCTAGCGGACTCATCGACTACTGCAGCCCAAGGGAATTCACAATATTCGCAACTTTTGATCTCAGCTTTTAGCACTATTACACCCCTCAATTTAGCCGAGACATTCTCTAAGGCTGCCTGCTATGTCGGTCTTTTCTTATTACCAATTACGATTCCTCTCTTTTTTGCCTTACCATTTAAGAAGGGCGGAAAATTGCCACTCTTGCTTTCATCGATTTTTTCAACGGTCCTGCTAGCTACACTGATAAATGTGCAAAGACTCGGTAGCATCATGCCCTATTTTCTAAATCTATTTTTTCCACCCATATTGGGCTGTTATGGTCTTGTAGGCGGTGTGTCAGTTTGGAAAACCGTACACGTTGAAAAACTCACATATTTTTGCGATGCAATGGCGGTTTGTTGGCTTTTCACTTTGGTATTTAGCGTGTGTGGTATTAAACCCGATACTACAGATCAAGAAGAATTACTGCTAGTATCCCGCCGAAAGATAGCGATAATACTTATTTTGTTTTGCACGGCCGCCGGAACATATCTACAACTCTTGACCAGTGCTTTCGACAGGTATCTTTTAGCCGTTCTTGCTCCATGCATTATTACCTTAGGTCCTCTGTGGCAAAGGGTATGCACTATCAAATTGCAAGTCGTTAGTACAGTTTTGTCAATTGCAGTAGCCGCTTACGGTGTGATCGCTGCAATGGATGTGATGAATTTTTCGCGAAGCCAACTATCGGCTATAACTTTCCTGGAACAAAGAGGAATATCCGCTGACAGAATTGACGCTGGTCCCGCGTACACTATTCCTTTAGGAGGTGCTGAATTCAGCAAGGCCTTCAAGCAAGGGATAGGCTGGCCCGAAAGCATGCGTGGAAAATACTCACCCGGAAGTATAAGATGGTGGCCAGTGATTTCAGATGAATTCATCATTGCATCTGTGACCTTAGAAGGATATGAAGTCGTTCGCTCCTTCACATATTGGAGCCCACTTTCTTGGAAAAATAAGACTGTTTATGTATTGAAGAGCAAAGGCAATTAGGTAATCATGCACTCCGAAAACAACTCAATCAAGAAAAGAGTAGCAATCCTTCAATCGAGTTACATTCCCTGGAAAGGCTATTTTGACCAAATCAACTCAGTTGACGAATTCGTGCTATATGATTGCGCTCAATATACAAAACGCGATTGGCGAAATCGCAATAAGATTAAGACGTCCAGAGGTCTGGTATGGTTGACCATCCCAGTTGAAGTGAAGGGAAAATTCAACCAGACAATCGAGGATACTTTAGTTGCCGATCAGAGCTGGGCTGAATCCCATTTCAAAACACTGGTTCATAACTATTCCAGTACCAGGTATTTTGCCTTATACAAAGCAGAGCTTGAAGAGCTGTATGAGAAGGCTGCGTCCATGAAGCAATTGAGCCAAATCAACTTTCTGTTTCTACAGAAAATTTGCGGTTGGCTCCGTATACAGACGCCGCTACGCTGGTCTAACGAATTCAAACTGCAAGATGGAAAGACGGAAAGATTGCTTGGCATATGCAGAGACCTGAATGCAACACTATACCTTTCAGGACCAGCAGCAAAGGATTACCTTCAAGAAGATCTTTTCAGCAATCATGGCATAGAGGTAGCATGGGCGGACTATTCAAATTACCCAGTTTATTCTCAAGCTCATCCTCCATTCGAGCATGGGGTAAGTGTTTTAGATTTGCTCTTTAATGAGGGTCCAAACGCGGTCAACTTTATGAAGTCGTACACTAGAGTTTCCGAAGTTTAGAACTCGGAATGTTAGATCGTTCAGATGCCTTTGTAATATAAACGCCTTCACTCTCAATACTGGCACTAATCCATGCGCCAGCCCCAATTACGCAACGCTCGCCTATCGAAATATGATCGCGCAGGGTAGCGTTCACACCGATGAAACTCCCCTGGCCAACGGTCACTCCACCGGACACGACGACTTGAGAGGTAATGAAACAATCTTCTTCGATAACTGTATGATGCCCAATGTGTGTACCGCTCCAAATGGTTACATTATTGCGAATCTGTGCGAATGGTTGCACGACTACGTTCTCTAGAATGAAGCCGTTGTGTCCTATTTGATTTCTGTCCCAAACAGATGCTTTCGAACTTACGTAAGTGGCCAGACTATAACCTTTTTCTACCGACTGATTGCATTTAGCACGGCGAAGCTGATTGAGCTGGGTATAGCTCAAAGCCACGAACATTGAGTGCGTGTCTGGAGAGAAGTGATCTTGAACTTGTTCGAAGGGTACTTGCGGCAACCCGAACAAGTCTTCGCCCGTGATGAACTCATTGTCCACAGTAAAAGCGACAGGTCTAAACTGCGAATCTTTGGAAAAATAAAACAGAGCTAGCTCCGCGATATCTTTGTTTCCGAAAATTACAAGATCCTTTTGCACGGGTACGCTCCTCTTACTTAGTATGCCGAATGAACTCAATAACTTTCTCGGCCACAAATTGCACCTGATCGTCAGTCAAACCAGTCCACAAAGGAAGCCGAACTAACCGTTCTGAGGCCTCGTCAGTAGTTTGAAGCGACGAGGCGATACGTCCAAATTTCCTTCCAGCCGGTGCAGAATGAAGCGGAACATAATGAAACACACTGCTAATCCCATGAGACTTAAGGAAATCGATACAGCGAGTTCGCTGATCTAAACTATTCAATAGAAGGTAGTACAAATGAGCATTATGCGTGCAATCGCTCGGAACATGTGGACGTTTTACCCTTTCACGTTTCTCTTCAGATTCTAAAGCTTCGTGGTACGTGTTCCACACTCTCATGCGTGAACTTGCAATTTCCGCGAACTCTTCAAAATGAGACCATAGAACTGCCGATTGAAATTCACTTGGTAGATAT
>JAIEQI010000049.1 GCA_019747875.1 Candidatus Obscuribacterales bacterium
GGCACATACACACAGGAAAACAAACATGAAAAACCTAACTTCTTTGGCAATGGCACTTTTGATTCTTGGCTTTATTACAGCAGCACCGATTTTCGCTCATGAGGGCGAAGACCACAACCAGCAAGGTCAAAGTCCTCAGCACGATGAACATGGCAATCAAGGACAAGGTAATGAACAACATCAGGACGGGGATCAACACAATCAACAAAAACACAAAAAACAGCACAAGAAACATCAAGATCAAAAGAAGAATGATGGACATTCACATCAACACTAAATTGTAAGAGTCTGCCACAAATAAGGCGTCTTGTCTCAAACGAAACCGGGCGCCATATTTGGCAGATCAGTAAAGAACTGATCGCAAACATACATTCAATAGCAAAGGAAAGAATGAGCAATGAGAATTAAAGAGACGATGATAGTGATTTTAGCCGTGTTGGGTACTGCGGGTGTGTTGTCCAGTTGCAGCCAGACCGAACAAAATCCTGAAGCTGCGGTACCCAATAGTGCGAGTACGTCAGCCAGTCCTTCTACCAATCAAGCAGCCAGTTCAACGAGCTCCGCGCAATCTGAGGCGGCGACAGGAGTGCATGAAGGCACCGTATCCGGTGTGATTAGTGACAGTATGTGCGGTAGCGATCACACCAAGATGGGCGAACTAGGCAAGGATGCTCAAGCATGTTCACAAAAATGTGTCGAAAGCGGCGCTAAGTATGTGCTCGTCGATCATGATGGAGAAGTTTACCAACTGTCCGATCAAAAGCGTGTCAAAGAGTTCGCCGGCAAATCTGTAGCAGTTTCTGGACATATTGATCAGAGCACAAAGGCTATTCACTTACACAGCATCACCGGACAATAGCGTGTTTGATCTTTTGCTGAAGTTGCTGTCCGAATGGTGGTTTAAGAAATCATGATGTCTCCTGAAAACAAATGCCAGTTTGATGTATCGACACTTTTGCCTTTGATCGATCAGTACAAAAGTGACACTGAATCAGTGTACAACACATGGTTTGCTGGTAACGAAGAAAGGCTGAAAGCGTTCAGAGCAATAAGAGCCGGTGTGCGAGACAGCTTTTCGTTGATCGCTCAGGGAAATTTTGGCAATGACTTTAAAGGCTCTTCGCTGGAAGTCGTGATGACCGCTGTCACTGAGCAAAAACAAGTTTTTGCAGGCGCGGCCCATGCATTTTACTGGAAGCCTAAATTGCGGATTCCCGACATCTATGAAAACGAAGATAACAAGCTCAAGTTCGGAAGATTTCTTGAAGCGTGTTATAGCGCTGTTACGGAGGAGCAGGTTCTCAAACAGCTGAGCACGTTGGCGAGCTATGAGATAAAAGGCCTCGGACCGGCCGTCGCAAATATAATCTACTTCCTGCACCCAACAATTGTATTGCCTTTCAACACTGCAATGGTGAATGGCTTCAATGCACTTTTTTCGGAAAGGGTAAAGCTGGGATCGTGGGAAAGCTACTTTGCCATGAGGGAGTTCAGCTTTGTGGTGAATTCTCATCCGGAGATAAAAGGCAAGCTTTCGAAAGACCTTGGTGCTATCGCCGGACTCTTGTTCGAGGTGGGCTCAGGCAGGCTTGTTGGGGGAAACAATTTCTCTACAGTCCTGGAAGCGGAAAAGGAAAAGGCTCAAAAGGCGGCTAAGGCTCGGCATCAAGAGGTATTGGCTGAGCAAACGGAAGAATCGGAACACACCAGAATTCAGCATATTCTAATCAAGATAGGGCGGGCTCTAAATCTCGATGTTCACGTTGCGCGCAATGATCGTCATAAGAGCTGTGATGGTGATTCATTCGCGCAGATAACGATTGGTGAGCTTCCTGCTGAGAGCATCTCTGGAACGGCTCGGGAAATCGTCAGTTTGATAGATGTGCTGTGGCTAAATAAGGCAAACAAGGCAATAGTGAGTGCGTTCGAGGTCGAGAAAAGCACATCTATTTACTCGGGAATTCTTCGTATGGAAGACTTAGCCAGATCAGTCCCGGAATGCCCCTGCCATTTCTATCTGGTCGCGCCAGACAAACGTGAGAAGGAGGTAATTGCTCAGTTTCAGCGCCCCTCTTTCAAGAGGTCCCTCAGCGATATGTCGTTGAGCTACATCCCTTTTGGTGAACTGATGCGACACAGTGATGGCTTATGCAAATTCGGAGAAGATCACAATATTATGCAGAAGGTGGCAAGACATTGCACATGCGTGAGCTAAGCTACTCCGCGGTTCGTGAACGTCAAGGACAATACTGGAGAAATAGCGGGTTGTCCCCAGTCATGAGTAGTGAGCGAAAATACTACAACGAGGTATGCAACGTGAGAACAATAGAACGCACTCGAAAACTTGCAAGCCAGGTGAAAAATTGAAAGATCCTGTTTGTGGCATGGATGTATCTTCCGAGAGCGCCGCTGCGCAATTCGACTACGAAGGCGCGAGATTTTTCTTTTGTAGTCAACAGTGCTTCGCCAAATTCAAAGCTTCGCCAGAGAAATTCATTGAAAAAGACCAGAACGAGAAAATTAACACCGCGACTGGCACTGGCAAATACACTTGCCCAATGCATCCCGAGGTAATTTCCAACGAACCAGGATATTGCCCAAAATGTGGCATGGCTTTGGAACCAATTGAATTAAGCGCCGCAGAGACTGGAAGCGTAGAACTTGACGATATGAGAAGCCGCTTCCGGTTGAGCCTGCTGTTTACGGTGCCTTTGGTTGCGCTCGCAATGTTAGATATGTTGCCAGGCAGGACCTTGACTAAATGGCTATCTCCACAGGCGATAGGTTGGATCGAACTCGTGATGGCCACCCCGGTAGTTATTTGGGGCGGAGGTCCGTTTTTCAAACGCGGTTTTGAGTCGATTCGCAATCGTCATCTGAATATGTTCACTTTGATATCGATTGGTGTCGGCGTAGCCTATTGCTTTAGTGTTCTCATTGTACTGATGCCTGGACTGATGTCTGTATCTTCGCCAGGAGAACAAAACAGCATTCACGTTTACTTCGAGGCCGCGGCTGTCATAATCACTCTGGTAATTTTGGGACAAGTGCTCGAATTAAAGGCTCGGAGCCAGACAAGCGGAGCGATCAAAAGTCTTCTCAATCTGGCACCTAAGACTGCTCGCTTAATAGAGTCCAATGGTGCCGAGATCGACGTCGAGCTCGAACGTGTTCATGTTGGTGCTCAGCTTCGTGTGCGGCCTGGTGAAAAGGTGCCGGTAGATGGAACGGTGGTAACGGGGAGCAGCAACATAGACGAGTCGATGGTAACAGGCGAGTCTGTTCCTGTAATCAAATCCAGGGGCGACACTGTAATTGGTGGCACAATTAACCAGACTGGCAGTATTGTCATAGAAGCAAATCGTGTCGGCAACGACACCGTTTTGTCCCAAATTGTGCAGATGGTGGCTGATGCGCAACGCAGCCAGGCGCCGGTACAGAAGTTAGTGGACAAAGTGTCAGCGATCTTTGTGCCGGCAGTATTAGCAGTATCTGCGATGACATTTGTAGCCTGGTATGCAAGTGGTGCTTTGGAGCTGGCTATTTTAAATGCGGTAGCTGTGCTGATTATTGCTTGCCCTTGTGCGTTGGGGCTGGCGACACCCATGTCTGTAATGGTAGCGACAGGACGCGGGGCCACGGCTGGTGTGCTCGTCAAAAATGCGGAATCTCTCCAAGAACTGGAGAAGGTCGATACACTCGTAGTTGACAAAACCGGCACTCTGACCGAAGGGAAACCAAAACTAGTCACGGTGCAGCTTGCCGGCAATTGGAATGAATCGAACATAGTGCGCATTGCTGCAAGCGTAGAGAAATTAAGCGAACATCCTCTGGCGGCAGCAATTGTGAGTGGAGCTAGAGACCGAGAAACCGGACTGGCGGAGGCTAGTGACTTTTCATCTGTATCGGGAAAGGGGGTCACGGCTCAGGTTGACGGAGTCAAGGTGGCACTAGGTAACGAGAGCCTTTTTGCTGATCTTGGAATTAGCCTTGATGCGGCTTCCGGCGAAGCTGAAAAGCTTCGAAAACAAGGACAAACTGTTATGTTTCTCGCTTCCGATGGAATCCTGCAGGGCATCTTGGGAGTTACTGATCCAATCAAATCGAGTGCCGCAGGTGCTGTTAGAGCACTTAAAGAAGCAGGGATAAACATTGTCATGCTAACCGGCGACAATCATGAAACGGCTATGGTTGTCGCAGAAAGGCTAGGCATCAAACATGTTGAGGCGGGAGTTCTACCTGGACACAAAGCAGAAGTGGTCGGAAAACTGCAGGACGATGGACACGTCGTTGCCATGGCTGGCGATGGGATAAACGACGCGCCGGCTCTTGCGCAGTCCAATGTTGGAATTGCTATGGGTACAGGAACAGATGTGGCTATGCACAGCGCTAGTGTGGTTTTGGTGAAAGGCGATCTAAATGCGTTGTTGCGGGCTCGCAAATTGAGCCAGGCCATGATGATCAACATCAAACAGAACCTGGTCCTGGCCTTTGGCTATAACATCCTGGCCGTGCCGATCGCCGCCGGCATACTGTATCCACTGCTGCTCAATCCGATTGTTGCTAGCGTCGCTATGAGCTTAAGCTCTTTGTCAGTCATCGGAAACGCAATCCGTTTGAAACAGATGCGACTGTAGGACGGGGTCGCTTTCAAAAGAACTGGACTTCTTGCCATTTGTAAATGACCCTGTTCATTACCCGGACATGCACAAAAGGAGATTGATATGAAAATTCCGACTATGGCGATGCTAACCTTTTTGTTATTGATTGCGTCTGAGGCTGTTGCCGCCACAGACGCATGGCACCGTTATATGTCAACTGCAGTGGAAGCGAGTCAGCGTAGGGATTATACGAAAGCCGAAACATTGTTGTCGCTTGCCGTTAAGGAAGCTGACAAATCGAAAAACAAGGTCTGGACGGTCATAACGCTCAATCAGCTGGGATTGTTGTATCAAGACCAGGACGAATACGAAAAGGCAGCGCTTTTCTTTAAGCGGGCATTGGCGCTAAGCGAACAAGCGCTTGGACCGAGCCATCCTCAGGTGGCGGAATGTCTAATTCACTGCGCGGCAATTTCGCGAACGAAGGGACAGAAGGATCAAGCAGCTGCATTTAATAGGCGAGCGGGGTTGTGTTTGGACCGATGCGCCGCTATCGAACGAAGCAAAGGGCACAAGGAAGAGGCATCCAAGTTAGAACTACGCGCCGAAGAACTTCGTCGTCACCAAGCATTGCTGGAGAAAAGGGCCAGCTGAGCTTAAGCGGGTGTTAAATCTTAAGGAGAATCGGAATCATTCCGGGAACGCTAGCGTCGTTAAGCTCAAGAAGCATTCTTAGAGATTGCAAATAGTTCCTTGGAGGTCTGCCGACTATGAAAGTCTTTACCACAACTGCGGTGTCCGTATTAGGAATATTGATATTCACGGCATCTGCGGCCCTTGCGCAGGGCAATACTAATCATCAAAGCGCGCACCATCAGCGCCGGTTGGCTGATCATCAACGGCATGATGCTGGTATTCCCTGGCAGCAGGATCGTCAGATCCACAGACAAGAGCGACAGGGAGACAGGATGCAGCACCGCATCAACAATCAAAATCGCTTGGGTTATGGCGGCAATTACAATGGTAACAGCGGCTACTACGGCAACTTAGGTGCTGGCGCATACCAGCAAAATCAATATGGAGCTTATCAGCAACAGTATCCATATTCAAATTCGGCAGTCGTTCAGCAGCAGTATCCATATTCGCAGCAACAATATCCAAATTCAACTTCGGGTATTTATACCAACGGATATGGGCAAAACAGCACCAATGGCCATGTCTATTCTGCTGATGGGCACCGCTTTGATCATCACGGAAATCATGACGACGGACCTAATGATCGCTAGTATATGTGTCGCAAACCAGAAGCCAACAATAGACGCAGCTTGTTCTGAGCCGTCATGCCAAGAACTTACTTCCCTTGTATTTCTCCAGGATTACCCTATTTGCCTCGCGGAACTGTCAATTAGTCGCTAAGATATATGAGCCATCCAAATAAATTCTTGATTGTTGACAAGTCCCGTAAGGACCAATAGCCGCATATGTTCTTTTGTTCGAGCACAATTACAAAATCACTCGTAGCTTTCCTTGGCTTCGTAATTCTTTCGTGCTCGCTCCTGCCAGCTATGTGTCACTGCCACCAAGCCGCTAGTGCGGGCTCGAAATTTCAAGCCGTGCCCGCCGAGCACGCCTGCTGCAAGGCACAGAACCCTTGCAAAACGAATTCGCCTTCAATCGCTACACCAGCGTTTGATAACGATAATTGTTGCTGCAAGACAAAACAAACTACGCAGGATGCCTTATTAACAAATTCGCGCCCCGATCAAGATCTCAGTTGGGAATCACATCCGGATTCTGCAAACATATCTGGTAATACCTTTCAATACTTTATTGATCGCCAAGCTCACGCCGTCCAGAAAATTGCCAGCACGTTTCCGCCTACTGGACCCCCTCTTTACATTTCACACAGAGCACTCCTCCTTTGACATTGCTGTAGATACCCTTGTTGCGCCGTGATTACCACGGTGCTATTTGCGCAACTACAAAATTCAGGAGAACTGTTATGTTGAACAAAACGAACGTATTTATTTTGCTTCTGGCGAACACGCTGGCATTGTCGTCCTTTCCCGCAATGGCCAAAACCTATGCCGGAACCATAAACGGAACTGTAAGTGATAGCATGTGTCAGTTTGACCATGCCGCGATGATCAAATCAGGTCATGGCGCTAATGCTGCTGCCTGCACACAAAAGTGCATTAAAGATGGCAGCAAATTTGTCCTGTGTGACCCCAAGACAAAAATCGTTTATAACCTCAGCGACTCCGCGAAGGTCAAGAAATACGCTGGTAAATCTGTGGCTATTACGGGACACATTGATACCGACACAAAATCAATCCATGTTCACAGCGTGAAACCGCAGTGAGTTTAGTTCAGGGCAAAAAGCAGGAAGAGTGCCATGCATAACAAGGAGCACTTTTCCTGCCGCGGCGTACAGCTGATCCAACGACTGCTTCTATTTGCGCTCACAGGCGGCATTTTGCTTTTGCTCGTCGAAATTCGCTTTGAGCACTCAGCCGTTATGGGTGAAAAGTGGCAGTCCTGGATTCCATGCATTTACTTGCCAGTGCTGCTGCTGCTTATACCCATAGCCATGGTATTTTTCCGCAAATTCGGACAGAAGATGCTAATTGTCATGTTTTCAGGTTTGATGGCAGTTGGGCTGCTGGGCTTCTGGTTCCACTCCAAAGGTAAGCCTATCGCGAAGGTCTGGCACGTTATAGCAACAGATCTCGAACAACCAGGCCATGTGAAAGTCTCAGAAGACGAGGAGGACACAACCCCTCCAGTTCTTGCTCCCTTGGCGCTTATGGGTCTGGGTTCGATAGGTATCCTTGTTTGTCTGTTGGCTTCAAAAGAAATGAACAGCAAAATAAATAATGCTTCTGGCACGTTATCGCGCTCCGAAACAAATGATAAGGCTGACCTATGACAAAAAACAAAAACCATCTGATTCCTGTGTGCGCTCTGCTAGCACTATCGCTCGGATTGCTAGCTAAGCCAGCTCAGGCGCAGCGAGATAGCCCGAGCTTGCGCCCGCCTCTGAATCAGGTGCCGAGCGGTTCTGTAATGACGCTGTCACAGGTTGAACAATTGGCCGTTCAATCTAATCCTACTTTAGCCCAAGCAGAATCCAGCATCCCCGCAGCCGAGGGCAGGCGGCGGCAAGCTGGACTATTGCCGAATCCGGTCGTTGGCGGAGAGGTACAAAATTTTGCATTTCGGAACTTAGGGATAAGCCCAGCTTACTTAGGCTTTGGGGTCCAAACGATACCGCTGGGCGGCAAGCTAAGCAAAATGCGAAAAATATACACGGTAGAGGTCTCGCAAGCCGAACTCGAAGCATCTATGCAGAGGCAGCGAGTGCTAAATAATATTCGCAATGTCTTCTACAACGTGTTAGGTGCACAGCAGGTTGTTGATCTGCAGACGGAATTGGCTGTCATCGCAAGAGACGCCACTACAACCACATCTGAACTATTCAATGTCGGGCAGGCTGACAAACCGGATTACCTCGAATCAAAAATTGAAAAGGAGCAAGTAGAACATGAATTAGTGTCCGCACAGAACAGCTACCTGCAGAGCTGGCGGGCGCTGGCTACACTACTGGGTAACCCACAGATGACGCCTGTTCGCCTGCAAGGCAATCTGGAAGAACGGATCGGCAAACTGGATGAAGAACAACTATACCGGCGGATGCTAGAAGAAAGCCCGCAAATGAAAGCCACTCAGCTGCAGATCCGGCGGGCGCAAGCGGTACTGATTAGAGCTAAAGCTGAACCCTACCCGGATTTGTATGTTCGTGGTTCCCTCGGCTACGGTACAGCGTTTCTCGATTCGGGAAGTGATGCGCCTCCACCACGTACTGGTGTCGTTGCTAATGGGCAGGTGGGAATGACACTACCCATTTTTAATCGCAATCCAGGTGGTATTGCTTCTGCCCGCGCTGAGGTGTTGTTTGCCGAACGCGAAGTCGATCGATTGAGAATGACTTTACGCATGCAGGTGGCTGCGGTGATACGCGAGTACAACACTGCACTAGATGCCATAACACGCTACCGCGACGTGATTTTACCGAGCGCCGACGAAGCATATAAGCTTCAGAAAACCAAGTTTGAACAGATGTCGGCGTCCTACCCGCAAATGCTGATTGCTCAGCGCACTCGATTTCAACTACGTCAGAAATACATCAATGCGTTGGTGAGCCTACAACAAGAGGCGACGCAAGTCGAGGGCTTCTTGCTTTCTGGTGGGTTAGATGTACCACGCACCCAATTCGATGCGCCAATGGAACACCGCGGTATGCCTGGCTTGCCAGCCGGGCGGTACGCCTCAGAAGACGCAGACATCAGTTCGCTTGATGAAGCGCACAACGTCGATCATTACTAGCAGAACAATACTTGGAGCGATTATGAGAATTACTAATATCACGGCCTTCTTTCTGATGGCGTCACTTGGGTTTACTGCAACCGCTCGTGGGGCTGGACACAGTGACATGAATATGCCGATGGACGGTAGCAACATGCAGGGCATGGATCACAGCAAGATGCAACTGCCGATGCATCGCGGCGCTCCCCGTATCCAAAGCACTGTGCGCGGCGCGGCACCACATCCGGTCGCTGTAGTAACACCAGATGTCCCGCACTTACCATGGACAATGGAAAACGGTGCGAAGGTATTTCACCTCACTGCAGAGATTGTGAAACGCGAATTATTGCCTGGATCTAGCATGGGTCCAGCAAAAGTTTTGACTCTATGGGGATACAATGGCAGCGTCCCTGGACCCACTATTGAAGTCAACGAAGGTGACCACGTGCGCGTCATCTTTCATAATAACCTGCCCGAACACACCACAGTGCACTGGCATGGACTTGAAGTTCCGATCAATATGGATGGCTTGCCATTCGTTAGTCAGCCACCAGTAAAACCTGGCGAGACCTTTGTCTATGATTTCACACTGCACCAGAATGGCACATTTTTTTATCATTCTCATGGAGCTATGCAAGAAATGATGGGTGCCATCGGTCTATTCATCATTCACCCCAAGAAGCCACAGAACCCGGTGGTGCAAAAAGACTTTGGCATAATTTTGCAAGAATTCGCCGCATTGCAAAATAATTCTATTCCGAACTCAATGGGAATGGAGTTTAACTGGCTAACATTCAACGGGAAAGCCGCTCCTGCTACAAGCCCACTAATCGTGCGCCAAGGAGATCGGGTGAGAATTCGACTTGTGAATATGGGCATGGATCACCACCCAATTCATCTTCATGGAAATCAATTTTACATGACAGGCACCGAGGGCGGACGCGTGCCACAATCTGCATGGTATCCCGGCAATACCGTCATCGTTGGTGTTGCCCAGGCGCGTGACATTGAGTTTGATGCTAAGTATCCGGGAGATTGGATGCTGCACTGTCATTTACCGCATCACATGATGAATAACATGGTTTCCATGGTCGGACCAATGGCGCATGTTGGACACGGCATGCATACCGGCGGTGGAATGGAAGAAGGCATGGGCATTGTCAGTAAAAGCAGTGCTACTGCTGAAGATCTTGGTCCGGCAATGGGCAGAGGCATGGGCAATACTGCCGATCGCGACCAAGCAACCTCCCACAGCGTCGGACAGACTGACAAAGCTCAAGAACGAACAGCGAACACAGCTTTGGGAGCCGATCCGAACAGCGAAAAAGGTCCTGGCTATCCGCAGGATGACCTTATGATGATGTCGATGGATGCTGCCGTCGCGAAACCAGAAAACAACTATCTGGCTCAAGGATGGTCCGGCGCATTAGCCGGCATGATGAATCTCGTTCGTGTATTGCCACCTGAAAAATACGATCAACTGATGCGCGACATTAAAGCGCACCACATAGATTCTGCTCAATTACAAGGTGGTATGCCTGGAATGGATCACGGTAATATGAATATGCCGGGCATGGACCACAGCAAGATGCAAATGCCAGATATGGATCACGGCAAGATGAATGTAAACACCAACAAGGAACAGCGGTTAGTACCCCAGACGCCGGCAAAACGAATCACCGGACCGAGCAAAAAACCCTCCATGCAAGAACTGATGAAAATGAACCCGAACATGAAAATGTAGTTTTACTGTCGCGGATGACAACGCGTCCGAATCACCTTCCGGAGTTTGACAACAACGCATAACAACATTCCGCCAGCAAATCGGTTGTCATAGCGATCGACAAAATGGATGTTTTGTCTACTTCTTGTCTTTCGATTCTGAGCCCAAGCGCGTGCGCCAAGTAACTAATGGCACTTATTGCAACAAGATTCTCCTCTTATACCTTCCCAACCTTCTTTTGCAATGATTGGAACCATAACCAGTGCAGAAACAGGGTCAGCCCACCACCAGCCAAGTAGAGCATTGAGAAGAAGTCCAACTAAGAGAATCGCAGATAGGTAGACGCAAAAATCTGTTTGCTTTGCATCGGCGGCCAGTGAACGGCTATTTATTGCGGTCGCAACTTTTCGTTTTTGATTTGCCAGCCAGGGCATTACCACGAGCGACAACACCGCTAGCGCGATCCCTATAATGCTTTTGCGCGGCGTCTCGTGGTTTAGAAGCATAGCAATTGAATCGAATCCCACATATGCGGCGAGAATCAGGAATGAAAGGCCTACAAGTCTCAGGCTAATATTCTCAAGCTTTTCCCGTCTGGCTTTGTTGGCATCCAGCGAGAGCCGAACCCACATAACCAGCCCCGACAAAACTTCTATGCCGCTGTCGAATCCAAATCCGACCAGGGCGATGCTGCCGGCAATGATACCGCTGGCGATGGCAATCAATCCTTCAAGAGAATTCCATATTATGGTGAACGTCTCCAGCCGACGTCCTTTCTTTACGAGTGCTGCCCGGTCGGATTCGGTAATCGATATGTCCATCGTTCAATTCCTTAAGTCTAAGGTGTCGCATCGATCGACCTGGGTCGCGCACGTGTCCAATATTTCGTCAGCGATTAATAGCACATTCAGGACTTTTGTCACATTCAGCGAGTAAGCCACGCTGCGACCATCTTGCCGGCTTGTGACCAATCCGCATCGTTTCAGGCAACTCAGATGATTTGATACGTTGGGCTGAGTCAGATTAGTGAGTTGAACGATTTCGCTCACGGTTTTTTCGGAGACTGCCAAAGTTTCTAATATCGATAGCCTTGATTCGTCGGCGAGTCCTCTGAAAAATTTGGCTTTGATCGAGCGACGATTTGAGACTGTTGACATCAATTTGAATCCATCAGTGGGTAATGATATGATAGCAATAAAGCCTACTTAGCGAATTCTGTTTTCAAGAATCTGGGGGGGGTTGGGTTGCAGTGGGCGGACAAGTGTGAGATAAACAGGCTCCAATACGAATGACTGAACGGATATGAAAACGAAAGCTATTTTCGTCTTATTACTAACATTGTTTCTTTGTTTTGGTGCCAACCTGAACAATGGAAACATAGGCCAATGCCTCTGTCCACCAGAGGTAACATCGCCTAGTCAGGTCGTATCAGTCATTGCCAATGCTTTTAGTGACATCTGCAAGGACTGTGGGCATACGACAAACTGCTGTTTCAGTCACAAAGAAATACCGTTTGTAGGCTCTGTCATGCTGAGTCAGATTGAGTTTCAAACCGATCTGCCAACTGCGAATTCTTCTTTCTCTGTACCTGTTAGTATCACCTCATCCGCTCTGGCAAAAAGCGGTGTGAACAAGGCTCCGCCATGGAGCAGAGCAGAAACACTCGTTTCCTTACATCAAAGACTCCTTATTTGAACGCGAAAACAAAAACTTTTGACGCGACAGCATAGCTGTTGCGTATTCTGTTTCGTTCAAACATAACAAGGAGTACTCAGATGCAAGTGCCTGAGGAGATAGAGTCACCGTTAGGTACAAAGGAGCCGCCGAAAAACGGCCGTGGTTGGCTGATTACAGCCGTTGTCATAGGGATAGCTGGAATTCTTTGTCTTGTGCTTTGGTTTGGTCTGTCAACTCGGGCACCAAATGAGCATGTCAAAGAAGAAAAAGAAGCGGTCGGCAACACTATTGATATCAACAGCGCGGCAGCTGGGGTACAAGTCGTAACAGTTGGATCACAGGCTCCCACATCCGTGTTTACCGTAGCCGGTACGGTAGAGCCTAATCAGCAGCAATTACAACAAGTGACGCCGCTAGTTGCTGGCCGCGTGGAAAACATTTATGTCGCGCTAGGTGACTATGTCAAAGCCGGTAGTCTTCTAGTTCGCATAGACAGTCCGCAGGTTGCCGAACAGCATGGGAAATTGCACGAGGCAGATACAAGACTGCGGCTGGCACAGATCAACTTGGACCGTGTGCAGCAGACCGCAAATCGGGTTTCAGTATTGAAAGCTAAGGCGACGCTTGATGAAGCAGAATCCACGCTCAAGCGCACAAAGCTGCTTATTTCAGAAGGACTGACTGCGCGCAAAGACTTGGTGGCAGCGCAATCTGAATATGATAGGGCAAAAGCAGACTACAACTTTCAAAAGGACATTTCGCTCAACCGCGAGGTAGCTGTGGCCAAGGCAGAGCTGCAAACTGCCCAAACTGAGACTGAACATATTAGAGACAGCCTCAAAGCCATGGATGCACATCTTGGCAGCAAAAATGAAGGCGCTGAACACGATATCTCCAAAATCGAGCTGCGCTCACCGATGTCCGGCACGGTAATTGAACGTTTCGTTAACGCAGGTGCTGGCGTTGAGCAAGGAAAGCCGCTCCTCACGATCGCCAACACTGCAATCCTTTGGGTAATAGCCAATGTGCCCGAGACTCAGATGGCAACTATTCATGTTGGCAGTCCGGCAGTGGTAAAGCTTGCTAACAAAGACGTACCCGGAAGAGTTAGCTACGTCGATCCTCGTCTCAATGAAGACACGCGTACTTCAAGAGTACGAATTGAATTAGCCAATCCAGATAACAAAATTCAAGTCGGCACATTCGCTCAGGTTGAATTTAGAACTCCAGCAATTGCACAAGGAACAGCCTTTGTACCGGAAGCTGCCGTGCAAACTGTTGAGGGCAAGCCGGTTGTCTTCGTGAAGGCAAGTAGCGGTAAATTTGTTGTTCGCCAGGTTCAGATAGGAACTGCCAGTTCCGGGATGGTTCCTGTTTTGAGTGGTGTTCGTGTCGGCGAGCAGATTGCCGCCAACGGTTCATTTGTCTTGAAGTCGAAGTTACTCAGAGAAAAATTCGGAGATGAGGACTGATGATAGACGGCATTATCCGATTCTCAATAAAACAGCCGCTTTTAGTTTTGATGATGGTATTTTTCCTCATTGGCACCGGCTGGTTTAGCCTGCAAAAGCTGCCGATAGATGCAGTGCCTGATATAACCAACGTCCAGGTACAAGTGCTCACTGCTGCACCATCATTGGCACCCCTGGAGGTTGAGCGACAAATAACTTTCCCAATTGAAATTGCCATGAGTGGCTTGCCGGGCGTAAGCCAGGTGAGGTCGGTATCAAAGTTTGGGCTTTCGGCGGTAACTATTGTCTTCAATGATTCTGTTGACACTTACTTTGCACGGCAGCTTGTTTTAGAGCGTCTATCAACTGTCCGTCAGCAAATTCCAGAGACCATCGGTTCGCCTGAAATGGGACCGATCTCAACCGGGCTTGGCGAAATCTACCAGTATGAAATAAGACCCGCAAGTGGTGGCGTCAGAGATCCAATTGCACTGCGCACGATTCAAGATTGGATTGTACGCCGGCAGCTGATGGGAACATCTGGCGTGGCTGAAGTTAACAGCTACGGTGGACAGAAGAAACAGTACCACGTAAAAGTCGATCCGGCAAAATTGCAAGCGTATGGATTGACCATGCGTGATGTGCTCAATGCTGTAATTGCCAATAACGCCAACGTCGGTGGCGCTTACATTGAGCATTCAGGCGAACAGTATGTGTTGCGCGGTATTGGCTTGGCACAAACAACGAATCAAATTGCCAACATTATTGTCAAAACAGGCAAAGAAGGCGTGCCCATATTCATCAGGGATGTAGCCACAGTAGCAATCGGCTCAGAGGTCAGACAAGGAGCTGTAGTTGCTGATGGGAAAGGTGAAATTGTTGCCGGCATCGTAATGATGCTCAAAGGTGAGAACTCCCGAACTGTGGTTGAAAGGGCAAAAGAACGCGTCGCTCAAATCAGGAAATCCCTGCCACCAGGTATTGAAGTAGTCCCGTTTTATGACAGGGCTGAGCTGGTAGATAGAACCATCCATACAGTCGAAGCGAATTTGTTTGAAGGGGCGATACTGGTAATTGTGGTCTTGCTAGTGGTGCTAGGTAATTGGCGAGGCGCATTACTTGTCGCAAGTGTCATTCCTCTATCTATGCTGTTTGCGGCCATCTGTATGAACGCCTTTAAGGTGTCGGGCAATCTGATGAGTCTGGGCGCAATAGATTTTGGACTGATAGTTGACGGTGCTGTCGTTATGGTTGAAAACGCCGTGCGGCGACTAGCAGAGGCACAGCACGAAAGGCTTTCTGAAGATCGCAAGACAACAATACTGAAAGCATGTTTGGAGGTTGGCAGACCGGTGGTGTTTGCTGTTGCTATTATTGCTATTGTCTACCTTCCAATCTTCAGTTTAAGCGGCATCGAAGGCAAGATGTTCAAGCCGATGTCGATGACCATTGTCTTTGCCTTGGCCGGCTCTCTTTTGCTGTCTCTTACGTATGTTCCGGCGGTCTTGACTCTCATCATGACCGGTCCGGTAACCGAAAAAGAAAGCTGGTTGCTACGCGTGGTTAAGCCTTTGTATGGGCGAGCTTTGCGGCTCGCTTCGGCATACCGAATACAGACTTTTGCTATCGCAGCTAGCCTTTTGGTTTTCAGCGCTATCACTTTCCCCATGCTGGGTTCGGAATTCATTCCGCGTCTGGATGAAGGCGCTTTTGCCATTCAGATACAACAACTTCCAAGCGTGTCGTTAAGTCAATCAATAGTTACGACCACACAAGCTGAACGTGTCTTGATGTCATTTCCGGAAGTGACAAAGGTAGTGAGCAAAATTGGCCGAGCAGAAGTAGCAACCGATCCGATGGGTGTTGAGAGTGCCGACATGTATGTGGCGCTCAAGCCTATTAGCGAATGGAAATCAGCGAAAACACGTGAAGAACTGATCGAAAAAATGTCCAAAGGGCTGGAAGACGCAGTACCTCAAGCTGTCTTTAGTTTTTCACAACCGATTGAGCTTAGGACAGCTGAGTTGATAGCCGGTGTGCGTTCAGATATTGCCGTCAAAGTATTTGGCGACGATCTGAAAGTGCTGCGCGAAACAGCCGAGAAGATAAGTCGGTTAATTAGCAAGGTCCCTGGTGCCGAAGATGTGAAAGTCGAGCAGACGGCAGGTCTACCACAACTCTCAATTGAGGCAAATAGGGATGCCATTGCACGATACGGCATCAATGTGGAAGACGTGAATAATATCGTCCAGTCCATTATTGCCGGTCAACCCGCCGGTGTTGTCTACGAAGGAGAGCAACGCTTCGACATGATAGTCCGGCTAAATGAAGGCAGCGGGCAGGACATCGAATCAATTCGAAGGCTTTTAGTCTCAGCCCCACCTACGGTGGCCGGTAACTCCGGCGCATTGATACCGCTTTCGGCGCTAGCAAAAATATCGGTTGAAGAAGGACCGGCTCAAATTTCGCGCGAAGATAGGCGCCGCAGGATAGTTGTTGAACTCAATGTCAGAGGGCGGGATATTGGCTCGTTTGTGAAGGACGCTCAGGCTGTTATTGAAAAGGAGATCAAGCTACCTGAAGGTTATTACATAACCTGGGGTGGACAGTTTGAAAATCTTCAGCGGGCAACTGTGATGTTGTCGATAGTGGTGCCGATAGCACTTCTTTTAATCTTCATCCTTCTCTTTATGACCTTCGGCTCTGTCAGTGAAGCCCTGCTTATTTATACTGGCATTCCATTTGCGGTAGTGGGCGGCATCTTTGCCCTTGCCATTCGCGGCATGCCATTTTCAATTTCCGCCGGCATCGGCTTCATCGCCTTATCGGGAGTAGCCGTTCTCAATGGTGTAGTTATGGTCAGTTATATAAATAGTCTCAAAGAGCAGATGGACACTGAATCTGCGGTAATACAGGGAGCGCTTACACGGCTACGCCCTGTCTTAATGACAGCACTGGTAGCAAGTCTCGGATTTTTCCCGATGGCGTTTTCGAGTTCAGCCGGCGCTGAAGTCCAGCGTCCACTGGCGACAGTAGTTATTGGCGGACTTATCACATCGAGCGTGCTTACCTTACTTCTATTGCCTAATTTGTTCATTTGGTTTGAAAACACAGCAAAGCGTCTCTCGCGCAGAAAGGTAAACAGACGAGCTAAAGCAACCCCATCTAACAAGCCGATGATTCAGTAGGAGTGACCATGCCCGATACGAATTACCCAGTGAATCCGAGGCGCAATCTTTGCATATGGCTTATGCCAATACTCCTTGCTGGCGCTGTCTCTGGCTGCTCGAAACCGGAGACGGTTGAGCAGCCAACGGCAACTTCGGAAGTGCCGATTCTGCAAATCAAACAGCCACCGTATACATTTTCTATGTATCCGCAATTCGAAACTGAAACGAAATCACGTCTAAAATTAGATATCCGAGACAGCCAGGGACGTTTCATTCGTGGTGCACGAGTTACAGCAAATCTCACCGCTAAAGATGGACATAACCAGCGGGCGAATTTTACAGAAGACAATAAGCTAGAAAAGTACGTCGCTGAAATTCCGCTCAAACACCACGAAGACTACGTCATTGATGCTCAGATAGAGCTTGCTGGCTCACCGGGGTCCACATTCAAGCCGCGATTTTCGTTTCACTGCTGCGACCCCATACCGGAAATGCTTGACCAGGACATCCCCGCTGACAAGAAAGAGGGCTCTGCAAAATGATTCGTGCAAGGCGCTCTCTGATTGCTCTAAGTTGCACTAGCGTGTTCTTGCAAAACACGTTCAGCTCTTGCTGGGCAGCTTCCGTTGATCCAAGCATAATGAACATGCCTCAACACGAAGCGCAGCAAATTATGACGCCATTATCGGCTGTTTTCGACGAATCGTTAGTTAATAGTCCTCGTGCAGCTACTATTCGGGCGCAGCTTGGTATATCAAAAGCCGCTTATGCACAGGCTCTCACCTTACCAAATCCATCGTTTTTCTTCCTCAATGACAGTGCCCAACTAGCACGTCAATTTGGTGCATCTGTACAGATAGAGCCTCCGTGGAAGCTGGCATTTAGATTGCTTTTAGCAAAGGCGCAAGTGAAGCAAGCGGATTTCGAGATCGAACGCAATTTATGGCAGCTGCGAAGCACGGTAAGAAGAGCCTATCTTGATGTCGTGATGGCCACGGAAAGCCGCGAGACCTATGACGAACTCTACAGCCTGTCATCAGGCTTGGTTACGGTTGCGCAGAAGCGTTTTGCTGCCGACGATGTCGCAGAATTTGATGTCAGACGAGCAGAATTGGCCACTTACCAGGCAGAAGCAGATCTCAAACAAAGCGAGAAGAAGTTGGATCAAGCGAAACAGCGTTTAAGCGTGATTATGGGGCGCGATTATAAAAACACCATACAAGTTAAGCGCCTGCCACAGTTTCAATTGAGAGCTGAAGTTAACGAGTTGCTGCCAGATTTCAGCAAAGAAATTCCTTCCTTGGATAGCCTTATTGCCGATGCCTTGAAGAGCCGCCTGGATTTGAAAGTCGTCAGACAGACGCTTGCTGTGAACGAAGCTGGCATGCGAACTGCTATCGGCAATATTGTTCCTAACCCGCAATTAAATGTCGGCAGCTCATACTCAGGCAACCCACCTGATGGTCCGGCAACCAGGGGCTATTTCATTGGTGTCACTCAAGAAATTCCTGTGTTGAACTTTCAGCAAGGCGAAAGAGCAAGGTTGCGGGCTCAGAATATCCAGATAAAACGCGAGCTTGAATCAACCAGAAACGTAGCTACGGAAGAAGTTGTCTCAACTTATCAACAGTTAGCTGCTGCACGTCAGCGAGTTGCCTACTTCCAAGAGAAGATTTTGCCAACTTCTGAGAAAGTCGCGCGAATGGCCAGGCGCGGTTATGAGGTTGGACAAACCGACCTCACAGCGACCTTGGCTGCGCAGCAGGCAAATGTACAAACCAAGGCGGCGTATCTTGAAGCTGTGCGTAATTACCAACAATCCTTGACCGACCTAGAACAAGCAATTGGCCATCCCCTCTAATTGTACTCAACTTAACTCTCCGAAGCCGTAGCATAAATCATGCAAACCACATCAGACGAACCCAAATTGCAGCTTGATCTAGAGCTTCTTTTGCCGCATCTTCCAGATGAGCGCGATCAATGCATTCAAAGATTGGAGCAAGAACTGGGCATCACTCGCGGTATCACTCAAGTGCATATAAAGAAAGACGGCGAGCAATTTGCACTGTGCCTCCATTACGATCCGACTGTTTTCAATCTGGCGACTCTACAGCGCACCGCTCGCCGCACAGGAGCGAAGATTTCCAATCGCTACCAGCACGAACTCATGCCCATAATTGGCATGGACTGTTCCGATTGCACACTGGTAATCGAACATGGAGTGAAGCGCTTAGAGGGCATACTCGATGCATCGGTTAGCTATGTTGCCGGCACTCTGAAGGTTGAATACGACAGCCAGAAAGTAAGTAATGCTGACATAAAAGCACGAGTGAAGGGGCTCGGTTATGAAGTACCAGATACCGGACTCAAAGCAATAGTCAAAGAACGGCGAGAGCTTATCTTCTCCACGCTATGTGGACTGACCTTAGCAGCAGCCTGGATGTCGCCACAGTTGTCCTTGCCGATGCAAGTTACCTATTTGCTATTTGCCGGCACATATTTCTTTGCCGGCTATGACATTGCCAGACACGCCTGGCATTCTATTAAAGAGCGCCACTTTGACACGGATTTGTTGATGGTGTTTGCTGCAATCGGTGCAGCCATATTAGGCAACTTCCTGGAAGGTGGCTTGCTGCTCTTTCTTTTTAGTTTAGGACATGCTCTTGAAGAGCTGGCATTGGACAAGGCTCGCGATGCTGTCGGTAAGCTCGGACAGCTAACCCCAAAAACGGCCACAGTTGTTCGCGACAGTAAGCAAATCGATGTTTCTGTCGATGAGCTTCAAATAGATGAAGTAGTTGTGGTGAAACCAGGGGTTCGTGTACCAGTTGATGGTGTCATTTCTCATGGAAATTCAGCTGTTGATCAGTCACCTATCACTGGCGAGAGCATGCCGGTTGAGAAATCAAAAGGCGATAAAGTCTTTGCCGGCTCCATAAACGGTAACGGGCAGTTACTGGTCAAAGTAACCAAACTAGCTAAAGACAACACGCTTTCTCGTGTAATGCAGCTTGTTGAAGAGTCACAGACGCAAAAGACCAGGACGCAGCAGCTGACAGAGAAATTCACCAGTTGGTTTGTGCCAACAGTCCTTGTTTTCGATGTTTTATTGATAGCAGTACCTCCTGCTTTTGGTATTCCTTTGCAGACTGCATTTCTAAGAGCAATGACTTTTCTCGTCGCCGTCTCTCCTTGTGCGTTGGCACTGGGAGCGCCTTCGGCTGTACTTGCCGGCATTGCTCAAGCTGCACGCAATGGAGTCCTTATCAAAGGTGGCTTGCATCTGGAAACTCTCGGTCAATTGAAAGCAATAGCGTTTGACAAGACGGGCACATTGACGCACGGCAAACCTAAAGTGGTTGACATTGTTGCAACGGCCAACCTATCGGAAAATGAAGTCTTGGCGCTTACAGCTGCTTGCGAAAGCCGCTCCGGACACCCGTTAGCCGCTGCTATCGTAGCCGAAGCACATAATAGATCTTTGAAGATTCCTGAGCCTGAAAAAATGGAGTCTGTAAGCGGACAAGGACTTATTGCCACCATATCTGGACGCCACGTACTTGTCGGTAATCTCAAGCTGATGAAGGACAAATCAATTTCCGTTGCGGAAGGACAACTGAATCGGCTGGAAGCATTTGAGTCAGAAGGAAAGACGAGCATCATCGTAGCAATTGACGGAACAATGGCGGCTATCATTGCTCTTGCGGATACTCCTCGCGACAACGCAAAAACATCTTTGGCAGCACTGCACAAGTTGGGTATCGAGCAGATCTTTCTTCTGTCAGGCGACAACTCACGTGTAGCAAATAAGCTAGGCAAAGACTTAGGAATCGACCAAGTCAAAGCTGAGCTTATGCCAGAAGACAAAGTCCAGGCTATGCGGGACATCGCAGCAAACAGAGTGGTGGCGATGGTCGGAGACGGCGTTAACGATGCACCGGCTCTTGCTGCTGCCAGCGTAGGTATCGCCATGGGCGGGGCGTCGACAGATGTAGCTCTTGAGACCGCCGATGTTGCCTTAATGGGTGACGACTTATCGAAACTGCCTTTTGCTGTAAGTCTCGGTCGTGCCACACGCAGTGTAATTCGTCAGAACTTACTTATATCGGTGGCTACAATAGTTGGCTTGGCGATTACTGCCATTGCAGGCGTCTCCAGTATTGGCTGGGCAATACTGTTTCATGAAGGGAGCACACTTCTTGTTGTTGTCAATTCGTTGCGCCTACTTACTCATCAAAGGCATTGAAAGCGAGGTGATTCAATGAAAAAGACCGACGAAGGCTCAGATAAGGACCGAAGCAACATTGCCCTTGTTCTGTTGGGTATTATCACGCTTGCCCTGTTAATCGCATTCATCTGGCATTACATAACTGCCAAGCCGCCGGAGTCCGAACTCCATACTAGACCCGCTGGATATCTATGGCATCGGCCGGCTGACGCGGTGAATCTCTGTTGAGAAGCAACCGGACAATGATTTCCAAAATACCTTGGCTTAATGGTTATGAGAATCTCTTGCATTTATGCTCATGATTCGATAATATTGGAAATATGAAAGCTAATGATGCGGTCAGGGCTCTAGGGGCACTGGCTCAAGAATCACGGTTGCAAGTATTTAGGCTACTTGTCCGCAAAGGCTCGGCAGGGATGGCGGCTGGCGATCTTAGCCATCACTTCGGCTTACCGGCGGCGACGATGTCCTTCCATCTGAAGGAACTCAGCAACGCCGGACTGATCACCTCGCGGCGTGAAAGCCGCTCAATTATCTATTCAGCCAATTATGCGCACATGCAAACCTTGATCAGTTTCTTGCTTGAGAATTGCTGTGCTGACAATGGAGGTAAATGCTGATGAAGAGATTTCACGTACATGTTGCAGTGTCTGACTTGGAGCAATCGATACAGTTCTATTCAACGTTCTTCAATGCCCAGCCGACGGTGAAGAAGGAAGACTATGCCAAATGGATGCTTGATGATCCTCGAATAAACTTTGCGATTTCCACACGCGGTAGAGAGCCGGGCCTCGACCATCTTGGAATTCAGGTTGAAGATGCTGAAGATCTGAAGGAAATTTCTTTGCGTCTAAAGGCGGCTCAGCAACCTGTTCTTGAGCAAGAGCAGACTACATGTTGTTATGCCAAAGCTGACAAAGCTTGGGTGCATGATCCGCAAGGAATTGCCTGGGAGTCGTTTTACACAACGGGAAGTGCCACCACTTACGGTGAGGACGCCGAGCTTCAAAATCAAAGTAAATCAGCCTGTTGCGCTCCGGATGTGGAAAGTGTATCGGTGCAAATCGGCAAGAAATGCAGCTAAAACACAAACTCATAGCAGAATTTCTAGGAACCGCCTTCCTTCTGGCGACAGTTGTCGGTTCAGGAATCATGGGTGAACGTCTAGCCGCCGGCAATGTGGCTATTGCACTGTTGGCTAATACTCTTGCAACTGGCGCTATTCTTACGTGCTTGATTTTGACATTTAGCAAAATCTCCAGTCATTTCAACCCTGCGGTTACATCTGTTACTGCCGGGCTTGGACAACTGCGTTGGCAGGTTGTGCCAGCGTTTGTGATTGTGCAGATGATTGCTGCAGTCACTGGAGTTGTTGCTGCTAATCTTATGTTCGGTCTGCCACCACTTTATTTGTCGATACATGAGCGAACTGGTTATGCTCAATGGTTCAGTGAAGGCGTTGCTACTTTTGGATTGATTACAGTTATTCTCTTTGGAGATAAATACAGAGGGGAAGCAGTTCCATACATCGTCGGTGCTTACATTACCGCTGCCTATTGGTTCACATCATCTACTTCGTTTGCTAATCCTGCCGTAACGATTGCTCGTTGTTTGTCAAACACCTTCGCAGGTATCAGGCCGCAGGACGTAGGTGGATTTGTGGCAGCTCAAACTATTGGTGCAGCCTTGGCCGCAATCTTGTTTTGGTGGTTTCACAAAGGAGAAGGGGTTGCATGAAAGTGATTTTTGCATGCGTGCATAATGCCGGACGTTCGCAGATGGCCGCTGCGTTTTTCAATTTGCTGGCTGATCAGAAAAAAGATCAAGCGTGGTCTGCCGGCACGGAGCCCGGCCAGAGCGTTCATCCGGAAGTAATAACTGCCATGAACGAAATTGGAATCGATTTGAGCAAGGCAAAACCGCAACTTCTAACTGATAAATTGGCGCGAAGAGCCGACCTGCTGATCACAATGGGTTGTGGCGAAGCATGTCCATACGTTCCGGGGCTACTGCGCGACGATTGGCCGCTTTCTGATCCAAAAGGCAAATCGATTGAAGAGGTCCGCAAGGTTCGGGATCATATTCGCCAGAGGGTTGAAAGCTTGTTGGCAAGCAATCAACTCTTGAGAGGTTGATTTGGTTGGTTGTCATCGCCGTAGACAAAAGAGGTTTTGTCTACCTCTTAAGCTGCACTGCAAAGGGTAGCCTGGGTCTTGAAACCGTTATTCTCTGCTGCTTCTTCTTGTCAAACGCCCTATAATCAATATGTCTTACTAAAAATGGCTGCTTAGAGATGTCTCGCCCGGTAATCGTAGTTTTGATGTTGCTGGTCCTTATATGGACAAGCACGTTGTTGCATGACGTTGCAGAAGCTTTCGATGATTACCATTCCGTAGCGGCGACATCCTGCTCGAATTCCCCGCACATCGCATCAAGTAGTCAAGCGACGCCGTCAGTAGGCCAAGCGGAAGCGCCTGAGCACTTCCATTTCGCCGGAGCCATTTCAAGACACAACAATAATTCGGTGCAATCGGAAAGTGCTCCGATGCCTGCTTACGTTTCTTGGGGAAACAACTGGGATTCAGTGGGCTGCGCCAGATATGGGCGTGCACCGCCGCATAGTTACAAGACCTTTCAAACCAGACTTTACTTAGTAAACAGGCAGCTGCTCATTTAAAGCGGATTGGCTTGGCTCATGCTCACGTAGTTTGATATGTGATCGAGCCCACCATGTCTTCTTTCGTTGCCGCCAGCACCCCGTTATGGTGCCGGTCTGCGCAGTTGTTTCGTCTACGTGAAAGCCATCATCATGAAAAAACCTGTTGTATTGTCACTTACCCTGTTTACGTTCTCTTGTGTGGCGCTGACCAGCTGTTCACGGCAAGAAGCTCATGAAGACGTTTCAGCGCCAGCCGGTCCTGTGGACAGAATCACGCTGTCGCCCAAGGCAATTGAGCATTTTGGACTGACTGTAGTTACCGTGGTTCAAAGGTCGGACATTCAGACGCTCAGCACAACAGGCGAAATCAAGGCAGATGAGAACAGAGTCTTTCACATCAATTCACTGTCCAATGGCCGTGTCGTTACCGACAACGTCATGCTTGGTGACATCATCCATCCAGGACAGACGCTTGCCGTCGTCCAAAACCTAGATGTGGCAAAGGTATACGGAGACTACATTCATCAAGCCCATCAGAACAAGATGGATATCAACCTGTCCGAGACGCGTCTGGCGCTGGCAACAAAAAACTACAACCGCATAAAAGCTCTCTACCAGGAGAAGATCGCCGCAGAGAAGGACTTTCTTAAGGCAGAAGCCGACAAGGAATTGGAGCAAGAAACACTTCGAGGGCTCAAGGAGCACGCCACGCATATTAAGGAAGAAGCAAGAGCCATGCTGGCTGCTTATGGTGTGAAGCTGGGCGATGGTCACTCCGACCACATCGAAAGCAATAGCCCAATCACTACACCGCGCGGTGGCGTCATCATTAAAAAGACAGTGACGGTTGGCGATGTTGTCTCTAATTCTGAGCCGCTCTATGTGGTCGGTGATTTAAGTCATGTGTGGCTGGACATCGCCGTTTACGACAAACAATTGCAGAGCATCAAGGAAGGCGACGAGATTTCGTTTACCAGCGACAGCCTGCCTGGACGCATTCTTAAAAGCCACATTAGCTATATCAAGCCATCCACTGAAGATGGTAGCGGCACCTTCGTAGCAAGAGCTGTCCTCGATAATCCGCATCTGGATTTGAAGCCGGGGATGCTAGGACAAGTGAAAATTCATCAACGGCACGCCGAACAGTTAGCTTTTATCCCCGGCGATGCGCTTCAAAAGTACGGGAAAGAGCAATTCGTCTTCTTGGCAGAACCGGGTGGCTCTTACAAGAAACAACCAGTTGAGCTGGCGAAGAAAGTGGAAGGCGGCTATCTGATAACTCATGGTCTCACGCCTGGGCAACGAATCGTCAGTAAAGGTAGCTTCACTCTCAAGGCTGAAATGCTCAAAGGCACGATGGCAGGTGAAGACTGATGGAAAACTTCTTCGCTAATCTAGTCAAACATAAATTGCCTATCTGTCTCTTCTTCTTTCTGGCAGTCGTTGGTGGCATTCAAGCACTAACATATTTGCCGATTGATGCCTTTCCTGACCTGGCGAACAACCAGGTGCAGATCCTGACAGACGCGCCCGGAATGGCGCCGCTCGAAGCCGAGCAACTTGTGACCATACCTATCGAATCAATTATGAACGGGTTGCATGGTGTCACTAGAGTGCGCTCGATGTCTAAGTTTGGACTATCGGTCGTGTCTGTCGTCTTTCACGACAACATTGATACATACTTTGCTAGGCAGTTAGTTTTCGAGCGTCTGCAGTCGGCGCGAGCGCGCTTACCAAAGGGGATCGAACCACAACTGGGTCCGGTTGCGACGGCAATGGGTGAAATTTATCATTACGTGGTAGAAGGCAAATCTTATAGCTCAACCGATCTTAAAACACTGCAAGACTGGGACGTTAAGTATCAGCTGAGATCTGTGCCAGGTGTTGCCGAGGTCAATACTTTCGGTGGCAATACTCAGGAGTATGTCGTCAGCATCTTTCCCGTCAAGCTCCAGCAATATGGATTGACTTTGCAGGACGTGTTTGATGCGCTGGAAAAGAACAACAACAATTTTGGAGCGGGAGTGATTAATCATGATGCCGAGCAGTACACAGTGCGGGGCGTCGGGAGAGTGCGCAATATCGCTGATATCGAAAACATTGTCGTAAAGTCCCGCAATGGCGTGCCGATTTACGTGCGCAGCATTGCCAATGTAGGTGTCGGCACTGCCTTGAGGCAGGGTGCTGCAACCAAGGACGGCATGGGAGAAGTAGTAACTGGCATAGTAATGATGCTTAAAGGTGAAAACAGTCGCGACGTAATTGAACGTGTTAAAGAGCGTATCGAGCAGATCAAGAAGACGTTGCCGGAAGGTGTGACTCTCAGACCATTCTACGATCAGTCAGTTCTTGTGGACCAAACTATCCACACTGTTGCAACGAACCTAGTTGAAGGCGGCGCGCTCGTCATTCTTGTGCTATTGGTAATGCTAGGGAATTTGCGTGCTGCGCTGATTGTTGCCGTAGCGATTCCCATTTCAATGATGTTCTCATTCATGGGCATGAAAGAGATGGGCATCACGGCTAACATAATGAGTCTGGGCGCAGTCGATTTCGGAATGATCGTCGACGGCTCTATAGTCATGGTTGAAAACAGTCTCCGTCGATTGGCTCACAATGACGATGAACAGATAAGTAACTTCCAGATCATTCAGGACTCGATTCGCGAGATGGCCCGACCGATTCTTTTTGGTGTCCTAATCATCACCGTCGTTTATATGCCTGTACTCGCACTTGAAGGCATGGAATACAAAATGTTTTCGCCGATGGTTTTCACCGTTTGCTTTGCCCTTCTGGGATCATTGTTGGTAGCTATGACGCTCACTCCGGTTCTGTGCTCGTTGTTGCTACGAGGCAAGGTTAGGGAATGGGAGAGTTTCATCATCAAAGCAACGAAAGCGCCCTATCTTGCCAGCCTCGAATGGTGTCTGAAACACCGCCTTATCACGGTGATTGTTGCGCTGGTATTGCTTTCGGCTACGGTCATTTCATTGCCATTCCTGGGAGTCGAATTTGTGCCAAGACTGGAGGAGGGAAACATAATTATCGAGACGCGGAATCTGCCCAGCATCTCTCTGCCAGAAGCTGTGAAGGTCTCCACCAATATTGAGCGCGCCATCAAGAATGTTCCTGAAATTACGACCGTTGTGTGTCGTACAGGCAGACCGGATCTTGCGACCGATCCAATGGGTGTATATCAAACTGACGTGTACGTTATGCTGAAACCCCGCGAGCGTTGGCGTTCGGGGATGACGAAAGAGAAGCTCGTAGACGAGTTGAGACAACTTCTTGCTGAGCAGGTGCCCGGCGCGAACTTCAATTTTACCCAGCTCATAGCAATGCGCGTAGACGAGCTCGTCTCAGGAGTGCGATCGGATGTGGCTGTGAAAATCTTTGGCGACGACCTGGACGTGCTTACCGAAAAGGCGGCTGAGGTGGAAAAGGTCCTGCGGACAGTCAAGGGACAGACAGATCTGCAAGTGGAAAAGCTCACAGGAAGCGGACAACTGCTAATCACGCCGGATAGAGAACGAATGGCTCGATACGGCGTCAATATTTCTGACATTCAGGACGTTGTGCAAACAGCGGTCATGGGCGTGGCTGTCTCGGAAGTGTTAGAGGGGCGCAGGCGCTTCGAATTGAGAGTCAAATTTCCTGAAGGAAGCAACATTGATCCTCAAGCGGTGCAAAACCTGTTGGTGCAGAACTCTGCTGGTAAGCGGTTGCCGCTGGCGCAAGTGGCCACTGTTGAACTCAACGAAGGGGTAGATGTAATAAATCGAGAATTTGCCCAGCGGCGCATTGTGGTTCAGTGCAATGTACGTAACCGAGATATAGGCACGTTTGTGAAAGAGGCGCAAGACAAGCTGGCTTCTTTCAAATTGCCACCGGGTTATTACATACAATGGAGTGGTCAGTTCGAGAACCAACAGCGAGCAATGAAGAAACTCACGTTCGTCGTGCCGCTTTCCATATTGATCATATTCTTCCTGCTTACAGCCACCTTTGCCTCAATAAAAGATGCTCTTCTAGTTTTGCTGAATGTTCCTTTCGCTTTAATAGGAGGCGTGGTTGCGCTGTGGATACGCGGAATGTATCTGAGCGTTCCCGCTTCAATCGGCTTCATCGCGCTGTTTGGTGTAGCAGTCTTGAACGGGCTTGTTCTAATCTCATATATCAACAAACTTATTGGAGACGGTGTGGTACCAAAGGCAGCGATTCGTCAGGCGTGTGAGGTGCGACTCAGGCCGGTTCTGATGACGGCTATGGTTGCTGCTCTCGGGTTTTTACCGATGTCACTCTCCACCGGTTCTGGTGCAGAAGTTCAAAAGCCATTAGCAACAGTAGTCATCGGCGGCATTGTCACATCTACAATTCTTACGCTCCTGGTTCTGCCGGTGCTTTATAGTTGGCTAGCCAAGGTTCCGAAGCTCGCAAGCAAGATGGAGCAGCAAGTATGAATCCAAGCAAACGACTCGTAATCCCGCCGGCATATTACGCTTTGGCATCGGCGCTTTTGTTTGGCGCCAGTACGCCGGCGGCTAAATTGTTAATCGGTCAAGTTCATCCGCAATTGCTGGCAGGCCTTCTTTATTTCGGTTCCGGTTTAGGACTGCTTTTGGTAGGCACTATCTTCAAAGCCTTCCAAGTTGGCGGACGAGAGCCAAATCTGAGGCGATCGGATCTGCCTTGGCTTGCCGGAGCAATTGTTTTCGGCGGAGTAGCCGGACCACTTTTATTGATGACCGGTTTAACTAGTACACCAGGAGGAGCGGCATCACTTCTACTCAATATGGAGGCCGTTTTGACTGCATTGCTGGCTTGGTTTGCATTCAAGGAAAATTATGATAGGCGCATTATTCTTGGCATGATTTCAATCGTTGTAGGCAGCATTGTGCTGACATGGCAGCCTGGGGCGATGCATTCAGTGTCGTTTGGATCACTGGCAATCATCGGGGCTTGCTTTTGTTGGGCGCTGGACAACAATCTCACTAGAAATATTTCTGACGCCGACCCAATTCAGATTGCAGCGATTAAAGGACTAGTGGCGGGATTGGTAAACGTCGGCATTGCCGTAGTCGGCGGAAGCCACTTGCCTACAGGTCTAGTTGTTCTTGCCGCATCACTGGTCGGTTTTCTGGGTTATGGCGTCAGTCTTGTACTGTTCATTAAGGCACTGCGATATCTGGGCACGGCTCGTACCGGTGCCTATTTTTCAACAGCTCCATTTGCCGGAGCTGTGCTGTCACTGTTGTTTTTGCATGAGCCGTTGACTGTTGATTTGCTGGCGGCAACTAGTTTCATGGCTTTTGGTGTGTGGCTCCATTTGACTGAACTTCACGAGCATGAGCATAGCCATACGGAAGAAGAGCATGAACATCTGCATACGCACGATGAGCATCACCAGCATGAACATGATCCGGAAATCGCGTCTGGTGAGCCTCATAGCCATCGGCACAAACACGTTGCAATTACACATTCCCATCCGCACTATCCTGATACGCAACATCGACACGCGCATTGAAAAAATTATTTTGGAAATCGTTAATGCCTGAACACAAGTTATTTACCATACAGTCCTTCACTCACTTTATTCATCGGTTCTTCTTGCCGTTGCTGCTTGCCAGCTATGCGCTTGCAGCTTGCGCACCACAGCTTGGTCTATCTTTGAGGCAAATCTCGTTTGGTACCATTACTTTACCGGCACTGGGACAGACAAACGTTTCTCCATCGTTGGTAATGCTCTCGTTTCTGTTGTTTAACGCCGGCCTGGGAATACAAACTAAGGAACTATGGGGCTTGCGGCAAAAGCCTCAATTATTGCTCGTTGGCTTTTTGGCAAACATGATCGTTCCAATCCTGCTGATTATCACCTTGCGCGGAGTGATGGGGCTATGGCACAACTCGGATGAGCTGCATAATCTTCTGGTTGGTTTGGCTCTGATAATAGCCATGCCGATTGCCGGATCTTCGGCCGCTTGGGCTCAAAACGCTAATGGAAACCTGGGGCTAAGTCTGGGGTTGGTGCTGCTTTCGACCATTCTGAGTCCTCTGACGACACCCCTGGTTCTGCATTTGTTTGGCTTTATGACCAAAGGAGATTTTGCCGAAGATCTCCATGAAATGGCACAGCAGGGTACGAATGCGTTCCTGTGTTTGACAGTCGTTCTTCCATCATTACTGGGAATGTCTGTTCACTATGTTATTGGAGAAAAAAGAACGAGCTGTATCAAACCATGCCTGAAGCTGGTTAACTTTATCGTACTCTTGCTGCTTAACTATTCAAACGCTGCCACAAGTTTGCCGCAAGCCTTTTCCCGACCGGACTGGGATTTCTTGGGTTTCATTTTGGGGACTACGATAGCAGTTTGCACAGTAGCGTTTTTCGCCGGATGGCTAGTCTCTTGGTTTTTCAAGACAGATAAATCAGACAAAGCCGCGCTAATGTTTAGCCTTGGAATGAATAACAATGGAACTGGTCTGGTTCTTGCGGCAACGGCGTTGGCAGATCATCCGGCAGTAATGTTGCCGATGATTTTCTACACTTTCGTCCAACAGGTGATAGCGGCAGTAGTCGATTGGCGAATATTCAAAACAGAAGACTAGCCCATTTAGGGGTCTGACTAGCAATGAGAACCAAAACATACGCTAATTCACTTGGTGGCCGCTAAGCCTGTGTAAACCCCAGTTTGGCGCTTGTCGCCTTCTATTCTGGTATACATGAGCGTTCTGCCCCTTTTACAACAACTTAGGACCCTGTAGAATCCACAAGTCCGTACTCTGATGAAGATTCTTCGCCATGCCTGGACGTGTCAAAGTCCTCACTACTAATGATGATAACGCTGGCGGTTGGTTAAACCGCACCGTAGTTGGTGCGGGTCTCACAAGCGCACTTGGTGATTTCAACTACGAAACCTGCAATGTAATCCTGCCGGGTTTCCTCGCCGTTCTGGGCATACCAGCGGTTGCCCTTGGTGCTATAGAGGGCATTGCTGACGGCATTTCTAGTTTCTCAAAGCTTGGTTCCGGATATATTGCAGACAAGCTTGGACATCGAAAGACACTGGTAATTGTTGGTTATGGTCTGACAGCGTTAATGCCTGTCCTCTTCGCACTGTCTGGCGGTTGGGCTTTAATACTTTGCGGACGCATTGTTGGATGGTTTGGGAAGGGCATTCGAAGCCCTTTGCGTGATGCAATTATGGCGGAGGCCATTACGCCTGCTAGCAAAGGGAAGGCCTTTGGTTTTCATCGGGCTGCTGACACCGCCGGTGCAGTGATCGGCCCCTTGCTAGGTGTAGCAGCGCTTGCCTGGGCTCAGGATTTCCACCCTAAAGATGCCTCTGCGCCCTTTCGTACCGTCTTCTGGCTGGCATTGATTCCTGGAATACTTTCGGTTTTGAGTTTTTCACTTTTAGTCAAGGACGACGGCAGTGTGCCTAACCCTACGCTGCAATTTTGGTCCACCCTGCGCGAGCTGCCAAGTCGATTTCAGCGATACTTGCGTGCAGTTGGAATCTTTGGCATTGGTGATTTCGCTCACACGCTGTTGATTTTGGCAGCCACGCAGCTTCTTACATCGAGCATGGGCGTGACACATGCAGCAATGGTTGCCGGACTACTCTACGTTTGGCGAAATGCTGTACAGACATTGGTATCCTTTCCAATCGGAGTGCTGGCAGATCGATTTGGTCATCGCCGCCTGCTGGTAATCGGTTATGCCATCGGCGTTTCGGTAGCGGCATTGACTGCCACTGCATTTGCCATACAAGCCAACAATCTTGTGCTATTGGTATGTATTTTCACTCTGGCCGGTTTTTATGTTGCGGTGCAGGAATCCCTTGAAGCCACGCTTACATCAGAGCTTGTCCCGCAGACTATTCGCGCTACAAGCTACGGACTACTTGCCTCAGTCAATGGAGTGGGCGATCTGATTTCTAGCGCGGTCGTGGGACTTGTCTGGTCCGCAATCTCACCCGTGATTGCGTTCGCCTCCGCGGCTGTCGTCATGGCGATTGGAACCGTGACCCTAGCTCGATTGCGCGACTAATGCGGTCTGGACAATGTGACCTGGTAAGACCTAGGTTGGCAGGACTGCTGGCGGCATGAGTTCCAGTCCGTGGCTCTGCTAAATGTCATCCCCGACAATTCTCAGGAACATGTCGAAACCGGAAACTACTTGCCATATGCCAAGTTTGTTGAATTCTTGAGAGAAGTATTCGCACTATGGTGGCAGGAATTTAGAGATTCCGTGTCTATCCGGGAACTGGAAAGCCTGTTCAGCAAGGTTGCTGCACGGCGTGGGCCAACAATATGCGAATTCGCGAGCAATTGCATGGGCAAGTACCTAACCATTGAACCGAATGGGGATGTCCTGGCGTGTGATAAGTACCTTGGTGACCCCGCTCTTTTATTCGGAAACTTGCTTACGGAAAATCTGTCTCAACTGCTCGTTCACTCTTCAAACTTGACACAAGCCCGTCGCGCGGTCTCTCTGTCCAAAGCAGGCATGCACGAGTGTTCTTATTTTCGCTACTGCAACGGAGGTTGTCCACATGATGCTCGTCTCAACGAGCTACATGTGCGCAACTGGGAAGGAAATTGTTGCGGATTGTCAGAATTGATGAGAGACATGGAACTGGTATCACAACAAAATCAACCAGCGTTGCGTACTTGAAGGAGGACCACCAATGCCCGAGATTGAACTGTCTCACACGGACATAGAAGCTCTCGAAAAGAAAGTCAAATCTGGCACCCTGCCAGACGAAGAGGCAAAATTCCTGCACTTCATGGTTAATCAGGCAAAAGCCAAGATTCAGCAGGGCAAGGATGAAGAAGGCCCCAGCTGGAAGTTTGATATTTGGAAATATAAATTCTAGCCCCGAAAACTACACTGGTACGGCATCAATCGAGCTCGGCTGAACTACTTGTTGCAGTTGACCTTGCTTTTCGTTGGCTCTCTTCAGCGGGCAGATGTAGACCAGGAGAAAAGCAATGATAAGATTGGGCAACCACTTGTCCATTTGACTCAGCACTGCATACGCAAGAGGCTGATGAATGTGGCAATCGATCGCATAAAAGTAATTGACCAGAGGCTCACGGATAAGCTCTCCTTTCAATTCCAGAAGGATCGCGCTCACAATGACGCTCCGTCCCACACGATTTCCAACTGGCAGCAGGTGTCCGGTATAGAAATAAAGGACGGCGGCAACAAATGTCGAGATCCAGGCCGTCAAATAGGCAACCAGTGTCACACTCCCTGAATAGGGACCACCGCTGCTGCAACCAATGACCAGTTCTCCGATAGGCAAGCGTGTTGCATCCTGTACAAGAATGTGGGCCGTAAGGGCCACTACAGCAATAACTGTGGTGCATAGCAGGATTCGCACTTTACTCCGCACTTGTTCTCCTCCTGCTGCGATCAGAAGATTTGCTCTCGTCCGACGAACTTTGGCAACGCTTCCGTTTCGAAGTCCTGACCTGGTCCTTTCCGACCGACCCCCAATTTTATCAGTTGCTGTCTGCGTTGTCATAGCGGTAAACAAAATAGGTGTTTAGTCTGTTGTGCTGCTAGGTTAGGAGTCACACCGGAGAAACTATTGTTGACGTTCCGTAGAGCCCTGACTTTCGGAAGTAGAGCGATGTCAATTAGCGGTGATGCCGGCTAGAAATAGTTGGTTGAAATCCAATGTAAAGCAGCTAAGCTTTTCTCCCTGTTCCATAGTTCGACAAGGAGAATTGTCATGTCCTCGAAATTCACCCAGTTCGTTCTCCACCTGTGCAAAGACAAAGCCAAATTAGATTCTTTCGTGAAGGACCCGGACTCAGTACTGAAGGACAGTGAACTGACTTATGCAGAACAAACGCTACTAAAAACAATGGATGAAAATCTGATCCGCTCCGCTATGGGCGATGAGCCGCACGCGTTGATGGGCACCGTTCTAATTTTCACGGCAGCTTCTACCGTAACTCAGCGCTAACGAGGATTTAGTACGATGCAATCTGGAAGTTTGACCGTCGTCGGTACAGGCATTCGCTTTACACAGATGACAATGGAATCGCAGGAAGCAATCAAGACCGCAGGCAAGGTACTCTACTTGGTTGCTGATCCGCTTTCAGCCGCGTGGATTCGAGAACTCAATCCCACTGCTGAATCGCTTCATTTATTCTATGAAGATGGAAAAGATCGTGGCATTACGTACAAGCAAATGGTTGACCGGATTTTGGATGAGGTTCGCAAAGGACAAGAAGTCTGCGCTGCTTTCTACGGACATCCTGGAATCTTTGTAAATCCTTCTCATGAAGCAATAAAACTGGCTAGAGAGGAGGGGTTTACTGCGAACATGCTAGCAGCCGTGTCAGCCGAGGATTGTCTGTTTGCTGATCTTGGCATTGATCCTTCGGTTGACGGTTGCCAGACATTTGAAGCAACTGACTTTCTTGTTTTCAAACGGCAGTTTGATACTACAAGTTCATTGATCATCTGGCAAATTGGTTGTGTTGGTGATCTTACATTTAATCCACACCCATCCGATCCTAGCGGCATCAACGTTTTAGTAGACTATCTCCTTGAGCATTACAGCCCATCGCACCCGGCGATTCTCTACCAATCAAATGTCCTACCAATCTGTAAACCGATTATTCGCTATTTAACGCTGGCCGAAATCAGAGAAGCGACCATAAATCAGATAACCACTCTATACATCTATCCCAAGGCTCGCCGGCCGGTGGACGAGAAACACTTGTCCAAACTAGGGCTAGTGCAAAAGGTCTTCGCCTGAAGGCACCACATACGGTGCGCTTACAATGCGCTTACTTGACTAACAAAAGCTATTATATCCGCCTGCTCCGACACCATGCCGTGAGCCGGTTCTCCATTACAGCCAAATACTTGGTACTGTGACAAGTACTGTTTCACATGTCCTGGCGCTGTAGCAATTGGCAAAATAAAACTCTCTCCAATTTGTGCCAGCAAATCTTCGATTGAGTGTTGTTGACGCCGAACATAATTGTCGTCGATGCCCACGAAAGGACCGCAATGGTTGCCTTCGTTATAAAGCATCCAGACGGAGAGAACTTGCTGTGGCAATCGCTGCGCTACCAGGCTTCCCACGGATGGCCACATAGGAACTTCCGAACCGCAGAGATCAAACGAATCTAGCAGATGCGATTTTTTGCTAAGGTGCATATTGTGCCCAAGTAGAATCAACTTATCATTCTTGGTCATTTTGTCCAGAACGTCGTTTAACAGCGAGCACATACACTGTTCGCGTTTCTCAAACGCGCACCAAAGTTGGTCAATTGTCGGCTCCGGAAAAGCATTCACCACAAATTGAAAGCTCGCTGTCAAACACATAAGGTTGGCTTTGAGTTCGACAAAAGCAGCATTGCCTAATGCTCGCTGAAATTCAGCACCATGACTTGAGAGATAGCGCATTGCCTGATTTAGTCGCGCAACCTCACCCTGAGCCGTTTCATAAGGTACTCTCTCAAGTAATTGACGAATATTGTCAATGCAAGAAGCGCTCTGCGCCAGTGCGAGGATGGCTGCAATATCTTCGTAAGCACCGCCAGGACAAACATCAATGTCATATCCAACAAAGCGAATGTTATTACGCCCTGCGTAAGCGATTGTCCGAAGCTCCCTGCAAAAGCCAAGCTCCATTGCATGGAACGGTTGCGTGTCCATTGCACGCCGAGGAGCTAGGCGGCCTTTTGGAAAGTCGAGCCGATCTGTTCGTGTTGCTCCGTCAAATCCGTAGAGGGCGACCAAATCCAAGTAGCGTTCATCACCGGTCTTGATGTACCTATCTATTTTTTGTCCATCAGACCGCCCGATCTCTTTGCCGATTGTATTCCAGCCGCGCCTGGTCAGATACTTAATGAACAATGATTGGAAGCCGTACTTTTCTCGAATAAAATGATCCGGCTCACCAAGGTAGACGACACTCTTATTGCGGATTAGATCATCCAGGCAATTGAGTTTTTCTATCTCACGGACAGGGTTGGCGGATAGGTCAACCGGCACAGCATGTTCTTGTGCCCATTGAAGAAAGGACACAGCATTCTCAGAAATCGCATATCTAGTTGATGATGACATTGCTTACATTATACGCACTTGACTGTTGGCAACTCAACAATTGGGTGGACGGCAAGAGGTAGACAAAAGGGCTGTTTTGTTCACTTGGCTACCAGCCGCCTTACCTACCTTGATAGGTTTTTTCGCCTTGCAGGAGCATGGTTAATTGAGTCGGTCCGTGCCGAACTTACGCCATCCATGCGGGTTTGCAAACCACGCTGATATAATGTAATCGTCCAGAGCGCTCAGATAAGGAACCACATTTAGTGGCAGCGAGCACAGTTTCAATCGGATCGAGTATTTAGAGATAGTTCCTTTATCGGTGCGCTGTTACTTAGCTGAGAGGTAATGGCATGTCCGAGAAACGGCGCTTAAAAGCTCAAGAGCAATCGGATTTTATTCTCTCTGAGACAGCTATCGAATTAACACCGGAGATAGACGGCGCACTGGTTGAACAGCTGCCCGTTCAACCGCCTGTACCAGTTCACAAAGTATTCGGCGATCCTGAACATGCCACAACGAGACCAGACAGCAATACGCCCATCCCTGCCAGGGCGGCATTCCATGACGCAGGCAACCAGATGGAATATTCAGAACTTTCCCATGCAGACTTGACTGATCTTGCAAAGCATCCTAATGCGTCTGAGTCAGACTGGCTTCAGGCCTGTTTGGAGCTGAACCGACGGGACAGTAATAACACAACCAATCCAAGGATGAATCGAATTAGTAGACGCCTGCTGCCGGTAGCTGGCGTCATTTTGCTATCTCTCATTTCGACAGTTGCGCTGCTGCAATTGTCGCCAATGTCAAACTTGGCGACGTGGGTTAACTTAAAGCAGCCGGTGGCGCCGTATGTGCTGTCATCAGCTCAGTGTCAGAGCGATGAGCTTTTGGAACGAGCCTGTATCAGGTTGGCTCAGTCGATTGATGAGCGCGCTTGGTCATATACCAAAGCGGCTAAGTACCTTGATGTGAGCGAAGGCGAAATATCAAATCTCATGCGCGGCGCGAAGACGCCGTTTTCGATGCAGGCACTAAACAAGTTGCTTTTCGCAATGGGCGAATCGACAGTGTTTCCACCTACGTTAGACCACAAAGAATTACAGCGGACAATTGCGTATTTCACCAGGCTGATAACCATTGCTCCAACCAATAGCCGGGCAATTGCTGGAAGAGCCAGTGCTTATGAATCCTTGAAACAATACGATCTGGCGATAGCGGATTTCCGCCGCCTTGTCGTGCTGGAACCACATCATCATGGACCGCGACAAAACTTGGCCTGGGCATACAAAAGTGCCGGTAGATACGAACAAGCTCTGCAAGAACTCAACCAATTGCACGATCTCTTTCCACAGGATGACATTTACCAGAATCGCGCGCTCGTGTTTTCAGCAATGGGAAAATACAACGATGCAATTGCTGACTGCACAAGGTCGATTCAGATGATGGAAGCGCAAAGGCCCGGCCCGTATTGGAATCGTGCGCTCGACTACGAAAAGCTCGGAAAATACCCAGAAGCCATAGCTGACTGCAAAAAAGTGTTGGAGATTGATCCCAACTACAGTTCAGCTGTTGAGCAAATTGCTATTCTCAAGACGAAGATGCAGAGCTAGTTTCATCACCATCAATGGTCTTATGGAGATCTTTGTGTCCGCGTGGATGTCCGAAGTTTCCGTCAAGGCAAGTGATCTTACACTTGGCTGGGCAGTGCGCAATGATGTCGGGATCGTCAGCCGATGCACAAAGATCCGGCCACACCCAAAACGTTTCAATGGACCTAGCAAGGAGCGGATCGCGTTTGTTCACAACTTCGCAAATAAGTACACGGCGATCGATATCGCACGATTCCGAATACACTTCATCGTCTGCCAACTCTACTGACATATGAATAACTCGCACGCCGAATCGCGCAGTCTTCCCATGTCTGTCCAGCACTGCATGAATTGATCCAAGCACATTTGCATCGGCTGAATTGATCGAGTCGATTCCTGGTGCGCTTTGTTTCAAAAAATATTCCAAGCCAATCAAGCTAATCGCATTCGATGTCTGAGTCTCCTCAAATCTAACATTCATTGCCGCCATACTTTTCTGTAGTGTCGGTTCGAGACGCTGGGGACTGAGTGAAACAGTACGTTTCGTGGCATCAGATGTTTGAACGAACACCTCGGTATCAGATACAGGAAAATGACTATGCAAGAGCGAAATGCCAAATCTACTATTGGATCTCGTGTTCAATAAGCTGCGCCCCAGTTCGTTCAGACATAATTGATCTTCTCGGCTTAAGACTCCGGCATTGATGTCATTCATGTCGGGCAGCGCGTCATAGTCCCCTGCCGTGTGATGGCGTAGAGTGAATTGCATAAAGAAGCCTCCTATGCAGAACGTTTACCGACCTACTCGTTTTATACCACCCAGCTAAATAGCTTTCGTACATTCATTCAATCCTCTTTGCGTCCTGAATACTGCAGGTGTTAGCACGCCTGTCCGGCAAGTGTTTAAGCGGCTTTCCGTCAGGTTTGGTGTTAACATTGTAACCGTCCCAAAGGAGGGAAGATGAATCATCGTTCCATCAAAAGATTTTGCATAATGGCCATGTTAGTCGCGCAGCTCGGCAATATTTGCGCAGCAGAAGAATCTGCTAAATCTCCGGGAGACATCAAGTATGTAGGTGTCGGTCTAACTATTGTAGAAAGTGACGATCATAAGCAATTCATTGTTGGTGGCTTTATTGCAGATTCACCGGCAAGCCATAGTAATTTGAAAGAAGGGGACGAGCTAGTCCAAATCGATGGCAAGCAAGTTCAAAGCCTTGATGCGATTGTCGCGCAATTGCATGGTCCAGTTGATTCTATGGTGGAAGTAACCGTAAAACGTGATGGACAGTTGCTTAGAACTAATCTACTCCGAACAAACATCGTGATTCATCAGTCCGGCGGAATGTGCAGAAAACGTGAGATCAAGCACTAGCACACTCTCCAGAGCAGCCACCTTCTCCACATTGTCGATAGCCGTTTGAAGTGTCATAGCAGTCGTAGCAGGTGTAACAACCAACAAGTGATCCACCGAGCTTTTCTTCTTCGTCGAACAACTCTCTCAGTGTCTTAGCTTCTATGCTTTGCGCTGCTTGTTCTGAACCGCCACGCATAAGACTGATACGAAATGGCGATTCTTTATGCATCCACGACTCCCGGATGTCTTCTCGGGCGCCGAGTCCAAATTCGTTCAAGCTGACAATGACATCACCCGGCTTGATACCAGCCTTTTCAGCGGGTGAGCCTAGAAGAGTGCGATCTACGACCCAGCCCGTCGGTTTCCAATGTAGGATCACGCCGATACCAAGTCTGTGACTGTCAGGGTCTTTGTGCCACCACTTTTCAATTTTTGGCATTTGAATTCCTCGTGTCAGTAGTGTCAAATCTGCCAGCTAGCAAACAACTTGCCCAACTTGTTTTCCGAGCAAACTGCTTTGCAAGGAAGACTGCACCGTGGAATGCTTCCGCTAGGATTTATCATCCAAAAATACTGGTTGTCATAGTGGTACACAAAATAGGCATTTTGTGTACCTTGCGGTTAGACTAGGAATCACTCCCCGTCATGCTTTTTCGTTCGTCTGAAGCTTGCCCAAAAAATGTTAGTGCTCTAACATACACATAATGATCGTTGGTCAATATTTTGTGTACCTCATTGAAACATGCCCGGACAAGCAAAAATTCTCACTCCTAAAGAGATAGATCTGGTATTCAAAATACTGGAATCAAGCCGCGACAAATCCATCTTCGCTCTTGGCATTTATACCGGCATGCGCATTGGCGAAGTCATCCGTTTGAAACAAGATCAGGTTTTCACTGATGGTGGCATCCGCTATCAGATAACCGTCAAGCGCTTGAAGAAAAAGGATGCTGTTTATAGCGACATCCCGATACATCCCAAACTCCGCGAGCTACTAAAGGACTACAAAAAGGATGTTAAAGGTCAGGGATGGTTGTTTCCTTCCAGTGAATCAGTAACAGGCCATCTAAGTCGTGAGCGCGCACACCGAATTCTTTCTGAGGCGTTTGCGGCTCTGAACCTTCAAGGAGCCTCCACCCATTCCATGCGCCGCTCGTGCCTCACTTTCATGAGCCGTGCCGGCATACCGCTACGCACTATCCAGGAAATATCCGGCCATTCGAATTTAGGACAACTACAAACGTATTTGCAGGTGGACCCGGAAGATAAGCACCGGGCGATCAACGTATTGAAGTATTGAATCAGATCCATCTCTGCGTGCTTTCACAAGCACAAGATGACCAGTTGTATTAACGACTAGCCGGCTACGCGCGTAGTCGCCTTGCTGAATTTGTTTGGACGCATTCAATTTGGCTTATTGTGAATTTCGCTAATTTACTTTCGCTTTGGCTCGCTAGCTAGTCGGAAAGGCGCCTTGGTACCGTGCTGGCAAGGTGAACGCCTACCTATGCGACAAGGCGGGTAGCCGCAAAGGTGCCAAGCCGATAGGCGTAAGTAGCTGGTCGGGCTGCATTGCTGACTATCCAAGGAGACGTATAGGCAACTAGCTGACTATGCGGCAAGGCGCTTGAGATTAAGTGAGCGCTAGAATGCCGCCTTGCTGAGTATCCGGCTATCCGCCTAGCCGGATACTCTTGATCGGAAAACGGCACTAGCGGGCGCTTTGCGGCGTTTGCTGACTGACCCAAGAACTCAACAAATCTTCCATCAGCTCAGAAAAATCACGCTCATCCATTCTCTGAAGTAGGGCGATTTTCGCCTTATTCATGGTTGTCTTTCTCAGATAGACGTTGACCTGAAGAAACTCGGTGTTGCTCCGCTTTCCTATTAGCGCTGCCGTCTGTATTGTCTTTTCGACAGCAGGCGATACAGGCACCGGCGACATGTCTAGTTCTGCCACCTTTTTTGGTGCTACGGCGGCCACCGCAGGCTTATTTTCTACTTCTTCAACGGGTTGCGACGGTGCTTGTTTGGCTTGTTGCAATACCTGCGAAAACTTGTTGGTGTTCATTGACTATCTCCTCGCCTACATTCCTGTAGTCTTCCCATGCTTCTTTTGCGTTGCCTGCTTTGATCTCGTGAACTGGAATGCCCGTCAGTGCTGCCTTCTTATAGGCTGCAAACCTTCTAATTTCTGACTTGAATACGGGCAGCCCTTCGGCATGCAAGTACTGCCTTGCTTCTTGTCCATCTCTTTCCGGCCTGGGTGGAACGATCGTGAGCAACACTTTGAACTTCGTTGATTTAGCGTCACGCAGCGCTTTTACTGTCAGCATCAAAGCTTCTAAGGACAGCACATCAGGCGTCGTCGGTAGAACCAACAGATGGCATCCATCAGAAAGAGCCTTCAAGTCTTCGTATTCAGGCCGCGCTTCTGTATCGAACACAATGTGCTCGAAGTTTGGCGCGTGCATTGCAGCACCCATCAAATCAACAACCTTGAACGGTACATCCCCTCGTTCTGCCCATTTCATGACGGATCGATTGGGATCGCCATCAACCAATAGCGTCTTTCCACGCTCGTTCAAGAAGGCAGCAATGTGAAATGCTGTCGTAGTCTTTCCTACGCCGCCCTTGAAACTTGCCACGGTGATTATCATGTTTCTCCTCTCAATGTCCGGCTCTTTGCCTAGTCGCCTAGCCGGCTATATACAACTCTGACTAATTACCTTGCTGCCTAGCCGAACATCCAGTACATACTATATGAACGTAGATCTGGTGGCAAGACCTACGCCGCAAGCGGAATATATTCAAAGGCTGTGCACTGTATATGGTGCCGTACATGGTCAAAGCCATTAGTATCGGCACCGTGGTGTCGCTAAAGATTGCTTAGCAGCTGGGCTGGAGACAAGAAATAGTTGGACCTGCGACTACAATCCTATTTTCCTACGAACCATTTGGAGAACTTGCTCCAAGCTCCGGCAGGTTTCTCGCTGCTTACTTCAGTAGCTTCCACCTGGACCGAATCTACTGCTGAAGATCTGGATTTGTCTTCCAGCAACAACAGCTTTGCCTCAAACTGCGACTTTTCGGATTCGAGATAACCGTTGCGGTAGTGTGCTCCGGACAGCTCATGCGCGAGCATCTCTATCTTTGCATCCTTTTCTTTAAGCAGCTCATCCTTCTCGTCAAGCTTCTTACACATCCAGGCCATTGTTGGTTGCCCTGATTGATCAAGTTGATCTGATTGATCAGGTTGATCAACTTCGTCAAAACTGGTGTCATCATCCTCTAGATCTTCTTCTGGTCCAAAGAACTCAGTCTGTCCCGCTTTGTCGGGTAAGAGTGCTGGTGTAACCAGGACTTCTAGCTTTGAGTTGTTCGCGCGTCCGCGACGGCGGTGTTTGATTTTCCCGGACTTTATGTACCGCCGAAGCGTTCCCATTGAATATCCGGTGGCATTAGATGCTTCCTGGACCGACATCCATTCACCATTGGTGGCAGCTTTCTCCCCATCAATCAGCCCACCAGCATTGAATAGCGGCTGAACATTGACGTTTGTTGGATTTGACATGTAGCTTGTCCCTTCACCAAAGTATGGGCTCGGCATCATTATAATGAATAACGGTTGATTACGCACCATCAAGTTGCTTTGATTAGCCACCATATACAACGTAGTTAATTTAGATATCTGCTCGCCATATTATTTTCCCTTTTCGGGTCTCCTGATCTGTCCATGTACTCTGCATATCCACACGGATCGCGTCCGATAATACCATTTGCTTATCCAGCTTGATCAGAATAATCGCATTCGTGCCTGATACCAAATGAGGTGGCACGACAATGTCGATGTAACCGGCAGCTCGCACTCGATACAAGCATTTGCTTACTCAGCTTAAAATGCTCAACCAAAGGCATATTGATCAGGCGTAAATGGTTGCACTGTTTACCCATCTGTTGTATATTCTGGATACTCAAAGTCCAGAAAGCCACACTATTTCAGTAAAAAGAGCTTGATCAATTCGCCCATCGGCCTTAGGATCTGATCGCATTTTGCAAAGCACCAAAAAGTGGTGCCGCACTAGAAAGTAAGAGACCGCCCACAACATTTAGCAGAACGATGACGGCAAAGCCGTGCGGACACTCCCTTCCTATAACCACAGCTCCTAGAAAGCGAGTAGAACCATTACTGGCGCTACTACTAGATTTTCATTGACCACTTTACCCAAATCCCCTAATAAGAACGTCGCTTCCCCGGCGATACCTTTTCAGTTTTTTGGTGGATTTGTGCTCCGCTCAGATCTCCTACATTTACGTGATTACGTAAAGTGCGCGGACTCTTCTGAAACTGAAGTCATTGCCGGAAATGCTAAATTGCTGAGCATCCTGCCACCATTTCAAGAGACGCCTTCTGCACCACTTCTTGAACAGATTTCTTACGCTGCTCGATCTTGGATCGAGCTTTTTGATTTACGTAATTACGTAAATCCCCAGGTCCTCGTATACGCCGGATGGGAGAGCCTCCATGTCGGTCGTTAAACGCGCTGATCTGCAGCTGGTGGTCAAACACTTCGCCGTCGATGAAGAGGGTTCTGTAAAAGCCCTCAGGGCACATCTTCTAATTGAATTGAAAAATCTCATTGCCGCGAAGAAATGGACACATTCGCAGGCTGCAAAAATTCTTGGAGTCTCAATACAACGGATCTCGGAGATAAAGACGTTCTCTACCGAGAAGTTCACCGTTGAACTCCTAGTCAAGTATCTCTACCGAGCCAACAAGGAGGTGACGCTAAAAGTACAGAACCGGCCCGATTGATCCTCAATAAGCAAAAGACACCACTTGGCGGTGATGTCCTTTGTGAGACCAGAACGGATCTCGTTATTCAGTTGTAGATCAGGTTTTCTTGGACGATTTCCTGAATTGCAAAAAGAATAAGCGATTGGTCCGTATAGGTCAACTTATCTCTATTTTCAGAAAGAGAGACCATTACGACCCCAATAGCAGCAGTGTCTCTGCCCGAGGGCAAGAGGCCGATTAGATTTGCTCGCCATAAATACTTTGCGAAGGCTTCGAACACTTCAGCTGAGTTTCTGTCGCTCTTCCACCGCTATGGCTATATATATAAGAACTTCGACGGCGATACTTGGGTTTCCGCTGATGAGCGCTGGGCGCTTACGGATTCCGAGATCTTGAAGGCTGTGGCCTGCGTCCATAACAAGTTCCTCGGCACTCGCTTCGGACGCGCCTCGCGCTATGCGGTGCTTGACATTGATGCCAATAGCCGATATCACAATCGAGACAGTGTGCGCGAAATTCAGTCGTTACTGGCTGAGGCAGGGCTCAGGGAATCAGTAACTTATCAATCAAGCGACTCCGGCGGCTGGCACATCTACATATCCTTCGATGAACCGGTAAGTAGCCGCGATTTGCGCAAACAGTTGATAACTTTCCTCAAGCTTCATAACTACGAGATTGCCCAGGGAACGCTTGAAGTGTTTCCCAATCCGGGCGATGCGTCTTTAGGCTACGGTTTACGATTGCCATTACAGCCCGGTTTTGCATGGCTGAATCAAAGCAGCCTGGAAGTTAGCCACGAGCGTTCCGTAGGAGATGCGCAACACGCACTCGATTGGTTTATGGCTGATTTTGCCGACTCCGCCAATAGCTACCAGGATTTCCACCGATTCAAGGCGCACGTCGAACATCGTCAGCAATCCGAAAATCAAAACGCGCAACCTGCAGCTCCAAGAAACGCTGAAGTAATTCCTATCCATTCACGCAAGGCACTTGATGCCACTAATCCCGCAGATCGCTCTGTCATCGATATATTCGGTTTCTCGCCACCAAATATCCTGGCTGACGTTTGGCTACGTGGCCGTAAATACTGTGAAGACGGACTGACCGGACCCTCCCAACGAGCGGACGCCACCAAGGCACTGAGCCATTACTTTTTCTTCGGCGACCCTAGTCGCCAGTTGCCGGCACAAGGTTATGGCCGCCAGGACGAACGGGAATTAGCCATTGCCGATGTGATCTATGGCAAGCACAATGATTTTTCCGTGGACGTAGCTAAGGGAAAATCGGACGCCAGGGCTCAAATAACTAGATGTGCAAATTGGGAACCGCCGCATAGACGCGGACAAGAAAATTCCCGCGCTGAATTTGAGCCACCTATTGCGTGGGTCCGCGCTAATGCAAATCGTGCCTTGGCCGCTCGAAATCGCATCGCCCAGGCTGTAGCCAGCTTGTCCGGACAAACATTCAGTCTGAGGACGCTGAGAGCAGTCGCTAAGTGTTCAATGGACACTATCTACAAGAACGCTGATCTTTGGCAGACGGCCTACGATCAGAACAAGCAGTCCCACTTGGCGAGTGATCCGGGCGAATATAACGCTGTGGTGGATTCCTCTTGTGTTGCTCCTGACCGTCGTTTTGTTTTTGAGTCCCTTCTTCGATCAACTGATCTTGACTCTGAGATCTCTGGCAATGAGCACGAAGTGCTCGGGTCCTGGTACAAACGTTTAGCAGAAGTTACGGCCGCTCCTGCAGTAACTCTCACTTTCAGATCGCTTAAGACTGTTATTTCCGTACTGTTGAGTCTTCTTGATGCTGCTCCTACGGCCGCTCAGTATGCTCTTGTCGAGTCCTTGCTGGTGGCTTATCGAGCTGAATTGTCTGGCAGATCAACTCTGCTCACTTTGGTAGAGAGGCCGCCGCCTTAATCTTTCTTTTCGGGAGGTGCCGCTTTTTTGCCGGGTCTGGGAGGCTTCTTGCCTTGTCTGTAATGTCCTGTCGGGTCCAATGTGGGAGCCCAGGCATCCTTGACTGCATAGCGCAGCGCATCGAAGTGCGAAATCGCCGTATCCCAAGTTACTTGATCGAAACTTTCCGTTACCTCTGCAATCGCTCCGGCAAGCGCTTTTACGATCAAATAATCGCTCTCGATACCGGAGAGAAAAGTCATTGCTAAAAACTGTTTTTTTGAATCAGTTTGATGTTGAAAGTAATCGAGTAAATGCGTCGCCTGTCCATTTATCGTTTCCACTCTAACTTGCGTGGCTACCGCGAACGGTGAGGCGTGGATCTGCTGAGACAGAACCCCGTATGTCTTTTTTAACCGTGTACCCATCAAGTCTTCTGCTTCAGATATGCAGGACATAATCGGAAACTTCGATTCATATTTATCATAAGCGCGGTTGCTGATTGCATTCATCCAAACTTGCGCATGCTCGGGGCTTCGCAGCATCTTAATCGCGAATGCACAAAACTCAATTGCTTTTCTACGATAGCTCGACTGATCAAAAGGGTGTCCACGCAAACAGCACAAATTACCTATGATCATTTGATAACGGCATGACTGCATGCAATGCAATAGCGCTATCAGTTGATTCGCATCCAAGCGATTCTTCGTTTTACCAAGCAGTACCGACAGCAAATCGTACAGACCCAGCAATTGTCCTAGAAGTTGCCCGGTATTCTTTAAATAAGCGCGAACCTCTTTGTACGCACCATCCTCCTGTCTCTTTATCAAGTCAACGACATCGATCGGGTCGGTTAGCTGGTCCGCTACCCACGACCTGGCTAGTACACCCGGCGGGATGTGAAAATGATCGGCTGCGTCAAGCAGGGCTCTCATCAGAGGCTCATCAGCCCTGAATTGGACAATACCCCTGCTTATGATCCGTTCACGCTCTTCATCAACCACTGAAATCACCGATGTAAGACATTGTACTACAAGTATATCTTGCATTTAATGTTCGTCAACGGGCTTTTCGGTGGTTTTCGTCGAATTTAAAAGCCTCACTGGGTCCGGAAATTACCGACTATTCGCCAATGTATGCCCAATTCCTCGCTCCAACAGCAGGCAATTTATTGAGGGAAGCCACATTTGAGCACTAAGCTCATCTGTGGTTTTCGTTTCCAGTCCGGGTTTTTTAGACTAATCCTAGGCAGGCTCAGCGTTTTAACGATTTAATAACCGAATGACGCTTGCCTGACATCCATCCGTGTGCTACATTGATATTATTCATCTGCCAATGGAGGCAGAAAGAGTTCGGAAGGCGCACGCGTAAGCGAGGCGTCTTTTGCCTTTAGGGCACTCTTTTATCATACTTGTTGTTCAGCTTCGCCTTGTTCCAGTCTTCGACCCAGAATGACGTAATGAGGTGGTACAAACCGTCGCGTTCCGCGATGATGACAAGAAAATTGTCTGCCTCAGCCCAGATATACCATCTGGGCTCCATCTTGTTTTTCACTGCCTCAAGATACTTCCAGGTCTTGAAGTGCTGATGGTTTTCTATAATGAAGCGAATCCAATTGATGCGTTCTGCACGGTTGGGATCTGGATCGCGTCCGCCATCTTTGTGCTCTTTGGTAATGAGGTGCCAGAATTTGGCTTCCTTTCCCTCGTCCTCCGGTCCACTGAACCTGCTCACCAAGACTGGTCTGCCTTGAAACCTTGGTTTTGGTGGAGTCAAAAAGTCTTGTGTGAACGTTTCATAGTATTTGTCAACGAACGCGGCCCATTCCGACCAATCATCGGAAAACCAGATGGGTTCGGGCAAAGTAACAGGAGCGTTCATTGCCCAACTACTTCCTTTGGATGGAAGATGAACACATCAAATTTGTCTTCAGCAAGTGGGCTTGTAAGCACCAATTGTTTCTGGTAGTGCTTCTCGATTCTGTCCACTATCTGAGATTTTGCCGCGTTTCCGCTTAAATGCCGGTTGCGGTAAGCAACTGCACCGAGTAGAAAATCCGCAACTTGGACAAGTCCGACTTCACGAGAATGGACATTCTGAATGGTGCTTATCAGCGCTCCCTGATAATCGTGTTTTGCAGTACAAAGCACGTCGCGCAATTTCGGTAGCATTAGCCGCCCGCGCGTGTCTTTCAAATCTATGTAAACTTCATACTTCTTGCTCGGCAGCAGAACTCGATGCAGCAACTGATAGTAAAGTTTGTAGTAAAACTCATCGTGTGAACCGCGATTGAAAACTGCGTGATTGAGCTTGTCTTTGTCTGCCACCACCACGGATCGAAAGTGCAATGCGCTTGAGGCAAAGAACCAGTCAACTATTTCTAGGAAAAAAGCTAGTCGTGACTGCGATACCTTCTGCCATTTGAGTTCACCGCGAGCATGATGTTTTTCCTTGATCGCGTCGAGTTCATCGGTCAAGTGCCTGACGGCTTTTTTGTCAGTCCATACGCAACCGACAAGCATCACCGACTGCCCGTCATGCTCTAAATGGCATGACTCGTCGCAATAGATTGCCTGAATATCGCTCTTTGCCGGTTCGGACTCCAATTACATTCTCCTTTTCGATGAGCCTCGTTCGAATTTCCAGACGATACTGGCGCATCGGCGCGCTTGAAAACCGGCTTTCGATACTGATTGGCGAGCATTAAGTATTATAGAAGCTATCGCTTGGGTACCCCGTTCTTGATATCTGTGGTGACGCTTGACCCGCGTGTTATCCAAACCTGATGGCAAAATTTGTCCATTACTTGATCAAGGACGATAATTAGACAATGTGCGGCAGATACACACTTACACGCGCCGAAGAACGCGAGTTCGGTGAGCGCTTTCTGATCTCTGACATTAGCGAAACCCGATTGGTCCCGCGCTTCAACATCGCGCCAAGTCAGAATGTGGCGGCGATTCTGCAGGAGAATGGGAGGACCGTCCTGTCCTCGCTGAAATGGGGACTGATTCCCTCCTGGGCGAAAGACCTGAAGAAAACCAAGCCGATGATCAATGCCCGCATTGAGACTATTGCCGAGAAGCCGTTTTTCAAAAGTGCGCTCAAGACCAGGCGCTGCATTATTCCGGCAGATGGTTTTTTTGAATGGCGTCAAGATCCTGATACCGGACAGAAGATCCCGACATACATTCACCTGCCTGACAAAGCAATGTTTGGATTCGCTGGGCTCTGGGACCGTTGGACTTCAGAGGACGGTGAGGTTTTGAGAACTTGCACCATCATCACCATGCCGGCGAACTCGTTCATGCAAACGATTCATGATCGGATGCCGGCGATATTGCCGCCACAGAATGAGACTTCTTGGCTCAATCAAGCAGAGACCGATGTCTCTACTTTGCTCTCCTTGCTAGTTCCAATTGACTCAAGCAGCCTTGCCTCATTTGCCGTATCGAAGGCCGTGAATTCCCCGAGAACCGACACTCAAGACTGTATAGCCGCCTTGCTGCCTAGCCGACAAGGCGTGTAGCCGATTCGCAATTCATTGATTGCCCTGACTGCTCAATGGCTATCGCGAGTCCCGTGATTTGTTTTCCTTGCCTAGTGCCATTTAGTTTGGCCTTCGTAACCACGTGCACCGCTTCGCGATAAAATACTCCGGTTTGAATGAAATGGGCAAATGGCAAAGAAAACACAGATTAGAAAGTCCGCTGTTCGGTTCAAAACCGATGTTGATGCTCTTTTGCACTTCACGACTACAGCCACTCAGGGCGTATCTGATGAATACCAATCTTGGATTTACGACGGTGCAATCATCAGGCTTTATAGACTGTTTGAAAAGCTTATGCTAGAAGCACTTGTAGGCGCCATAAACAACGATACAACAACAGTGTCAGCCACTCTTGGAGTCAAATTCCCCAAACATTTGACTGATGAAGCCTGTCAATATCTTGTTATAGGTTCAGGCTACTTCGACTTTAAGGGCAGGGACGGCTTACTTCAGATCCTCAAAGAATTCGTTCCGTCAGGCAAGGTCAAAACAGAAACAAAGGAAAAAAGGAAAAGTAAGAAAACGAAAACCGCCAAGCTTGCTACTCCAGCGACGCCTGCAGCTCCCATCAAACACTATCTCGTAACAATCATCGAAAAAGCAATCTACAAGCCCTATCTAGACCAGCTTTCAGCGTTGCGAAACTTTGCAGCACATGAAAGCACGAAATCCCGGAACGCAGTTTTGAAGGCTACAAATCAAGCACGAATCAAATCCAGCGGAGCTTGGTTGAAACGCACTCCGGCTGGCAAAAAGCAGCGCAGATTTGATGAGTTGTGTGACAGACTAAAGACCATTGCTTCAGAAATAGAAACAAATGCACCCGCCATCAAGACTCGTAAACCAGCCGCAAAAGCTGGTGTCCGAAGTTCGACCGCAGTCTCGGTAACCAAGAAATGACGTTAGTCGTGTAGAGGACCTACTTACGCCTTGGCGATCGGCAAGCTGTCCCAGCAGGTTGTGTATGCCGGCGTCCGATGCTCAGACTTTATCCTCCATGTTTCATTGCGTCCCTCTGCCGCCAAGTAAAGGGTCTTGTGTCCCATTGCGGCGTTCGTTGCATCCAAAACCTGCATCAGCCTCTGCGACTTTGATATTTTCTCGACAGGCGAAAAAATCTGTAGCTGCTGCGATTGTGCTGGCGCCAGATCCATAAGCACAACCCCAGCTTTTTGATAGGCATAGCCGGACTTGTAGATTTCATGCAGCACGGACATGGCCGCTTTAGTTATGGCAATGGTGTCATCGGTCGGACTGGTTAGCCGATAGCTCCCTTGCCGGCAGTATTGTGGCTGCGATTTAGAAAACGTATTTGTTTGGATGAAGACCTGGACCACGGCAACATGTGACCCGTCTCGACGCAGTTTCTCAGCCGCCCGGCTCGCATAGCTTGCCACGGCTTCTTCAAGATCGTTGACTGAATGAACGTAACTACCGAATGACCTTGAGCAAATAATCTGTTTTCTTGGCTCTGTGATTTCTTCTAGGCTTAAGCAGGACATGCCGCGTAATTCCAGAACGGTTCGTTTCACGACCACGCTGAAGCGTTCTTGCATTTGCTCCGGATCTGCATCGCGCAAATCCTTCACTGTCCTGATTCCTATATTGTTCAATCGCTCTGACAGCTTACGCCCGATGCCCCAAATTTCATCAACTAAAATATCTTGCATTAGAGCCGACTGTTCTTGCTCAGAAAGCGTCCTGATATCAAAGACACCGCTATATTGCTGTCGTTTCTTGGCGATGAAATTACTCAGCTTTGCTAGCGTCTTGCTTGGACCGATCCCCACGCAAACAGGTAGGCCGAGCCATTGTTTTATAATCTCGCGAATATCTTGCCCGTGATTGGTGGCATCAGAGAATCCGCTGAAATCCAGAAAGCACTCGTCTATTGAGTAGACCTCCTGATGCGGACTCATGGTCGAAAGCACGTTCATCACACGCTCTGATAGATCTGCGTAGAGAGCATAGTTGGAAGACAGCGTGACTATCTTGTGCCGGCGGACTAGATCGCCAATCTTAAAGAGCGGAATGCCCATCCTGACGCCCAGGTCTTTTGCTTCATTTGAGCGCGCCACAATGCAACCATCGTTGTTAGATAGGACAACAACAGGTTTTTCCTCAAGTGACGGCTTGAACAGCCGCTCGCAAGACACGTAAAAGTTATTGCAATCAACCAGCCCGAATACCTTTGTGAAACAAGCGGCATCAGACTTCATGGATCACTTTTGTCACCACTCCCCACACTGCGAATTCCTGTTCCTCGGTTACTTCTATCTGCGCGTAGTTGGGATTCTCTGCAGCCAGAAATACTTTCTGATTTGCATAGAGCAATCGTTTCACTACCAGTTCACCATCGACCACTGCTACCACTATTTTCTTGTGGACGGCCGGAATAGACTTATCGACAATTAGAAGGTCACCATTGTGGATGCCGGCACCGATCATGGAGTCTCCGCTAACCCGTAGAAAAAACGTCGCCTGCCGATTGCCGACCAGGTGCTCGTTCAAATCCAGCTTCTTTTCCACATAGTCATCTGCCGGGCTCGGAAAGCCGGCAGATATAGGACTGGCAAAAAGCGGAAGTTCGGCTGAATCAGACATTTGGCGGGCAAACTCTTGGATACCATACAAAAATATGGTATATTACCTGGAGCGCTTTGTCCATCCGGGTCCAGTCCCGATTGATTGCCCTGACAACCTGCACCGCTTCGTTGAACAGCTCGAATGATTCTTGCGGCTTGCGCCGAAACGCGGCCGCACCCATGAACATGTCGCCGAAACTTTGCAACCCGCTGGAGAAATTCGGCGCGCTGCGCGCTACTTTCGCAAATTAGGTTAATATTTGACAAAACCTAAAGCGGTTTGGGTTATTATGGTAAGAGGTAATTCGGTCGATTCGCGAATATAGGACTATTGCACCATGATAGACGAAAAAAGGGTAGTTAATTTAGACGAGAATGAAGCTTCCCTTGCGCTTCATGCGGTTCGCTTCTACATGAATGCAAAAGGGCGAGAAATAAGCGCTAACACTGAGCGCCTGGAAGCCAAGCTAGATCAGTTTCTTAGCGGGACTATCTTCACCGTTACTCAGGTCGAAAGTGTTGCCTCAATTCTAGGAGCGCGCGGGGGCACCAAAGGTGGTGCCTCGACTTCCGAGGCTAAAAGAGCTGCTGCTGCCGCGAATGGTGCCAAAGGTGGACGCCCGCCCAAGCCTAACCTTTTCATCAAATTCTCAAAAAGTGTCTGGTATGAGCCTGATCCGAAGCTGCTAAATGAGCTGTACCAGTTGATTGGAAACAATACCTGGCTTCCCGATGAAGGTGCCGACGAGAAAGAAGGCCCCTATGTGAGAGTCCATGTACCAGAAGTGAATGCACGTCTTGAGAAACTTCTGAGTAATTCTCTCAACGTCTTTGAATGGGATGAGCAGGGGCTTTACAGATTTTGCATGGAGCACGTGAACAATGCTGCCGTACAACTTCGCTCTGCCGAAACCGCTGATGCAAAGTGCATTACATGCGGTAAGCAAGCACACTGGATTTACTGAACCGGGAGCGAAGATACCACTTCTATACTTATAGAAAGGCTGATGCGGTCTAGGCGCCGCACGTTGGTCAGCGGGTTTCGCTTTTACTGCAAATTAGCTCTTCGCACGAATTAGCATATGCCCTTTTGCACCGCTGGCAATTGGAATAGAGTTCTGGTGTGTTCATGGCTAGCATTGTTCCACCTCAGTTGTTGCCAAACTATCCACATTTACACAATCAGCCAGCAACGCTGTTACGGCCCAGCTTTAATTGTTGTGCGGTAACCACGAAAAGCATGGTGATCTCACCAATTACAACCGCCCGTGGTGGCTATATATTCTCCTGATACAACCACTGGTAGTGGCGAGAGTAATTTTCCCGGCTTAGCCGGGTTGGGCGTAAAGCCCGTTTCTAGGAGACAAATAAATATCATGAGTGAAACAGATAATCGTTGCGTTGAAGATTCGAGATTTAACACAGCCTTCAAAATCGCAATACGAGAACAACACCAGGACCTCGTTCTAGCTTCTCGCCTGAGCCCTGAAAGAGAAGCCGAGCTGTTCAGCCTTTGTAACGATCCGGATTTTATCAACCGGCAAATTGCGGCAACCAAAAAAGATCAGCTCCGCCGAGCAATGAACGTAATTGATCTAGTATCTGATGATCTCTATATTGCCCAAAACAAATGGACAGAAACACCTGAACAATTGGGAAAATTGGCTGGCAGGCTGGAAGCCAACGCTGGCTGGCACGCGGAACATGGCATGCCTGGTCCTGCGCTGATGGACTTCAGGCGTGAATTGCGCATCGTAAAATCCTGCCTTGGAGAAGATTCAAACGAAGCACAGTCAATATCGCGCATTATTAACTCGTTGGAAAATCCCCAACAACGATATTACGTAATGCCGCCCTGGCGCTTACCGGTAAAGTAAGTCTCTGCCTCAGTGTATGCCACCTTCCCCAATCCCGTATGCCGGCGTCATCCGACGACTGAACCAGCGGCGGTATCCTCCTCGTCTGTGCACAGCATGTTTCTGGCATAGTTTACTCTGCTTCCCAACATTGGCTGCTTGAGCGTAGTCTGCCAATGCGCCGGCGTAATCACCCGTGTTGTGTTTTGCTACTCCGCGATTGAAATACGCATGTGGCCAGGTCGGATCGAGCTGAATTGCTGCATCGAAGTCTGCAATCGATGACTCGTGATCACCAACTCGTTGTTTGGTGCAGCCTCGATTGTAGTAAGTCTCTTTTGCCGTTGGATCGAGAAACAGCGATTTGTCATAGTCGGCAAAGGCACTCTCGAATTCGCCGAGTTTCATTTTCGCCATTCCCCGATTGTTGTACACCTGCGCAAAGTTCGGATTAAGGCTCAGTGCTCGATCATAATCTTGAATGGCAGACACCGGTTCCCCCAGGAGATAAGCCACATATCCGCGATTGTTGTAAGCCGATACATGTTCAGGGTCCAATTCCAGCGCCTTATTTAAGTCATCCAACGCAGCGTAGATATTGCCTAGTGTCAGCAGCGCAAATCCCCGATTGTTGTATCCAGATGCCAGGTTGGGGTCTAGCTCCAATGCACGATTGCAATCAACAAGTGCTTCAGTACTTTCCCCCAGCCCTACTTTAGCTGCACCACGACTGCTATATGCTTCTGCGCTTTCGCTATCAATCGAAAGGACTTGATTGAAAACATCAATGGCATCTCTGTACTGCTTCGCTTTATATCGCAGTATTCCGAGATCAAGCATCTGATCCACGAGAACCTGATTCAACCGCTCGTCCGGCGCTTTCACTCCAAGCCCAACCCGTATCGCTCTGAGAAGTCCTTCTTCCCTAACTGCAGGAGGACTGACAATCACGGCCTCAGGATCACTTTCTGCGCCCGTTCCTAGCGCTACTATGAACTCAGGGTTGTCTCCATCACGGCCATTTGATTTATCCTCTCCTGTAGCCTTGTGGCGTGGTGTAGTTGCCTTACGGCTCACTCTCTTCTTCTTTGGCATAACAATTCTCCTTGCCGGCAAATCTGCCATCATGTTTCGCTCTCTTTTGGCAAAGTTTTACAAGCCATCGCCTGGCTGCATAACTGATTCGCTTTTTCAAATCGTCCTTGCGCTCGATGAACACCGGACAGTCTTGCCAAAGTGGTTCCTACCTCTTTGTGATGGTTGCCGAAGACAGCCACCTGATTTCGAAGGGCACGATTGAGCGACCGTTCCGCCTTGTCAAATCTCTTTGTCACGCAAAACAGTTTGCCCAATCCGCCGAGGGTTTCAGCTACTGCCAGCGATTCATTCCCAAAGAGTTTCTTCCGCAGGCGTAAAGCTTTGTTGTAGTAATTTTCTGATTGTGCGTAATTGCACTCGGCGTAAAACACATTCGCTAATTGATGAAGGATGGTTCCCAGTTCGTCATCTTGGGCATTCCGAAGTGCCTTGCGCATATTCAATGCTTTGGACAACAGCGTCTTGCACTTTGCGTAATCTTGTTTATCGAAGTGCAATGCAGCGAGTTTCCGCAGCAGGATCGCTACCTGGTAATGCTCCGGACCAAATAGATATTCTTTTATCAGTAGTGCTTTCTGGTACTGCATCTCAGACCAACCAAAATTCCGTTGCACCTGGTTTATCATCCCCAGCAGCTCAAAGGTGTCAGCGACTTCGATGTTATTTACTCCAAGCATTGTCTGTTGAAGAATGACTAATCGTTCTGCAAGCTCTCTGGCACGGCGCTGAGAGCCAAGCAGATGCTCTACCCGAGTCAGGTTGTACAAAATTATTAGTCTCTGCCAGTCTTCTTTTTCAAACCACTCGTCTGCAATCATCAAGGCATGATCGAGCAGCCGCTTGGCCTCATTTAGTTTGTTTGCCGCGATATAGAACTCAGCACCCTGAGTCAAGCGTTCGCATTCAGCCTTGCGTGATGTGCTTGCCTCTTCTTCCATCGCAGCAAGTTTATTCAGTGTAGTAATTTTCTGCAGCAACGTACTCGTCGGCGGGGCGCTGCTTAAGTCCGGTCGGACAGTCTGCGTATTTGAAGCCCGAGACATGTTCGCATGCAATTCGCCGCTTGTAACCGCGCATTTGTATGTTTTGACTTCATCTGAGTCATCCTCCTTGCACATAGCGATTCCCTCTGGCTTGTTCGTCCGTTATCGTTACGTCAGGGAGCTGAGCTTCATGCGTAGTTCTGACTAACCCATACTCGGTCACTTCCGATTGCAGTCTTCGCTGGCACTTGCGAATGATGTCCTCAACAAGATCCGTGCCGCTCGGCGCAAAGATCTCGAATGTTAAAGTCACACCTGTAGTTGATCCATGAGGAGTTAATTGTGCATTTGCCGCAATAGTCTGCGGGACAATCGCTCCGTTGGGACCACAACCACCGTGCTCCAACAGATTAAGGACTGCAGCCAATTGACCCCGCGATTTATCCTCGCGTTTCATGGACCAGGCGGCAATCACTCCTTCTTTGGTGCGCACTATGGACCCGTCAAAAACATCTTTTAGAATTCCCCAGGCAACTGGCATCGGCACATGCCATATTGCTGGCTTGGGGCGCAACAAAGCATCAAGGCGCCGATCATCAATGCAGCGAAAGAAATACCAAACAGTGCCGCCACACACGCAGCCAATTATGGGCGGAACTCCGAAGTCTAAAAAGTAACTGCCGATCCAGCTCACAGAAACAAACACAATGAATCCGAGCGGTACTCCTACAATCTTGGCTAACATTCCCACCCCCCGGCCATCTCTCTTGGACCATCGTCTTTCGATACCGGTTCTATTGGCTGCCGGCACAATTCCTCAACGAAGTGCTGAACTGAATTCTTCTCTCGTTTCTTCAATGTCTCATCCACTTCAAGCAATCGTGGCTCTGGCAGTGGGTAGATATCGAAATCCGTCGCATCTTTGTACGCCTGCCAGCCAATGACTCCAAGTTTTACCGGTCGCGTTTTGGGCATGAAGGCAATCAGCTCAGACGGCTCAAGCGATAGTAATTCTTCTGGTGGCAGAAGGTACTTTCGTTCGCGAGTCTCTTGCAATTGTCCTGAACTGGTCACCTTCACCTTTTCTCCGGCCATGCCCAACGCCCGACTAATCCCTTCTGCGGTTTTTAGATCATTCGGGCGGAAGAATATCCGCGTTCCAGGCTGACTGAGAAACAAGCCTGCTTCCTTGCCATAGACGATTTCTAGTTGCGTGTAGTCCTGAATGCCGAGCACCGCCGGAATTCCATCATGCCTAAGAATCGTCAGCTTCTGAGGCATTCCGCGCACGTACCCGAAATTGGCGAACTCGTCCAAGAACAGAGCCAGCGGAAACTCAAAGCGCTGTTGCGTTAGAACATCAAACACCAGGTTGAATATCAGCGAAGCCAGAGGCTTCAGTTCCGGCTTGCCCGCTGGCACGCTTAGATACAACGTGAAGAGTTCTCTTCCAAGGTTTAGAAAGTCAATGTCATTTGCCTCAGTTAACGCCCTGATGCGTGGATCACCCCACAACGACAGACGTGTGACCAACCCTTGCGCCACCAAATTGCGATAGGCTTCAGTCGAATTTTTGAGAAAACCCCGATATGAAGCCTCCGCTTCCACCACCGGACTATCAGCAAGTAGGTTGGCCACCTTGTCTTGTCCTTGAAACAACAAATCTCTTACTCGTCCCAGATTGCAATGACCGCCTGCGCTCTCACCGGAAGCGTGCAGAATGAGCGATGTCAAAAGAAGCTTCTCGGACATTTCCCACGACTGATCTCCTTTGTGCGTCGACATCGTTGTGGATTGCATGATGATTTCTACTACGCGCACAGCCTGGCTGTAGGTCTTAACCATAGCCAAGGGATTGATTCTATGGCTGCGCAGGTCATCCGGGTTGAAATAGTAAATTCGATGTCCGCTGGCAAATCTGTAACCTGATGTGCGTTTGTACAGGTGAGCGATTCCTTTGCCGCCGGTGGCTTCGGTCACGATAGCGCTTGTGCTGGTACGCTCAATTAAGTTCGGAATGAAAATACCGCTGGTCTTGCCGGCGCCTGTTGGTCCGCAGATCAAGGCATGCTTGACGGTGTCTTCTTCGACAAGCTGTACTAGGTCGCTACCGATGCGTCCAAGGATAAGTCCCTTCCCAATCTCGGCCAAATATCCGGCATTTTGCAATTCTCTTTCTGTACTCCAGCGCGCACCAGTTCCTTCCGGGCACTCTGCCGGCGCTCTGGAGATGCCTTTGAGCAGCGCTTCCTTCAGGCTGACAAACTGTTTGTGGCAACTTCCTTCTGTCCAGTCAAAGTTGAGCTCGGACAATTCAATTTCCACAAACGTACCGATAACTGCCTTATCCCAAGTGGCTCTAAGCAGAAAATGATATTGCCACAGTTCGCCGCGCACGGTTTCTTCGCGCTGTAACTGTGAACTAATGGTTTGCAGCTCGTTGTTAACAAAAGACTCCTGCCAGCCCAGTTGCTTCAATGCAGTCACAAGAACGGCCGCACACTTTTCGGCTTCCACCGCTAATTCCAATTGATCGTAATAGCTACTCATCACTCTTTCTCTCTGCGCCTGGTCACTGGCTGCCTGAATGTTCTAAACAGTGTCTTTCGATGCTCTGCGATCATTCTCTTAAGCGACCACATATATGACTGACGATGTCCTCGTAATCCTCGACTGATTATTTTGCTGGCGATTGATGCTGCTTTCTTCTTCGCATGAGGACCGCCGCGATGACTTACCTTGAAGTCGTCTCTGAATTTGACCGGGGTGCTTTTGTGTCGCTTGGATCGCTGCACCACGGTATAGTCTTTGTTCTCGTACCGAAAATTATTTGGTCGATTGATCGTCTCGGTAGGCGTAGCAAATGTCCGAGTGAACCCGGCAAATTCTCGTTCAGCAGTAACGGTTGGTTCTTTGTACTCCACCCGATCTCGCACTTGCTCGGCTGTGCGTGTTCGCCACAGAAACCGATCGCCAGTTTGCTTCATCGTCGGATAGTGGGTCTTATCAATTCGAACGGCATGACCATTTCGATCTTTTCCCATCACAACGACGTGGATGTGCCAATGGGCCGTGTTCCGGTGAACTACCGCATACCAGACCAGATCTAGTCCGGTCTTTGAAGATAGTGACTTCATAACGTCGCGTGTGTATTCGCGAAGGTCACAATCATTGGTCCCAGGCGACAGCATTACCTTGTGAATCGACACACCTGTCGGACCTTGTTCTTCAAGGCTCCGGTAAACGTCTCGACGTGACACTGCTTCGCTGGTGGCGTTGAAGAACCCACGCTCGCACGCTCCTGGGCGATGTGCTATGTAGCGGATGTGAGCCTGTCCATGCTCATTGCCGCCCCATCCAGCCCGTATGTATTGATGTTTTACTATTGATTTCACTAGCTGCTCCTTTGGTCGGAGCAGTGAGTGGCGTCGTCAACTCGCGTTCGTTATGTTGGATGACATAGACGACGCCACTTTCTGCTCGTCTGGCGCCAAAGCGGTTTTGAGGCGTTTCGCTGCTATTGATGTACATTCACGCATCAATTCCCCGGACTCATCAATACGGGCGAGAAATTCTTTGACCGCGTTTCCGTCAATTCCATTTTTGGCCAGCAATGCACAGATTCTATTCGTGTGTTTGGCTTGCTTTTCTTCAAACTCATAGATCAGCTGCCGCAATTGCTGCGCGTAAATTCCTTCGAATTCATTTACTTTTTGCTGGTTGTAGTGATCAAGATAATAGAGTGCGGCGTCACGTAGGAGCGAGCTATAGCTAATCGCCTTTGTCAAAGCTAGCTCACGAAAACGTTCCATGTCCTGTGGGGCGAGTCGTGTTACTACTTGCGGTGAGCGTCTAAACTTCGGCATTTTATTGGGTTTCCTGGACGGACGCGTTACGAAATATGTACCCATTATCACCACGTTTTTGTCACCACGGGCGGTGATTTTAGGCTGTCTGTTTCCGTTGCTGCCGTCTGGTGATGTTGAAAAACCCATCCCTGTTAGCCATAGCAAACTTGTGCTACAAAGTTATTTCATTGGCGTTTATCCTTGTGGATGTCTTGTTTGGCAGTGGTGGCATGTTCGAGTTGTGTGCCACCACTCTTTATACTGTGGTATGGGTTTGTCTGGTTACAAAACTTCAAGACGCGCTACAGGCTGGAAGCTTTGCAAGTTGGATAACCACCTTCTATCTAGGTATAGGGTGCGTCTTTAAGCCTGTGTGTGATGAGGAATTCGTCGTTATGAGATTCACTGCAAGATTGTTGAATCTCATAACCATCGGCAGTAGAAAATAGAACCGAGTACACGCGGGCTGCAACAGGAGCGTCAGTTCCTGCCGAAGGCAGGAAAAAGTGGATTGGCACGGCTCCGCCATGTGCCACCACTTTCCGGTTATTGGCATAACCTTGTAAATGTTGCAGCCCGCGTTTTCATAACCAGTGCTGCTTTACGCCTATCGACGCTATCAGTGTCACATAACCACTTATTCTGCCTGCGCCAAGCAGCTAGTTACTTTGAACCGCCTTATCCAGTTGTCGGTAGTGAGATTCATATCTAGCCGGGACATTCCTTGTTTTGTCCTGGGGTGCGAGAATTGTTCTCAACCAACTGGACTTTCCACGGATTCCGGTAGCCATAGCGCCATATTTAAGCCTGTAATGAAAACAAGCACGGCTGACTACATGTTCGGCTAAAATGAGCTAAACGACCTGCGATGGTGTGCATGGCCCGACACTTCAACGGTAGGTTTAAAATTTGGAGAATGAATATTGAACCAAATTCGGCAATCTGTACTGCGAAGCCCAGGATTTGTCGAGCCAGTCAAATGGCTCACCAAGTTGCAGGCCAGCCAGATCAAAAGAAAAACTTTAGCACTTCATCAAAACACCGGATTTCGGCTGTTTCAAGATTCTCACTTGTTCTTCAAATGGGTGGCTGATGCAGTTTCGCATTCTTTGATAGTTGACCAAGTATCAAATATTATCGGTGATGACATTGCTATTGAAGCCACATATATTGTTATCAAGCCTGAGAAAACGGAGTTTGCAGTTCCGTTGCATCAAGACGGCATTGATTCAAATCTAGACTTGGATCCGGAGAAATCTGTTTCTGCCTGGCTTGCTATTACGGAGAGCACAGTAACTAATGGCTGCTTGCGGGTGTATTCGGGAACTCATGCAAACGGATACCGCGAGTTTCGCATTGCCGACTCTGATGCCAATTCGCTGTCTGGCGGGAGACCTACTGAAATGGCTGGAAGTGAGTGTCTTCCAATTCCAACAGATGTTCCGTTAGCACAAGGATTCGGTTGCCTTTTTAACGTCTGTCTTGTTCATGACTCAAAGGGCAACGGCAGTAACAAACCTCGAATCGGGTTGAATGTTCGTTATATCTCAGTAGGAGCATTAAGGAAATTCACTGACAGAGTCCGACCGGTGCTGATTGTTCGTGGCTCTGCGAATTATCCAAGTACTATAGCCCAGTATCCAACCTGGAGCGATGAGAGCGGGCTGGAAAGACTAATGAAGTGTGCCTCTCCTACGGGTACAATACGCAATTACAAGTTAATCTGAATTGCCCTGTTGTTGGCCACTGTCTCTGCTGATACAAAGGGATAGTCGGATTCTGCCCTCGGTTGGCTGTGCACTACCGCCTCGTCCGGTACAAATGTAATTGTGTCATTCTCATTTAGGGCAGTGCTAACGACCAGTAACTCGGCATCTTCCAATGAACCATTTGTCACCATATGTGGTACCAGCGGCGGAAAGCTAATAGCTGAGCCTGCTTCAACTGTATGCCAGTTACCATCAATCCACACAGCGACCATTCCTCGAAGCACATAGACAAATTCTTCCTTGTGAGAATGTTGATGGGCTGGTGAAGAACGATGTCCTGGCTTCAGGATTTCGTGCTGAATGAATAAATTGCGCAGTCCGCTGGCCTCTGACAGATTGGTCAGAGAGCCTAAAATCTCGCCAGTAGTCCTTCTCACGGAATCATTTCGAGGAAGGTCGTGCGGATTAGTAATGAAGTTCACGGGCTCTGTCCCTTTCTAGCGGACTTTAAGAATATCGCGGAAAAACAAAACCACATAGTAAATAACTATTCAAAACCGCCCACCACTCCAGTTGTATATCCAGTGGTGGCATGATCGATATCTTTGTTTTGATTGAAGCTGATCAGCAATTTGCTCTGCCGAGGCAAGCAGAAGCCTTGCATGACCTCTGCTTGTCTCGCTGCATAACGTTTCCTACAGTGTGGCGTTGCCGATCAGCTTCCAATGCTCGACGGTAATGCCCCCCTTGGGAATGCCAATCTCAAGATATTTTGCCAAGTGTGATGGATTCATGTACGAATCCAAGTGTTCTTCAAAGAATTTCTCGTCATACCAATTGACACCTAAGATCACGACTCCGCCACCATTCTTTTCTTCCCCGGTGCGTTCAACAAACGTACAGTTCCAGCCCCAAAGCACTAGCTCTTCTGGACGATTTCGCAAGTGTTCATCGGATATGCGAATCTGGTCTACACAATGCTCCAAAGTCTTTTGATCAGGACAATCAAAACGACATTCGGACCTGACCTTGAGTACCTTGGTCTTTGACGGTTGCTGACCATCAGTACCATAAAGTACGAGTTCACGAGTTATGGTTTTGTGCGCAGTAAATGCTGGCATGATTAGCTGCTCCTTCAACTATTGGGCAGGGACATTATGAAGGGAAATCATCACAACAAGGACATGCTGACATCTGGTGTTATTAATGCCTCCGCCCTTTTGTCTTTGTTTGTGTTTCTGGGCGCAGATTTCAATTTTTGATGATTGTGTCTTGCCTGTAACAACCGATTCTCAATGCCGCATTGACGGGCAGCAGCATCGACTCTTACCAGGCTGCTAAAGGCCGGCAGCTCAAACCGTCATTAGCTCGATTTTTCTTTCATGTTATGGCAAGCTTGGCTCAAATGGAGAGGGGGGCTTACGCTTGAACACAGTTAGAATCTGCTTGCATAAAGTAGCTGAACTGACAAGCGAGGAACAGTTTGCTGTAAGTGCTCTGTCCTCTAATGTCTATCCGCCTGAAGAGGAAAAGGCTTGGAAAAAAGGAACATCAATCGAGTGGGCTTCAACTCAGTGGTGCGTCGTCTGCTGGGGGTCCGAAAAACAGGCGCTATCCTATGTCGGTGCAGTCATTCGGACAGGTATGGTAAATGGTGCTTTGGTAAAGATTGGTGGGGTGCGCGGAGTCAAAACCCACACAAACGCTAGGCGCCAAGGATTAGCTTCGCAAGCAATAGAACGCGTATTCGAGTTATTTAGAGAACAAGCAGTGGACTTCGCTTTCCTGGTCTGTGAGCCGAACCTTGTCCCGCTCTACAAACGGCTTGGTTGGCAATCTTTTACTGGGGATGTCCTAGTAACTGGGGTCCGGGGATCAATGGAACGAAAAGTGGCGCTAAGCTCGTGGGGTCGACTGGATATGGGTTTCGGGGATTATCAAAATATTGACATCACTAGCGTTCCTCAGTGCCCGGTAGTGCCCTTGTTTGAGTGACTCCGGCAAATTGAAGTGATAGCGTCCGAGAACATTTACGTGTTCGTGTTGGAGCGGAGACAGCCGGATCACGTCTTCCGGATTAAGAGTCTGTCCCATTTCGCGCATGTGGTCCAATATCCTGTCCAAATACATTGTGTTCCAAAGAATGGTTGCATTCACAACTAACCCCAAGGCACCAAGCTGATCTTCCTGACCTTCTCTATAGCGCTGCCTCAACTCTCCGCGTTGCCCATAGAAAATTGTCCGTGCTACGGCATGCCTTCCCTCCTGTCGATTGAGCTGGGTGAGAATGCGGCGGCGGTAAGCATCATCATCAATATAGGAGAGTAGATAAATGGTTTTGACGATCTTGCCGAGTTCGGAAAAGGCACGCGAAAGCGTAGATTGACGCTGACTCGAACGAAGTGTCCGCATGAACTCAGAGGCACCAACCATGCCTGATTGCAGCGATCCAGCAACGCGCAATAGATCGTCCCAATTTTCCGCAATTAAGTCCGTGTTGACCCGATGCCGCGACAAAGAATTGAGCGCTCCGTAGTCAGCATCCGCATCAATACGCCAAAATCTGGTCTCCCCAATATCCGCCAGCCGCGGGCTGAACTGATATCCCAAGAGCCAGAACAGCGCGAAGATGGTATCAGTGTAGCCTGCCGTGTCTGTCATTATCTCCGTTGGTCGCAGCGTCGTTTGCTGCTCCAACAAGCCATCAAGCACATATAGGGAGTCTCTGATTGTTCCTGGAATAACGATGCCATGAAATCCTGTAAACTGGTCGCTGGAAAAGTTGTAGTAAGTGACGCCACGGCCAATACCGAAATATTTTGGATTCGGTCCTGCATTGATCGTCTTTACCGGTACCACAAAACGCAGTCCGTCTGCCGATGCAACATCGCCACCGCCCCATTCCCGTGCCAGCGGAATTTTGGTTTGAGCTTCTACCAAACGAGCATTGGCTCTGGTTATCGTGTCGATTCTAAGATAATTCTGCTTGATGTAGGATAGCCTGTCCCTGCTAAGAGCTGGTATGCGAGCATTGATCATCGGTTCAAGGCCGATATTGCACGCCTCTGAAACCAGAACCGCGCAGATGCTGATATCGAGATCGTCTACTCTTGAGTCGGCTTCACTCAAGTGGCAAAATTCCTGAGCAAAGCCTGTTTTCGAGCTTATCTCCATTAGCATATCCGTGAGATCAACCAGGGGCATCATTGAGCTTGTGGTATCGCGGAGCTGGAGCAATCTATCAGACTCACCTAGGCTCTCCAGGGGTGTCAGTATCAAAGCATCTTTGTCACCTTGTCTCTCAATGCGGATCGCATTGTTGCGTGGCAGATTCTTGGTGACTCGCAGATACGATTTGTGCAGATCCTTGCTGAGCCGACTGACCTCCTCAATTGGAGACGGCTTTCTGTTCAGACTCCTGCATACTTGAGATTTCGACGAAGTCCATTGTTCCGATTGTAGCAATTTGGCTCTCGGATCTGCCCATCTGACGCTGTGATCTAGGTAGATGTCTCGACTTCGAAGAGCATCACGCAGTTTCTCAAGAACGCAAAATGTGTAAGCACGGCGGTCGAGCAGACCTTCCTCATCAAATGAAGTAAATCTCCAACCTTTGGTAATCACTGATGTTGGAGCTAGACTCATGTCTGGCTTTTTCAGCCCTTCTATTGATTTGAGAAAGTGCAAAGCTTCGTGCACTGGCTTGCCTGTGTCAGTTGTTTGAAAGTCGAGAGAATCAAGCAACGTGGGAAGAAATCTTCGCACAGTTCGCCAACGCTCAAATAGCTCTTGGTAGAAATTGTCGTCAGTCCGCCGGGCAATTGACCATACTGCTTTTAGAGCCGCTTCAATCTCTTCCACCGACAGCACTGAGTAGATCTCGTTACGCAGATCGTTGTCGGGCAGCTCTGGATCTAAGATAATCTCGCAAACACTACAGAGACGTAGCGCTGCTGCATCAAGTTTCTTTAACGACTTCACCCGATCCTTCGCGCCAACGTGAGCTGACTTTCTGAGCAGATTGGCAATCAGTAGTTCCGTCACATCAACTGCATCGTCTTGTGCTGTTTCTTCAAGGCTATGCGCAAATGCCAACAGTGTAGCCATCCGCCTTTCCTCCGGCATCCGCTCAATTATTGATGCTTTTGAGTTGGCGGCAAAGCGCGCGAGCAACTTAATCCTGCCAGCTGGAAGATGGGATAAATCGTGTTTTCCTGCACCGAGTTTACGGATTTCTTCCAGCCTCTCCAGCGCCGACACTACTGATGGTGCGCTGACTGTGACAGGGCTTCGGCGCAATCTGTCTAAACGAGATTGGCGACCACCCGGCTCTATCGACAAAAGTGATTCAAGTTTTCGTTTCTCTGCTGGCGATTGCAACCCGGCCAGGCTGCTCCAAAGTCGCTCAGAGGCTCGGTCGCAAATGCTCGCAACGAGACGCTCAAGAGTTGAGACACCGGGTAATAGAATTTTCTGTGCCACCAATCTGGCGGTGACCAGATCGAACAGAACAGTTGCACGCTCGGCAGTGAACCATGCCCGTTCATAGAGCCAGCGAATCAAGCGCCATTGCTCAGGCTGTTGATCGAAGGCACGATAAGCTAGTCGAATTTTTATATCTTGCGAATGCTCCATCCTCGTCTCGCGCCGCTCCATGTACTCTGGCAAACAGCCAGGATCGATGCCTAACTGTGCGCCAATGTATGCGGTCACGCCTGCTGGAACATCCAAGGGGTTGGACAGAAAAGTACCCAAATATCGGACTGTGGCCAATTGCAATGCGTAGCCCAGTCGATTGTGCGGACCACGCCTCACATTGATCAATTCATAATCCGCCTCGTCAAGGTGAAAATACTTCGTCAATTCAGCCGCGGCAGGCTCGCCAGCAAACCGCCCGTATGAATTTCTTTGTTGGTCAGTCAGAAAATTGACGGGCATGGTGCTTCTCACAAACGCAGGTTTCTGAGAGGCAAGCCAATAAACGTTTGACTGGGTTATTCTGGCGGCTTATAAATTCTCGTAAACCATTCTTGAAATAATTACACTAATATCGCACAATAGAGATGAGTTTCAAGAATTCCTGAGAATAATAAAATGCTGATCGGTTATGCGCGAGTTTCAACTGACGACCAAAACCTTCAACTACAGTTGGATGCTTTGAAGAAGGCAAGCTGTAAGCGCGTGTTCACAGATAAAGTGAGTGGAACACGCAAGGATCGGCCAGGATTAGACGAGGCACTGTCTCATGTGCGTGAAGGCGACACGCTCGTCGTTTGGAAACTTGATCGCTTGGGACGAACAGTCAAAGGATTGGTTGATCTAGTGGCACAACTGGACGCAGAGAAAATCAACTTTCGAAGCCTTACCGATGGGATTGATACCACTACCACTGCCGGCCGATTTTTCTTTCATGTGATGGCAAGCCTGGCACAAATGGAGAGAGAGCTCACTCTTGAGCGCACCAAAGCGGGTCTTGTCTCCGCACGGAAGCTGGGACGCATTGGTGGGCGCAGACGAACAATGACTGATAGCAAAATAAAATCGGCAAAGAAACTTCTTGCTAACGGCATGCCACCAAGGGATGTTGCCCGTGATTTGGGTGTTTCGATTGCTACCTTATATCGCTGGATACCAGGAGCCGCCTCGGCGGAATAAAGCCAAACAATGAAGGGTGACACCATCAAATGCTAACAAAACGCCGTGTTATATCAGTACTCTTCATCGTTTTAGCGATCTTCCTTGGACAGCCAGACTTGATGGGTGCAGAAACTAGCCGAAGCCGTTTGCTCCGGCAGAAACAGGCGCAATTCACTCAGCTTTCTCATAGACTGCAAGCTGACCAGCGGCGATGTGCCACTGGAGTTGAGTTCACCAAGCGGTTCAGGGCTCACTATAACGCGCGCTTCCAAGAGATTCTCGGCAAGAACAATTCGCCGGAAGACCTTGCTCAACTCGCTCTTTGGGGATACCGTCAACCCGATTGGTGGGGTGATGGTATCTATGATGTGCTGTTCTTCAACAATGTGGCAATGCTTGGACAGACGAAGGGTGAACGAGCCAAACGAGAGCTACAGCGTATTAAAGCTGTAGTAAAGCGTGACGGGCGGTGGGATGCGCACCTGAGCGAATCGATTACAGAGGCTGAGGAAATGCAGAAAGAACTCAAATGAAACACACCCGCCAGCCGGATCTGGTGATCAGCAAGCTGCCAAGCAGTTTAGCGCCACTTTTCGGAAATTCACACACAATTGCTGTGGTCCGAAACTATGTGGGTCTTCATGGTCTTTGTGCCGATTGCTCTAACCATTTCTCTACCAAACATCTTAAATCATCTAGCAGTGCTTGTTTTTCCATGCCATCATTCATGCCTGAAGTCAAACACTTGTCTCTGTCAAGATCGCCGGCAGTGTGGGCAATGATTGTGACTGGCTCTCGTCCCAATTGCTGCTCTAACGAACGGATGCCGATCGCGGTTTCGTATCCGTCCATATCCAGCATATTAATGTCTAGCAAGATCAGGTCGTAGTGCACGCACTGAATGCTTTCTATGGCCTCTCTGCCACTGCTTACAGAAGTGGCTTCCCAACCGAGCTTTCGCAGATGAAAAATGATAATCTTCCGCAGAGACTCATTGTCATCAACAATCAGAATTTTTTCAAACACGATATGGAAATTCCCGCAAATCTACTAGGCCAGTGGTTCTTGCAGCAGGCACTTCACGATGAGCATTCACTGAACACCCAGACGCTATGCTTCGCATATACTACCGCCAGACGGACGCGTCCGTCCAATCCTTTGCATCACCACTAAACTCTTGTTTTTTCGAGGACCACCACACAACCGACGTGACGCGGGGTTAATGTGTGGAAGTGGGACCTTTGCTATTCTGGTGATTGGACGGACGCGTCCGTCCAATCTTGACAAAAGGTGATGTAATGACCACAAAGTCGCTAAACACACAGTCCCAGCAGATTTCTGTCCTTCCAGCCCGCGACGAGGAAATCCTGGCTGAGGCTACCAGGGCATTTGCCCAGAATGGCTTCAGGGCAACTGACGTCCAGGTGATTGCCGCCTCTCTTGGCATAGGCAAAGGAACCATATACAGAACTTTTCCAACCAAACAAGCATTGTTCCTTGCTTGCGCAGATCGGGCGATGAGGAGACTCCAGGACTCGATCCACACAGCGTCGGCCCAATTGACCGATCCTCTTGAGCGGCTGAAAGCTGCTATTACGGCTTACTTTCAATTCTTTGACGACAATAGTGAACTCTTAGAACTGATCATCCAGGAGCGTTCTGAGTTCAAAGATAGGCAAAAACCTACGTATTTCGAGCACCGAGATCGAAGTGTCGGTCAGTGGAACGAGATGTTCGCGTCCCTCATTAGAGACGGCGAGGCAAGAAATATAGAGCCATCGAAGATAACGGACTTTATTAGCCAGCAGCTGTACGGCAAGCTCTTCACTCACTATTTCACCGGCAGCAAGACTTCTCTTGCCCAGGATACGGATAGCGTCATTGATTTGTTGTTGCACGGATTCCTCACCGGACGAACAACTGATCAGACTAAAAACTAATCCCAAACCCTTGATGGCTGCCATAACACCATGAATCCAAACGAGGACACAGGAACAAATACAATGCGTACCGTCCAAGAACAAACTACTGAAAGTATTTCCGAAGTCGCACCATCGCCTGCGCCGAGGAAAATAAACAAAGTAGCCTTGACTGCAGGCGTACTCACGATAGCTCTGGTGATTCTCGGGGCCGTGTGGTGGCAATATGCTCATGGGCGCGAAGAGACAGACGATGCCTACGTGGAAGGACATATTACCTACATTAGTTCAAGAATATCCGGCACCGTCAGTAATGTCCTTATCGACGAGCATCAACGGATTAAAATGGGACAGATCCTTGTTAAACTCGATCCAGAAGACCAGCAGGCAGAAGTAGACGAAGCCGCGGCCTCTTTTGCACAAGCCCAGCACCAGGCAGCTGCTGCAAAATCCAAGATAGGGCAAAGCTCGCTGTCCGCTCAGGGAGAAACGGCTCAAGCGAATGGCGACATCAATGCTGTCCAAGCTGAGATTGCGACAGCAAGAGCAGCAGTTTTGCAGGCCGGCGATCAAGTGCGGCAGTCCAGAGCAAGATTGAAGGAACTTGTGGCACAAGAGGAATTTGCTCGCACTGACTTCCAGCGCTACAAGACCGTCTACGAAAGTCGTGCTGTCACAAAGCAGCAATATGACAAAGCGCAGCAAACCCTCCAGATGCAAATCGCTCAGCGTGAGCAGGCAGAAGAAAGTCTCAGGCAATCTCAAAAACAAGAACTACAAGCGCAATCTAAGGTAGAAGAGGCTATCGGGCGCTTGCAGAAATCCAAGGGAACATTTACATCAGCTCAAGCGATGGTGACCCAGCAGAGAATGGACGAGGATCAGTATAAAGGTGCGTTGTCTGGTATTAGCCGCTACCAAGCGGCCCTTAACCAAGCCAAGCTTCAGCTTTCCTACACAAAGCTTTCCGCCCCTGTTAATGGACGCATCGCCAAGAAGTCCGTGGAGATCGGCCAGCGTGTTGAGCCTGGGCAGACGCTGATATCCATAGTACAGGACGAATCTTGGATCATGGCCAACTACAAGGAAACGCAAGTTGGCAGAATGCGCGTAGGGCAAGAGGCTGAGATCAAAGTTGATGCCTTTCCTGGTCGCGTATTCAAAGGGACGGTCAACAGTCTCTCCCCTGCATCAGGAGCCAAGTTCAGCATGCTTCCGGCAGAGAACGCCAGTGGGAACTTCACTAAGATAGTTCAGCGCATCCCCGTCAAAATAGTTTTTGATGACCAAAGTCTCGGAGACTATCGGAGCAAAATTGGACCGGGCATGTCCTGCCTCGTTACAGTTTTTGTGAACAAGTAGCACTAATCCGATGAGCGGCTACCAAAAAGCACTAGAACAAAAGGTCGCTGAAAAAGGACAGATCGTCCGCTGGCTGATTGCCGTGGCAGTGTCGTTAGGCGCCTTGCTTGAAGTGCTCGATACAAGTATCGTTAACGTTGCCCTGCCGCATATTCAAGGCAACCTTGGAGCCACATTGAGTGAAGTCGGCTGGGTAATCACAGCCTATTCGGTTGCCAACGGCATCATGATTCCACTCAGTGCCTGGCTTGGCACGGCTTTTGGAAGGAAGAAGTACTTTGTTGTTTCTATGATCGGGTTTACGCTGGCATCAATTTTGTGCGGCGTATCAACAAATCTAGTGATGCTTGTTTTGGCTCGTCTGTTGCAGGGGTTATTTGGTGGAGGACTGCTCGCTAAGGCCCAGTCCATACTGTTTGAGTCATTCCCAAAGGAACTGCAAGGCCACGCCCAGGGACTCTTTGGTCTGTGCATCATTGTCGGACCAATTCTCGGTCCTACATTAGGCGGCTATTTGACTGATACCTTCAACTGGCGCTGGATCTTTTTCATCAACATTCCCTTTGGGATTCTGGCGACCTTGATGTGTCTTTATGCTTTGCCTGATGATGTTCCCGGTGACACCTCTAAAGTTAAGGTTGATTGGCTTGGAATATTCCTTCTTATTGTGGCAGTTGGATCATTCCAATATGTTCTTGAGGAAGGACAACACGATGATTGGTTCTCTTCGCCAACGATCGTTACGCTGTCCATTGCAGCCTTTGTTGGGTTCATCCTGTTTATAGTGCAGGAGTTAACGACGGAAAAGCCGGCAGTTGAGCTGAGAGTCTTGCGGCATCGAGCTATAGCGGGGGGATCTCTTTTCTCACTGGTCATGGGCATGACCATGTATGGCAGCATGTTCACCATACCCAGCTTTGTACAGACGCTCTTGGGTTTCACCGCCATGCAGGCTGGGCTCCTGCAACTTCCGGGCTCAATAGCTTCAGCCATACTGATGCCACTGTCAGGCATATTCTCTAAATATTTTGACGCGCGCGTGCTCGTTGGTATAGGCACTATGTTAATGGCCTGGGTTATGTTCCAATTAACCAATATCAATCTGGGCACAAATGTTGATTACTTCTTCTGGCCGCTTCTCGCTAGAGGCGTAGCGATGGTCTTTATGTACATGCCGCTGACAATGGCCACGCTCGGTAACTGTCCGCCGGAAGAAATTGCAGAAGCCTCCGGCTTCTTCAACCTGGCTCGCCAACTTGGTGGCAGTATAGGCATTGCAGCTATCACCACATTGCTTGCCAGACGTGATGAGTTCCATAGATCTGTACTTATTGAAAAAGTCACACCATTCAATCAGGCGGCTGTCGAGACAATGAATGGTTTTGCCAGTATCTTCAAGAGCCACGGCGTGTCTCCGCACGATGCAGAATCAGGCGCCAGACTCTTAGCAAACAGCGAGGTGCTCAGGCAGGCTTCCGTTCTTTCCTTTGCGGACATCTCATGGCTCGTTGGTGTTCTTTTGTGCGCCAGTATGGGGCTGCTGTTTCTTTTGGATTCTGGACGGAAGAGCAAAGTCTCGGTGGAGGTACATTGAGGGACGTAGTGAATAAAGGTAACTTTATGACAAATGCCGACAAGGTCAAGCTGCGCACGATTGTGATGCTGTCACCATATCTGGTGGCAATATCAGTTCCTGTCTGTGCAAGTCCGGAGGAAGTGGTTCCTGCTGATTCCAAACAGGCTCCCAGTCAAATAGCTTCCGCAAGTCCTCGTGGTGGCAATCAAGTCCGCAATGAAAAGCAGATCCTGGCGGAAGTGTCTTTGCCTCAGCTCAAGCAGACGGTTAAGCGCTTTGATAAAAAACAGGTGTACCAGGAAGAAACCGCTAGACAAAATGCGCCGCAGCAAATGGGTTCTTCCCGAGTTGAAGTTGTTCCACCAGTAAATGACCAGGCAGTAAATCAAGTCGATAATACGGCCAATCATTTCATTCAGATGGAACAACCTCCGCTCAAAGCTTTGGTTTCCGTTAGCCAATACCTTAGCCCTTTTGGGCTCGACTCAAATCTGCAAGAACAAATAACGCTCCGTGATGTTCTGCTTGCGGTCTCAGGAATGAATCTGGATATTTTGCGGTCTTTTACTAACGTTCAATCTCAAAAATGGTCTTACTTGAACACCCTTACCAGCTACTTACCCTCAGCATCGTTAGGCTTTAATGAAGTTGGATTGAACAGCACATCCGCTCTGCCGATCAAAGCATTCGCTTCGGCAAACGCAGGTGGGGTGACTACCACAAAGACAGTGATCGATACTACTCTAACGGTGCTCAATGGTGGCCTCAGTTGGAAGCCTATTCAGGGCGGCAAGCTGCTATTTACCGCCTTAGCGCAAAAACATCGATTCAAGGCCAGCAAAGCTCAATTGAAGGCAGACATTAGCAACACGTTACTGTCCGCTGCAAACACTTATTATGACCTGATCTACAACGAGACGCTTCTGCAGATTCGTACAGCGGCTGTGGCAATATCTGAAGAGCAGGTCAGGCAGAATACTTCGCTCGAAAGCAATGGGTTGGCAACTAATCTGGATATTCTGCAGGCAAAAACCCAACTCTCGAAGGACAGACAACGTCTTATTGAGCAACAAGGCGCTCGTCGCTCATCGGCTATACAACTTGCTCACATATTGAACTGCAATATGGGACAAGATCTGTTGCCGGCCGACAGGACGCTTCGAAAGATCCGGTTGGTCTCTACCGATCTTACTATCAACGATCTGCTCAAGACAGCCATAGATAACCGGCCGGAACTTAAGCAGTATGACGAGCTCAGGCGAGCAGCCAAGAAAGCGATCATGATTTCTGCATCTAGCTTACTGCCCACAGTTTCTTTAGGAGGCAATATTATTGGACTACAGTCAACCATTGGACGGATGAATCCGACTTATTTACTCAACTTCGCCGTCACGTGGAAATTTGACGGTCTTGGCACCACGGCTCTCACCAACACTGAAACCTCTCGCTGGCAGGCGCGGCAAGCCATGATCGATGCCAACAAACAATTGTTGAATGTACTCGATGAAGTAAGAAATTCGTACAACATGACGATGACTACAAACGCCGCTATTGACGAAGCCACTAATGGAGTGATCTCGGCTGCTGAAGAGCTAAAGTTGGCGAGAATGAGATTGGATAATGGTCTAGGCACCAATATCGATGTACTCACTGCTCAAAGAGATCTCACTCAGGCACGCATAGATAAGGCGCAGGCGTTGATCAATTTCAATAAAGCACAAACTCAACTGCTTCGCGACATCGGCTTAATCTCGGTGGACAACGTAACGTCTGGGCGACTTTTAACTAAGTAGCATAGACTTGATTGCTCCCCCCATTTTGTATGTCGACAGAGACTCCAAAGGCGCACATAACAAGCAGAGGTATAAAAAAATGGATCCTCGAAAATTGATTGGCACTTGGGTCTTGACGGTGTTACTGGCTGCAACATTCGCAATGGCAGGCTTTGCCAAACTATCCGGAGTCGAACAGATGGTGCATGAGTTTCACCGATTCGGATATCCTGATTGGTTCAGGCTGCTAATCGGCGCTGGCGAGATGTTCTCTGCTGTCTTCCTATTCGTTCCTCGTGCCGCTCGTCTTGGAGCCGGATTGCTTATAGTGATAATGCTGGGGGCAATAAGCACACATCTGCGTTTTGAAGAATATTCAGCGGCATTGGCTCCAGTCATACTCGGAGTTATGCTTGCCGTACTATTTGTATTGAGGCAACCTGCAAACGCAATAAAAAAACTGCCTACTACGGATGTATACAAGTTGACAGCAAAGTTGTTAGACGGAAAAGAGATTGATTTAGCGCAGTACAAAGGAGAGGTCCTTCTTGTTGTTAACACTGCCAGTCAGTGTGGATTTACTGGACAATACCAGGGGCTTGAAAAACTTCACAAGCAATTCGCAGACAAGGGGTTGCGAGTTGTGGGCTTTCCCTGCAACCAATTCGGCAAGCAAGAGCATGGCGACAGCAGCGAGATAGGCGCCTTCTGCCAGAAGAATTATGGCGTCGGGTTTCAAATGTTTGAAAAAATAGACGTCAACGGAAATAATGCACACCCTCTGTATAAATACCTGACCTCCGCAGCACCAGGCATATTTGGAACAAAGAACATCAAGTGGAATTTCACTAAATTCTTGGTTGGTCGAGACGGCAAAGTGTTCAAGCGCTACGCCCCAAATTTAGAGCCAAAAGACCTGGTCGGCGATATTGAAGCCCTATTGAAGGCATAGAAGCGTTTCAGGCGAGACCGTTAAGGTTAAGGGGTGTGGCGAAAGAATCACAGATAGTGTCTGGCGTTGTGTGATCGACTGCCTGCCAAATAATTCCGAAAGTCACACTTCTGACGCAAGAAAAAGTGCCGCCTGGTGTGATTCCTAGTCTAGCAGCAAGGTAGACAAAAGAGTCTTTTGTTCACCCAACAGGCAATAAGAAGGGGGATGTCAAACACCCTAACGCCACTTTTCGTTCCATTGATCCCCACACCCCTAACTCAACGGGGCAAAAACGATAAGTTTACTTTCAATCTGCCTATGACCCGTTCCGTTTGTGCTTCTGCCCCAACTGATGGTGTGATTGATTTGATGGGTCCGCCGTGGTGAATTTTCTTGTGTCACTGAATACTGTGAAGTGACAGTAACCAGCGTCTGCCGCTGTCACTACGACCGGCGATGCTTAGCGACTAAGAAACCCAATCGTCATCATCGTCGTACCCGCCTCTAGTGCTGCGAGTTCCGCTCCAATCTTCATCTTCATTGATTGCCAGGAATGATAGATAGCCATAGGTGCCAATTCGATACGCCCATTCCTGCAGCTTGAATCCCTGGGCTTTCGGCCCTGAGCCAAACCAAATGGAGGCATTCATGTTTCTCATGGTGCTCACCCGACATGAAGGATCGCCTGCCAGTTTACCGACCAGAGATCCGTTTGGCAGCGAAGCGCCGCTCGGTAAAGACAAGCCGGTATCGGAAAAGTACTTTGAAGTGACTGCCCTTTGCTGTGCCGTTCCGTTGCTGTCGAAAGAGAACATCAATGCTGCAAATTGCGCCATTTTGGTAATTCTTTTCAGCGCCACTGTCAGCGACACGTCGAATGTTTCGCCTATCTCCGCCGCTCCGTTTATAACGTCGTCCCAGCGGAATTGCTTCATTTTGGCGTCCAGCAACGGCTGAGGAAAAAGCAGCTCCGCTGCAAATTCATTGGCTTGCGCCTCTCGCAGAAGTTTATACCGCCCTCGGTGCGGATTATCGGCGTCAGTAAGAAGCTTCTGCAAACCGTAATCACGGTGGCTGTTCAAGCAGGCGTGTCCAATTTCATGGGCAAGACTAAAACGCTGCCGGCGCCGTAATGACGGATCAGACGAGAAGCCATCCGCATTATCTGAGTATTTGGTGTTCACCACTATGCGGATGTAGTCACCGTCCATCAACGTAGTAGCTGCGCTCTTCTCGTTATCCAGAGCTTCAAAAAATAGCGGCCAGTCGTTTTTCTGGCATAGACTAACCAGATCGACCGGCGCTGAAAGCGCGTCGCATTCCTCAAGCAGCTTCAATGCGGCTTGCCTGGGCAGCTCGGCTACGTTAATGAAATCAGGATTGAGAGGCATCGTCCTTCTTGGGTGGGGCCATCCGATCGACAAACCGGTCAAGACTGAGAATGTCATCCTTGGACATGCCGCGCAACTTTTGAGATAGAGCTGAAATCAACAACTCAGTATCAGCTTCGCCCGGCTGCCCCGCTATCAGATCGGCAAACGGCAGCGAAAAAGCATTGGCGATGGTTTCCAGTGCTGTGGTCGATGGCATTCGTTCAGCCTTCTCAAACTGGGAAATTGCCGACTGGGAAAGCCCGACTTTCTTGGCAAATTCCTGTTGGCTCATGCCATAGGAAGTCCTGAGTAGTTTCAGCCTATCCGCAATGACCTTTTTGTTCAGCACGGACATGCTTAGCACCCCTTTTGGATATATTCAAGTACTTCAGTTACTATTACTCTAGCACCTTGACTATTTGGATTGCGAAAATTTAATAATTCTTATATTCAAGGCCCAGCTATGCTTTTAGTCAAGTGTTGGCGGTTGGGTTATAAGCTAAAGTAATAATATCGATCAAAATGCCTATTCATTAGATACAATTACTAATGAGAAGACCAATGGAAGGATTTAGTAGTTGCCAGGAGATATATCAATCAACAAGTGCCAGGTCGAAGCCCCAAGCTTCGCTCTGAGCTTGCCCTGTTCAACTACAGCCCTTCCGCAGCGCTCTATAAAGGAGGTGATGCGCCATGAGCAGGTACAGAGGCAGAGGGATTGATATCCCGCCAGGCTGGTATTTGGCAGGTTGGTATACCTGCCGTAAAACCGGCAAAAAAAGACCGATTCTGAAAAGAATCGGCTCTTGAAGAGTAGCGGTTTCAGTGCATCTTGGCGGATAGCTGAAGCCGAACTTTGGAAGCTCGTGTCTCACGTCGCCGTGGGACACAGCTCCACTCAATATACCAGATTGCTAGAAACTTTTTCCCTTATGAGGTATCGACCAATGGCAAAGAAGCCTGAAAACCACGGTAAGTCCTGGAGTCGCCAGGAAGTTCAAAAGCTTGAGAAACTCGCTGACGGCAATACGCCGACTCGAATAATCGGACTGAAGATGCAGCGCACAGAAGATTCCGTGCGCTCAAAGGCAGCCGACGAGGGCATCTCTCTCAAGCCGGTAAATCAAAGTCCGTACAACAGACAAAAATAAGGAGGTCTGAATGTCGCGCTTTCAAATCGCTCACGTTCGTGAGCAAGGGCAGGACATGATCATTGTCCCGCTCGACCGTTCCTACGGCAATAAGTCCAATCAGGAACAGGCTCAGATAAAAAATGCTATCCAGCTATCCGCATCGGCTGCTGGACTGGCAGGTACTGTGGTGCCAGTCTGGGATGCCGGCGCCGGACGCATGGCGTTTATTGCGCCGTCACCATGGCACCGCTTTTTCCAGAGCCTGTCACTGCCGGTGGTAGGCCGCATGATCAATCGTGAATTGATCTGCAGCTGAGTCTGGTATCACGCACCAAGACCACACTGCGATCGTGCGGCGGTGTCCATTGGACGCCGCTGTACCGGTCACTTCGTTCCCTTCGCTGCTCTTGTCATCCTGGTCTAAGCCAGCTATCTAGCGCAGTCTCACAGTATAATCATCACTCTCGATTCAGGAGATTACGCCATGCCGCAATGCACAGCACCAAGTAGGGGACATAAAACAGCGAGCGGTAGAGAGAACTGCCCTGCATGCCGTTACGGGGCCCGGTATGGCGGCTATAGTGGCGGTGGCTCTAGCAGCTACGGGTCAAGATCCTACACGTCCTCGGGCCCTTCTAGCGGCAGCGGATCTGGCAGCAGCGGATCAACCCGCCGTAGTGCAAAGCCGAGATGGTCCCGATCCGGTTCGTCCGTCTTTTATACGCCTACCGAAGTGGAAACGCTCACGCCTTTCCGTGAAACCGTCGAGCAGCAGCCGCCCGCACCCGCGCCCGATGTTAGAGACCTCTTTCTCTGCCATGCGTGGAACGACCGGCAAGTGGCCGCTAAGGAACTGTACGATTTACTACTGGCACGGAAAGTCTCGGTCTGGTTCAGCGAGGTAGATTTGGGCTTGGGCACACTGATGCTTCGCGAGATAGACAAGGGACTGGCAAAATCGCGGATGGGAATTGTCCTGGTGACACCAGCCTTCCTGGAGCGCGTTCAAAAAGAAGGCAGTGTCTCCGATAAAGAACTCTCAGCACTTCTCCGTCGTAACAAGCTTATTCCGATCTTGCACAATACAACCTATGAAGCTCTCGAAAATGTCAGCCCCATGCTTGCCTCGCGCACTGGACTGAGCACTGGAGAAGACCAGACAATGGCTGACGTGGCGGACAAAATCTCCGAATTGTTCGCCCCTTAGGACGAGTGGACATTTCGTGCGGCGGTGTCCATTGGACGCCGCTGTGAGCTATGACACTGACTCAAAACTGCCTTCCCTAAGGAGTCGCTGCAACAGCGGCCGGCTGAATCCAGCCAAGTTCGGCGAAGGCGTCCTTTAAGCCCCAATTGTGAGCACCCAATAAAATGGGCTTCTCGTTATTGCTCGCCTTTGAGACCAAGCAGCAAATCCAATGTCTTTTGCAACTCAAGCCTGTCATGCAATTTCTTTTCTGCTTTCGCTAGTCGGTCTTCTGCCCAAGAAATTTCATGCTTGGCCTCCGCACATATTTCTTGCGATTTGCACCAGGCTATTTCTTCCGGCGTAAGATCAAGATCGGGACCAGCGGCAATGCCGTGCACTTTGCCTTCTACCAACACCAAATCAAACGAACGACTCTTGTCCCACGCCCAAAACATTTCTTCTTCGGCTGCCGTCCATTGTGGTCGGTGCGCCTCAAGCTGAACAAGGAATTGATTCTCAGCTGCTACTGCCATTTCGTAGAATCCTAGATTGCAATATGCCTCATTTAGATACCTTGTTTCTTGCCACTGAATGCTCGTCCCAGGAATTTCTTCAATGACTTTTCTGGTTTGTTCCAAAACAGCTGCAGCTAGTCCGGGTTCTCGAATATCGATCAACAATTCCGCTATCTCAAGGGCACCAAGAACAGAAAAGTGATCATCTGATTTTGTTTTGTGATATCCCAACGTCGCCCTGATTTCCGCATAAGCAGCCTCTTCTATCGCGGATCTGTTCTTCAGCCTGACGTTGCCGCGCTTAATCCTTGCCTTCGTGGCCACCACATGAAAGTTGCTTGCAACATCCGGCTCCTTCTTTTTGTTAGCCATGCCTGCCTCGCCGGGTCGACCTCAGTCCACCGGTCTTATACCACCAGTCGCTTGTCAAAGGATCTACTTCAGCAATTCGCTTCGATTGTTCTTGCGCCAATGTGAACCAACGCTACAGCAATTTGCCGCCCCGCAGCGAGTCATGATTCCTGCCAAAGTTGACCTCGTACCCACCGCTGCTCGGTCAGCAAACCCTGCCCGCTTATGTCATTCCTTGTCCGAGCCACAGTTCCTACGTCACACGTTCCTTGGGCTCACCGTCGCCCGGTCACCGCGCACAGAGCTTCGTCTACCCAGTGGTGAATGAAAAAGCCCAGAAGTGTTAACCAGTGCGCCACGAAGAATTTCAGATATTTCTCTTTGTAAAACGGATACCACGGAGGATAACTTCGCATGTGTGCACCGCTCAGAATATGCCGATCTCGAAGAAATCTGAAAAGCGCTTCGAGGCTCTCTGTCTCGTCATTGGTAACTAAGGTGCCCAATTTAAAAAACTTCGGCTCACCAGCCTCATCGCTGTAGTACACGGTGGCACACTCTGGGTATCCCAACTCACGCTGCACAAGCGTTTCGAAATAATAGGAGTTTGCTTCGTTCTTCAGCCAAACAGTCATGTAGTCTCCCAAACTAAGCGGATGCCAACTCTTAAAGAGGCTGAACTTTTGGGTAGAAATGAGATGTGCCAATTCATGCGCAAATATTATGGGCACCTGTTTCGCCGACAAGCCTTTCTCCAAAAGAATAGTGCCATCCTCAAAAGAAACGCGGCCTGCTGATGTTGTGAGAGTGGTGTGTACGATTCGCGAGGACTTGTATAGGAATGAACGGTGAGCAAGCTTGAGCAAGTGCCGCAGTGTTTCTGAGGACCTCGCCGCATCCGAAATCACCGAATTCTTACTAAGGAATTTTGTTAGCGAAGCCGGCTTATTGTCGTACTTCTCGTCGCTTGCAAGCTCAAATAATTCCTCGTCCGGACTTGCAAACACACAGAGAAATTGGGGCATGGCCAGAACCAAAAGTCCTATGCCATTCCATCGATAACTCCGACTCATGTGTAGTTCGAGGCATGCCGTGCAAACACTGATTGCCCAGAGAGACATAATAAACCAAATACTCACGTCTGACTGGCGATAGAAACAGATCGACGAAACTGCCAACCACGATGCAATGTTGAAAACTCTGTAGTGCGGATATCTCCCAATACGACCTACGCATGACCTTCTTGTGCGCCACAACGCATAAGCAAAATTCGCGCAGAAAAATAGCACCAGAGCCGGAACCGCTTCCTTGCGATAGATGAACAAGACGAATCCAGCTAGGCACCCGTACTGAACCACGGCCAATGCCGCGTCTCTCCATATCGATAGTTGATTGTTAGTCACGTTCGAGTCTTTTGGTTGATTCTATCCTGCCTAGAAAAACCATACCCGCCGGTCGGATTCCCCGGACGCTTTTTCTACTAATCAAAGTTTTCGCGGAACCTGGAAGTCCCACCAGTGCAGGATTTGTCCCGAGCAGAGTTCGACCTGACTAGATATTGACAATTCCGGGAATATCGCTGTGTGGCCAAGCCAACGGTTTCCCGTTTTACAGGTTCATAAAGCTCCGGAGTCGAACTCATGCCGCAGACTGTTGCTCCCCGTCGTTTTCCGTATAGTCCAAAGCACTGGCAAGCTTTGAAGCGGACATTTTCTGAACCAAGACTCTCTCTCTATACCGAGTACGCGGCGAAAGGACTCAATGTCCAAAATGTCGACGAACACGCATTTTATCTGTGTCAATGGAACACAGAACTCTGTGAGGCTTTCTATCGTCCGCTGTGCTACCTGGAAGTCTCTCTCCGCAATACGCTTACGCCAATCATTGCTAAAATCCTCGATGACAAGCTGTGGTACGAGTCAAATCCATTTGAGCCCGATTCTTTTCATTACAAACAGCTCGATATACAGATCCGCTATTTTAAGTACAAGACCAGGTCTACATATCCAATTCGTAAATCACCGGCATACTCCATTCTTCCTGCCGGGTTGAATGTCCACAATGTGACCGCAAGACTTACTTTACCCTTCTGGATTGAGTTCTTCGATGAGAACTGCTATCCAGAAATATACGAGCATTACTATACGATCTTCAAGAAGCTGCCACATGATCTGCGCAGACTCAAGCAACTATTGCCAGAAATGGAGGAACTCGGATTCCGGCAAGCCAGAAATGCTATTTTTGCTCGACTGGAGGAAATCAAAGACCTTCGCAATGAAGTTGCTCATTACGGAACAATTTTTGAATGGCCCCTTCAAGATGTCCACAATAATATCCAGCAGATTGTTGGCTGGATTGACCCTGATACAGCTGAAATACTCGAACAACGAACGTTTTTTGAAGAGGTCTGGCAACGAAGAAAAGAGTTGCTGCTGCCCTAGATTCTATTCGTAGTTTTTATTTGCTGTCGCTTTTGCCAAATGCTCGATGTAGATAGGCACGCTACCATCGCCGTAGACTTGCTTTGTTCCATTGCCAGTAAAACTGATGCCAACACGACACCGGAATAGCTTATACATTTCCTCTGCCGCTAGCGCCAGCTTTTGCAGTATTTCTGAAGAGTAGTTATCTTCTGCGATCTCTAATATCAGAGGTTCAACTCTACGTCCGCTGGCAGGTCCAACAGTTCTTCGCGCTGCAAGTATTTTCACCGAGGGTAATTCACTCTGGATTCGCCCGATCAGTCCACCTAAAACGATTCTCTCGACGTCATTTGGACGAATCTCCGGTATGCCCATTTCTTCTCCTGGGCAACATATGACTTCCGAATGATCAATAAGAGCGGTCCATTTATGCGGCCATTGATGTTTTGCATCGACAAACTCAAGATCAATAGGGCGGCTATTCTCCCTTATAACCCCATCATATCCCAGCTTCAATGGCACACCATGCTGTTGTGCCAGCTCCTCTACAATTGTCCTTAGTGCCATTCCGGTATGACCAAAAGCTCCGTGATTGATACCACGATGATCGAGCACCAAGACCAGTATCTTACCCTCGTCGGCTTCTGTTCTTCTGTATGCAAGCCTCGCCTGCACTTTCAAATCTGGGAAGCGATTCTGTGCGCGCTCAAGAAATTCTGATACTACGTACTGCTCTGTCGGAGTCGCTTTGTCCAGTGCTCTGCCAAACTCATCGCAAGCGACAACTGGCAGGCTCTTGCCGATTGATGTTTCTATTGTCTCTGTCTGCTGCATGATCTGTTTGTTTGCACCTTTCTTGTTCACACACTCAGCAGCTTTTGCGATCAGTTGTGACCATGGCTGCGCAAATGTTTTATTCTTCAATGCTGCAAAGGCAAGGCCACCACTATAGCCAACTCCTCCTGCAAGCGCCCCTACTTCAAGCTGCACAACTTCCGGTGCTAATACCTTTACCGTAAGTGCCTTACTGCGGTCCATTGTTTTCTTATCGCCATGAGCCCAGACCAAATCCATTGCAGACGTGAAGTCGCGATTTTCACTGAGATGCTTGAACCCGTCTATTGCTGCCTTGACACCAAATAGACCGGCAATCGCTCCGACCACTTTATGCGCTAGTTTATGTCTCAAATGCAAATACGAAAGTCCAACACCTAGCCCCAGTGAAAGCCCACCGTTAATACCAGTCTCTAATGGACGTTTGCCTATTTCGTTTCCAAATTCCTTGATGCCGCCTTCGACAATGCCGTGTGTTATTACTTCGGCCTGCCTGGACAATCCTGAAGCGTTATTCCAAGCATCGTATACCGCTGCCGCACAGCCATTGATGCCCTGCTCAGCCCTAATCTTGTCCGACACGTCTTGTGGATCTGCCAATAGTTACGCCTCATTCGAGTCTAATAGCCTCTCACGGGCCGCGCGTTCTTCATATCGTGACCCTACGAAATGGATGTCTCTAGGATGCATTGTTGGCTGATTTCAGTGGGACTTCCACGTAGAGCCAACCTATTCGTCTAATCCTGTGCCCGCTGCCAATTCGGACTTCTTTGTCGTCAAGACATCCTTCTAACGACGCCCAGTGAACTCGTCGGCAAGCACCTGCCTCTGTACAACAATTCAGGACAAGCGCCCGGCACAAGGCCACGCGAGCATATCCTGCGGTATCCCTCTCTTTTCGCTTCGCTCCAGGCCTTTCCCCTGCGGGTGCCGGGTCCTCCACTTGTCCGATGTGTCTCCAGTACGGCATGGGTTGCGACGGTCAACAGCCAGCCGATCGAAAGAAGGAGCTGCATTATGAACAATCGAAGTCTCAAAAAGCACCTGCGCTACATCATTCCTCAGATCAGGTTGGCAATTATTCGTGAGCCTGGACCCCCTCAACAGCCCATATGCACGCCTGACGACATCGAGCGTTATGTCGAGCCTCTTAAGCACCACTCAGAAGAGTATTTCATCGCTTTCCACCTTGATGCTAAACATCACATAGTTGGCTACCACGAGGTGTCGCACGGCACTTTGTCGGCGAGCTTGGTGCATCCCCGTGAGGTATTCAAAGCAGCTTTGCTTGGTAACTCGCACGCACTTCTCGTAGCTCACAATCATCCTGGTGGAACACTTACGCCAAGCTCCGAAGACCTTGAAACTACAGAGACTCTGGTCAAGGCTGGTAAGCTCCTGGGCGTCCACGTTCTTGATCACATCATTGTGGCTTTCTCCGGAATAGCCAGTATTCGGGAGACTCATGGAAGTCTGTTCGAATAAAGATTCTCACAGAAGGCCTGTCGCAGCAGGCTTTCTTTTTTGCTGCCTCTCCAGCTCCTTCCTGCCGACCTCAGAAATCACAACCGGTTTTGCACGCCCCGCTTCTTTATCTGCGAGCGAAGGCGGGCGATAGACGGCAGTGAATCTTATACGCCTTCGCCCTGCCGATTTTAGCGGAGCGGCAAAACGAACTGGGCGACATGATATAGAGCAAACAAGAAAACATTGCCACGACCCCAGGTCGCTCAGAACGGAACGAATCCGGCAGTGGTGCCGCAGCGTGGGTGGCGGTATAGGTTGTCCTCGCCTTAGAACAGATAACAGCAAGCCTTGGCTGTGTTTCGTTTTCTCATGGTATGGGATCGGCGCCACCGCGCGTAAAGCGTATTGCTGCCTCTTGTGAGTATTCCTGCAAATACCCTCCGCTTGACGCGCAGAGCCGTCCCCATACCCCGTGTTCGCGGCGAAGCCGCACATACACGGGAGATATCACTATGCAAGGAATTCTAACTGCTAACGATGACCTGAGATCGATGTTTGCTGCTGCTAAGCGATTTGCGGCAAAGTTCGGGCGATGCGGATTGTCGGAGCCCGACGACATTGCTCAGAAAGCAATGCTTCGCCTCCTGGCTAAAGCGGACAAAAGGCCGGCAACTGTTGGCTGGCTGTATAGAGTTGTTCGCAGCATTGCATATGATGCTGGACGCGAGCACGCACGAGAAGCGCGCTACCGGACAGACTTTCAAGATGGTTTTGCTGGCTCTGTTTGCGAGATTGCAGATCAAACTGGCAATGTTTATTTGAACGGCAGACATGGATCTATGCCCGAGGTCGATGATGTTGATTTGATACCACGACTCAATCGCACCCTTAAGCAGTTGAGTCCTGCTTTGAGACAAGTCCTGATGCTCTATGCTGATGGTTGTAGTTACGATCAAATTGCTGAACAAACCGAAGTGAGTATCAACACCGTGCGATCGCGCTTACACCACGCACGCAGAAAAGCCCGATCATTACTGCATGACCTGAACTAAATACAGGAGCTGGGCTACGCCAGACGCCCTTTGCCACTCTGCAAATAAAGGTGCCGGCAGATATCAAAGCTGCCGGCATCTTCGCTTTTCCTGTTGAAAGTATGCCAGTGCAAGAGCCTGCTCCGCAGGTGGCTACCCGCCCAACCACCCCAGCTGCATCGAACCGTGAATGGTTTGTGTCGGCAGATCAGAGCCTCTGCCGACAGATAAGTTGTATCGCGGCTGAGCATTTTAGGCGGAGAAAAAAAGACCATTGGCAGGAATCACTAGCCCCTGCTCCACCTTATATCTTATCTTCGGCTACGCTCTTTGGTGCTCCTTTTCCTCGGTGTGCATTTCTTGCTTCTGACTTGGTTCTTGCTTAATCCCACTGGTGAAAACAATCACTCTCTTTGTCAGAAATGTGCCGTTCACTTCCTTGGTGACGGAAGATGGCCGTCTGCTATATCACCGCTTCGCGGCTCGGTCTTGAGCGCCAAAATTACCCAAGCCTTGCGACTCCATCGATCCACTAAACAAGTCTTCTTCGTTAGTGCTTATTCCTTTACCGCGTCACGCCCTTGTTGCCTGGCTGCAATACTTGTGTGCAGCGAACTCCGACATGACCAAGAAGTTATTTCTCTTTAGACATTTGACACCATAAGTGCATGTCTAAACGTGCCCACACTCTCACAGCCCGCCTCCCTCAGCAAGGGGCAAGCCCTACGGTCGCTC